>NZ_JBSFGE010000003.1:594518-615157 GCF_053596435.1 Streptomyces sp. NPDC001700
GACGTTGCGGCACAGACCGGACCGCGTCCGGGGCCCGGGGCAGAGCCCCGGTTTCGGGAAGGGGCGGGCCAGGGGAACAACCACCCACCGCAGACGACAGCGCACCCCGGCCCGCCACATCCCGCCCCGTCAGGCAGACGTTGCGGCGCAGACCGGACCGCGTCCGGGGCCCGGGGCAGAGCCCCGGTTTCGGGAAGGGGCGGGGCTGGGGAACAACCACCCCGGCAGCCCGGTCACCGGCACACAGCCGGACCCGCCGACTCCGCCTTGGCGGCGATCTTGCGAGCCATCCCCCCGAACACCAGCGCATGGAACGGCGAGACCCCCCACCAGTAGACGTGCCCCGCCAGCCCATGCGGGTGGAAGACGGCCCGCTGGCGGAAGACCGTACGACCGGCCGCGTCAAGATCCACCCGCATCTCCAGCCACGCCAGCCCCGGCAACCGCATCTCGGCCCGCAGCCGCAGCAGACGCGGCGGCAGGACCTCCTCGACCCGCCAGAAGTCGAGGCTGTCCCCCACCCGCAGCCGGGCCGCGTCACGCCGCCCGCGCCGCAGGCCGACGCCGCCCATCAGGGTGTCGATCCAGCCACGCAAGGCCCACGCCAGCGGAAGCGCGTACCACCCGTTCTCGCCCCCGATCCCCTCCACGACCCGCCACACCTCCTCCGGGGAGGCGTTCACGGCGCGGCGGCGGTGGTCGGTGTAGAGGGTGCCGCCCGCCCAGTCGGGGTCGGTGGGCAGCGGATCGCTGGGCGCGCCGGGCGTGGCGGCGGAAGACCAGCGGGTGGCCACATCCGCCTCGCGGATACGCCGCAACGCCAGCTCCAAGGCCCGGTCCACGCCGAGCGGACCACCCGGCGGATCCGGCACATACCGCCCGATGTCCCGCTCGCCGCAGACCACCTCATGCCGCAGCGACTCCACCAGCGGCCGCGCGAGAGCACCCGGTACGGGGGTGATCAGCCCGACCCAGAGGCTGGACAGCCTCGGGCTGAGCACCGGCACCGGAAAGATGCCGCGCCGGGGCAGCCCGGCGACGGCCGCGTACCGCCGCATCATGTCCCGGTAGGTGAGGACGTCGGGGCCGCCGATGTCGAAGGCCCGGCTCACCTCGTACGGCAGGGCGGCGCAGCCGACCAGCAGCCGGAGCACATCGCGGACGGCGATCGGCTGGGTGCGGGTGCGGACCCAGCGCGGGGTGACCATGAGCGGTAGCCGTTCGGTCAGATAGCGCAGCATTTCGAACGACGCCGAACCCGACCCGATGATCACCCCGGCCCGCAGCACCGCGGTCGGCACCCCGGAGTCCAGCAGCACCCGGCCCACTTCGGCGCGGGAACGAAGATGGGGTGAGAGGTCGCGGTCCGGGACCCCGGCCGGGGTCAGCCCCCCGAGGTAGACGATCCGCCGGAGCCCGGCGGCCCGCGCCCGCTCGCCGAAGAGGCGGGCGGCGCGCCGGTCGGTCTCCTCGAAGCCGGGCCCGCCGCCCAGCGCGTGCACCAGGTAGTACGCGACGTCCACGCCCTCCAGGGCCGCCCCGATGGACTCCTCGTCGGTCACGTCGCCGCGTACGATCTCGACCCGCCCCGCCCAGGGGTGATCGCGCAGCTTCGCGGGGGAACGGACCACACAGCGCACCGCGTGCCCCGCGCTCAGCAGCTCGGGCACGAGCCTGCCGCCGATGTACCCGGTGGCCCCGGTGACCAGACAGCGCATGCGGCCATGCTTGAACGCAAAGGAACCCACCGCAACCGGGCAGCAACCGGGCAGCACAAAACCTGCGAGGTGGGCTCCCTTCGCCGGCATTGTCCGGATCAGGTGGTGGAGGTCGCCTTCCGGTCTCCCCGACCTTCCGGCCTCTCAGCCCGGCCATCAACGAGACGCTCCGGAGAACCAAAGTCCTCTGTCCTGAACGCCTCTCCGGTCGAGCTCCCTCGCTCGCCCCGCAGGCTGTTATTAACGTTACTCCTGACCCCCTTGGGCGACTAGTCCCCTCCTAAGAAAATTTCACCCTTTTGTCCATCCACTCCCAAGCCCCTTCCCCGGCCCCCGGCCTGGCACTCCCGCGCCTTGGCTGCGCCGGAAGCCGCTTGCCCGGTAGGCTTTCCGTGTGATCTTCAAGCGCATCGGAAACGGTCGGCCCTATCCCGACCACGGCCGGGAAAGCACCCGCCAGTGGGCGGATGTCGCCCCACGCCCGGTACGTCTTGACCAACTGGTCACGACGAAGCAGCAGCTCGACCTGGAGACGCTGCTCGCGGAGGACTCGACGTTCTACGGCGACCTCTTCGCCCACGTCGTGAAGTGGGACGGCGACCTCTACCTGGAGGACGGGCTGCACCGAGCCGTGCGCGCCGCGCTCCAGCAGCGTCAGGTGCTGCACGCACGCGTGCTGGAACTCGACTGACGCCGTCCGCGGGCGTCCGCCGCCGGGCCCTCGCATTGGCCCTTTCGGGTTGGACTGCACACGAACCATTGATCATTTAGTAGGCATCGTCACCAGGTCGCACTACGCTGCGCTTATGAGCATGCTGACCCCTCCCGGCATGGGCGGTAAGTACCGCATCACGGGCGACCGCTACCCGCGTATGCGCAGGCCCCGGAGCCGCCGACGCCTGGTCTTCGCGGCCCTCGGCTCGGTCGTGGCGCTCGGCCTGGTCGGCTGGGGGACACTTCAGCTCATCGACGTCTTCTCCGGTGGCGGCGGCAAGGGCGGCGACACGGTGCGCGCGGCGCGCGGCAGCGCGGACTGCAAGCGCGACCCCGCGTCGTCGTCCCGTACGGCGGCGGCGAAGAAGCTGCCGAAGCCGTCCGACATCACCGTCAACGTCTACAACGCGACCAAGCGCTCGGGGCTCGCGAAGGACACCGCCAAGGCGCTGGAGAAGCGCGGCTTCAAGATCGGCGACGTGGGGAACGCCCCGAAGGCGTACGACAACAAGGTCAAGGCCGCGGGGATACTCCTGGGCGCACCGGCCTCCGCCGAAGGGGCCTCCCGGGTGCTCGGCACCCAGCTCGCCGGGGCCCAGACCAAGAACGACGCCCGCCGCGGCAAGGACGTCGATCTGATCATCGGCTCGGGGTTCAAGGACCTGGCCAAGCAGAAAGACGCCGACAAGGCGCTCACCGCGCTGACCAAGCCCTCACCCAAGCCGTCCGGCTCGCCCTGCTGAGCCGGACCGTACGAAGCTCTAGCCCGCCGTCCCGTACATCCGGTCGCCCGCGTCGCCGAGCCCCGGGACGATGTACCCGTGCTCGTTCAGCCGCTCGTCGACGGAGGCGGTGACCACCGTCACGGGCGTGCCCGCCAGTTCGCGCTCCATCACCTCGACGCCCTCGGGCGCCGTCAGCAGGCACAGCGCGGTGACATCGTCGGCGCCCCGCTTGATCAGCTCGCGGATGGCGGCGACGAGCGTCCCGCCGGTCGCCAGCATCGGGTCCAGTACGTACACCTGACGGCCGGAAAGGTCTTCGGGCATCCGCGTGGCGTACGTGGACGCCTGCAGCGTCTCCTCGTCGCGGATCATGCCGAGGAAGCCCACCTCGGCCGTCGGCAGCAGCCGCACCATGCCGTCGAGCATTCCGAGCCCCGCCCGCAGGATCGGCACCACCATGGGGCGCGGGTGCGAGAGCCGCACGCCGGTCGTCGGCGTCACCGGGGTCTCGATGTCGACCTGCTCGGTCCGCACATCGCGGGTGGCCTCGTACGCGAGCAGGGTCACCAGCTCGTCGGCGAGCCGCCGGAAGGTGGGGGAGTCGGTGCGCTTGTCGCGCAGCGTGGTGAGTTTGTGCGCCACCAGCGGGTGGTCGACGACGTGGATCCGCATGGCATCGACACTAACCGAGCCCACCGCCCGCGGCTCCCGCCGGTAACCCCCGGCGACCCCCGGCGGCACCCGGCGCGCGCCGACAGTCTGCCGCCGTACTGGCATCAAAGCGCTGTTTCGGGGGAAAGTGGGCAGGAGCGCCCGGGCCCAACGTCCGGGCGGACACCTCGGCCCGAGGGGTGAGGCCATGGCCGACACCGACATGCCCACCGGCAGGACGATGGGCGCCGTGTCCGCACGCGAGAGCACAGCGGACCGCCGCCGCCGTCGCGAAAGCTTCCTGCGCGCGCTGGACGAGGCCCGGCGGGTGCGCGACCGCGTCCGACCGCGACTGACCCGCGCCGCCCGGATGCGCGAGGCGATACTGCTGCGTACGTTCCGCTGAGGAACGCGATCCCGAACCCGAACCCGGCGCACCGCCGAGGGAGCGATCAGGTCGGTCCGTTTCGTTTCACGTGAGCCACATCTCTTTGGACTGGTGCACGACGCAGCGCGGAAGACCTCTCGCGAAGCGACGGTTTCTGCCACGATTCCGATTGGGGCGGGACACTGTCCCGCCCGCCCCGGCACGCCTATGACCAGTGGGAGAGTCACGGTGTACTTCGCCGCATTGCTCGCGCGCACCGCAGAAGGGTGGGAAGCGAGCGACACAGAGCTCGATGACGTGGAGACTCTGACCGATTTGATCGATCTGGCTCGTGGGGCCGCCAAGGACGACGACACGGTTCTGGCCTTCATCGAGCACGAAGACGCGTGGTTCGGCGTCGTCCGCGTGGACGGCGAGGAGGACCCGCACATCTACGTATCGGACGCGGCCGCGGCCGCCCGCACCTCGTACGGCTCGATGCTCACCGACGAGCTGCTCGGCCGGGACCCCGAGGACGACCTGGACAGCCTCGTCGACCTGGACGGCACCGAGGACGGCGAGCCCGACGAGGACGACGAAGCCGACCCCGACGCCCCGGTCCCGGTGGGCCCGCTCGGCGACGGCGACATCCTGACCGACCTGGGCATGGAGGAGAAGGAACTGAAGACCCTCGACGGGGACGCGCTCGAATCGATCGCGGACATGCTCGGCTGCAGCATGGAGGGCCTGGAGGCGGTTCGCTGACCGCCGCCACACTGGTGTCATGACCGATCCGCTGACCGGCCTCTTCCCCGGACCCGACCCCGACCCCCTGCGTGACCCCTGGCGCGCCCCGATGCGCCTCGCGCTGGAGGAGGCCGTACGGGCACCCGAGACGGGAGACGTCCCGGTCGGCGCCGTCGTGCTCGGCCCGGACGGCACGGTGCTGGGCCGCGGCCGCAACGAACGCGAGGCCCACGGCGACCCCACGGCCCACGCCGAGGTCCTCGCCCTGCGCGCCGCGGCCCGCCGCCTCGGCGGCTGGCGGCTGACCGGGTGCACCCTGGTGGTGACCCTGGAGCCGTGCGCCATGTGCGCGGGCGCCATCGTGCTGTCCCGGCTCGACCGCGTGGTCTACGGCGCGGTCGACGAGAAGGCGGGCGCCGTCGGCTCCCTCTGGGACATCGTCCGCGACCGCCGCCTCAACCACCGCCCCGAGGTCATCCACGACGTCCTCCCGGAAGAGTGCGCGGCCCCCCTCACCGCCTTCTTCCGCACCCCCCGACCCACCCCCTGATCCACCCCCACCCGGAACCGATTTCGGATCTCGGCCCTTCGTCCGCTAGGCTCTGCCTCGGTAGCGTGTCCGAGCGGCCGAAGGAGCGCGCCTCGAAAGCGCGTGAGGGGGCAACTCCTCCGTGGGTTCAAATCCCACCGCTACCGCTCGAATCACCCCCCTGACCTGCGGAAACGCAGGGCAGGGGGGTGTTCTGCGTGTGGACGCGTCCACCAGTTGTGTGGACACGCCCCGGCACGTGACCCCACGTGGCCCCAGCTGACCTGCCGAAACGGCTGTCGATGACGGGGCCTGCTGTGGGATCTGGCCCCGCGGGTCCCACAGCCCGGCGTTACGCGGCTGCGCGTGCGGCAGCACGAACTCACTCACCGTGCGCCGGGAGCCTGAGGTTTCGGCACCGGCGATCGAACGTGGCGACGCCCATGGAAAGAGCCCTCGGTAGCCTCGGCGGGTGATCGGTCGTACGGGTGGTGTTGGCGAGTATGACGCGCGGGTGTCCGCGCGGACGGCTTGGGCGGCGGCACGGCCTGCGGCGGCGGACGCGCTGCTGTGGACGGTGCTCATGGCGGCGGGCGTCTTCTGGTACGCGGACCAGGCCCGGTCGTCCCTGGTGACGGCGCTGTTGCTGCCCGCCTTGGTGCTGGCGGTGGCGGTCCCGGGCAGCCGAAAGCGGCCCGGCGGCGCTGTGTTCCTCGTCAACGGGCTGTGCGCACTCGGCCTGGCCTCACCAGGAACGCCGGCGAACGCCTACCTGCTGTCGCTGGCCGTCCTGTCCTTTCTGCTCGCCACCAGGTCCGCGGACACCGGAGCCGCGTTGTGGGTGTTCGGCGGCTGCATGGCGGTCGACCTGGGGCTGTGCGGTGTACTGCGGGTAGGCGCCGTCCACTGGTTCTACGCCGTGACGCTGCTGCCTGCGGCCATGGTGCTGCCCTGGCTGACAGGCCGCTACTGGCACGCCCGGCAGGCCCTGGTACACGGCGGCTGGCAGCGCGCGCACAGCTTGGAGAGGCAGCAGGGCCACGTCGCGGAGCAGGCGCGCTTGAGGGAGCGGACCAGGATCGCGGCCGAGATGCACGACTCCCTCGGGCACGAGCTCAGCCTCATCGGTCTGCGCGCGGGCGCTCTGGAACTGTCTCCGACACTGTCAGGACAGGACCGTGAGGACCTCGCCGAGCTGCGCGGGATGGTTTCGGATGCGGTCGACCACCTACGGGACGCCATCGGGGTACTGCGTGACGGCCCCGAAGCGGAGCGGGCGCCGGAGCCGGTGCCGACGCACGGGGCCGTTGCCGCCTCGGTGGAGTCCCTGGAGCAACTCGTCGGGCGTGTACGGGAGTCCGGCGTCGCTGTGGAGTTGAGCCGCGACGGTGCAGACGTCTTTCCGCCGCTGGTCGACCGGGCGGTGTACCGCGTGGTGCAGGAGTCACTGACCAACGCCATCAAGCACGCTCCCGGCAGCGCGGTCCTCGTACGCGTCACTCGCGATGGCGGCTGGACCACGGTGCGGGTGACGAATACGGCATCGCAGTCTGCTGCGGCGTCCACCGTGGGGCCGGGCCGGCACGGACTGGCCGGGCTGCGGGAACGGGCCCTGATGCTCGGGGGGACGCTGCGGGCGGCGCCCTCGGCAGATGGCTTCGAAGTGCTCGCCGCCCTGCCGGACCGCGCGCCCGCCGAGCGACCGAGGGTGACCGAGCCCGCGCCGGAGCACTCGGCTTCGGCATCGGTGAGCGGGTTGGCGTCGGCCGCCCGGCGCCGGGCCCGGTTACGTTTCACTATCGCGTTCGGACTCCCGGCCGGATTCGGACTCGTCACGCTCGTCTCCGCCGCGCTGCTCGGCTATCAGCTGTCCACCTGCGTGCTGCGGCCCGCGGACTTCGCGACACTCAAGGTCGGTGCCGAACGAGAAGGCTACGAGGCGGTATTGCCACCTCAGCCGTTCCGCTATCCGCCCGACCACATGAGGGCCGAGCCCGCGCCCTCCGGCTCCACCTGCGAGTTCTACCGGTCGAACATCAATCTCTTGGAGCAGGTGGACCTGTACCGGCTCTGCTGGTCGGACGGCCGACTGGTGGCCAAGGACGTAGTGCCAGGCGAGCCGAGTGCCGCCTGAGCCGTCGCCCGGCGACGCCCCCGGGATCGTGCCCCAGGCCCGGCTGTCGCCCAGGGCGGCACGGCGCAGGTAGCGGGGGAGGCGGGCATCACGCGTCATTGCGTCGCAGTACGAGCAGTCCGAGCAGATGGGCGGCGACCGTCCACGACGCCACGATCACGGCCGCCACGGCCGTCGGGTACGGGGCGCCGCCGTCGCCCCGCATGAGGTACGTGCCCGCGGTCTGCGGCAGGTAGTCGTTGATCGCCAGCAGCACGTCGCCGCCCAGCCCCGTGAGCATGCTGGGGACGGCCGAGATCAGGACGAAGAGCACCGTCAGCGCTCCCGCCGAGGCCCGCAGCGCGAACGACACCCCGACGGCCAGCGCCGCGATCAGCGCGCAGTACACGCCCATCGCCAGCAGCTGGCAGACGGCCTTCGTGACCTCGAACGTGGCGTGGCCCCGGAAGGGCACCCACGCCACACCCATGCCCAGCACACCGAGGAGAACTCCGGCGGCGAAGGCCACAGCCGCGCACACGAGCGCCTTGGCGAGCTGCACCCGGTGTCTGACGGGCACCCACAGCAGCGAGGTGCGCACGCTGCTCGTCGCATACTCGCTCGTCACCGCGGTCATCGCCAGGACGACGACGGCGAACTGGACGAGGAGCAGGGACGTCACCGGCGCGTTGCCGACTGGCTGCGGCGGCTTGTCGTTGATACGGGCGATGGAGCCGTAGTAGAAGGTGAAGACGACCGTGATCGCCGCGCCCGCCACCAAACACACGTACGGCGAGCGGACGGACCACAACTTGACCCACTCGGCGGCGACCGCCCCGGCCTGCCCGCCGCCGGAGTACGGGCGCTCGGCCACTCGGTCGCCTGCCTCGGTCGTCACAGCGCTCATGCCCCCACCTTCGTCGCCGACGCGGTGTCCATGGCCCCGTACTCCACGCTCCGGGCCGTCAGTTCCATGTACGCATCCTCTAAGGAGGCCGCGCCGCCCCGCAGTTCGTGCAGACGTACGCCCAGCCGGTGCGCGAGGTCGCCGACCTCTGCGACGCCGCTGCCCTTGACGACGATCACGCCGTCGCCGACCGATTCGACACGCACCGTGGCGCGCCGCCCCAGATGCTCGACGAGCATGCGCAGCTCCCCGGGGTCGGGGGCGTGCACACGCACCGAAGCCTGGGAGCTTCTCGCCAGAAGCTCCGCCATCGGCTGGTCCGCGAGCAGCCTGCCTTTCCCGATGACAACGAGCCGATCTGCGGTCAACTGCATCTCGCTCATGAGATGGCTGGAAAGGAAGACCGTCCGGCCTCTGGTCGCCTGCGCCCGGACGAGCTCACGCACCCAGCGCACCCCGTCGGGGTCGAGACCGTTGACCGGCTCGTCGAGAATGAGCACCTTCGGATCGCCGAGAAGGGCCCCGGCGATGCCGAGCCGCTGGTGCATGCCGAGCGAGAACGCGCCGGCGCGCCGACGCGCGACCTTGGTCAGCCCCACCGTCTCCAGCACGTCGTCCACGCGCCTCGCGGGGATTCCGTTGCTACGGGCCTGCGCGAGGAGATGGCCGCGCGCGGAGCGCGCAGGGTGCAGCGCCTTCGCATCAAGGAGCGTTCCGACCTCACGGACCGGATGGCGGAACGCGGAGTACGGTCTGCCATCGATGAGCGCCTCCCCCTCGGACGGGCGGTCCAGCCCGAGAATCATCCGCATGGTGGTCGACTTGCCCGCCCCGTTCGGGCCGAGGAACCCGGTCACCTGCCCTTCCCTGATGTCGAATGTCAGGCCATCGACGGCCGCGGTCGCGCCATAGCGCTTCGTCAGGCCTCTGAGCGTGATCACGTATCTCCTTCGGTCACCGGCGTTCCGGTACGTCCACGACCGTAGGAATCGCCGGGGCCCTCCCGCATCGCTCCAGCGGCGGTGATCGCACCCCTTACTTTCGTCAGGGGCTCCCCTGCCGAACGCCCAATTCATCGACCACGGCGAGTGGTTAGGCTGTGCCGGTGGTACGCGTGTTGGTGGCAGACGACGAGGCGATGGTCCGCGCCGGCGTGCGCGCGATCCTGGCGCGGGACTCCGGGATCGAGGTCGTCGCGGAGGCTGCCGACGGGCACGAGGCCATCGAGGCGGCGCATCGCCACCGGCCGGCTGTGGCCCTCATGGACATCCAGATGCCACGGCTGGACGGAATCACCGCCACCGCCCGGATCTACCGGGACCTGCCGGGCACTGCGGTGATCATGCTGACCACCTTCGGCGAGGACGACTTCATCGAGCACGCCCTGCGCGTGGGCGCGAACGGTTTCCTGCTCAAGGCAGACGACCCCAGGGAACTGCTGACGGGTGTACACGCGGTGGCCGCCGGAGGCGCCTACCTGTCACCAAGAGTCGCCACCCGGGTCATCAGCGGGCTGCGCACCGGCCGCATGACCCGCACTCCATCGTCCCGCCACCCGGTCGAACAGCTCACCGAGCGGGAGACTTCCGTCCTTACGCTGCTCGGCGCGGGACTGTCCAACGCCGAGATCGCCTCCCGCCTACACCTGGTGGAAGGCACCGTGAAAGCCCACGTCAGCGCGATCCTCGGCAAGCTGGGAGCACGCAACCGCGTGGAGGCAGCACTCGCGGCCTGGGAAACAGGCCTGGTCGGCCGCGATCGCTAGGCACTTTCGCGGGGTACGACGAGCTCGCCGTCCGCCATGAGCGCACAGGTCCGCCAGGGGGTGATGCGTCCGACAAGCGGGCCAGGAGCAGCCGCTCGTCTTCCACCGCGATGGCGTATGCCGCAACACGGGTCTGCACGTGAGCATCCATGGTGCCTGTCCCTCCCCACATGAAAGCCACCTGGCGAGGACTCCAGCTCCCCCGAAGATCGACTTCGGCCCCAGGCGGGGTAGCCCGACGTAGCACAGGGCCACTCGTCTTGACCAGGTTCCGCAAGCATCGGTTCTCACCTGCGGTCTCGGCGCCCGTAGCTCAGGGCCGACCAGCGCCCGCCAGCCGCAATTCGGGCGTGTGGACACGTCCACACCGACCCCGGATGCCACCGGATGCAGCAGGATCCAGGAGGATCGAAGAGCCTAATTCCGCTTCTCGCGCAGCTCGTCCTTGGTCACGAGCTGGCCGTCCGTGAAGCACAGCCGGTAGACCGCGGACCCCATGGAGAAGAGGCCGCCGCCGTCGGCGCGGTAGTACCTGCAGGAAGCCTGCTTCGGTATGGGCGGGTTCTCCACCGCGGCCCCCGCGTTCACCTCCTGGTCGGGCAGTTGGGAGCGCAGGTCCTCCCACTTCTGGCCCTGCCGCAGACCGCGGTAGGTGGCCGCGTCGAGCGTCATGTTCTCGACGGTCCGGGAGACGTAGCCGACCATCAGCACGGCCACCGCGGCCGCCGCCGCGACCGGCACGGCCACGACCGCGACCAGACTGCGGCGCACCCGCCGTTCGGCCCGCTGCCGAGCCTTGGTCGATACGGGCGCGCCCGGCAGCCCGCTGCCGTCGGCCGGCCCGGGGGACTGGGCGATGCCGCTGCGGGTGCCCGAGTGCGGCAGCCGCGCCGCCACCTCGAAGCCACCGTGTTCGAGGGGGCGCGCCGTCAGGGTGCCGCCTAGGACCCGGACCCGCTCGGCGAGCCCGACCAGCCCCATCCCGCTGCCGCTGGTGTCGTGTGGCGGGCTGTCCGACCCCTCGTTGGTGATGGTCACCACGGTGCGCTCCGGCAGCCGCTCCACCAGGACTTGGATCTCGGTCCCCGGGGCGTGCTTGGCGGCATTGGTCAGCGCCTCCTGCACGACGCGCTGCACCGTTTCCTCGACGCCGCGTGGCGCCGTGGTGTCGAGACCGCGCCGCTCCAGCTCGATGAGCATGCCGGCGGTACGCGCCCGGTCCACGGTGCTCATGACGTCCTCACGCAGCGAGGGCGTCGGCTCCTCCGGGGCGTCCACGCGCAGCACGCCGATGATGTCGCTGAGCCGGTTGATCGCCTGACCTGAGCTGACGCGCAGCTCCTTGGCGCTGGACCTGGCCGATTCGTCGAGGCGCGGGGCGACTTCGAGCGCGGCGGCCAGCATGGCGATGAGGGTGAGGTCGTGGCCGAGTTGGTCATGCATATCCTGGGCGATGCGGGCCCGTTCGCGGATCCGGGCCCGGTCGACGCTGAGCTGCTGCTCCCGCTCCAGGTGTTGGGCGCGCTGCCAGCCGGCGAGTTCGAGCTCACGGCGCTGGTGCCGGTGCCGCCCTGCCAGCCAGGCGGTCACCGCGCCGACGAGGAGGGGAGCGGCGTTCAGCCAGGTCGTGAGATGCCCGGACGTCGTGCCGGTGACGATCATGGTCGCGGCGATGACGCCCACGGCGATCGCGACTTGCAGGGGCCGCTCGCGCCTTTCGCGGCGGCCGACGAGGTAACTCATCGCGAACAGAGCGGGCGAGAACCAGGGGTTGATCAGAGCGAGCGCCGCGCTGACCCCCCAGGCCAGCGGAAGATAGCGCCTCCGGAAGGCGACGACCGGCACGAGGAAGGCCAGCCCGCCGAGTCTCCACCAGACCGTCGAGGACGCCAGGTCGGTGGGCGAGCCGAGCAGCGGCGGCACGGCGAGCCCGCACCACAGGGCTACGCTCCAGATGGCCTTGCGCCGGTTGGCGTAGGCGGCAAGGAAGCAGGAACGGTCTTTCACAGTAAGTCCTGGCTGTGCGCCGACGCGGCACCGGCCGGGGCGAAGAGAGAATAGGGAATTTGGTGATTCGAGTTCTGCTTGCTGATGACGAACCGATGATGAGGGCGGGCGCCCGGGCCATCCTGTCGGCCGACCTGGAGATCGAGGTGGTGGCCGAGGCCGCCGACGGCCGGCAGGCCGTGGAGATGGTCCACCGCCATCAGCCGGATGTCGCCCTGCTGGACGTGCAGATGCCGCGGCTGGACGGCCTGGACGCGGCGTCCGAGATCCTGAGGTCCTCCTCGCGCACCGCGGTGATCATCTTCACGACCTTCAGCAACGACGACTACATCGCCCGAGCCCTGAGCAACGGAGCGAGCGGCTTCCTGCTGAAGTCGGGCGACCCGCGTGAACTGATCGCGGGCGTGCACGCGGTAGCCGACGGCGCCGCCTATCTCTCCCCCGAGGCGGCGCACCGGGTGATCCGGGGCCTCTCCCTGAAGAACATGTCGCGGAAATCGGCCGCCCGCGAGCAGGCCGCCCGGCTCAGCACCCGCGAGCGCGTCGTGCTGGGGCTGCTCGGCGCAGGTCTGTCGAACGCGCAGATCGCCCGCCGCCTGGATCTCGTGGAGGGCACGGTGAAAACTCATGTCAGCTCGATCCTTAGAAGACTGGGAGTCGACAACCGCGTGCAGGCCGCCATCATCGCCCACGAGGCAGACCTGATCGCGGCCACCGACTGAGGCCGTGCCGCGGCGGTCTCTCCCGGTCGGCGCGACGCTCTGTGATCTGAACCGCGCCCTTCAACTCCCGGTCACAGTATCCACCTTGGGGAGTAGGCCACGGGGAATCGGATCGGCCCCCGGGCTGACGCCGACGGGTTGTGAGCGTTCCTACTCTGGGTGACGTGCAGCGTCTCTATGACTTTCTCCGAAGACACCCGACGGGCGTGGACGTCTTATGCGCCGTCGTGTTGCTCGGGCTCGGCGGGATCTGGCTGATGGGCACGCGGGACGTGGGGGACGGGGAGCCGCCGTGGGCGGCCGTGCCGATCATGGTGGCGATGAGCCTGGTCGTCGCGCTGCGCCGCCGGGCACCGGAGAAGATGCTGATCCTGGCGGGCGCGACGGGTGTCGCACAGCTCATCTGCGATGTCGAGGTGATGCCCGCCGACTCCGCGATGCCAGTGATCATCTACACCGTGTCGGTGAACGGTTCGGTCTGGGCCTCGCGTACGGCGCTGGTGGCGGGGCTGTGCGCCGCGCCGATCGCCCAGGTGCGCTGGCCACAGCCCGAGGTGAGCTTAGGGGAGCAGGTCTTCATAGCGGTCATCCTCGCCGCTCCCTTCGGGTTCGCCTGGGTGCTCGGCGACTGGCTGCGCATCCGCCGGGCGTACCTCGCGGAGCTGGAGGAACGGGCCGCACGGCTGGAGAACGAACGCGCGGTCCAGTCGAGGATGGCGGTTCAGGCCGAGCACGCCCGGATCGCCCGCGAACTGCACAATGTCGTCACGCACAACGTCCTGGTGATGGTGGTGCAGGCCGACGGCGCCGCGTACGTCCTGGACACCGCCCCCGAGCAGGCCCGCAAGGCGCTGGAGACCATCTCGGGGGCAGGCCGTCAGGCGCTCACGGAGATGCGCCGGCTGCTCGATGTGCTGCGCAACGGCGAGTGCCAGGAGGGCGGCGAGTACGTGCCGCAGCCCGACGTCCGGCAGATCGAGGACCTGGTCGGACAAGTGCGGGACGCCGGACTGCCCATCGAGTTCAAGGTCGAGGGCGCCCCCCGCCCGCTGCCCAGTGGCGTCGAGCTGACCGCGTACCGCATCGTGCAGGAAGCCCTCACCAACACCCGTAAGCACGGCGGCCCCGACGCGGGCGCCAGCGTCCGGCTCGTCTACTTCAACGACGGGCTCGGCCTGCTCATCGCGGACGACGGGCGGGGCGCTGCCCAGCGGACGTACGGGGACGGTGGCTTCGGCGGGTCCGGCCTCGGCCTGATCGGCATGCGCGAACGGGTCGGCATGGTCGGCGGCACGCTGGATGTGGGGCCGAGGCAGGGCGGCGGCTTTCTGATCAGCGTCCTGCTCCCCCTCGACCCCGCCCGCTGAGGGCCTGCGGGGCTGTCAGGCGTTCGGCGCCCTGCCGAAGCACTTCGCGGCCACGAAACCGGCGACGGCCATCAGGACGGCACTCGTCACGAGGGCGCCGAGCACGACGAACCCCGGGTCCCAGCCCAGCGAGAGGCGCCGTGAACCGTCCACGGCGTACGTCACCGGATTGACCTTCGCCACGACCCGCAGCCACTCCGGCAGCCCCTTCAGCGGGACGAACGCGCTGGAGGCGAACATCAGCGGGAACATCACCAGGACCGCGATGCTCGACATCACCTCCACGCTGCGCAGCCACGCGGCGAGCGCGATGAAGCACCAGATCAGAGACCAGATGACGAACACCGTGAGCAGCAGGGCCCCGGCCGTGCCGAGCACACCGCCCGACGGCCGGAAGCCGAAGAAGAGCGTGCCGCAGGCCAGCAGGACGATCAGCTCGGTGAGGACGCGCACCAGATCGGCCAGCGAGCGGGCCACCAGGACCAGGGGCAGCCGGGTGGGCAGCACCCGGAACCGGGCCACGATGCCGTTGTCCATGTCCCTGACCAGCCCCACTCCGGCCCCCTGCGCCGAGCCGAGGCCGGTGGTGACCAGGAGCGCGGGCATCAGGTAGTCGATGTAGCGCACCTGGTGGGGGAAGTCGTCGGGGTTCGCCATGCTGCCGAAGATCTCACTCAGCAACAGCAGCATGATCAGCGGCTGGACCAGGCTGAACAGCGCGAGCCGGGTGTCGCCGTACATGGACCGGATCTGCCGGGCGGTGAGCACCCACAGCTGGGTGGCGACGCTGCCGCCGCGCCACTCGGTTCTGGTGCCGGGTACGGCGACGGGCGCCGTGTCCAGGGTGCGTTCCTGGAGGGCCAACGGGGACTCCCGTGATGTCAGGCCGCGCCTGCGAGGGCCGTCGGCGATTGGGTGAGTGCCAGATAGACGTCGTCCAGCGACGGCTCCTTGACGGTGAGTTCGACCAGCTCGGCACCCACGGTGTCCAGCGCCCGCACCACGGCCGCGATGTCCGCGGAGCTGTCCACCGGCATGCTCAGCGTGCGCCGCTCCGGGTCCGAGCGCGGTTGGAAGCCGGCCGCAGCCAGCGCGCCGGTGGCCGCCGCCAGGTCGGATTCCGGGGTGAGCGCGGCGTACACCGCGCGGCTGCCCAGCTCCGACTTGAGCCGGCCACTGGTGCCCGACGCGATGACGCGGCCCTTCGACAGGACGGTGATCCAGTCGGCGAGCCGGTCGGCCTCGTCCAGGTACTGCGTGGTCAGCAGCACGGTGGTGCCGTCGGCCACCAGCCCCTCGACCGTCTCCCACAGCGAGATGCGGGTCGTCGGGTCGAGGCCCGTCGTGGGCTCGTCCAGGAACAGCACATCGGGACGGCCGACGAGGCTGGCGGCAAGGTCGAGCCGGCGGCGCATACCGCCCGAGTAGGTGCGGGAGGGCTGCTTGGCGGCCTCGGTCAGCCGGAACTGTTCGAGCAGCTCGGTGGCCCGGGCCGCCGCCTCGCGCCGGCCCGCACCGAGCAGCCGGGCGATCAGGACCAGGTTGCCGTACCCGGAGAGGTATTCGTCGACCGAGGCGAACTGCCCGGTCACCCCGATCCGGGCGCGCACCGCGGCTCCCTGGGCGGTCACGTCGTACCCGGCGACCCGGACCGTGCCCGCGGTCGGGGGCGAGACCGTGGACAGGATGTTCACCAGGGTCGTCTTGCCGGCACCGTTGTGGCCCAGCAGCCCGAGCACCTTGCCCCGGGCGACCTCGATGTCCACGCCGTTCAGGGCGTGGACATCGCCGAAGCTCTTGCGGACCCCGGACGCCTCGATCATGACCTCGTTCAAGCCGTGCCCTGCCCGGAACCCTCCATGGCCTCGACGAGGCTCTTGGGCCGCATGTCGGTCCAGTTCTGGTTGATGTACTCCAGGCACGCCGGGCGGTCGGTCTCCGCCAGGGCGACCGTCCAGCCCGCGGGCACCTCGGCGAACGCCGGCCACAGGGAGTGCTGCGCCTCGTCGTTGACCAGTACGACGTACGTGGCTTCCGGGTCTTCGAACGGGTTGCTCATCAGATGCTCCTTCTCTTCCTCTGCTGCTTGTCTCTGCCGACGGGCCCGGCGACCGCGGGATCCCGTACGTGTTTGGCGAGGACCGCCGCGATCTCCGCGACCGCGGCGGGCTCGATCATCAGGTCCTCGTGCAGGAAATCCACGACGTGCTCGGTGATGTCACCGGACACGTACGGGCGCCACGCCCCGGCGTTGAACGTCGCGTCGTCCCTGCTGAACGACGCGCCGGACGAATAGAACAGGACATCGCCGGTGAACCGCTCCGGCCGGAGGCCCCGGGTCAGCGCGGTGCTGTTGACGTAGACGCGAGCCGCGGCCCGGATGTCACCGCCCGGCAGGTGCCCCAGCGGGTGGCCCTTGGCCCGGAGCCCCGCGAGAACCTCCTCCTCCTGCTCGGGGCCCACCTGCTCGATGTCGAAGCCGAGATCCGCGCTGATCTGCGCGGTCAGCTCGGCCGGATCCCAGTCCGTACGGGACGGCTCCACCGGATACGCGTCGACGATGGCGAGGAGCCCCACCCGCTGCCCCTGGCTCTGCAGCCGGGTGGCGACCCGGTGGGCGAGCAGTCCGCCCATGGACCAGCCGAGGATCTGGTACGGGCCCTCGGGCTGCACCTCCCGGATCCGGGCGCAGTACTCGTCGATCATCTCGTCGAGGTCCCGGGCGGGCGGCTCCTGACCGAGCAGTCCGCGCGCCTGGAGCGCGTACACCGGCAGCTCGGCGGGGAGCCGGCCGGCCAGCCGTCCGTAGCACCAGCCGATTCCGAGCGCCGGGTGCAGACAGAACAGCGGGGTGCGGTCGCCGGTGGCCCGCAGCGGCAGCACCTCCGAGAACGAGTCGCCGCTGCCCCCGGCGTCCAGCTGCCGCAGCAGCCCGGCCACGGTGGGGGACTGGAACAGGTCCCGCACCGACATGTCCAGACCCAGCGCCTCGCGGACGCCGTTGACGAGCCGGGTGGCCAGCAGGGAGTGCCCGCCGAGTGCGAAGAAGCTCTCCTCGGTCCCGACCCGCTCCACGCCGAGCACCCGCGCGAACAGGTCGCACAGGATCTGCTCCTGCGGGGTGACCGGCTCCCCGCGCCCCTCGCCCGCGTAGGCGGGGGCGGGCAGCGCGCGCCGGTCCAGTTTTCCGTTGGGGGTCAGCGGCAGCGCGTCGGTCAGGACGACGAACGGCACCATGTACTCCGGCAGTACGTCCGCCGCGAAGTCGCGCAGCGCGGCCGCCTCGGGACGGGTATCCGCCGCCGGTACGACATAGGCCACCAGGCGTTTGTCGCCCGGCCGGTCTTCCCGTGCGACCACCGCGACCTGCGCCACCCCGGCCGCACCGGCGAGTACGGTCTCCACCTCCGCGGGTTCCACCCGGAACCCGCGGATCTTGACCTGGTCGTCGGCCCGGCCCACGAACTCCAGCAGACCGGTCTTGTTCCATCGGACCAGGTCACCCGTGCGGTACATACGGGTCCCCGGCGCGCCGAACGGGTCCGCGACGAACCGCTCCCCCGTCAGATCCGCCCGGCCCGCGTACCCGCGGGCCAGGCCGGAACCGGCGATGTACAGCTCGCCCGCGACCCCGGCGGGCACCGGCCGCAGCCCGGCGTCCAGGACGTACACCCGCGTGTTGTCCAGGGGGCGGCCCAGGGGCAGACCGCCGGCCGCCCGGTACGGGGCCGAGACCGCGTGGCCCGTGGCGCACAGCGTGATCTCGGTCGGCCCGTAGAGATGGCGCACCGTCGTCGCGGGGTGGGCCTCGATGACCCGCTCGACGGCGCTCGCGGGTACGACGTCGCCGCCGGTGAGGACTTCCCGTACGAGGCCGAAGCTCTCCGAGAGGTCCTCGGCCATGGCCCGGAACAGACCGGCCGTCAGATGCAGGTGGCTGATGCCGTGCTCGCGCACCAGGCGGTCAAGGGTCGCCGCGTCCACATCGCCCGCCGGGGCGACCACGACCCGGGCACCGCGGAGCAGCGGCAGCCAGATCTCGTACACGGAGATGTCGAAGGCGTGCGGTGCGTGCATCAGCACCCGGTCCTGCGGGCCGACCCCCCAGCCGCGGTCCATGGCCAGGTCCACCACATCGCGGTGGGTCACCGACACGCCCTTGGGCTTGCCCGTGGAGCCGGACGTGTACATCACGTACGCGAGGCGGTCCGGCTCGATGCGCTCCGGCAGCGGGACGGTCCCGCCCGGTTCGGCCGCGCCGGGCTCCTCGGCCAGCAAAACCCGGGTGCCGACGGCGCGTTGCTCGGCCACTAGGTCGTGCGCCGACAGTCCACGGCTGATCACCAGGACCGGCGCCCGGGCCTCGTCCAGCACCGAACGCATCCGCGCGGTCGGATAGCCGGTGTGCAGGGGTACGTACACACCGCCCGCCCGCACCACCGCGAGCAGCGCGGCGACCAGCTCCGCCGAGCGCTCCATGAGCAGGGCGACCGGCGTCTCCGCCCGCACGCCCTGCGCGATCAGCCGCTCGGCCAGTTCGTCGGCGCGGGAGATCAGTTCGCGATACGTCCAGCAGGTCGCGCCGCATTCGACGGCCACGGCATCCGGGGTGCGGCCCGCCTGCTCCACGATGAGCTGCGGCAGGGACGCGGCGGGGACCGGCGCGCCGGTCGCGTTCCACTCGTGGACGATCCGCTGCCGTTCCGGGGCCGAAAGGACCTCGATCTCCCCGATCCGGAGCCGGGGGTCCGCGACCGCGGCGGTCAGCAGCCGCACCAACCGCTCCGCGAGTTCCGCGACGGTCTCCCGGTCGAAGAGGTCGAGGCTGTACTCGATCTGCCCGAGGATGCCCGCGGTCGCGCCGGACGCGGTGCGCCGCTCGGCGAGGATGAAGTTCAGATCGAACTTCGCGGTGCCGGAACGTACCCGCTGCCCTTCGGGCGCCACACCGGACAGGTCGAGCGCCACCGTCTCGTTGTTCCAGCTCAACGCCGTCTGGAACAGCGGGTGCCGGGACAGTGACCGCTCCGGGTTGAGGACCTCGACCAGCCGCTCGAACGGTACGTCCTGCCGGGCGAACGCCTCCAGGTCGGTGCGGGCGACCCGGTCGAGCAGCTCGCGGAATCGGGGGTTGCCGGAGAGGTCGGTGCGCAGGACGAGGGTGTTGACGAAGAACCCGACGACGTCCTCCACCGCGTCATCGTCCCGCCCGGCGACCGGAGTGCCGATGGGGATGTCGATCCCCGCGCCCACCCGGGACAGCAGTGCGGCGAGCGCGGCCTGCACCACCATGAACGCCGTGACGTTCTGCTTGCCCGCCAGCGCTACGACGGCGGCGTGCAACTCTGCGGACAGGTCGAAGTCGACGATGTCGCCCCGGTGGGAGGGAGTCGTCGGCCGGGGCCGGTCGGTGGGCAGCTCCAGCTCCGCCGGGAGGTCGCCCAACATGCGCTGCCAGTAGGTCAGTTGCTGGGAAATGGGGCTGTCCGGGTCGTCCTCGGAGCCGAGGACTTCGCGCTGCCAGAGAGTGAAGTCGGCGTACTGCACCGGAAGCGGAGTCCAGGCCGGGGCGCGGCCCTCGGTGAGGGCGGCGTAGGCGGTGGCCAGGTCCCGCGCCAGGGGGCCCATCGACCAGCCGTCCCCCACGATGTGATGCATCAGCAGAAGCAGCACCTGCCGGTCGGGTCCCGTCTCGAACAGCCAGGCCCGCATGGGCAGTTCACCGGCGAGATCGAAGCTATGGCGGGTCGCCGCCGAGAGCTGCTCGTCCAGCGCCTCCTCGGCGGTGGCCACCACCTCCAGGACGGGCCGTGCCCGGTCCGCATCGAGGATCACCTGGTGCGGGCCGTCCGCGTCCTCGGCGAACAGGGTCCGCAGCGACTCGTGCCGGACCGCGACCGCGTGCAGCGCCTCGCGCAGCGCTCCGTGGTCGAGTGAGCCGGTCAGGCGTACGGCGACCGGGATGTTGTAGAGCGAACTGCCCGGGTCCATCTGCTGGAGGAGCCAGAGGCGGCGTTGGGCGTGGGAGAGGGGGATGCGGGTGGGGCGGTGGCGGGTGGTGAGGGCGGTGCGGGCGGTGGTGGCGGTGGTGGTGAGTGCTTGGGTGAGGCCGGTGATGGTGGGGGTTTCGAAGAGCTGGCGGACGGAGAGTTCGGCGCCGAGGGCGGTGCGGATGCGGGAGACGAGGCGGGTGGCGAGGAGGGAGTGTCCGCCGAGGTCGAAGAAGCTGTCGTCGATGCCGACCTGTTCCAGGCCGAGGATGTCGGCGAACAGGGTGGCCAGGATTTCTTCCTGGGGGGTGCGGGGG
>NZ_JBSFGE010000004.1:0-595430 GCF_053596435.1 Streptomyces sp. NPDC001700
TTTATGGGGGGGGCCGGGGGGTTTTGTGTGCGGGGGTGTTGGTTGGCCGTCGGGGGGGGGGGGTTCTCGGACACCGGCCCCCCCCCGCAGCCGTCGGGCCACTAGGCGCTCAGCCGTTCCTGCCGATCGTCCAGTTCCAGGCCCATGTGCTGGGCCAGGCCGATGGCGAGGGCCGCCACATGGGGGTGCTGCCAGACGAAGTTGGCGGCGAGCTTGATGTTCAGGCCGGTTTCCAGGCGTACCCGCAGCTCCATGGCGAGCAGCGAGTCGAAGCCCAGGGACTTCAGCGGGGTCTGCGGATCGAGGGTGGTGCTGCTCAGCCGCAGGACGACCCGGATGTGGTCGGTCAGATACGCCTCCAGGGCGGCGCGGCGGGCGAATCCGGCCGGGATGGCGGTCAGCCGGGCCCGGATGTCGTCGGTGTTCTCCCCGGCGTCGGCCACCTGGCCCTCGCCGGGGACGAGGTGGCCGAACAGGGACGAGTGGCGCCCGGCCGCCGGGATCCAGCTGACGGGTTCGCCGGGGATGACACCGGTGTGCACCCGCCCGTACGCCAGGAGGGTGCCGAGCGCGCGCAGGCCCTCGTCGGTGGGGATGGTCCGGTAGCCACGGTCGGCGAAACCGGTGGCGACACCGGTCTCGCCCCACGGGCCCCAGTTCACGGCCAGCGTGCGCAGGCCCTGGGCAGAGCGCCAGGCGGCGAAGCCGTCCAGCCAGGCGTTCGCGGCGGCGTAGGCGCCCTGCCCGGGGTTGCCGAGCAGCGAGGCCATCGAGGAGAACACCGCGAACCAGTCGGGCCGCAGTCCGGCGGTGGCCCGGTGCAGCCGCCACGCCCCGGTGACCTTCGGTGTCCACACCCGGCCCAGCTGGTCCTCGCGGATGTTGGTGACCGCCGCGTCGTCGAGGACCATGGCGCAGTGGACGACGCCGTCGAGCCGTGCCCCGTCAGCGGTGGCGGCGGCCACCAGCCGCTCGGCGGTGCCGGGGCGGCCGATGTCGCCGAGGATGACGGTGACCTTGGTGCCGGTGGCCGACACTTCGCCGAGGGTCTGCGCGTCGGCGCCCACGGGTGCGGTACGGCCGTTGAGCACGAGGTGGCCCGCGCCCTGCCCGGCCAGCCAGCGGGCGGTGGCGAGGCCGAGGCCCCGCAGCCCACCGGTGATCAGATACGTGCCGCCCTCGCGCACCGGGACGGGCCCGTCGGGCAGGACGGCGCTGACGTCGCCCTGCTGCGGGAGGGTCAGCACCAGTTTGCCGAGGTGGCGGGCGCCCGCCATCTGCCGGAACGCCTCGGTGACATCGGCCAGCGGATAGGTGGTGCACCGCAGGGGCTTCAGGCGCCCGGCGGCGAACTGGTCGAGTACCTCGTGCAGCGCGGCGGCGAACACCTCGCGGCGGGAGGTCTGGAGTTCCACGAGGTCGACCGTGGAGAAGGTGATGTTGTGGCGCAGGGGCGAGAGCCCGAGCGGGGCGTCGGAGAGGATGTCGCGGACGCCGAGTTCGATGAAGCGGCCGAAGGGGCGCAGCGACTCAAGACCGGCCCGGATGGCCGCGCCGGACAGGGAGTTGAGGACGACGTCGACGCCCTCGCAGCCGGTGGCCGCCATGACCTCGTCGCGGAAGTCGAGCGAGCGGGAGTCCATGACGTGGGTGATGCCCATGGAGTGCAGATAGCGGCGCTTGTCCTCGCTGCCCGCGGTGGCCAGCACCTCGGCACCCAGCAGCCGGGCGACGGCGATGGCGGCCAGTCCGGTGCCGCCGGTGGCCGAGTGGATCAGCACCCGCTCGCCCTCCGTGACCCGGCCGATGTGGCGCAGCGCGTACCAGGCGGTGAGGAAGGCCAGGGGCAGTCCGGCGGCGGTGGCCGGGTCGAGTCCTTCGGGTGTGGGAGCGGTGCAGTCGGCGGGTACGACGGTGAAGGAGCCGAAGGCGCCGCCGCGCGCGTCGGCCGCCACGACCCGGTCGCCGACGCGGACGTGGTCGACGCCGGGGCCGACCGAGGTCACCTCACCGGCGCATTCGAAGCCCATCCGGTAGCGGACGTCACCGTCGCCGGGGAGCAGGCCCATGGCGGTGAGGACGTCGCGGAAGTTCATGCCCGCGGCCAGGACGCGCAGTTCGGCCTCGCCGGGGCCGGGCGGGCGCCGCCCGGCGGTGGTCAGTTCCAGGGTGCCGAGGTCGCCGAGGCGTCCGGCCCGCAGCCGGAAGCCGTCGGTGCCGCAGCGTACGGTGCGGGCGGCGGCCGTGGTGCGTTCGGTGTCGGTCAGGGGTGCGTAGGCGAGCCGGGCGGTGTGGCGGGTGCCGCCACGGAGGGCGATCTCGTCCTCCGTGGCGGCGTCGGCGAGGAGTTCGGGGACGAGGTCGAGGGGTGCGGCCGGGTCGGTGTCGACCAGGGTGGCGCGCAGTTCGGGGTGTTCGTACGCGAGCACCCGCACCAGTCCGCGCAGTGCGCTCTGCGCCGGGTCGGGCACGTCGTCGGGCGCCACGGCCCGGGCGCCACGGGTGACGGCGTACAGGCGCGGCGGGTCGGCGGGATGGGCGGGGACGGCGGTCACGGTGGGACCGGCGGCGAGGGCCTGGGCGGTGGCGAGCAGCCGCCGGGTGCGGCGCAGCGCGTCATCGCCGCTGTCGTCCGCAGCCGTGGCCTCGGAATCGCTGGTACGTGGCGCGGTGCCGCACAGGAGGACGACGCCGCGCGGCAGGGCGCCGGGGCCGGTCAGCCGGGCGGTCAGATCGTCGCGGAGGGCGTCGAGCCGTGCGTCGTCCAGAGGCGGGTCCCAGACCCGGGCGGTGGCTCCGGCGGCGCGCAGCGCGTCGGCCGTGGTGTGGGCGGAGCCGTCTCCCTCGCCGACGACGAGCCAGTGGCCGGGCGCGCGGTCGCCGTCCGGGGCGGGCAGCGTGGCGCGTTTCCAGCCGACCTCCAGGAACCACTGGTCGACCTCGGTGGTCGGCTGGACGGCGCGGCGGGCGATGCGCAGGCCGTCGATGGCGAGGATCGGGCGGCCTTCCCCGTCGAGCAGCCGGATGTGGCCGACGAGGACCCCGGCGGTGGACTCGGCGGTCAGCCGGGCGTGGCAGTAGACGGCGGTGGCGGGGTCGCCGAGGACGCGGGCGGTCTGGATCCCGACGGGCAGGACAAGACCCTGGTCGGCGTCCTTCAGGAGCCCGGCGACCAGGAGCTGGGCGCACAGGTCGACCAGGACGGGGTGGATGCGCAATGCGTGTCCGGGGCTGCGGGCGGCGTCGGGGATCCGTACCCGGGCCCAGAAGCTGTTGCCGTGGCGGGAGGTGTGCACCTCGGTGATCCCGTTGAACGCCGGGCCGTGTTCGATGCCCCGCTCCCGCAGGTTGCCGTACAGGGCGGCCGGTTCGATGGGGACGGGGTGGCGCAGGGCCAGGGTGCGTACGGAGGCGGGGCGGGGCTTCGGGGGCGCTGCGAGGCGGCGCAGGACCGCACCGGCCTGCCGGATCCAGGTGCCGTCCTCGCCTCGGCCGAAGATCTCGCAGGTGGCGCGGTCGGCGGCGGCCACGGTCACGGTGGTGCTGAGGTCGGTGTGTTCGGCGATGGTCAGGAGTTCGTGGAAGCGCAGATCGGTGACCTCGACCTCGGTGGGGGCTGCGTCGAAGACCTGGCAGGCGGTGGTGAGGGCGAGCGCGTAGTAGGCGGCGCCGGGCAGCACGGGGGTGCCGTGCACCCGGTGGTCGTCCAGCCAGGGCAGGGTGGCGGTGCCGGTGCTGGCGCGCCAGGAGTGGCGGAGGGATTCGCCGGGCACTTCGGTGTGGCTGCCGGGCAGTTCGGTGGCGGGCCGAGCGGTGGTGTCGGCGGGGAGCGCGGGGGTGGCCCAGTGGGGGGTGCGGTCGAAGGTGATGGCGGGGACGTCGGCGAGGTCGCCGTCCCCGTACAGGTGTGCCCAGTCGACGGGGACGCCCGCGCAGTGGAGGGCGGCGAGCTGGGTGCGGAAGGTGGTGGTCTCGTCCTCGCCGCGGCGCAGGGTGGGCAGGACGACCGGGTCCCGGGTCAGTCCGGCGAGGGTGCGGGTGACGGGGTGGGTGACCACGGGGTGCGGGGAGACCTCCACGTACACCAGGTGGCGGTCGGCCGCGGCGGCGGCGAGCGCGGTGGAGAAGCGGACCGGGCGGCGGAGGTTGGCGCACCAGTAGTCGGCGTCGAAGGCGGGCAGGTCGTGTGGGTCGTCGAGGACGGTGGTGTAGAAGGGGATGTCCGGCCGACGAGGCGTCAGATCGGCGAGGACGGTGTGCAATTCGGGGAGCAGCGGGTCGACCTGCGGGGAGTGCGAGGCGACGTCGACGGCCACCAAGGCGGCGGGGACGCCCCGGGCCTCCCAGTCGGCGACGAGCCGTTCCACGCGCGCGGTGTCACCGGCCACGACGGTGGAGCCGGGCGCGGCCATCACGGCGACGGTGACGGCTCCGGAGGCGGCCCGGTCGAGTTCGGCCTGCACCTCGTCGGCGGACAGGCCCACGGTGGCCATGGCGCCGTTTCCGGCGACCCGGGTGAGCAGCGCGGAGCGGCGGCAGATGACCTTGACGCCGTCGGCCAGGGAGAGCGCCCCGGCCACCACGGCGGCCGCCACCTCGCCCATGGAGTGGCCGACGACCCCGGCGGGTTCGACGCCATGGGCGCGCCAGGTGGCGGCGAGGGCGGTCTGCAGGGCGAACAGCACGGGCTGGACGCGGGCGCAGCCGGTCACCGGCTCGCTCGCGCGGATGATGTCGAGCACCGAGAATCCGGTCTCGGCGGCGATGAGTTCATCGGCCTCGGCGAGGGCGGCGGCGAAGGCGGGTTCGCGCTCCAGCAGGCCGCGTCCCATGCCGGGCCACTGCGAGCCCTGTCCGGAGAACACCCACACCGGCCGCCGGGACACTTCCGCTCCCACGGCGCCGGTCACCACCGCGGGGTGGGCCTGGCCGGTGGCGAACGCCCGTAGAGCCTCGGCGAGTTCGCCGTGGGTGGTGGCGGTGACGCCGAGGCGGCCGCGGCCGGCGGCCCGGCGCAGGGCGAGGGTGTGGGCGATGTCGCGCAGCGGTACGGCCGCGCCGTCACCCTCCAGCCAGTCGGCCATGCGCCGCGCCGCGACCGGCAGCGCGGCGGGTGACCCGGCCGGGAGGAGGACGATGTGCGGGTCGGTGGCGACGCCGGTGTGCCGTGGCCGTTGCACACGGGGGCGGGCCGGGGTGGCGGGCGGCTGTTCCAGCACCACATGGGCGTTGGTCCCGGAGAACCCGAAGGAGGAGACGGCCGCGACGCGGGGGCCGGTGCGCACGGGCCAGGGGGTGAGTTCCCGGGGGACGAAGAAGCGGGTGGCGTCGGCTGCGATGGCCGGGTTCCAGCGGGTGAAGTGCAGATTGGGCGGGATGAGGCCCTGGTTCAGGCAGAGGACGGCCTTGATGAGGCCGGTGACCCCGGCGGCGGGTTCGAGGTGGCCGAGGTTGGTTTTGACGGACGCCAGGGCGCAGCGGTCCCGGCCGGTGCCGTACACCTCGGCGAGGCTGCCGAATTCGACGGGGTCACCGACCGGGGTGCCGGTGCCATGGGTTTCGATCATGCCGACGTCGGCGGCGTCGATTCCGGCGCGGGCGAGCGCCTCCTCGTACAGGGCGCGCTGGGCGGTGGGCGAGGGCGCGGCGAGCCCGTCGGAGTGGCCGTCCTGGTTGACGGCGGAGCCGCGCAGCACGGCGAGGACACGGTCCTGGTCGCGGATGGCGTCGGGGAGGCGCTTGAGGACGACGATGCCGCAGCCCTCGCCGCGTACGAAGCCGTCGGCGGCGGCGTCGAAGGCGTGGCAGTGGCCGGTGTGGGAGAGCATGCCCATCCGGTCGAAGGAGCGGGTGACTCTGGGTTCGAACATCAGGGTGACGCCACCGGCGAGGGCGAGGTCGCATTCGCCGGTGCGCAGCGCCTGGGCCGCGAGGTGCACGGCGACCAGGGAGGAGGAGCAGGCGGTGTCCAGGGCCAGGCAGGGTCCCCGGAGGCCGAGGAGGTAGGAGATCCGGCCCGCGGCGACGCAGTGCGCGTTGGACAGGGCGGAGCCCTGCTGTTCCTGGGTGTGCCGGTCGAGGCGGTCCGCGTAGTCGTTGTAGCTGAGGCCGGTGAAGACGCCGGTGGAGGTGCCCGCGAGCCGGTCCGGGGGTGCTCCGGCGTGTTCCAGGGCCTCCCAGGCCACTTCGAGGAGCAGCCGGTGCTGGGGGTCGAGGACGTCGGCCTCGCGGCCGGAGACGCCGAAGAAGTCGGCGTCGAAGCCGGACACTTCGCGCAGATAGCCGCCGACGGCGGGCAGGCCGGAGCCGTCCGCCGGGCCGGTGGGGGGCGGTGTTCCCCACAGGGCGGTGCGCTCGGCGGGGGGCGCGGCGACCGCGTCCCGCCCTTCGGCGAGCAGCTGCCACAGGGCGGCGGGCGAGTCGACGTCTCCGGGGAGGCGGCAGCCCATGCCGACGATGGCTATGCGGGTGGGCGGGCGGGCGGAGGCAGGGGTGTTGTGACGCATCGGGGTCTCCGAGGGGGTGTTCGGCCTGAGGGGTGGAGGCCGGGGGTGGTTCAACGGACTTAGAGGGCGTCCGGGCTGCCCAGCAGCATGGCGTGCTTCACGCCGCCGATCTGGTAGTTGAAGCTCAGCGCGTAGTCGAAGTCGAGGGGGCGGGTGCGGGTGCCGGGGACCGGGTCGAAGGGCAGCCCGTCGGCGGGTTCCTCGCAGTTGGCGGTGGGGCACACCGCGCCCTGTTCCATCATCATCAGGGTCAGGGCGGCGCCGACGCAGCCGATGGGTGACCCGTGGTGGCCGAAGCAGGCCTCCTGGGTGGTCATCAGGACGGAGCTGTCCGGCCCGTACAGCTCCCGGATGGTGTTGACCTCCAGGGCGGTGACGGCCGCGCCGCCGTCGCAGGCGCCGTTGACGTACGGGATCTGCTCGATCCGCCACCGGTCCCCGAGGCAGGCGCGGACGGCCCGGACGAGCTGTGCGCCGCCCGCGTCGGTGGCGAGGGGGTTGTCGAGGCCGTCGCGGGTCATGGCGGTGGCGAGCACCTGGCCGTAGAGGTGCGCGCCGCGGCGCAGGGCGTGTTCCCGGCTCTCCAGGATCACGGTGGCGGAGCCCTCGCCGTGGTTGATGCACTCGGCCCGCCGGTCGTAGGGGCGCATGAGGGAGTCGAACGAGGCGAGCAGGTCCGGCATCGCGGCGGCGTCCATCGCCTCGTGGGCGCGCTGCGCGCCCACTTGGAGCCGCTGGCCGTGCTGGATCAGGCCGATGTCGAAGACGTCGACCCCGGTCACGGCGGCCATCTCGACCTCGCCGGAGGCGATCATCCGGCGAGCGTTGCCGATCTGCACGGCGGCGGACGAGCAGCCGCAGGTCACCGTGAAGCAGGGGCCGGTGGAGCGGGCCGCCGCGGCCTGGACGACCGCGACGTCGGACGGGGTCGCGCCGAGCGCGGCCGCGACGAACATCTCCACGCCGTCCAGCGCGGTGGCCTCGTCGGACTGGGTGTTCAGCAGCGAGAGATAGACGCCGACGTTGGCGTCCACTCCGCCGCGTCCGACGAGGAGCGCCGCCTCGCTCAAATCGCCCGCGTGGAGGTCGAGTTCGGCGTCGGCGCAGGCCTCCACCAGGGACACCAGGCCGAACCGGTGGGCGTCGGTGTAGTGGCGGGCGAAGAACTCGGGGATTTCGGGGAGCCGTTCTCCGAAATGTTCTGGGGTGAGGTTCACCGCACCGTAGGCGATGTCCCGCTGGACGAGGGCGGAGCGGCCATGGGAGGCCATATCCCATACCTGCCCCGCGGTGAATACGGGCTCGGCGTCGCCCGGCAGGCAGAAACCCAGACCGGTGACCACGGCGTCCCGGGGTCTTTTCACCGGGCTCTCCTGAAGCTGATAATAGTTGTCATGACGACCACCTGATCACCAGTTGGAAACGAGTGAGGGATTAGAAGACGTTACGCCGCGGTAAGGACCGCCGAAAGGTTGTGCCGCATCACCGAGGCGGATACGGAAGGTACGGTGCCCGGATTCGTACGCCCGGCGCCCAGGGCACACCACGGATCCGCTATCGGGCCCCGTGTTCCCGTACACGCCCCCTCTTGCAGAAACTTACCGAAAACCCGGGAAACCAAGGGAAAACACCGAGGTTTGCGGGCATCTCATCGGTACGTCATTCCGACTGTTCATCACCGGTCGCCGAAAGGACCCCTCATGGCGAACCAGTCCGCACCCTTCGACGACCTGGACCGCAAGATCGTCGCGGCTCTGGTCGCGCATGCCCGGGCGAGCTTCACGGAGATCGGCGACGCGATCGGGCTGTCGGCGTCCGCGGTCAAGCGGCGGGTCGACCGGATGCGGGAGAACGACGTGATCACCGGCTTCACCACGACCGTGCGGCCGGCCGCCCTGGGCTGGCGGACCGAGGCGTACGTGGAGGTGTACTGCGACAGCGCGGCCCCGCCCCGGCGGCTGGCGGAGGTGGTGCGCAGCTACCCGGAGATCACCGCGGCCATGACGGTGACCGGCGGCGCCGACGCCCTGCTGCATGTCATGGCCAGGGACGTGGAGCATTTCGAGGAGGTGCTGGAGCGCATCCGGACCGAGCCCTTCATCCGGAAGACCATCAGCTACATGGTGCTGTCGCATCTGATCGCGGGCAGCGCCGAGGCGGGCGCCAGCCCCGCCGGCCCGCCCGAGGCCATGGACGCAATGAACGGTCGCTGAACCGGCCGGAGACGCAACATCACTGCGTCATCGCGCAATTTTCCTTTCTTGTGTCCCCTCTCGTCCGCTTTCTACCGTTGAACCATTCCCCCGGTCGCCCGCGGAAGCGAGAGGACTGCTCCGTGCCCCAGACCCGTGTGCCGCGCCCCCGGCGCTATCTGACCTGTCCCCCCGGATATTTCGATGTCCGGTATGCCATCAATCCCTGGATGCGCGAGGACACCGTGGTCGACACCGCGCTCGCCCAGACCCAGTGGGAGACGCTGATCCGCGCCTACCGCGACCACGGCCACCGGGTGGAGGCCGCCGAGGCGGTCCCCGGCCTGCCGGACATGGTGTTCGCGGCGAACTCGGCCCTGGTCCTGGCGGGCCGGGTCTTCGGCTCGCGGTTCCACGCCCCCCAGCGGCGGCCGGAGCAGCTCGCCTACACGTCCTGGTTCAAGGCGGCCGGATTCGAGGTGCACCAGCCGGAGGCGGTGAGCGAGGGCGAGGGCGACCTCGTGCCCGCGGGCCGGTTCATCCTGGCGGGCACCGGGTTCCGTACGACGCGCGCCGCCCACCAGGAGGTCCAGGAGTTCTTCGGGGTGCCGGTGATCAGCCTGCTCCTGGTGGACCCGTACTTCTACCACCTGGACACCGCCCTGTTCACGCTCGACGACGAGAACATCGCCTACTACCCGGGGGCGTTCTCCCCCGGGAGCCGTGAAGTCCTGGAGCGCCTCTTCCCGGAGGCGCTGATCGCCACACGGGACGACGCCATGGCCTTCGGGCTCAACTCCGTCTCCGACGGCCGTCATGTGTTCGTCGCCCCGCGCGCGACCGGCCTCATAGCCCAGCTCACCGACCGCGGTTACGTCCCCGTCCCCGTCGACCTGTCGGAGCTGCACAAGGCCGGCGGGGGCATCAAGTGCTGCACTCAGGAGATCCGCTGATGACCGCACCCGCCCGCACCGCACCCGCGTCCGCCGCCCCGGCCACCGGCGCCCCCGCCACCGGCTCCCGCCCCGCGCGCTCCTCGGACGAGCTGATCCACGCCGAGGAGTCCTCGCTCGCCCACAACTACCACCCGCTGCCCGTGGTCGCCTCCCGCGCCGAGGGCGTCTGGGTGTGGGACGTCGAGGGGCGCCGCTACCTCGACATGCTGGCCGGGTACTCGGCGCTCAACTTCGGCCACCGCCACCCGGCGCTCATCGAGGCCGCCCACCGCCAGCTCGACCAGCTCACCCTCACCTCCCGCGCCTTCCACAACGATCGGCTCGCCGGGTTCGCCGAGGGGCTGGCCCAGCTCACCGGCATGGAGACGGTGCTGCCGATGAACACCGGCGCGGAGGCGGTGGAGAGCGGCATCAAGCTGGCCCGCAAATGGGCGTACGAGGTCAAGGGCGTCGCCCCGGACCGGGCGACGATCGTGGTGGCCGACGGCAACTTCCACGGCCGCACCACGACGATCGTGGGGTTCTCCAGCGACCCGGTGGCCCGTACGGGGTTCGGCCCGTTCGCGCCGGGCTTCCGCGTCGTCCCGTACAACGACCTCGCCGCGCTGGAGGCGGCGGTCGACGAGACCACGGCGGCCGTGCTGATCGAGCCCATCCAGGGCGAGGCGGGCGTGCTGATCCCGGACGACGGCTATCTGCGCGGGGTGCGCGAACTCACCCGGCGGGCCGGGGCGCTGTTCATCGCCGACGAGATCCAGTCCGGCCTCGGCCGCACCGGCACCACCCTCGCCGTCGACCACGAGGCGGTGCGGCCGGATGTGCTGCTCCTCGGCAAGGCGCTGGGCGGCGGCATCGTGCCGGTCTCCGCCGTGGTCGCCGACCGCGCGGTGATGGGCGTGCTGCGCCCCGGCGAGCACGGCTCCACCTTCGGCGGCAATCCGCTGGCCGCCGCCGTCGGCTCGGCCGTGGTCGACCTCCTGAGCACCGGGGAATTCCAGCGCCGCGCCGCCGAGTTGGGCGAGGTGCTGGACGCCGGGCTGAGCGCGCTGCACGGCAAGGGCGTGGCGGGCCACCGCTGCCGGGGCCTGTGGGCCGGGGTCGATGTGGACCCGGCGCTGGGCACCGGGCGCGAGATCGGCGAGCGGCTGCTGCGCGAGGGCGTCCTGGTCAAGGACACCCACGGTTCGACGATCCGGCTGGCGCCGCCGCTGACCATCACCCGGGAGGAACTGGAGGCGGCACTCGCGTCGCTGGAGAAGGTTCTCGGCTGACCCCGGCGGGCTTACCCCGGAGAGCTTACCCAGCCCGAAACAGACCCGACGGCGACTTTGAGCGCCGGGCCGCATTACGTTCCATACGGCCCGGCGCTTCGTCATGTTCAACGCGTCTCCAAAAATCTTTTTCGCGGCCTCCTCCGAGCCCCTGTAACCGTAGATAACGCGCAGGTCACGGCCTTCTCATTCAGTTTTTATGTACGTTGTTGAGCATTCGACTGTTGCGGATCTCCCGATGTGGAACACTTCCTGTCAACTCGCCGGGAAGACCTGGTGGGGAGTATGAAGTCCTTGCAGGTCAGCATGGGTTGAGAAGGCGAGCGTGCAGGGTGCGGGAAGGAGTTGCGGCTGGAGTGGACACGGAACCGGTCACGGTGACGGCCGCATACCGGGTGGACCCCGGCCGCGAAACCGAGTTCTATGGCTGGGCGATTGAGATGCTCAATGCCGCGGCAAGTCTTCCGGGATACCTGGGAGGTGGCGTCATGGGCTCCGGTCAGGCGTCCTCGGAGTGGCACGTCATCTACCGATTCGACAGGGAAGTATCCGCACAGGCATGGGAAACCTCGCTCGAGCGCGCCCGGTTGGCGACTCGGGCCGGGCCCTTCGTACAAGAAAAGGGAACTCAGCGCACTTCAGGACTGCAGAACTGGTTGAAGGGTCCGGTGCGGCCGTTGCCGCCGCCCCCCAAATGGAAACTCTGGCTGGTGAACCTGAGCGCCGTGTTCCCCCCGGTCCTCATCTTCAACGTGCTGGTGATCCCGTTCCTCGAGGGCACCAATTTCCTGCTGCGGACCCTGGCTCTGTGTCTTGGCGTGACCGCGATGGTGACCTGGCTCGTCATGCCGCGCCTGCAGCGGCTCCTCAAGAAGTGGCTCTACCCGCCGCTTCAGTCGATCCGAGGACGTCACAGGCGCATGGTCGTGGACGGCCCGAAGCAAGGAGGCAAATCCGGATGGAATCGCTGAGGACGCTCCTCGTCGATAATTACGACTCGTACACGTACAACCTCTTCCATCTGCTCACCGAGGTCAACGGTGAGGAACCGGAGGTGCTTCTCAACGACGCGCCCGAAATGGCGCGCGTCGACCTCTCCGAGTTCGACAACATCGTGGTCTCCCCCGGCCCCGGACATCCGGCCGACGCCCGCGACTTCTCCGGCGCCGCCCGGCTGATCGAGCGCGCCACGATCCCGGTGCTGGGCGTGTGCCTGGGCCACCAGGGCATCGCGCTCGGCGCCCAGGCGCGGGTGGTACCCGCCCCCGAGCCGCGGCACGGCCATCTCTCCCGGATCAAGCACGGCGGGAAGGGCATCTTCCGCGGTATCCCCCAGGACTTCACCGCCGTCCGCTACCACTCGCTGTGCGTGGCCGAGCCGATGCCGCTGGGCCTCCAGGGCATCGCCTGGTCCGAGGACGGCGTCCTGATGGCGCTGCGCCACCGGGCCCGCCCGCTGTGGGGCGTGCAGTTCCACCCGGAGTCGGTGCTCACCGGATACGGCCACCGGATGTTCAGCAACCTCCGCGATCTGACCATCGAGCACGCCAACGGCGAGTCCGTGACGTCCACCGCGACCCCCGGCCAGCCCCGCAAGCCCCGCGCCCCGCGCCCCAGGAAGCCGCTGGTGGCGACCGCCCCGGCCACCGCCACCGCGGAGCCCCGCTCCTACCGGCTGCACGCCCGCTGGCTGGCCGACGCCACCGACACCGAGGCGGCCTTCACCCGGCTGTACGCGGACGCGCCGCGCGCCTTCTGGCTGGACAGCTCGCGGACCCAGTCCGGCGAGGCGCGCTTCTCCTTCCTCGGCGACGGACAGGGGCCGCTGGCCGAGTTCGTGGCGTACGACACCGCCACCCGGGTGTGCGAGATCGAGCGGCCCGGGAAGCCCGCCACCACGTACAAGGGCAGCGTCTTCGACTACCTCAAGCGGGAGCTGGCCGCCAGGAAGGTCCACGCCCCGGACCTGCCCTTCGACTTCACCGGCGGCTACGTGGGCTACCTCGGCTACGAGATGAAGGCCGACTGCGGCGCCCCCGGCCGCCACAAGGCCGCCACCCCGGACGCCTGCTGGCTCTTCGCCGACCGCTTCGTCGCGGTCGACCACCAGGAGGGCGTCACCTACGTCTGCTGCCTCAGCGAGGACACCCCCGACGGCCACCGCGACGCCAAGGAATGGCTGGACGCGACCGTGACCGTGCTCACCGGGGTGCCCGCGCGGAACGAGCCGCTGCCCGCGCCGCCGCCGCTCACCACCACCGCCGCCGTCGAACCCTGGCTGGTCCGGGACCGGGAGAAGTACCTGGCCTCGATCGAGGCGAGCCTGCGCGAGCTGCGGTCCGGCGTGAGCTACGAGGTCTGCCTCACCAACTCCGCGTGGCTGCCCGCCCCGAGCGACTCGTACACCTTCTACCGGACGCTGCGCCGCTTCAACCCGGCCCCGTACGCCGCCTATCTGCGGTTCGGCGACGCCGACGTGGCGTGCGCCTCCCCCGAGCGCTTCCTGCGCGTCACCCCCGACGGCATCGCCGAGGCCAAGCCGATCAAGGGCACGGCGCCGCGCTCCGGGGACGCCGACAAGGACGCCCGCGCGCTGGCCGCCCTCGCCACCAGCGCCAAGCCCCGGGCCGAGAACCTGATGATCGTCGACCTGCTCCGCAACGACCTGGGGCGGGTGTGCAAGCCGGGCAGTGTGTACGTCCCCCGGCTGATGAACACCGAGTCGTACGCCACCGTGCACCAGCTGGTGTCCACCGTGCGCGGCCGGCTGCGCCAGGACACCAGCACCGTCGACTGCGTACGCGCCTGCTTCCCGGGCGGCTCCATGACCGGCGCCCCCAAGCTGCGCACCATGGAGATCATCGACGCGCTGGAGTCCGAGGCCCGCGGCGTGTACTCGGGCGCCCTCGGCTTCCTCAGCACCAACGGCGCCGCCGATCTCAGCATCGTCATCCGCACCGCGGTGTTCACCGGCGGCCGGATGCACATCGGCGCGGGCGGCGCCATCATCCTCGACTCCGATCCGGCCGAGGAGTACGAGGAGATGCTGCTCAAGACCGCGGCGACGATGCGCGCCTACGACGCCTCGGAACAGCGGCCCGCCGGTGAGCTGGACGACCTGCTGGTAGCGGCGGCCCCGTCGCTGCCGGACGCACCCGCGAAGGAGCTGGAACGGTGACCGCTCTCTCGGATCTCTCCGGTCTCTCCGATCTCTCGGAGTCCGCCCTCGTCGAGCCGGTCCTCGGCCACTCCGGGCTCGTGTTATCCGGCCCCTCGGTCTTCGTCCCGTCGGTGTCCGCCAACGTGGCCGCGCATCTGGCCGCGCTCGCCGACCGGTGCGGCTGGTCGGACCGGCCCGCCTTCCTGGAGGCGCACCGGATCTGGACCCACGGCGAGGTCCACGACCGCGCCGCCCGCGCCGCCACCGTGCTGGCCGGGCGCGGCGTGGGCGCCGGGGACCGGGTGCTGATAGCGCTGCCCGACAGCGTCATGTGGGTGGCCACGTTCCTGGCCGTCGCCCGGCTGGGAGCGACGGCGGTGCTGGTCAACCCCGGGCTCACCGCCGACGACCACCGCTTCATGGCCGAGGACTCGGGGGCCGCGCTGTGTGTCTCGGGGCCCGATCTCCAGGACCACTTCGACGCGGCGCGCTGGCTCGGCGCGGACCAGCTGTCGGCGCTCACCTGCTCGGACGGCATCGACGCCGTGGCCGCGGCGCGGGACGCCGAGCCGGTGACGGCCGACGCCCCGCTGTACATCCAGTACACCTCGGGCACCACCGGCCGCCCGAAGGCGGTGACCCACACCCATGGCCATGTGGCCGCGTACTACGACCTGGTGGGGCGGGAGGTGCTGGACATCGGCCCGGACGACGTGACGTTCTCGGTGTCCAAGCTGTTCTACGCCTACGGGTTCGGGAACGCCTTCGTCTTCCCGCTGTTCTCGGGCTCGTCCGCGGTGCTGAGCGCGCAGCGCCCAGGACCCGGCCTCACCGACGACCTGGTGGCCCGGCACCGGGTGACCCTCCTGTATTCGGTGCCGTCCGCGTACGCCGCCCTGGTGGACGAGCGCGGCACCGGCCACACGCCGTGCTTCGCCTCGGTGCGCGCGGCGGTCAGCGCGGGCGAGACCATGCCGCGCGGTCTTGGCGAGCGGGTCGCCGAGATGCTGGGCGCCCCGGTCCTGGAGCAGATCGGCTCCACCGAGGCGGGCCACGCCTTCTGCGCGAACACCGTCTGGGAGAACGCCCCCGGCACGCTCGGCCGCCCGGTGCCGCGCTTCGAACTGGAGCTGCGGGACGGCAAGGGCGCCGTGGTGGCGGCCACCGACGGCGAGGCCGTCGAGGGCGAGCTGTGGGTGCGCGGGCCGACGGTGGCCTCCGTACGCCCGGCCGACGACGGCTGGCTCGCCACCCGGGACCGGGCCCGGCGCAATCCGGACGGCACGTACCAGCACCTGGGCCGGGTCGACGACCTGGAGATGGTCGGCGGGATCACCGTGTCCCCGCTGGAGGTCGAGGAGGTGCTGCGGCACCACCCGGCCGTGCGGGAGGTTGCGGTGGCCGCCGTCCCCGACAGCCGGGGCGCGACCCGGCTGCACGCCTTCGTGGTGCCGACCGCGCCGGTGGCCGGTGGCCGGACCGTGGACGAGCAGCGCCTGTCGGCCGATCTGATCGCGCTGGCCCGCAAGCGCCTCGCCGCGTTCAAGGCGCCGCGCACGGTGCGGGTGGTCACGTCCCTGCCCCGGACGCAGACCGGCAAGCTGCGGCGCCACGTCGTACGGACCGGCGCCTGGTGACCGCCGCCGGGCACCATTCCGGCCGCCCCCGGCACCCCGCCCCCGCGCGCCCCCTCGTGAACGATTCCGAACGGTAGGTACTGGATATGTTGGAGCGGCTACTCCCCGAGCGCGGGTTCTACCTCGGGCTGATGTTCCAGGAGGCCGCGGCCCGCCACGGCCGGGTCCGGGTGACGCTCGACCGCCCGCTGGACGTCGCCCCTGACGCCGGTACGGACCTCGGGTACACCGATCTGGCGGATCTGGTCGACGATCTGGCCGCCCGGCTGTGGTCGGCGGGGGTGCGGCCGAGCGAGCATGTGGCGATCCACAAGAGCGACAACGTCGACATCGTGCTGCTGGCCTGCGCCGTCTCCCGGATCGGCGCGGTGCCCGCGCTGCTGTCGCCCTCGCTGGACGGCGGGGTGGTCGCGGTGCTGCTCGACCGGCTGCACGCGCCCTGGCTGCTCACCGACCGGGCCGCGCTGGAATCCACCCTGAGCGGGCTGGACACCGGGCTCGCCCGTGGCGTGCTCACGGTGGACGAGGCGCCCGGCAAGGTGAACACGATCCCGCTCGCCAAGTTCGCCGGGGTGCCGCGCCGCGCGCCCATCCGGCTGCACCCCCGCGAGCCCTCGCTGATCACCCACAGCTCGGGCACCACCGGCATCCCCAAGCTGGCGGTGCACTGCGCGCACACCATGTGGAACCGGCTCGTACCGCAGCAGGCGCTGGGGCGGGCCACCCGTGGCGAGTCCGCCGCGCTGCACATGTCGTTCGTACACTCCCGCTTCTACCATCTGCTGGGCGTGCTGCTGCACTTCGGCAGCCCGCTGCTGCTGCTCCTCGACCCCGACCCGGCGCACGCGGGCCCGCTGCTGGCCAAGTACCGGCCCGGCATCGTGGAGACCCACCCCAACACCTTCGTGCTGTGGGAGGACCTGACCACCGCGCCCGGCATGCCGCTGGCCAACGTACGGGCGTACGGCTCCACCTTCGACGCCATCCATCCGCGCACCGTGCAGCGGCTGCTCGGCGCGTCCCGCCGCCGCGACCCCCGGCTGGTGCAGCTGTACGGGCAGAGCGAGACCGGGCCGATCGCCTTCGGCTGGTACACCCGGCGCGGCGCGGACCGGGTGCAGGGGCGGCGGGTGGGCACCGGCATCCCCGGGTTCACCCGGATCCGGGTGGTGGACGAGAAGGGCCGGACGTGTCCACCGGGCAAGCCGGGTGCCATCGAGGCCCGTACCCGTGGCCGCATCCTCACCTATCTCGGCGCCCCCGACCAGTACGCCCAGCAGGTGGACCGTGGCTGGTGGCGGATGGGCGACATGGGCTACCGCGACCGCTGGGGCGCGCTGTACCTGCTCGACCGCGAGGTCGACCAGCACGCCACGGTCGAGTCCAATCTGGAGGTCGAGGACGAGCTGCTGTCCCGGGTCGCCGAACTCCGCGAGGTGATCATCGTCCACGGTCCCAGTCTGGAGCCGGTGCCGGTGGTGTGCACCCGTGGCGACCAGCCGCTGGACGCGGGCCGCTGGCGGACGGCCACCTCGGGCCTGCCGCCACTGGCCGATCCGGTGCAGTGCCGCTTCGAGGACCTGCCGCGCACCGGCACCTGGAAGATCAAGCGGCTGGAGATCAGCCGGCTGCTGGCCGAGGGCGGACTGCCCACGCTGTCCACCGTCCAGGCCCATGGCTGACCCGGCGGCGGCCGAGCGGCCGGTCCTGGTGGTGGGCGCCGGGCCGGTCGGGATGACGGCGGCGCTCGCGCTGCGGGCCCGAGGACTGCCGGTCACCGTGCTGGAGTCGGGGGCGAAGGACCGGGTGCGGCCCGGGAGCCGGGCGCTGTTCGTGCACCGGCAGTCGCTGAAACTGCTGGAGGGCGCCCACCCCGGGCTCGGGCGGCGCATCGCGTCGTACGGCACGACCTGGCGGACCCGGCGCACCCTCTACCGCGGCCGTCAGGTGTTCGCCCGGACCTATCCGGAGGCCGCGGAGACCACGGACAGCGGCGGCGAGGGCAGGCTGCCCGCCTTCGCGAGCCTGCGCCAAGTGGACACCGAGCGGTTCCTGTACGAGGCCTGCCTGGAAGCGGGCGTGGACTTCCGCTTCGACGCCGAGGTGACCGGGGTCGAGGCCACCGGCACCGAGGTGACGGTGACGGCCGAGGACGGCGACAGCTGGACGGCGGCCCACGCGATCGCCGCCGACGGGGCCCGCTCCGGCGTGCGCCGGGCGCTGGACATCCCGCTGGAGGGCACCCGTTCCGACGGCTACCACGTGGTGGTGGACGTGGCGGATCCGGCGGGCGGGGAGTTGTCGGCCGAGCGGGTCTTCCACTACGAGCACCCCGCCGCCGGTGGCCGCACGGTGCTGCGGGTGCCGTTCACCGGCGGCTTCCAGATCGACCTGCAGTGCCGGGCGGACGACCCGCCGGGTACGTACGACACCGAGCAGGCGGTGCGCCGCTGGCTGCCCCGGCTGGTGGGCGCGGACTGCGCGCACCATGTGCTGTGGGTGTCCCGGTACCACTTCCTGCGCAAGGTGGCCGCGTCGTTCACCGATCCGGCGGGCCGGGTGCTGCTGGCGGGCGAGGCGGCGCATCTGTTCCCGCCGTTCGGGGCCCGCGGCATGAACAGCGGGATCGCGGACGCGGTCGCGGCGGCCGACGCCATATCGGTGGCATGCTCCGACCCTTCGCGGGCACCCGTGGCCATCGGCGAGTTCGCTTCCACCCGCCGTCGTGCCGCGCTGTTCAACAGCGTGGCCGCGGGGGCGGCCCTGGACCATATGCGGCCCCGCCGCTGGGGTCGGGTGACCCAGCGCGCGGCGGCCACGCTGGCCCCGGTGGTCCCCCGGTGCGGTGCGTGGCTGGAGCACGCCCCGTACGGCCCCCGTGGCGGCCCGATGGCCGACGCGGCGCGGAAGTACTGACGGTGGAGGGGAACGAAGACGTGAACACGGACACGAGCACGATCGCGGCGGCCCGGCACACCGGCCCGCACACCGGCCGGGAGAAGCCCTCCGAGCAGCAGCAGTGGACGCTGATGTGGCGCGAGGACGGCGGGCTGATGCCCTCCCGCCCGGTGCCCGACAGCGCGCTGCTGGCCGCCGACTCCTGGCTGGTCGACGAGGGGCGGGCGCGGGCCCTGGACCACCACCACCGGCGGTTCTCCGCCGCGTGCGCCGAGGCGACGGGCGACTCCCCGGCCCGGATCGAGAGCTTCTGGCGGGACGCGGTGGCGGCGCTGCCGCGCACCGGCCGCTGGTTCCCCCGGGTCGAGCTGGCCGGTCCGGAACCGGCCCGGCTCTACCTGCGGATACGGCCCGCACCGGCCCGGACGGCCAATGTGGCGGTCTGTCTGACCGAGGAGTTCGACCCGCGCGTCCATCCGCGCCGCAAGGGGCCGGATCTGTCCCTGCTGGCGCATCTGCGCCACCGGGCCGCCCAGCGCGGCGCGCAGGAACTGATGCTCACCACCCCCTCGGGCCTGGTGCTGGAGGGGACGACGGCGAACGTCCTGTGGTGGGAGGACGATGTGCTGTGCCTGCCGCCGCCGGACCTGCCGCTGCTGGCGGGCGTCACCACGACCCTGATCCAGGAGCGCGCGGCGGAGCTTGGCGTCCGTACCGAACACCGTCGGTGTCCCGTCCACGAGTTGGACGGGCGCGAGGTGTGGCTGGTCAACGCGTTGCACGGGATCCGTCCCGTGACCGCGTGGCTCGGCCGTCCGCTGCGCGCGGGTCCGGCGCTGCGCGCCGCTTCCTGGCAGAGCTGGCTCGACAGCTGTGCCGATGTCCTCATGCCGACGAACACGCCGCCGAACGTACCAACGCACACGCCGACGAACGGAGTTCACCGATGACCGCTACCGCGCCCGGCCCCCAGGCCACCACCGCCCGGCTGGAACTGAAGAAGCTGGCCCCGGAGGTGTCCGCCGCGATGGGGGCCCTGCACGCGGCGGCCGTCGCGGCGGCGCAGGAGGCGAAGGTCGAGCCCGAGCTGCTCGAACTGGTCAGAATCCGCGCCTCCCAGCTCAACGGCTGCGCCTTCTGCCTGGACATGCACACCAAGGACGCCCGGGCGAAGGGCGAGACCGAGCAGCGCGTCTACGCCCTGAGCGCCTGGCGGGAGACCCCGTTCTTCACCGAGCGCGAGCGGGCCGCGCTCGCCCTGACCGAGGCGGTGACGGATGTTCAGGACGGCCATGTCCCGGACGACGTCTACCGGGCCGCGTCCGAGGTCTTCGACGAGCCGCAGGTGGCGGCGTTGATCTGGGCCGCGGTCGTCATCAACGCGTACAACCGCACAGCGATCAGCGCCCGGATGGTGCCCGGCGCGTATCAGCCCGCTCCCCGCACCTGACCCACTGCCCGTCGCGTGGCGCGCCATGGGGCACCCCCGGCGCATGGCGCGCCGCGCGACGACGTCAGCACTCGCTGGAGGCCTTGAGACCATGAACACCCACGGACCGCGGGGCGCTTTCGGACCCCAACCGCCTCTGCTGGGCCGGCCGGCCAGGGGGCGCAACCCGCTGCGCAGGCGGACCGACCGGGTCCAGTCCTGGTTCACCGCGCTCTTCCTGCTGGTCCTCGGGCTCGGCCTGCCGATGGCCGCGGTCAGCTCGGGGAACGCCGCGTACGCGTCGCAGATGCGCGTCGTGCACGCGCAGGCCGCGGAGCGGCACCAGGTCACCGCGCGGCTCGCCGAGTCGCCGCCGGGCGGTCCCGGCCAGTCGGAGGCCACCGAGCTGAGGATGGCGAAGGTCAGCTGGACCGGCGGCGACGGCGCCCGGCATGTCGGCGTGGCCACGGTGCCCGGCGGCGCGGACGCGGGTACGGACGTACGGGTGTGGGTGGGCCGGGACGGGGAGCTGGCCCAGCCGCCCACCTCCCCCTCGACCGCGCGGACGATGGGCTGGTTCACCGGCACGCTGACCGCCGCGGTGGTGCTCGCCGCGGCGTTCGCCGGGCGGGCCCGGGTCCGGCAGGTGCTGGACCGGCGCCGGTACGAGCAGTGGGAGGCGGAGTGGAAGGCCGTGGAGCCCATGTGGTCCGGCAGGAACCGCCGCTGACCGCTCCCGGGTCCCGCTCTTAGGCCCACCGCGTCCCGGTCAGCCGTCGGCGGGCCGGGACGCGGCCGCGCCGACGTCCTCGGCCGCCTTGGCGAGCAGGTCGAGCATGGCCAGCTCCGCGCGCGGGGCGTCCCGGTCGCGTACGGCGTCCAGCACCCGGCGGTGGCTGGGCACCGGGTCGTCGGCGTCGCCGTGGGCGTGGACCAGCCGGTCGCGCTCGCGCAGCCCGGGCTCCAGGATCAGCTCGAACCGGGCGAGGAGTTCATTGCCGGTGGCGGCGAGCAGCGCCCGGTGGAAGGCGGCGTCGGCGTCCGCCTCGGCGGCGAGGTCGCCCCGGGCGTGTTCCATCGCGGTCAGCGCGGCGTCCAGCGCGGTCAGGTCGGCGTCGGTGCGGCGCAGCGCGGCGCGGTGGGCGGCGGCGGGTTCGACGACGGAGCGCACGTCGGTGAGGTCGCGCATCAGCCGCTCACCGTCGCCGCCCGCCATGCGCCAGCGGATCACATCGGCGTCCAGGAGGTTCCAGGCGGAGCGGGGGCGTACGTAGGTGCCGCGCTTCTGCCGGGCGTCGATGAGGCCCTTGCCCGCCAGCACCTTCAGGGACTCACGCATCACGGTGAGGCTGACGTCCAACTCGTCGCCGAGGGCCCGTACATCCAGGACGTCGCCCTCGGCCCAGTGGCCGCCGACGATGCGGGCGCCCAGCCGCTGGACCACCTGACCGTGCACTCCGCGGCCGGAATAGGACGCCATGGGGTTCTCCTCGGGGATGGGTCATCGGGATGGTCATCGGGGCTGGGCATTATTTATGAATACATCTTGACACCCCCCAGGCCCGCCCGGACGATGAACCGACCTCACCGACGAGCACGCCGACCGCGGGGAGCCCCCAGTGACGCAGTCGCCGCACGCCCATCTCCCGGCCACCCTGACCATCTCGCTGTGGGACTTCAGCTGGTACACCCGTACCGGCCCGGGCGAGCCCTTCGCCGATCTGGACCGGGCCTTCGAGGACGCCGTCGCCCGCGGCTACAACACGGTGCGGATCTGCGCGATGCCGTTTCTGCTCTTCGGTTCGGGGCTCGACACCGGCAAGATGCGGCTGCGCCCGCTGGGCGGCGACTACGGGCAGCGGATGCGCTGGTACGACGTGGGCGCGGTCGCCGAGATCGACGGACGCGCCCAGCTGCGGGCGCTGTTCGAGGCGGCCCTGCGGCACGACTGCTACGTCATCCTCTCCAGCTGGGAGTACCAGCAGAGCCCGTCGTTCGCCGAGGACCGCGCCTGGTTCGACGCCCTGATGGCGGTCGACCCCGAGCGGCGCGCCGAGGCGCTCGCTGACGCGCTGGCCGATCTGATCGACTTCCTCGTCGTACACGGTCTCGACGACCGGATCGCCTTCACCGAGCTGCACAACGAGGTGCAGGGCACCCGGCTCACCGACGGTCTGCGCGGCGAGGACCGGGTCGTCGCGCTGCGCCCCCGGCTGGAGCGCGGTCTCGCCCGGTTCCGGGAGCGCCACCCGAACCGTCCGGTGACCGTCAACTACGCGATGGTGCCGGTCGGTTCGCTGCGCGGAGTGCCCCGCGACATCGACGTCGCCGTGTTCCACCCGTATGTCTACGGGGTGCTCGGCGAGCTGATCGACACCTTCGCGATCCGCGACCGCGCCCGGCCCTTCCCCCAGCCACGCGCCCGCCGGGAGCTGCTGCGCCCGGGCGCGCCCGATCTGGCGGACTGGGTGCCGCCGGAGCGCGACCGGTGGCGGCTGGCGGCCACCACGGTCGGGCCTCGGGAGATCTACGTCCACGACTGGTGCGATCCGGTCAAGTGGGACGCGTGGCTGTACGAGCGCTACGCGACGCACCGGCTGGCCATGGAGCAGAAGCTCGTCACCTGGATCGACGCTGCCGCGGACTGGGCGGCGGAGACGGGTGTGCCGCTGGTGTTCGGCGAGGGCTGGATCGGCTACACGCCGCTGCACGGCACGTTCGAGGAGGGCCCGGTGGGGGCCGCGTTCTGCCGCCGCGCGGTGGCCGAGGCGGCGCGGGTCGGGGCGTGGGGCGCGGTGGTGTGCTCCAACGCCGCGCCACAGCACCCGATGTGGCAGGACATCGCGCTGCAGCGGGAGTGCAACGCGGTGCTGCGCGGCTGAGCGCACCCCCGGAGACGATCTGTCACCACTCGGCGAACGAGCCGTCCGGGTGGCGCCAGATCGGGCCGCGCCAGTCGGGGGCGGTTCCGTCGGCGGCCCGTACGGCCCGCTCGTCGACCTCGATGCCGAGGCCGGGGGCGGTGGGCCGGTTGATGTGGCCGTCGTGGAAGCGGAACACCTCGGGGTCGACCACGTAGTCGAGGACTTCTGCGCCGTCGTTGTAGTGGATGCCGATGCTCTGTTCCTGGATCAGGAAGTTGGGGGTGGCGAAGGCGATCTGGAGGCTCGCGGCGAGCGAGACCGGGCCGAGCGGGCAGTGCGGGGCGAGCGGGATGTCGAACACCTCGGCGAGCGAGGCGATGCGCCGCACCTCGGAGATGCCCCCGGCGTGCGAGAGGTCGGGCTGCAGCACCGCGACCCCGGCCTGCAGCGCGGGCAGCGCGTCGGTGCGCGAGTAGAGCCGTTCCCCGGTGGCGATGGGGACGGGCGAGGAGGCGACGAGGTCGCCGAGCAGATGGGTGTACTCGGGAAGGACCGGCTCCTCGGCGAACAGCGGGTTGTACGGGGCCAGATGGGGCAGCATCTTGCGGGCGCCCGCGACGGTGAAGCGGCCGTGGAAGTCGACGGCGAAGTCCCGGTCCGGCCCCAGGGCCTCGCGCGCGGCGGCGGCGCGGGCCACGACGGCGTCGATGTCGGAGACGGTGGACAGCCGGTTCATCCGCCCGGAGGCGTTCATCTTGACCGCGGTGAAGCCCGCCTCGACCTGGGCGGCGACCGCCTCGCCGATCGCGCTCGGCTCGTCGCCGCCGACCCAGCTGTAGGCGCGGACCCGGTCCCGTACCGGACCGCCGAGCAGGACGTGGACGGGCACCCCGAGGGTCTTGCCCGCGATGTCCCACAGCGCCTGGTCGAGCCCGGCGACGGCGCTGGAGAGCACCGGGCCGCCCCGGTAGAAGGAGCCCTTGGTCATGAGCTGCCAGTGGTCCTCGATCCGGGCGGGGTCCTTGCCGACGAGGAGTTCGGACAGCTCGTGGACGGCGGTACGGACGGTGGCGGCGCGGCCCTCGACCACGGGCTCGCCCCAGCCGACGACGCCCTCGTCGGTCTCCACGCGGCACAGCAGCCAGCGCGGCGGGACGGCGAAGGTCTCGACTCGGGTGATGATCACAGGTTGCTCCTCAGGAACTGGTTTTCAGCACGCTCCACCCGCCGTCCACCACCAGCGAGGCGCCGGTGACGAACGAGGCGTCGCCGCCGAGCAGGAAGGCGATGGCCCCGGCCACCTCCTCCGGGCGGCCGAGGCGGCGGGCGGCGGTCTGCTCGGCGCTGGCGCGCCGGTCCTCCTCGCTGATCCCGGCCCAGGCGCGGGTGAGGACAGGGCCCGGCAGGACGGCGTTGACCCGCACCCCGGGGCCGTACTCGACGGCCAGCTGGCGGGTCAGCCCGGTGAGGCCCGCCTTCCCGGCCGCGTAGGCGGGGCGGCCGGGGAGCCCGACGAGGGCGTGCACGGACGACACCAGGACCGCGCTCCCCCGGGTGGCCCGCAGGCCGGGGAGACAGGCGCGGAAGCCGAGGAAGGCGGCGGTGAGGCCGACCGACAGCTGCTGGTTCCAGTCGTCGAGGCCGATCTCGTCGGCGGGCCCGATCCGTACCGCGCTGGCGTTGCTGACCAGCCCGGACACCGGCCCGAAGGCCTCGGTGGCGGTACGTACCGCCGCGTCCCAGGAGCCCTCGTCGGCCACGTCGCAGTGCTGGAAGACGGCCCGTCCGCCGTCGGCGCGGATCTCCCGGGCGACGTCCTCGCCCTCCTCGCGCAGCACATCGGCGATCAGCACCCCCGCGCCGTCGGCGGCCAGTCGGCGGGCGGTGGCCGCGCCGATGCCGCCTGCGGCGCCGGTGACGATCACGCAACCGGACCCCTGAGCGGGAGAAGAAGACGTCACGGCCGATATTAAATATGAATTAATGACTGACGCCAAGGGGTCGTCCGGGCCCGGCGGAGTAAAATTCGCTGCACGTGCCGATACAAGGCGTATGCGCTGGTACGAGGCGTACATGCCGATTCGAGGCGCACGTGCCGATACGAGGCGAGAGCGCATGCAATGGGCGACACCACCTTCCGCGGATGGCCCCACCACCTCCCCGATCCGGTCTCCGAGGCCGCCCTCGTGGTGGACGAGCGGGGCACCCTGACCGGCTGGAGTCTCGGGGCGCGGAATCTCCTCGGGTACCGGGCCGAGGAGGTGGTGGGACGCCCGGTGGCGGAGCTGTTCGCCCCCGGCGGCCCCGGACCGCCCCGCGCCGACGCGTACACCGCCGACCGGGGCGGTCCGGCGGTGCTGCGCCACCGCGACGGCGGGGAGATACGTACCGTCCTGTGGGCCCAGCCGTGGTCCCCGGGCGACGGGCGCCCCCACTGGCTGCTGCAGGCCACCCGCGAGATGTCGGTGCGCCGCCAGGACATCGGCCGCGCGCTCCTGGACGGCCTGGGCCTGGCGTCACCCGTGGCCCTGAGCGTCTACGACGACCAGTACCGCTGTCTGATGCAGAACGCCGCGCTGCGGCGGCTGAGCGGCATCCCGGACGAGGAGCGGCTGGGGCTCACCCTGAGCGAGACGGCCTCACAGGTGGACACCTCCGGAATGGAGGCCACCCAGCACCAGGTGCTCCGCCAGGGCGTCGCGGTCGCCGACGTCGAGATCCAGGGCCGGGTGCCCTCCGACCCGGGCCGGGAGCACGTCTGGTCCAACTCGGTCTTCCCGCTCAAGAACCGCTTGGGCGAGGTGTTCGCCGTCTGCCACGCGGTGCTCGACATCACCGAGCGGCACCGCGCCCGGGAGCGGCTCGCGGTGCTGAACGACGCCAGCGCCCGTATCGGCTCCACCCTCGACCTGCTGCACACCGCCCAGGAGCTGGCGGACGTGGCGGTGCCCCGGCTCGCCGACTTCGCCTGCGTCGACCTGATCGACTCGGTCTTCGAGGGCGAGGAGCCGCCCACCGGGGCGGTAGCGCGCGAGACCGTGTTCCGCCGCGCCGCCCACCAGTCCATCATGCCCGGCACCCCGGAGGCGGTGGCCGACGTGGAGGACGTGGACGTGCACGCGTCCGCCCCGGACTCCCCCTTCGCCCGCGCCCTGGCCACCGGCACCTCCGTCCTGGAGTCGGTGAACGGCCCGGGGCCGCTGCCCAGCTGGCTCGCCGACGACCCGAAGCGCGCCGAGGGCATCAAGCGGTGGGGCATCCACTCCTGGATGGTGGTGCCGGTACGGGCGCGCGGCAGCACCCTCGGGGTGGCGGTGTTCCTGCGGCGGGAGCGCACCGACCCCTTCGAGCAGGACGATCTGCTGCTGGCCGACGAGATCGTGGCCCGCGCCGCGGTCTGCGTCGACAACGCCCGCCGCTACACCCGCGAACGCGGCACCGCCCTCGCCCTCCAGCGCAGCCTGCTCCCCCAGCGGCTGCCCGTCCAGGCGGCGGTGGAGGCCCGCTCGCGCTATCTGCCCGCCGGAAGCAGGCTGGGGGTGGGCGGCGACTGGTTCGATGTGATCCCGCTGTCCGGAGCCCGGGTAGCGCTCGTCGTGGGCGACGTGGTCGGCCACGGGATGAAGGCCGCCGTCACCATGGGGCGGCTGCGCACCGCCGTCCGCACCCTGGCCGACCTCGACCTGCCCCCCGACGAACTGCTGGCCCATGTCGACGACCAGGTGCGGCGGCTGGTCGACGAACAGGCCGCCGAGGGCCCTGAGTCCGGCGACGCCACCGCCGCCGCGGCGGGCATGGCCCCCGAACCGGCCATCGACGCCTATGCCTTCGGCGCCACCTGCGTGTACGCGGTCTACGACCCCATCACCCGCCACCTCACCTTCGCCCGCGCCGGGCACCCCCCGCCCGCCGTCATCACCCCCGGCGGCCGGGCCGAGTTCCTGGACTCCGCGAACGGGCCACCGCTGGGCGTCGGCGGGCTGCCGTTCGAGGCCACCGAGGCCGAACTGCCCGACCACAGCCTGCTCGTGTTCTACACCGACGGCCTGGTCGAGTCCCGCGACCACGACATCGACGCCGGACTCGACCGGCTGCTCCGCACCCTGGACGACGGCTGCCGCGACCTGTCGCTCGACGCGGTGTGCGACACCGTCGTCTCCCGGCTGATCCCCGGCCATCCGCCCGACGACGTGGCCCTACTGGTGGCCCGTACCCGCGCGCTGAGCGACGACCGCTGCGCCGCCTGGGACCTGCCCGCCGAACCCGAGATCGTCGCCCGCGCCCGCGACCACGTGGCGCGCCAGCTGGCCCGGTGGCAGCTCGGCCATCTGGTGGCCACCACCCAGGTCGTGGTCACCGAACTGCTCACCAACGCCATCGTGCACGCCCGCAGCCCGATCCAACTGCGGCTGGTCAGAAACCAGTCGCTGATCTGCGAGGTCTCCGACAGCAGCGCGGCCGCGCCCCATCTGCGCCGCGCGGGCCGCATGGACGAGGGCGGCCGCGGCCTGTTCCTCATCGCCCAGCTCACCCAGCGCTGGGGCACCCGCTACTCCGGCGACCGCAAAACCATCTGGGCCGAACAACCCCTGAACGGCCCCCGCCGGTAGCCCCTCCTCCGGTACGGACACGTCCCGGGCGGGTACGGGATCTGGATGTGAGCGCTTCTCTCCCCGGCCCGGCCAGACGCCGCGCCCTGCTGGCGGGTTCGGTCGGCAACTTCATCGAGTGGTACGAGTTCGGCGTCTACGGCTTCTTCGCGACCGTCATCGCCGCGAACTTCTTCACCCCCGAGGGCGGCAGCGAGCTGGAGGGCCTGGTCAAGACGTACGCCTCGTTCGGGCTCGCGTTCTTCTTCCGGCCCATCGGCGCCGCCGTCTTCGGCCGCACCGGCGACCGGATCGGACGGCGCCCGACCCTGATCCTGGTGCTGCTGCTGATGACCGGCGCCACCACGCTCATCGGTCTGCTGCCCACGTACGACACGGTGGGCGCCGCCGCCCCGTGGCTGCTCACCCTGGCGCGGATCCTGCAAGGGCTCTCCGCGGGCGGGGAGTTCGGTGGCGCGGTGTCGCTCATGACGGAGTTCGCTCCGCCGGGGCGCCGCGGGCTGTACGGGGCGTGGCAGTCGTTCACCGTCGCGCTGGGGCTGCTCGCCGGGGCGGGGACGGCCGCCGTCCTGGCCACCGCGCTGGGCGAGGAGGCGTTGCGCGACTGGGGCTGGCGGGTGCCGTTCCTGCTGGCCCTGCCGATCGGGCTGACCGCGTTGTGGCTGCGGCTGCGACTTGAGGAGACCCCGTCGTTCCGTACGACGCGCGTGCGGACCGGGCCGGGTGAGGCGGCGGCCGGGCTCCGTGAGACCGCCGGGGCCATCGTGCTGGGCGCCGGGCGCGTCATGGGCTGGGCGGCGGCCGGGTACACGTTCCTGGTCGTCATGCCCTCGTATCTGCAGTCCACCCTGGACGCGAGTTTCCAGCAGGCGCTGATCGCCACCGTGGTGGCCAACGCCGGGTTCGCGGCGGCCATCCTCCCGGCGGGGCTGCTCAGCGACCGGATCGGGCGGCGCCCGGTCATGCTGACCGGCGCCGCCCTGGTGACCGTGCTCGCCTTCCCGCTGCTCAACCTCCTTCAGGATCCGGGCAGTTCGGCGCTGGTGCGGGGCGTGGCCGTCTTCGTGGCGGGCGCGGTGGTCGGGCTGATGGCGGGGCCCGGACCGGCGATGCTCGCCGAGATGTTCCCGACCCGGGTCCGGTACACGGGGCTTGGGCTGGCGTACGCGCTGTCGAACGCCGTGTTCTCGGGGTGCGCCGGGCTGATCATCACCGAGGCGATCAAGCGGACCGGGGACGCGGACATCCCCGCGTACTACGTGGCGGCGACCGGCGCGCTCAGCCTGGTCGCCCTGGCCACCCTGCGCGGCGACACCCATTGGGGCACGCTGCGGGAGGAGGAGCGGCCCCCGCCCCGGGACGAGACCGAGGAGGAGACCCCATGCGCGTGATCGGACTGATGTCGGGCACATCCCATGACGCGGTGGACGCGGCGGCCGCCGATCTGGCCCTCGACGGCGACACCCTGGTGCTCGCCCCGCTGGGCCTGCTCAGCGCCGCCTATCCGGACGAGCTGCGCGCGGCGCTGGCCGCCGCGCTGCCACCGGCGGCGACCACCATGGCGGACGTGTGCGCGCTCGACACCCGTATCGGCCAGGCGTTCGCCCGGCTCGCCGTCCGCGCCGACCGGGAGCTGTGCGGCGGACGGGCCGAACTGATCAGCTCGCACGGCCAGACCGCATACCACTGGGCCGAGCACGGCCGGGTGCACGGCACGCTGCAGCTCGGCCAGCCCGCCTGGATCGCCGAGGCCACCGGCGTCCCGGTCGTCTCCGATCTGCGCAGCCGGGACGTGGCCGCGGGCGGCCAGGGCGCCCCGCTGGTCAGCCTGGTCGACACGCTGTGGCTGCGCGGGCGGTCCGGGGTGTGCGCCGCGCTGAACCTGGGCGGCATCGCCAACCTCACCGTGGTCCCCCGGGCCGGTGAGCCACTGGCCTACGACACCGGCCCCGGGAACGCCCTCATCGACGCGGCGGTGCGGGATCTGACGGGCGGTCGGCGGGATTACGACGCGGACGGCGCCCTCGCCGCGCGCGGCACCGTCCACCCCGGACTGCTGGAACGGCTGCTGGCCGAGCCGTACTACGCGCTGCCGCCGCCCAAGACGACCGGCAAGGAGCTGTTCCATCTCCCCTATCTGCGGGCCGCGCTGGCGGCCACCGGCCCGGTGGACGGCCACGACATCATCGCCACCGTCACCGAGCTGACCGCCCGTACCGTGGCCGACGCGGCGCGCTCCGTCCACGCCACCGAGGTGATCGCCTCCGGCGGTGGCGTCCGCAACCCCGCCCTGATGGCCGCGCTCCGCCGCGCGCTCGGCACGATCGCCCTGCGGGGCTCCGACGAGCTGGGGCTTCCGGCGGCGGCCAAGGAGGCGTACGCCTTCGCCGTGCTGGGCTTTCTGACCGCCCATGGGCTGGCGGGTGCGGTGCCGAGCTGCACGGGCGCGCGGCGCGGTGGCGTCCTGGGGTCGATCACCCCCGGGCGGCGGGCGCTCGTGCTGCCGTCACCGGACCGGTCGGCGCCGTCCCGGCTGGAGATCTTCCGCCGGTAGTCGTGTCAGTCCTCCGGGATCTCCATCCGGAGGTCCCGGGGCAGGCGCTGCTCGAACCACACCAGCTTGCCGGTGCTCAGCCGGGTCGCGCCCCAGCGCCGGGCGAGCTGGTTGACCAGGAACAGGCCGCGGCCGCCCTCGTCGCCCGGGCGGGCGTGCAGCATCCTGGGCACGAACGGCGAGTCGTCGCCGACCTCGCAGCGCAGCACGTCGGTGCGCAGGAGCCGCAGCGTCACCGGGCGGGTCGCGTAGCGGACGGCGTTGGTGACCACCTCGCTGACCATCAGTTCGGTCGTCTCCAGCAGCGAGTCCAGATGCCAGCGGTGCAGGGTGCGGCGGGTGAGGCGGCGGGCCCGGCCCGCGGTCTGCGGCTTCGGGTCCAGGAACCAGTAGGCGACGTTGTACGACGGGATGCCGTCGAAGCGGGCGGCGAGCAGCGCGATGTCGTCGTCCCGGTCCCGGGGCCCGACGCCGCCCACCGCCGCGTCGCACAGCAGCTCCAGCGGCGGCGGGTCGAGCACCTGGGCGGTGGTGTGCAGCCGGTCGCGCAGCCGCTCGACCCCGGTGGACACGTCGGTGTCGCGGGACTCCACGAGACCGTCCGTGTAGAGCAGCAGGGTGGCGCCGGTGGGCGCGAACATCTCCACCGTCTCGAAGCTGACGCCGCCGACTCCGATGGGCGGGCCGGGCGGTATCCGCAGCACCTGGCCACGGCCTCCCGGCTGCAGCAGCACCGGGGGCGGATGCCCGGCGTTGGCCATCAGCAGCCGGTGTGCGATGGGGTCGTAGATGCCGTACAGACAGGTCGCCATGTGCTGGCTGCCCAGCCGCTGGGCCTGCTCGTCGAGGTGGTGCAGCACCTCGTCCGGGGACAGGTCGAGCCCGGCGAGGGTCTGCACGGTGGTGCGCAGCTGGCCCATGATCGCGGCGGAGGTCATGGAGTGGCCCATGACGTCGCCGATGACGAGGGCGACGCGGTTGCCGGGCAGCGGGATCGCGTCGTACCAGTCGCCGCCGATGCGGGCGGTCTTGGAGGACGGGAGATAGCGGGTGGCGAGCCGGACGCCGATCGGCTCGGGCAGCGAGGAGGGGAGCATGGTGCGCTGCAGGGCGTCGGCGACGGAGACCTCGCGCCCGTAGAGCACCGCCTTGTTCATGCCGAGGGCGGTGTGGGTGGCGAGCTGGGAAGCGACCAGCAGATCGTCCCCGGTGAACGGCGGCCGGTCGGGGTGGCGTACGAGGACGGCGGCGCCCATGACGATGTGCTCCCGGCCGCGCAGCGGCGCGATGATCAGCCGCCGCCCGGGAGGCACCGGGCCCGGGCCGCCCACCGCGGGGCTCAGCAGCTCGGCGACCTCGGCGGCGATTCCGGGGACGTCCCCGAACGCGGGCCGTCCGGCGGCCAGCAGCTCGGCGAGCCGCCCGGCGACGGTGAGCCGCGCGGGCCCGAGCGGCGGCGCGGCACGCGGCGGTGGTCCGGCGGCCCGGACCCCGCCGCCATGCCCCGGGCCGCCGGTGGCCCCGCGGTCGGCGGGACCGCCGGACGCGCCGGGACCGCCGGGGCCGCCGGGGCCGCCGGGGCCGCCGGGAACGGCACGGTCGCCGCCACCACCGGGGCCGCCAGGCGCGGCACGATCGCCACGGCCACCGGGAGCGGCGCCGTCGCCACGATCAGCGGGACCGCCGGGCACGCCGCAGGTGGCGGGTGGGCCTTCCGGGCCTGCGCTGTGGGGGCGCAGGACCAGGGGGCCCGGCGGTTCCTCTTCCCCGGCGGGGAGCGGGTCGCGCAGGTGCACCACGGCCGCGTCGGCGAAGGCGGGGACGGCGGCGCGGCACAGTTCGTGCAGGGTCTCGTCGAGGTCCATGCCGCGGGCGATCTGCCGGGTGGCGGTGTCGAGGTAGCGCAGCCGGTCGGTCTGCGGGCCGGTGGCGTACGCCGCCTCCTCGCGCGGGGGCTCCACGCCAGGCCGGTCCGGGCCGGACTGCGGCGGCGGGGCGCGGCGGGACGGCGCGGCGGGTCCCACGGCCCGGCCGCCCGGGCGGTTCGGACGGTCCGGGCGGTCCGGGCCTTCCTGGGGGGTGGGGTACGGGGACGCCATCAGCTGTGCCGTTCGTCGCGGACGCGGATCCTCAGCCGCCTCGTCGGCACCGGAGGAAGATCTGTTCCTCGGGCGGGATGTCCGAGGAGGCCGGTGCGTAGGTGTAGGACGACTCGCCGACGATCTCGAAGCGGGCCGCTTCGATGACCTCGCGCAGGTCGTCCCGCAGATAGCCGGTGACGCGGATGGTGGAGCGGAGGAACGGGATCGAGAAGTCGTCCACGTCGGCCTCCACCATCGACAGGGCGAACAGCCCGCCGGGGTGCAGCAGGCGGCGGATGGTGCCGAGCGCGAACGGGATCTCGGCGCGGGGCAGCATCAGCAGCGAGAAGAACGCCGTGACCGCGTCGAACCGGCCGAGATCGACCGGGCCCCCGGGGCGCAGATCGGCGATGTCCAGCTGGTGGAAGTCGGCGCCGGGGACGTACGAGCGGGCGAGCCGCACCATTCCGGCGGACAGGTCGACCCCGGTGACCCGCAGCCCCGCGCCGGTCAGCTGGCGCGCGGTGGGGAGCCCGGTGCCGCAGCCCAGGTCGAGCACCCGGGATCCGGGCGGGAGCGCGCCGATGAGCCACTCGCCCGCGGCGAGCTGGCCGTCCTTGTGCGGGAACGCCTCGTCGTAGCGGTCGCCGATGGCGTCGAACGCCTCGGCCTGACCGGTGCGGTCGAGCCGTATGTTCCCGTATCCGGTGTCACCGGTTCCGTTGGTCACGGACACATCCCCGGGGTTCGCCACGTCACCCCCTATTCTCCTCGTATTCCGGGTCCGCGCCATGGCCGGAGCGCATCTTCCGGGGCGCGTCAGCCAGCGCTTCCCTTCGGCTTCTCGTCGTCGACGATCTCCGCGTCCACGACCTCGTCGGCATCCGGGTGCGAGCCGTCCTGGTGTGCGTCGCCGTCCGCGCCACCGCCAGAGGTCCCGGGCTGTGCCTGGGCGTAGAGGGCGGTGCCGATCTTCTGCGCGACGGCGGCGGTCTTGTCCGTGGCGTCCCGGATCGCCGTGGTGTCCTCGCCCTTCAGCGTCTCCTTCAGCTCCGCGACCGCCGTCTCGGCCTCCTGCCGGACGTCCTGCGGCAGCTTCCCCTCCTGGTCGCGCAGCAGCTTCTCGGTCTGGTACACGAGAGATTCGGCCTGGTTGCGGGTCTCGGCGGACTCGCGGCGCTTGTGATCCTCCTCCGCGTACTGCTCGGCCTCGCGCATCATGCGGTCGATGTCGTCCTTCGGGAGCGCCGAGCCGCCGGTGACGGTCATCCGCTGCTCCTTGCCGGTGCCCAGATCCTTGGCGGAGACGTGCATGATGCCGTTCGCGTCGATGTCGAAGGCCACCTCGATCTGCGGCACCCCGCGCGGCGCGGGCGGCAGCCCCGTCAGCTCGAACATCCCGAGCTTCTTGTTGTACGCGGCGATCTCGCGCTCGCCCTGGAACACCTGGATCTGCACGGACGGCTGGTTGTCCTCGGCCGTCGTGAAGACCTCCGAGCGCTTGGTCGGAATGGTCGTGTTCCGCTCGATCAGCTTGGTCATGATGCCGCCCTTGGTCTCGATACCGAGGGACAGCGGGGTGACGTCCAGCAGCAGGACGTCCTTGACCTCACCCTTGAGCACACCGGCCTGGAGGGACGCGCCGATGGCGACGACCTCGTCCGGGTTGACACCCTTGTGCGGCTCCTTGCCGGTCAGCTCCTTGACCAGGCCGGTCACCGCGGGCATCCGGGTCGATCCGCCGACCATGATCACGTGGTCGATGTCGGAGGTCTTGACCCCGGCGTCCTTGATCGCCTGGTGGAAGGGCGCCTTGCACCGCTCCAGCAGGTCTTCGGTGAGCTGCTGGAACTGCGAGCGGGTGAGCTTCTCGTCCAGGTGCAGCGGGCCCTCGGCGGACGCCGTGATGTAGGGCAGGTTGATCGTGGTCTCGGTCGCCGCGGACAGTTCGATCTTGGCCTTCTCGGCGGCCTCGCGCAGCCGCTGCACCGCCATCTTGTCCTTGGCCAGGTCGACCCCGTAGCCGTTCTTGAACTGCTTGACCAGGTAGTCGACGACGCGCTGGTCCCAGTCGTCGCCGCCGAGGTGGGTGTCGCCGTTGGTGGCCTTGACCTCCACGACCCCCTCGCCGATCTCCAGCAGCGAGACGTCGAAGGTGCCGCCGCCGAGGTCGAAGACCAGGATCCGCTGATCGTTCTCCCGGTCCAGCCCGTACGCGAGGGCGGCCGCCGTGGGCTCGTTGATGATCCGCAGCACCTTCAGCCCGGCGATCTCGCCCGCCTCCTTGGTGGCGGTGCGCTGGCTGTCGTTGAAGTACGCGGGGACGGTGACCACGGCGTCCGTGACGTCCTCGCCGAGGTACGCCTCCGCGTCGCGCTTGAGCTTCTGGATCACCCTCGCGGAGATCTCCTGGGCGGTGTAGCGCTTGCCGTCCACGTCGCCCTCGGCAGGGAAGCGCCAGCGCTCCTCGCCCATGTGGCGCTTGACCGAGCGGGCGGTGCGGTCGATGTTGGTCACCGCCTGGCGCTTGGCCACCTCGCCGACCAGCACCTCGCCGTTCTTGGCGAAGGCGACCACCGAGGGGGTGGTCCGGGCGCCCTCGGTGTTGGTGATGACGGTGGGCTCACCGCCTTCGAGGACCGAGACCACGGAGTTCGTCGTCCCCAGGTCGATACCGACTGCGCGGGTCATGTCGAACCACCTCCCGATACGCCTCCAAGTATCCCAAAGGATGCTTTTTCGACGCGGTGGCCCGGTTCAGTCGCCCAGGTGGTCGACCTCGCGCATCCGGTTCGTCGCGTCGAGGGCGGCGACCTTGTAGGACTCGGCGAAGGTCGGATAGTTGAACACCGCGTCCACCAGATAGTCGACGGTCCCGCCGCAGCCCATCACCGCCTGACCGATGTGGATCAGCTCGGTCGCGCCCGTACCGAAGCAGTGCACCCCGAGCAGCCGCCGGTCCTCCGGGGACACCAGCAGCTTCAGCATGCCGTGCCCGTCGCCGACGATCTGGCCGCGGGCCAGCTCGCGGTAGCGCGCCATCCCGACCTCGAACGGCACCCTCGCCTCCGTCAGCTGGTCCTCGGTCCGGCCGATGAAGCTGATCTCCGGGATGGAGTAGATGCCGATGGGCTGGAGGCCGTGGATCGGGTTCACCGGCTCGTCGCACGCGTGGTACGCCGCGCTGCGGCCCTGCTCCATGGAGGTCGCGGCCAGCGCCGGGAACCCGATGACATCGCCCACCGCGTAGATGTGCGGCACGGTCGTACGGTAGTGCTCGTCCACCGTGATCCGGCCGCGCGGGTCGGCGGTGAGCCCGGCCCTCCCGAGGTCCAGCTCCTCGGTCAGCCCCTGCCGTCCCGCCGAGTACATCACCGCGTCGGCCGGGATCTTCTTGCCGCTCTCCAGCACGGTCAGCGTCCCGCGCTCATGCCGCTCGACGGCCGCGACCGTCTCGCCGAAGCGGAAGGTGACGGCGAGGTCCCGCAGCCGGTATCGGAGCGCCTCGACGATCTCGACGTCGCAGAAGTCCAGCATGCCGTCCCGCTGCTCGACCACGGTGACCTTGCTGCCCAGCGCGGCGAACATCGAGGCGTACTCGATGCCGATCACCCCGGCCCCCACGATGACCATGGAGCGCGGCACCCGCTCCATGTTCAGGACGCTGTCGGAGTCCATGACCGTGCGCTCGTCGAACTCCACACTCGCCGGGCGGGCCGGGCGGGTGCCGGTGGCGATCACGATGTGGTGCGCGGTGAGCAGCTGTTCATGGCCGGACGCGTCCGTCACGGCCACCGTGTGGTCGTCCACGAACCGTCCGGTGCCGGAGTACATCGCGACCCGGTTGCGGGAGAGCTGATTGCGGACGACGTCCACCTCGCGGCCCACCACATGGCGGGTGCGGGCCGTCAGATCCGCGACCGTGATCTCTTCCTTGAGCCGGTAGCTCTGGCCGTACAGATCCCGCTGGGTCAGCCCGGTGAGGTAGAGCACCGCCTCGCGCAGGGTCTTGGACGGCACGGTGCCGGTGTGCAGGGACACCCCGCCCACCATGTCCGGGCGGTCGACGACGGCGACCCGGCGGCCGAGTTTCGCCGCCGCGATGGCGGCCTTCTGGCCGCCCGGGCCGGATCCGATGACAAGCATGTCGAAGTCGGTCACGGCTGGAGTCTGTCACCCGGATCCGCCCGCCGGAAGGGCGTTCCACCGCTCGACGTGCCCCGCTCAACGTCCTTCGCTCGACGCCCACTTGAGGCCCCGTACGCCCGGTGAGGTGAACGACGCCAGGAGGACCAGCGCGACCAGCCCGGCCGGGAGGGCGGGCGCGGCCCGAGCGGCGTGCGTGACCAGCAGCGCACCGAGCGCCGCCCCCACGACGAGCGCGGCGAGCAGCGCCGCGCTGGCCCAGCGCACCCGGCCGTCGCGGGCCATGTCGACCAGCAGCCCGGTCAGGGTGCCGGTGAGGTACGTGGTGGACATCCCGGGCGGCCCGACGGCGCGCACCAGACCGCTCTGGCCGCCCATGGCGAGCGCGGCCACCGCGAGCAGCGCCGACTGCGCGCCCTGCCCCGGGTGGCCGCCCGCCGTGGCCCACCCCGCCCACAGCCCACCGAGCGCGAGCACTTCCGCGCCGAGGGCCCAGCGGGCCCGCCCGGCAGGCCGCTCGCCCCGTACGATCCGGGCGCTGAGCAGGGCGCCCGCGACGAAACCGGCCACCGCGACGGCGGCGTCCCGGGCCCGTTCCGGGTCCTGGTCGCCCGCCGAGATGCCGAGGAGCGAGAGGTTGGCCGTCATGACGCTGGTGAAGACGCCGCCGAGGGCGAGGAAGCTGATCGCGTCCATCGCACCGGTGGCCACGGTCAGCGCGACGGCGGTGGCCACCAGGCCGCCGTCGCCGGTGGTCCCCTCGCCGTCCGCCATCGGCCACCTCCGGGCACCCCGAGTGCCCCGCCGCGTGTGCGGGAAACAGCGGGCCGGGGAGAGGGGACGTGATTCCGGGCCGGGATTCCGCTTCCCGTACCGCCACGGCATCGTTAGGTTCGGGGTGCCCGTCCCGTAACGGCCCCTGAACCGTGGAGGAATGCCGCACGTGTCCCGCGAACTCCATCACCGCGCGGTCGTCGCCGACGCCCACAACGATCTGCTGGTCGCCGTCGCCGCCCGCCCGCCGAGGCGCTGGGCGTCCTTCTTCCGGGACCAGTGGCTGCCGCAGCTGCGGGAGGGCGGTGTGGACCTCCAGGTGCTGCCGGTCTTCATCGAGGACCGGTTCCGCCCCGAAGGCGCGCTGCGGGAGACGCTGCGCATGATCGAGTGCGCGCATACGCTGGCCGAGGGCAACCGGGACGCGGTACGGCTGTGTCTGGACGGCTCCGACATCGACGCCACGCTGGCGGAGGGCAGGATCGCGCTGGTCCTGGCACTGGAGAGCGCCCCCGGCCTCGACGCCGACGTGGAGCTGATCCCGACCGTCCACCGGCTGGGCGTGCGGGTCGCGTCCATCGCCCACTGGGGCCGTACCGCGCTGGCCGACGGCAGCGGCGAGGACGCCACCGGCAGCAGGCTGACGGGCGCCGGGGTCGAGGCGCTGCGGGAGATGGAGCGCTTGGGCATCCTCTTCGACGTCTCCCACCTCAGCGCGTCCGGCGTCGCCCATGTGCTGGAGCTGGCCAGCCGCCCGGTGCTGGCCACCCACTCGTCGGCGCGTGCGCTGCTCGACCATCACCGCAATCTCACCGACGACCAGATCCGGGGCATCGTGGCGACCGGTGGAATGGTGTGCGTGAACTTCCTCGGCGAGTTCCTGGCCACCGATCCGGACGAGCGGACGGTGGACCGGCTGGCCGACCACATCGCCCACATCGCGGAGGTCGCGGGTCCTGACCGGGTGGGCCTCGGGCCGGACTTCATCAAGGAGGTCAGCGCCGATGTCAGCCCGCCGTGCTGCGAGGACCTGGAGTACGCCGAGCTGGTCGTCCCGGGCCTCGAAGGCCCCCGTGGCCTTCCGCTGGTCACCGAGGCGCTGATCGACCGGGGTTTCTCGGAGGCCGCCGTCCATCAGATCCTCGGCGGCAATGTGCTGGACCTGTTCCGCAAGGAGCTGGGCCGCCCCGGGTAAGCGAGGCGAACGAAACGGGCGGCACCGCCACCGCGATGCCGCCCGTTCTTGATGTGATGATCCGTCAGGATCCTGCCACCGCAGGTTCCGTGGGCGATTCGGCCGGGGTGGTGTCTCCCGTACGTACCCACAGCGGCTTCAGCCGGTAGGTCAGCAGGTACAGCACCACGGAGACGCCTGCGGCGACGTACATGCTCAGGTCGCCCGCGCTCGGGTACGCCGAGGCGAACGCGCCGGTGTACAGCTTGGACTCCCAGAAGGGTATGGACGCCAGCACGCCGCCCGCCCATGCGACGAAGCCCCAGGAGAGCACCCGCCCCCGGTCGTACAGTTCGGCGATCCGCGCCGGGTCGGAGCGGCCGCCCAGCCCGTAGTCCAGCAGCAGCACGACGGCGAAGGGCGCGATGAAGTACGCGGTGAGGTTGAGGAACACCGAGAACTTCGCCTCGATCCCGGACTCGCCCCACAGGCTGATGACGTACGCCAGCAGACAGATGACGGTGACCGCCTGGGTCCGGGTGACCGGCACCTTCAGGGTCTGAACGGAGATCGCGCCGCCGTAGACGTTGAGGAAGTTCTGCGCGAGCGCCGAGAGGCCGACCGCGATGAGCGCGGGGACGGCGAACGGCCCGGCCAGTTCGTGGAGGGCGGTGATGGAGTCGGTGCTGCTGGCGTTCGAGCCGACCAGGACGCCCAGGATGCCGAGCCAGCAGATGGTGACGAAGTTGCCGAACCCGGTGTACCAGGCGGTGCGCTTCACCACGTCCGGGGTGTCCGGCAGATAGCGCGAGTAGTCGGAGGCGAACGGCGCCCAGGCGACGAGGAAGGAGAGGAACCAGCCGCAGAAGGTGATCCAGCCGCCGGTGTCACCGATGTAGCCGGACGCCTTCGGGTTGGCGTCGAAGGTGCCAGCGCCACGCACCAGGGCCACGATCGTGATCATCGCGAACAGCGGGGTGAGCACATAAGTGAGCACGCGCTGAAGGAAGTTGATCATGTTGTAGCCGAAGATGGACACGACCAGTTCGATCGCGGTGAGCAGCAGCCCGCAGAGCCAGTACGGCAGATGCGTCAGCTCCGAGATCGCCTTGGCACCGAGGATCACGGTGACCGAGGCCCAGCCGACCCCGGCGAACACATTGATGTACGCCACCGGCAGGAAGTTCCCGAAGAAGCCCAGCGGCCCGCGCGCCTGGATCTGCTGCGGCACCCCGAGCCGTACGCCCATCTTGGACATCACAGCCATCAGCACCGAGCCGACTCCCGCCCCGACGACGATCGCGGCGACCGCGCCGGTGAAGCTGAGGCCCAGGCTGATCGCGCTGAATCCGAGCAGGATGATGGGGAAGTTGAGGCCTGCGGCGAACCAGACGAAGAACTGTGAGCTGGGCTTGCCGTGCCGCTCGTTGTCGGGGATGTGGTCGACCCCGAAGGGTTCGACTTTGGTGACCGCGCTGCCGTAGACCGGCGCCGCATCGTCGTTGGTCATGGGCGTGCTCCTGGGGGCATGGGGAGATCAGGGCGTCAAGGGGTGGCGGTGTGTGGAGGGAAGGGTGGGTCCAGGCGCGGCCGGAGGCGTCTCACCACGGCAAAGGCGCTGTGTTCGAGATATCGAAAAACCCGCCACCACTGTAGACCAGAGGTGCCAGGTCCTCATGACCGGCCGCGACCACCCGGCCGGTGAAGACGGTGTGGCTGCCCGCTTCCAGCCGCTCGCCGATCTCCACCTCCAGCTGGGCGCAGGACCCGTCGATCAGGGGTACGCCGGAGCCGCCCGGGGTCCAGGACAGCCCGGCGAACTTGTCGTCCGACTTGGACGCGAAGACCTTGGCGACGTCGAGCTGATGCGCGGCGAGGATGTTGATGCCCAGATGGGTGGCCCGGTGCAGCGCGGGGTGGGTGGTGGAGCTGCGCTGGACGCAGACCAGCACCATCGGCGGGTCCAGCGAGATGCTGGAGAAGGCGTTGACGGCCAGGCCCCGGGGCGTACCGGCGTCGTCGGTGGTCACCACGGTCACGCCGGTGATGAACTTGCGGTGCACCCCGCGCACCAGGTCGGCGTCGACGGCGGCTTCCTTGGTGGTGGTGATGATCCCCAGCGCCTCCAGTAGCTGGCGCGGGTCCCAGGTCACCCATTCCTCGGCGATCACACCGCCGTCGAAGTGGGTGAAGGTGGCGCCGGAGACCTCGACCGGGCGGCCGGTGGGCGGCACGCCGAGGAAGTCGCCGGTGTGGCTGCCGGTGCTGCGCCAGCGGATCGCCAGCCCCTCACCGTCCTCCACGATCTCCTCGATCTCGGTGTGGAGATCGGGGAACGCCTCGCGGATGGCGCGTACGGAGTCCTTGAACTGCTCGCGGTCCTGGGGGGCCGCGGCGGGGCCCCGGCGCCGTACGTAGCCGGGGCTGAGCAGTTCGTCGAGCGCCTCCACTCGCCCCTGGTCCCAGGCGGCCTGCCAGGCGGAGCGGACGCGGGCGGTGCGGTCAAGAGTGTGCGTCATGACGGCTCCCTCATTCAGCTCTTGTATGGCAGAGGACGGTAAGAACGCCATCGACCACTGTCAACACCTAGGGACAAATGAGCCGGGAAAGAACCGTTCTCGCACCAAATACACAGGTCAAAGTTGCCGACCCAGCCCGAACCCTTGACGGGCCCGAACCGGACTCCTAGCCTCCCTGCCATGGCACAGCGTAACCCGGAAGAAATGGACGGACGCTGCATGCGCTTCTCGATATTCCACAACCTCGGAGCACCGGGCCGGCTCGGCTCCTACGCCGAAGTCATGGACGAGGCACGGGAGTTCGCGGTCGCCGCGGACCGGGCGGGCTTCTGGTCCACCTGGTACACCGAGCACCACTTCGGCCACGAGGCCATCGAGATCACCCCGAACCCGGTGCTGATGGGCGCCGACATCGCGGCCCGCACCGAGCACATCAGGATCGGCCAGGCGGCGAACATCGCCACCTTCTGGCATCCGCTGCGGCTCGCCGAGGACATCGCGATGCTCGACCAGCTCTCCGGCGGCCGCGTCGAGGTGGGTCTAGGCCGGGGGCTGTACGGGCGCGAGGCGCTCAATCTGAACGCGCTCGCCGATCCGCGCGACCAGGAGCAGAACCGCGCGCTGTACGACGAGACCGTGGAGATCCTGCGCAAGGCGTGGAGCGGCGAGTTCTTCTCGCACCAGGGCCGCTTCCACCAGTTCCCCGCCCCGGGGGTGAAGTGGAACCACCCCCTCTCCCCCGCCACCCCGGACTACATGGAGGACGGGGTCATCACCAAGATGCAGGTCACGCCGCCTCCCTTGCAGCGCCCGCACCCACCGCTGTGGCAGGTCATCGACAGCCCGCGGTCGATCAAGGCGGCCGCGGCCGACGGGGTCCAGGGCATGTTCTGGCTGCCGCCGGTCTCGGCGCTCAAGGAGCGTTTCGAGCTGTACCGCGCCACCGCGAGCCAGGCCTCAGGCCGCGCGTACGCGCTCGGCGAGGGCATCGGCCTGGTACGGGACGTGTACGTCGCCGACACCATGGAGCAGGCGCGCGCCGACTTCGAGGAAGCGCTGCTGACCACCTACCGGTGGATCATGCACTTCCGGGGCCTGGGCAACCTGATGGAGGCGGGCGAGGAGCTGACCGACGCCCACGAGCTGTCCTTCGAGTTCCTGGCGAAACGCAATCTGCTGGTCGGCACCCCCGAGTACGTCTCCGAGAAGATCGCCGAGCTGCGGGACGAGGTGGGCCTGGAGCATCTGCTGCTGTGGACCACCCACCCCGGTCTGGAGCACCGCAAGGCGATGCGCAGCCTGGAGCTGTTCGCGGAGAAGGTCATGCCGCGGTTCACCGGTGGCGGCAGCCATGACTGACCTGGGCCAGGTGACCGACCTGGGCCTGCGCAAGGTCGTCAGTGTCATCGACGAACCGCTGCTGGAGCTGGGGCGGCCGGTGGCCGTGCCGGTGCGCCGGGCCGCGGCGGCCGCGGTGATCCGTAACCCCTGGGCCGGACTCGGCCTGGTCGCCGATCTGCAGCCCGAGGTCGAGCGGATCGCCCCGGGGCTCGCGCGGCTGCTCACCGACCGGGTGAGCGAGGCGCTGGGCGGCGTGGAGCGGGTCGAGTCGTTCGGCAAGGCCGCGATCGTCGGCCTGAACGGGGAGATCGAACACGGCGGGGCGCTGATCCACACCCCGTTCTTCGGCAACGTCCTGCGGGAGCTGACCGAGGGCACCTCGATCATCGTGTTCAGCGACGACCGGCTTCCGGCGGGTGAGCCGCTGACCGTACCGCTGTGGCACAAGACGGCCGCCGCGACCCGCTCGCACTACCAGACGTGCCAGATCCGCATCCCCGACGCGCCCCGGCCCGACGAGATCGTCGTCATCGCGGCCGGTGCCTCCGGGCCCCGCCCCAACGCGCGCATCGGGGACCGGGCCACCGATCCCGTCGTCCGCCTCGCCGATCTCGAAGACCCCAAAGACATGGAGACTGTGCAGTGAACGTCCGCAAGATCATCACCTTCACCGAGGACATCCACAGCGAGGGCGGCCGCCCGGTGGACCCGCCCGCCCGGACCGCGGTGGTGCTCGCCATCATCGAGAACCCCTGGGCCGGGCAGGGTTATGTGGCGGATCTGCTGCCCGGTATCGACGAGGTGGCGCCGAAGCTCGGCGAGCTGCTGGCGCCCCGGGTGGTCGAGGCGCTGGGCGCGCCGGTCGAGGCGTACGGCAAGGCCGCCATCGTGGGCCTGGACGGGGAGGTCGAGCACGGCTCCGGGCTGATCCACACGCTCAAGTTCGGCGACCACTTCCGGCAGGCGGCGAAGGCCACCACGCTGCTGCCCGCCGTGGAGAAGCGCGCGGCCGCGGGCACGGTCTTCGACATCCCGCTCAAGCACATCACCGATGCCACGATCCGCTCGCACCACCAGAGCATCGAGGTGCGGGTGGCGGACGGACCGCGCGCCGACGAGATCGTGGTCGGGCTCGCGGCCGCCGCCCAGGGCCGTCCCCAGGCCCGGCTGGCCCCGCTCGCCACGGAGCAGTGAGCGGCGTGGGGCGGCCTTCCGCGCCGGCTCCGCTGGCGTACGAGACCCACGGCGCCGGGCCCGGACTCGTCCTGCTGCACGGCGTCGGGCTCGACCGGCGGATGTGGGAGCGAGCTCTGCCAGTGCTGGCGGCCCGGCACCGGGTGACGCTGGTCGATCTGCGCGGCCACGGCGCATCCCCGGCCGCCGCCCCCGGGGTGTCGCTCGGCGAGCTGGCCGCGGATGTCGCGACGCTGCTGAGCGGGCCCGCGCACATCGTCGGCTTCTCGCTCGGCGCGCTGGTCGCCCAGCGGCTCGGCCTGGACCGGCCGGACCTCACCGCCTCGCTGACGCTCGTCAGCTCGGTGGCGGGGCGCACGGAGGACGAGCGCGCGGCGGTGGCGCGGCGGCGGGAGGTGGCGGCCCGGGACTTCGGGGCGTCCGCGTGGGCGGCGGTCGACCGCTGGTTCTCGCCCGGCTGGCGGGCCCAGGAGCCGGGGCTCGCCCAGCGGGTGCTGGACACGCTGCTGGCCAACGACCCCGTCTCGTACCTCGCCTGTTACGACGTCTTCGCGACCGCCGACGCCGGGCTGTGGCCGCTGCTGCCCCGGATCACCGCCCCCACCCTCGCGGTGACCGGCGAGGACGACCCCGGCTCGACCCCGGCCATGTCCCACCGGCTCGCGCGGCACATCCCCGGCGGCCGGGCGGTGATCGTGCCCGGGGCCCGCCATCTGCTGCCGCTGGAGTGCCCGGAGCGACTCGCCGACGCGATCCTCACCCACACCGGAAGCCAGGCCGGAAGCCCGACCGGAAACCACACCGGACATCAGGAGTGCCACAGCTCATGAACCGCCTGCCGCGCCATGACCACTACATCGCGGGCGAGTGGACCGCCCCCGCCGACGGCGGCTACTTCGCCAGCGTCAACCCGGCCACCGCCGAGCCCTGGTACGAGGCGGCGGACGGCACCGCCGCCGATGTGGAGCGCGCGGTGAGCGCCGCCCGCGCCGCCTTCGAGGACCCGCGCTGGCGCGATCTGAGCCAGACCCGGCGCGGGCGGCTGCTGCGTAACCTCGGCGATCTGATCGGTGAACACGCCGAGGAGCTGGCCCGCACCGAATCCCTGGACAACGGGAAGCTGCTGCGCGAGATGCGGGCCCAACTCGCGGGGCTGCCCGAGTACTTCTATTACTACGCGGGACTCGCCGACAAGATCCAGGGCGAGGTCATCCCGGGCGCCAGCCGCGAACTCCTCAACTACACCCTGCGTGAACCGGTGGGCGTGATCGGCGCCATCACCCCGTGGAACTCCCCGCTGCTGCTCACCGCCACCAAGCTCGCCCCGGCGCTGGCCGCGGGCAACACGATGGTCATCAAGCCCTCGGAGCACACCTCGGCCTCGCTGCTGGCGCTCGCCCCGCTCTTCGCGGAGGCGGGCTTCCCGCCGGGCGTGGTCAACGTGGTCACCGGCTTCGGCGCGACCGCGGGCGGCCCGCTCACCGAGCACCCGGACGTGGCCAAGGTGAGCTTCACCGGCTCCACCGGAACCGGCCGCCGGATCGCCCGTACCTGCGCGGACCGGCTGATCCGCTGCACCCTGGAGCTGGGCGGCAAGTCCCCCAACATCATCTTCCCGGACGCCGATCTGGGCTCGGCCGCCATGGGCGTGATCGCCGGGGTGTTCGCCGCCGCGGGCCAGACCTGTGTGGCGGGCAGCCGGGTGCTGGTGCACCGCGAGGCGTACGACGAGATCCTGGAACGGGTGACGGCGCGGGCCGCCACCATCGCGATCGGCGACCCCCTCGACGACGCCACCGAACTGGGCCCGCTGGCCATCGCCGACCAGCTGGAGAAAGTCGAGTCGTACGTCGAACTCGGCCGCGCCGAAGGCGGAAAGGTGGTGTGCGGCGGGTCCCGGCCGGACACCGGTCTCGGCGGGTACTTCTACTCCCCCACCGTGTTCACGGGCGTCGACAACACCCTGCGGATCTGCCAGGAGGAGATCTTCGGGCCGGTGGCCACCGTCCTGCCCTTCGACTCCGAGGAGGAGGCCCTCGCCATCGCCAACAACTCGGCGTACGGCCTGGCGGCGGGGGTGTGGACCCGGGATGTGAACCGGGTGCACCGGATGGCCGCCCGGCTGGAGGCGGGCACGGTGTGGGCCAACACCTACCGTTCGATGTCGCCGATGTCGCCCCGGGCGGGCTTCAAGGACAGCGGCATGGGGACCGAGCACGGCACGGAGGTCATCCGGGAGTACACCCGGCTGAAGAGCGTGTGGATCAACACCAGCGAGGAACCCGCCGGGGACCCGTTCATCCTCAGGTCGTGACGTATGCCCGGACGGGAGCGCTCTTGTATGGCAGGTCACACGGCCCCACCCTTGACCGGCGGGCAGGTTGACGGGGAGAGAGCGCCCCGCATACGGTCCGGTGCCATGCAACAACCCACAGGGAAGCGGCTTCAGCAGACCAGCATGCAGGCCAGGGTCGCCGAAGAGCTGCGGCAGATGATCATCAGTGGCGAACTGCCGCCCCGCTCCAGCCTGTCCGAGATGGCGCTGTCCGAGACCTTCGGGGTCAGCCGGACGCCCATCCGCGAGGCCCTCAAGCAGCTCCAGATAGAGGGGCTGGTCGAGGTCCGGCCACGGGTCGGCACGTTCGTCGCCGTGCCGTCACGCCGTGAGCTGACCGAGCTGTTCCAGATGAAGGAGCTGTTCGAGGGCGCCGCCGCCCGGCTGCTGGCCTTCCGTGGGAACGTGCCCGAGGTGGAGCAGCTGGAGGCCAGCATGCGGGCGGCCGACCAGGCCGTCCAGGAGGGCGACGCCGAGCGGTACGCGGCGCTGGTCCACGACTTCCACGACCTGATCGTCAGGGGCGCGGACAACAGCAAGCTGGAGGGGCACTACCGCACCCTGATGAACCAGCTCGCCTACGCGCGGCTGGTGCGCACCTCGCTGTCCCGCCCCGGGCGGCTCATCGAGTCGGACTCCGAGCACCACCGCGTCCTGAGCCTGATCCAGGCCAAGGACGGCGACGGCGCCGAGCGGGTGATGCGCGAGCATGTGCGCGCCAGCCATCAGGCCCTGATGCAGGGCATGGACGAGCGCGGGCACTGAGCCGCCGACGCTTCCGTTGTCGGCGCTTCGGTTGTCGGCGCTTCAGTTGTCGGCGCTTCAGTTGTCGGCGGCGACCCGTGCGGCGCGCAGGGCCGAGCGGAGCCGGTTCTTGGCGCCGAGGAGATGTTCGCGCAGGGTGGTGACGGCGGTCTCGGTCTCGCCGCCGCGCACGGTCGTCAGCAGGTCGGCATGGGCGTCGGCGGAGGGGTGCAGATCGACGTCCTGGGCGTTGGTGACATCGAGGACCACGCCGAAGGTGGGGCGGTACTGCTCCCAGACGGCGACCAGTCGGCGATGCCCGGACAGGACGTAGAACTGGGAGTGGAACTCCAGGTCGGCGAGGGCGAAGTCGCTGGGCGCCGAGCGGTCGGCGGCGTCCCGCATCCGGTCCACGAACCCCTGGGCGCGGTCCCAGTCGCCGGGTTCGGCCCGGCCGATGGCGAGGGTGAGAGCCAGGGTCTCCAGAGATTCCCGCAGCGTGTACAGCTCGTCCACGTCCGTCTCGGTGAGCCCGGTGACGAAGACCCCGCGGCGGCGCGATTCGACCAGCCCCTCGGCCTCCAGCTGCCGCAGCGCGTCGCGGACCGGGCCCCGGCTGACGTCGTACTGCTCGGCGAGCGCACCTTCGACAAGATGGGTGCCGGGGCGCTGCCGTCCTGAGATGATGAGGACGCGCAGCTCGTGGGCGACCAGATCGCCGAGGGACTGCTGCTGTAGCGAGGTGATGGGCACCGACGGACTCCTTCTGGGGGGCGGAACGTCCACTTCAGTCAACCGTTAACCGTTGACTCATTATTCCTCCCTCAAGGCCGCTTCGGAAACGGTGGCGAAGACGATGCCGCGCCGCTGCCAGGTGTAGCTGACGGCGACCCCGTCCGCCCAGGGCACCACGGCCGGGTAGGAGAACTCCCGGTGGCCGTCGGTCCGTACGCCCGTCTCGTCCGGGACGATGGCCGGGACGGTGGCTCCGGGGCGGGAGACCGGCCGGTCCTCCAGCACCACCGCCCGGCGGAAGGTGAGCCCGTCGTCCTCGGAGACGGACAGCACCAGCGGGGTGCGCGCGCCCCATGCGGCGGCCACCGGGTTGTGGGCCAGCACCACCCGGCCGTCGGCGAGCCGTACGGCGTCCAGCCCGCTGTTGTTGTTCGGGACGTCCAGCGGCCGCGCGGCCGACCACGTCACGCCGCCGTCGTGGGAGGCGCTGCGGCAGACCCGGCCGCAGGAGCTGCGCAGCAGCATCCGCACCTCGCCCGGGGCGCTCTCCCACAGCGCGGGCTGGATGACCCCGGCGCCGGGGAACGCGGGGCGGTCCAGCGGTACGGGCGCGGAGCGCCGCCAGCTCGCGCCGCCGTCGTCCGAGCGGTCGGTGAACGCGTCCCAGCGGCCGCCCGCGCTCCGCGGCTCCTCGGTGGAGGCGGGCGCGAGCAAGCTGCCGTCGGCGAGGCGGACCGGCTTGTTCTTCACCGGTCCGCGCCCACCGGCCCCGTCCGCGCCCGGCACCAGTTCGGCGGGGGCGGACCAGCTGAGCCCGCCGTCCCGGGAACGCAGCACCCGGGTGCGCCAGTCGGGGATGCGGTGGCCGGTCTTGTAGAAGAGCAGCACCTCGCCGTGGCCGGTGGCGAACAGGACGGGGTTCCAGTGCGGCAGCCCCGCCTCGTCCGCCACCTTCACCGGCGCGCCCCACCCGTCACCGGTCCGCCGCGCCAGCCAGATCGCCACGTCGTCCGCGCCCTCCCGGCTCCCGGCGAACCAGGCGGCGAGCACCTCGCCGTCCGGCAGCGGGAGCAGGGTGGAGGCGTGGCAGTGTCCGAAGCGGGGGTCGTCGCGCAGGACGAACTCGCGGTGGACGGTCATGGGTGGCTCCTGGCGGTGGCGTAGGGACGGCGGTGTCGCTTGCCGCTCAGGGCGCGACCGCGTCGGTCTCCGGCGCCTTGGCGGCCTTGGCGTCCGGTGCGGGCGCGGGCTCGGACCCGGCCGCCATCGCGGAGCTGGTGTCGACCAGGTCGCGGCGGGAGGTCTCGGGGGTGAAGAAGTACGCGGCGGCCGCCGAGATCAGGGCGACGACGCTCGCGTAGGCGGCCACCGGGACCCAGTTGTCGCCGCCGCCGGTGAGCGCGGTGGCGATGAACGGGGTGAGGCCACCGGCCACGATGGCGCCGAGCTGGGCGCCGATCGAGGCACCGCTGTAGCGGACCTTGGAGCCGAACAGCTCGGTGAACAGGGCGGGTTGGACGGCGTTGCAAGCGTTGTGGGCAAGGTTGATGACGAGGCAGTACGCCAGCACGATCAGCACCGCCGAGCCGGACTTCAGCAGCCAGAACGCCGGGAAGGCCAGCGCGGCCGCGGCCAGGCCGCCGTAGACGTACACCGGGCGGCGGCCCACCTTGTCGGACAGCGCGCCGAAGAAGCCGTGGGCGGGGAAGGCGAGCACCGAGGCGATCATGATGGCGGTGGTCAGCGTGGCCTTCGGGATGCCGAGGTGTTCCGGTCCGTAGGACACCGCGAAGACGGTCAGCAGGAAGAACGGCACGCTCTCGCTGAACCGCAGCGACATGATCAGCAGCACGCTCCGCCAGTCGTGGCGCAGTACGTCGAGCAGCGGCGCCTTGGCCTTGCCCTCCTCCTGCTTGACCTGCTCGAACACCTCGGATTCGCCGAGCCGCCCGCGCATCCACAGCCCTACGCCCACCAGCACCGCGCTGCACAGGAACGGCACGCGCCAGCCCCAGGCCTGGAACTGCCCGTCGGGCAGCATGCCCATCAGCGCGAACATGCCGGTGGCCAGCAGCTGTCCGGAGAAGCCACCAGTGTTGGGCCAGGCGCTGAAGAAGCCGCGGCGGTGGGCCGGGGCGTTCTCGACGACCATCAGCATGGCGCCGCCCCACTCACCGCCGACCATGAAGCCCTGGATGAAGCGCAGCACCACGAGCAGCACCGGTGCCCAGATGCCGATGGTGTCGTACGTTGGCAGAAGACCGACGGCGAAGGTGGCCGCGCCCATCCCGCACAACGTCGTGACCAGCGTGGTCTTCCGCCCGATGGTGTCGCCGAGGTGGCCGAAGACGAAGCCGCCGAGCGGGCGGGCGATGAAGCCGATGCCGAAGGTGGCGAACGACGCGAGGGTGCCCGCGAACGGGCTCAGACTCGGGAAGAAGAGATCGCCGAACACCAGCGCGCTGGCGAGGCCATAGAGCAGGAAATCATAGAACTCGATGGTGTTGCCGATGAAGCTCGACAACACGGTGCGGCGGAGCTGGGCGGACGCGTGGCGTGAGGTCATGTGTTTCTCCTGCTCTGGGCCTCATTGCCCTGACAACTGGTTAACCGTTCACGGTTAACCGTGGCGATGAGTATGGGATCCCGCCCCACGCCCGTCAATAGGAACCCTCGAGGGACCCTTGACGCCCCGGAAGCGGCTCCGTACCTTCGGTTCACCTCTTGAAAGATCGAACCGTCGAACACCCTCTGAACTCTTCACAACTCTTCAAGGGACGAAGAAACATGAATGGTGTGCGCAGACGAACGGTGCTCGCGGCGGCGGGCGGCACGGCGATCGCGGGCAAGGCCGCCACCGGCACCGCCCACGCCCGGGAGCGGCCGGGCCCGGGCGAGCGGCCCGCGGCGGAACCCGCCCCGTACGAGGCCAGGGTCCAGGCCCTGCTGGGGCGGATGACGGTCGAGGAGAAGCTCGGCCAGCTCCAGCAGCTCGCCTGGACCGGTGACACCGGGCCCGGCGGCGGACAGACCGCCGAGGCGGAGAAGGCGGCCCGGCAGGGGCGGCTCGGCTCCATCCTCAACATCTACGGGGCGAAGAACACCAACACCCTCCAGCGGATGGCCGTCGAGGAGTCGCGCCTGGGCATTCCGCTGGTGTTCGGGCTCGATGTCATCCATGGCATGTGGACCACCTTCCCCATCCCGCTCGCGCAGGCCGCGAGCTTCGACCCGGACGTGGCCGTACGGGACGCCGAGGTGTCGGCGAAGGAGGCCCGCTCCAACGGGGTGCACTGGGCCTTCTCGCCGATGATGGACGTCACCCACGAACCGCGCTGGGGCCGGATCTCCGAGGGCAGCGGCGAGGACCCGTATCTGACGGCCGCCGTCGCCGCCGCCAAGACCCGTGGCTACCAGGGCGAGGACCTGGCGTCGAAGGACCGGCTCGCGGCGTGCGCCAAGCACTTCGTGGCGTACGGCGGCGCCGAGGGCGGGCGCGACTACAACACGGTGGACGTCTCCGAGGCCCGGCTGCGCAACCTCTACCTCGGGCCGTTCCTGGCGGCCGTGGACGCCGGGGTGGCCACCGTCATGGCGAGCTTCAACACCATCAGCGGGGTCCCCGCCCATGGCGATCCGCACACCCTCACCGACATCCTCAAGGACGAGTGGGAGTTCGGTGGCGTTGTCGTCAGCGACTACAACGGCGTTCAGGAAATGACGGTTCACGGCTTCGCCGCCGACCACGCCGACGCGGCCCGGCTGGCGCTGAACGCCGGGGTCGACATGGAGATGGCCAGCACCACCCTCGCCGACCACGGCAAGCGGCTGCTGCGCGGCGGTGACATCACCACCGCCCGGCTGGACGACGCGGTGGCCCGCGTCCTGCGGCTCAAGTTCCGGCTCGGGCTCTTCGAACACCCCTACGTGGACGAGGACGCCGCGATCGAGGAGCCCACGAAGGCGTCCCGGGCGGTGGCCCGCGAGACGGCGGCGCGCACCCTGGTGCTGCTCAAGAACACCCCGTCCGCGAAGGGAAAGACGGCGCTGCTCCCCCTCAGCCGGTCGGTCTCCTCCATCGCCGTCGTCGGCCCCTTCGCCGACTCCACCGATCTGCGCGGCTCCTGGGCCGGGCCCTGGGCGGACGCGTTTCCGCCGGTCACCGTCCTGGACGCGGTCAAGGACGCCGCGCCGAAGGCCCGCGTCACCCATGCCCGCGGTGTCGACCCGGCGGGCAAGGACACCGGGGACACCGATGGCATCACGAAGGCCGCCGCGATCGCCAGGGCGGCCGAGGTGGCGGTCGTCGTGGTCGGGGAGGCCTCGGCGCTCAGCGGGGAAGCCGCCGTACGCAGCGACATCAGCCTGCCCGGGCAGCAGGAGAAGCTGATCGCGGCGGTCGCGGACACCGGCACGCCCTTCGTCGTGGTCCAGGTCAGCGGCCGCCCGCTGACGATGGGCGGCTGGCTGGACTCGGCGCCCGCCGTGCTCCAGGCGTGGCATCCGGGCATCGAGGGCGGAAACGCCATCGCGGACGTCCTGTTCGGCACCGTGAACCCGGGCGGCAAGCTGCCGGTGTCCTTCCCGCGCTCGGTGGGGCAGATCCCCATCTACTACAACCACGAGAACACCGGGCGCCCCTACGACCCGGACAACAAGTACACCTCCAAGTACCTCGACCTCGCCGACGGCCCGCAGTTCGCCTTCGGCCACGGTCTCAGCTACACCACCTTCGACATCGGCGAGCCGAAGCTGTCCGTCAGCCGGATCACGGCCGACGCGCTGCGCAAGGGCGACACCGTGGAGGTGGCGGTCACGGCGCGCAACACCGGGGAGCGCGAGGGCGACGAGGTGGTGCAGGTGTATCTGCGGGACCCGGTGGCCAGCCTCGCGCAGCCGGTGCGGCGGCTGTGCGGCTTCCGCCGGATCACCCTCGGCGCGGGGAAGTCCACCACCCTCCGCTTCCGGCTGGGCGCCGAGGACCTGGGCTTCTGGACCCATGACCGGGACGGCGTGTTCACGGTGGAGAAGGGCGAGATCCAGATCTACGCGGGCAACAGCTCGCTGGCGAGGAGCGAACGCACCCTGACGATCACCTAGACCGATAACCGATCACATAGTGGGACGGCGTCCCGTCTTCTGCACAGCCCGGCCGGATTACTTGTAGGGTGCATGCTGACAATCCCGGCCGGGCGGAGGTCCCGTGGGCGGTGTGATCACCGGTTTCGGCGTCATCGCGAGCATCATCGTCACCGGCTATGTGCTCGGCCGCCGCGGAGCGCTGGGCGGGCAGGGCCGGGAGGTGCTCACCAAGCTCTCCTTCAACGTCGCCTCTCCCGCGCTGCTGTTCACCACCCTCGCCCACGCCGATCTCGCCGTCGTCGTCTCGACCCCGCTGCTCGTCACGGCGCTGAGCACCTTCGTGGTGGCGGGCGCGTTCGTCGCGGTCGGCGCGGTACGCAAGTGGAGCGTGGGCCGCACCACGATCGGGGCCCTGTGCGCGAGCTATGTGAACGCGGGCAACCTCGGCATCCCGATCGCCGTGTACGTCCTCGGCGACGCGTCCCTCGTCGCCCCGGTGCTGCTGTTCCAGCAGCTGGTGATGACCCCGATCGCGCTCACCGTGATCGACCTCAGCCGCCCCTCGGACCACCCGCCCTCGGTGCTGCGCCGGGTGACCTCCCCGTTCCGCAACCCCATCGTGATCGGCTCGCTGTCCGGGGTCGCGGTGGCCGCCACGGGGTGGCGGGTGCCCGGGCCCATCATGGAGCCCTTCACTCTGGTGGGCAGCATGGCCGTACCCGCCGTGCTGCTGGCCTTCGGGATCTCGCTGCCCGGCAGTGAGCTGCCCGGGCGGGGCGAGGAGCGCGGCCCGGTGCTGCTGTCGGTGGCGCTGAAGTCCTTCGGCCAGCCACTGGTGGCCTGGGCCATCGCGGCCGGTGTGTTCCAGCTCGGCGGGCCCGCCCTGTTCGCGGCCGTCGTCACCTCCGCGCTCCCCGCAGCGCAGAACCTGTTCACCTACGCCGTGCGCTACGACACGAGCACCATCCTGGCCCGCGAATCCATCCTGCTGTCCACGGTGCTGGCCGCGCCGGTGCTCCTCACGGTGGCGGCGCTGCTGGGCTGAAGTCCCCGTGTGCGGCGGCCGGTTGGGTTTACCCAGGAAGGCCCCGGGCAGGCGATTGTTCGTGCTTCGGACCGGAGGCACGCACCGCGGGAGCAGTCTGATCGCTCCAGGGCGTGGCCTCCGGTCCGTATCCGCACACTCCCGCATGGCAGCGACCCACGGTCCCAGGCGACCCGTCAGCCCCTTGCAGGAGGTGTGTCAGATGACGACCGCAGCGCAGCACACGGCCCGTTCCCGGTCCGGTTCCCCGAAGCACCCGCATGACGACGCGCCCGACACCAGCGCCGAGTTCCAGGAGATGGCCCGCCTCCCCGAGGGCCCCGAGAAGGACGCGCTGCGGCAGCGGGTGGCGGAGGCGTGGATGCCGATGGCGAAGCGGCTGGCCCGCCAGTACCGCAACCGGGGCGAATCCCTGGAGGACCTGGAGCAGGTGGCGGCGCTCGGCCTGGTGAAGGCCGTCAAGCGGTACGACCCCGAACACGGCACGGCGTTCGCGGGTTTCGCGGTGCCCACCATCGTCGGCGAGATCAAGCGCCACTTCCGGGACCATCTGTGGGTGCTGCATGTGCCGCGCCGGGTCCAGGAGCTGCGCAACCGGGTGCGGACCGCGCACCGGGAGCTGTCGCACTCCCTCGACGACGCCTCGGTGCCCGCCGAGGCCATCGCCGAGCGCACCGGCCTCACCGAGAAGGAGGTGCGCATCGGCATGGAGGCCATGGGCAGCTTCACCCCGCTGTCCCTGGACGCCCAGCTGACCGGCGCGGACGACGGCTACTCGCTGGCGGACACGCTCGGCCGCCCGGAGCCCGCGTACGACCGGGTGGTGGACCGCGAGGCGGTGCGCCCCGGGCTCGGACGACTGCCCGAGCGGGAGCGCCAGATCCTCTACATGCGGTTCTTCTGCGACATGACGCAGAGCCGGATCGCCGAGCAGCTCGGCATCTCCCAGATGCATGTCTCCCGGCTGATCAACCGCACCTGCTCGACGCTGCGCGCCCAGGCCATGGCGGAGGCGAGCTGAACGTTGCGCCGCTGGAACGATGTGCATCGCCTCAGCGGGTGACCGTGGCGCCGTGGAGAGCGCCGGTGTCCGCCACGGGCTGCGAGGGTCGGGGCGCGCTACCCACGGACGCCCAGCGAAGGAGAACGCCCATGACCACCACCCAAAGCCCGCCCTCGGTGTCCGACCTGAAGCTCGTCAAGGGCCAGAAGGCGCTGGTGACCGGCGCCAACTCGGGCATCGGCAAGGCCACCGCGATCGCCCTGGGGCGCTCCGGCGCCGATGTCGTCGTCAACTACGTCTCCGACCGTCCGGCCGCCGAGGCCGTCGTGAAGGAGATCGAGGGCCACGGTGTGCGCGCGTACGCCCACCAGGCGGATGTGTCGCGGGAGGACCAGGTGGTCGGCATGGTGTCCGGCATGGTCGACCGGTTCGGCACGATCGACATCCTGGTGGCCAACGCGGGCCTGCAGCGGGACGCCCCGACGGTGGAGATGTCCCTGGCGGACTGGGAGAAGGTGCTCTCCGTCAACCTCACCGGTCAGTTCCTGTGCGCCAGGGAGGCGGTCAGGGAATTCCAGCGGCGCGGTGTCGTTCCGGAGGTGTCGCGGGCCGCCGGGAAGGTCATCTGCGTCAGCTCGGTGCACCAGATCATCCCCTGGGCCGGGCATGTGAACTACGCGTCGTCCAAGGGCGGCGTGGCGATGATGATGCAGACCATGGCCCAGGAGCTGGCGCCGCGGAAGATCCGGGTGAACGCGATCGCGCCGGGCGCTATCCAGACCCCGATCAACCGCGACGCGTGGGACACCGAGGAGGCCCGGACCGCACTGCTGGAGCTGATCCCCTACGGCCGCATCGGCGACCCGCAGGACATCGCGAACGCCGCGGTCGTCCTCGCCTCCGACCTGTGCGACTACGTCGTGGGCACCACGCTCTACGTGGACGGCGGCATGACGCTCTTCCCCGGCTTCGCCACCGGTGGCTGACCCCGCCACCAGGCGATTCGGCGCGCGGAGAGCGACGATGGTGGTGTCATTGTTTCCTCAAGGAGGTGGACGACGATGACGTTCCCCTCGGATAACCCGCGTGACGCCGACCGGGCGGATCAGCGTGCTGACCAGCGCGCCGACCAGCGGAATGAGCGTTCCGACGACGCGGACCGCCCCTTCACCGGTCTCCTGGGCACCCTCTCGGACGCCGCCTGGCAGGTCCTGCTGACCGCGGGCCTGGTCGCGATCGTGCTGGGGCTGCTGGTGCTCGTGTGGCCAGCTGCCACCCTGGCGGTGGTCGGCGCCCTGTTCGGCGTATACCTGCTGATCAGCGGCATCTTCCAGCTGGTCGGGGCCTTCGGTTCGCACGTCCCCCGGTCGATGCGTGTCCTCGGCTTCATCAGCGGCGCGGTGAGCGTGTTCCTGGGTCTGCTGTGCTTCCGGGGCCCGGCCCAGTCGATCCTGCTGCTCGCCCTGTGGATCGGATTCGCCTGGCTGCTGCGGGGTGTCATGCACACCGTGACGGCCGTGCAGGACGAGGCGATCCCCGCCCGTGGCTGGCAGATCTTCCTCGGTGTCATCAGCGCCCTGGCCGGAATCGTGCTGATCGTGTCGCCCTTCGGCTCCATCGCCGCGCTCACCCTGGTGACCGGCGTATGGCTGCTGATTCTGGGCATCATCGAGGTCGTTCACGGGATTCAGTTGCGGGCCCGGCTCGGAGGCCACGCCCCCCGCAAGGAACATCACGGCTTCCGGTTCCGTCAGCAACCCCATCCGCAGCCGTAGCCGCCGCGACAGCCGCCCCGAGCGGCTGTCGCGACAACCGGGGACAACCAGGGGGCTAGTGGGTCTGCACCCACCACGCCATCAGACCGATGGCCGCGGTGCCGGACGCGTACGACGCGCCCCGTACGAAATTCGCGGCGGCGAGGCGGCCGTATCGACGCCATCTACTACGGGAGCGACTTGTTACCGGTGGGCGAACCTCCATCGTCTGCATGTGGAGCCCCTTTCGTGACCGTACGGACAGTGGCTGTCCGACAGGGGGGAACGACGCGCTGAAGAAAGCATACAAAAGTGTGAACTTTCCTCAGGTGACTGACTCGCCGAGAAAAAATAGCTTTCGACACGATTTCAGCCCGACAGGCTGTCAGGTCCCGACGGGATGTCAGGTCTCGTGTGCTCAGCCCTGCCCGTGCCAGCGCAGCACCGCGCCCAGTCCCCCGGCCGGTCCGGGCACGCCCTCGGGGACCAGCAGCACCTCGGTGTCGGCCACCGCCGCGGACCGCATCAGCGCGTCGTCCGCACGCGCGGGCTCGGGCGTGCTCACGCCCAGCGCCCGCACCTGGGCCCGCTGTACCGCCACCTGATCGGCGCCGGGCCCGATCCACACCTCGTGGCGCATGTCGCCGCCCGCCTGCCCCAGCAGCAGGGTGGCCGCCTGATGGCTGCGTACCGCCTCCACCACCGCGGGCACCCCCTCCGCCGCCCCGCTCGGCGCGGAGCCGTCGTGGCCGCTGGCGATGTGCCCGCCGGGGCGGCCGCGTCCGGCGCGGAAGAGATCGAGTACGGCTTCCAGATGGGCCCGGGCGTGGTCCGCGCGGGCGTGGTCGATCTCCGCCTCCAGGAGTTCCCGGGCCGATCCGGGCGCCCGGCTGCCGTGCCGCGCCTCCACGGCCCGCTCCCGCAGGGGCTCGGGCAGCCGGTCGCGTACCGCCCTGCGCTCGCGCGGATCGCCCGCCAGGACCAGCAGTGGCGCCCCGCTGTCCGGCCACTGCCGTACCAGCTCCTCGGCGACGAGGTCCGCGGTGTGCTCCCAGCCGTTCTCGACCCGGTTGCGGTAATGCCACTCGTACCGGTCGGCGGGCACCGACCGGTGGCCACGGCCGCGCGGTCCCCCGGCGGTGGCGCGGCACACCGGGCGGGCCCCGCCCTCGTCGCGCAGCTCCAGGTCGGCGCCGGCCCGGTCGACGTACACCACCAGGCACGACGGCCACTCGCCGCGCAGCGACGCCAGCGGCGCCACCCGGGGCAGCGGCGACCAGGACGTCACCACATCGCCCGGGGACAGGACCAGCGGCAGGTCGAGCACCACCTCGCCGTCCGCGGCGAACAGCGCCCGCCCGGCGGACGCCGTGGCCGCCCGCTCACCGGCCAGCCTGCTCACCACCGCCTCGCGGGTGCGGGTATCGGCGCCCTGGGCGGTCAGCTGACCGGCCACGAACCGCTCCCGCAACCGGCGCCGCGTGGGGGCGTCCTCCGTCGCACGCGAGGTGTCGAGGTAGACGCACGCCCACGGACCGGGGCGATCGAACAACGGCTTCAGGAATCCAACGTCCATGACCTCCCCCAAACCGGGGAAACACACGCGGGGAAACACACGCGCTTCTCGAACCAAGCATCCCTCCAGCTCTCCGGGAGCGCTAGGGCGTGTCCGCACCGTCGCGTCGGATGGCCGCAGCGCGACTAGAATCTGTTGCATGGCTCGCTCCAACGAGGAGGTCGAAGCCCTCCTGCGTGAGTACGCCGATCTCCTCCTGATCACGGGCGGGGACGCGTTCAGGGCGCGCGCCTACGAGAAGGCCGCGCGGTCGATCGGCGGCCATCCCGCCGATGTGGCGCGGCTCGATGTGAAGGCGCTGCGGGAGATCCCGAACGTCGGCAAGTCCATCGCCGAGAAGGTCGTCGAGTACCTGCGCACCGGACACGTGCCCGCCGTCGAGCAGGCGCGCGCCGCGATCCCGGCCGGGGTGCGGGAGCTGACCGCGATCCCGGCGCTCGGGCCGAAGAAGGCCATGCTGCTGTACGAGGAGCTGGACATCGCCTCGGTCGAGCAGCTGGCCACCGCGATCGAGGAACACCGGCTGCGCGACCTCAAGGGCTTCGGGCCGAAGTCCGAGGAGAACATCCTGCACGGCATCGGGCTGCTGCGGGCCTCGGGCGGCCGGATCCCGCTGGACGACGCCATGGACGTCGCCGACGACATCGTGGCCGCGCTGTCCGGGGTGGCGGGCTGTGAGCGGGTGGCGTACGCCGGGTCGCTGCGCCGGATGCGGGAGACCGTGGGCGATGTGGACATCCTGGTGGCGGCGGCCGAATCGGCCCCGTTCATGGACGCGTTCACCGCGCTCCCGTACACCGCCGAGGTCATCGCGCACGGCGAGAAGAAGACCTCCATCCGCACCACCAAGGGGCTCCAGGTGGATCTGCGGGTGCTGCCGCTCGACTCGTGGGGCGCGGGGCTGCTGTACTTCACCGGCTCCAAGGCCCACAACATCCGGGTCCGCGCGATCGCGGTGCGCCACGGGCTCAAGCTCTCCGAGTACGGCCTCTTCGAGACCAAGAGCGGGAAGAAGATCGCCTCGCGCAGCGAGGAGGATGTGTACGCGCGGCTCGGCATGGACTGGATCCCGCCGACCCTGCGCGAGGACCGAGGCGAGGTGAAGGCCGCGCTGGAGGGCCAACTCCCCACGCTGGTCGGCGAATCCGATCTGCGCGGCGATCTGCACACCCACACCGATCTCACCGATGGCCTCGAACCGCTGGAGAACATGATCGCCACGGCGGAGCGGCGCGGCTACGCGTACTACGCCGTCACCGACCACGCGCCGAAGCTGTACATGCAGCAGATGACGAAGGAGAAGATCCTCGCCCAGCGGGAGCGGCTGCGCGCCATGGACCGAGGGCGCGGCCGCCGGGACATGCGGCTGCTGCACGGTGTGGAGCTGAACATCGACGCCGAGGGTGAGGTGGACTGGCCCGGCGATTTCCTCGACGGCTTCGATGTGTGCGTGGCCTCGGTGCACACGCAGTTCGGGCAGGACCGGGACACCATGACCCGGCGGTTCCTGCGGGCCTGCGAGAACCCGCACGTCAACATCATCGGCCATCCGACGACCCGGATCCTCGGCAAACGGCCCGGTGTGGACGCCGACCTGGACGCGGTGTTCGCCGCGTGTGCCCGTACCGGCACCGCCCTGGAGATCAACGCGCATCCGAACCGGCTGGACCTGTCGGACGAGAACATCCTGCGGGCGAAGGAGTACGGCGTGGTGTTCGCCATCGACAGCGACGCGCACTCCACGCTGGACCTGGCCAATCAGCGGTACGGGGTGGGCATGGCCCAGCGCGCCTGGCTGACCACCGACGATGTCATCAACACCTGGCCACTGACCCGGCTGCGGCGTTTCCTGCGCAAGGGGCCGGGGCACCCGCGCGACGTATGACCCCACGTGACGCTCTTGCCGAGCCCGCCCGCCTGGCCCCCGGCGCCCGTACCCTCGCCGAGCTGGACGAGCGGGTGAGCCGGTGCCGGGCGTGCCCGAGGCTGGTGGCGTGGCGCGAGGAGGTGGGCCGTACGAAGCGGGCGGCCTTCGCCGACTGGGACTACTGGGCCCGGCCGGTGCCCGGATTCGGCCCGCCGGACGCGGCGCTCGCCCTGGTGGGGCTCGCCCCGGCCGCGCACGGCGGCAACCGCACCGGCCGGATGTTCACGGGCGACCGCTCCGGCGACTTCCTGTTCGCGGCGCTGCACGCGGTGGGCCTCGCCAACCAGCCCACCGCCACCCACGTCGGCGACGGTCTCGCGCTGCGCGGGGTACGGATCACCTCACCGGTGCACTGCGCCCCACCCGCCAACCGCCCCACCCCGGAGGAGCGGGACACCTGCCGCCCGTGGCTGGAGCGGGAACTGCGGCTGCTGCGGCCGACCCTGCGCTCGGTGGTGGTCCTCGGGGCGTTCGGCTGGCAGGCCGTCCTGCCCGCGCTGAACGCCGCCGGTTGGGCCGTGCCCCGGCCACGGCCCGCCTTCGGACACGGCGCGCGGATCACGCTGGAGGCCACCGATGGGGGCGCCCCGCTGCGGGTGTTCGGCTGCTATCACGTGAGCCAGCGGAACACGTTCACCGGTCGGCTCACCCCGGCCGTACTGCGCGATGTGCTCAGCGCGGCGGCGGAGGCGGCCGGGCTCCCCGCGCACGGCTGACCGTGGTGCGGGGGAAGAGAGAGAGGCCCCGGGCACTGGGGCAGGAGGGCGCCCGGGGCCTCGTTCAGGGGGTGAGCCGGGTCAGTTGAGCCCGGCCCCACTGGCGGCGTCACCGGCACCGGCGCCCGCGTTGGCACCGGCATTGGCACCGGCGTTCGCACCGGCGTTCGCGGCGCCCTCGGCGCCCGCACCGGCGTTGGCGGCGCCTTCCTCACCGGCACCGGCGTTCGCGGCGCCTTCCTCGCCCGCGCCCGCGTTGGCGGCACCTTCCTCGCCCGCACCGGCAGCGGCGCCACCGGCGTCCTCCGCGCCACCGGCATCGCCCGCGCCACCGTCATCGGCGCCGATCACGGCGCCCGTGGCCTCCAGGGCACCGGTCACCGGCTGGAAGAACGTCTCGCCGCCCTGGGTGCAGTCGCCGCTGCCACCGGAGGTGAGGCCGACCGCCGCGTCCCCGGCGAACATCGCGCCGCCACTGTCACCCGGCTCCGCGCACACGTTCGTCTGGATGAGGCCGTTGACGATGTCGCCACCGCCGTAGTTCACCGTGGCGTTCAGGCCGGTGACCTCGCCGTCGCTGACGCCCGTCGTGCTGCCGGTGCGCGTCACCTGCAGGCCCACGCTGGCCTCGACGGCCCGGCCGATGGCCTGGTTGGTGCCGTCGGCGAGCTTGACCGCGCTCTCGGGCTGAGTGGTCGCGTCGTCGTACATGACCAGTGCGAAGTCGGTCTCGGGGAACTGGGTGTCCTGGACCGTGCCCAGCGCCTGGGCACCTTCCTGGTCCGCGGTCCAGGTCTCGGACTCGTTGCCGCAGTGGCCCGCGGTCAGGAAGCCGGGTGCACCGTCGACGTCGACGTTGAAGCCGAGGGAACAGCGGGAGCCACCGCCGAAGATGGCATCGCCACCGACGAGACCGGCGGCCGCTTCGCCACCACCGCCCGCGCCACCGGCCGCCTCACCGGCACCGCCAGCGGCCTCACCGGCACCGCCAGCGGCTTCCCCGGTACCACCGGCACCCGCCTCGCCAGCGCCACCAGCGCCCGCGTCACCGGCACCCCCAGCGGCAGCGTCGCCCGCGCCACCGGCGGCCGCGTCGTCCTCGGCGGCGGCGTCACCCGCCGCGTCACCGGCGCCCGCAGCGCCGCCCGTCTGGGCCGTGTCGCCCTCGTCGAACCTCTTGAACTCGCCCTTCGTCCGCTGGACGGTCACCATGCCGTCCATCGCGTCCGTGGCCTTGGTCAGCGTGGCCCACTTGGCGCCGGTCACGGTCTTGTCGGCGGTCACCCGGACCTTGTTGGTCACCGGGTCGATGGACCAGGCGGTACCGGCCACCGAGGCGTCGGTGCTCAGGGTCTTGGTGGCGGCGTTCAGCTCGGTCATGCTGTTCTGCACGATCTTGGCGACCGCGCCCTGCGCTTCCACGCTCTTCGCCGCGTCCTCGGTCATGACGTTCATGACCAGTTGGCTCGTGTCGTTGTTGAAGTACCAGCCAGCGCCGTTGTCACCGAGGTCAGTGGCGAGACTCCGCGCGAGTTTCACTGCCGAGGGGGACGAGAAGGTCTTCACGTCCGTCGTCTTGTCCTGGCTCGCATTGGCATTGGGCAGCAGAAGGGCGGCTGCCCCGAGCGCGACGACAGCAGCTCCGGAAACGGCGAGGGTCCGCTTGTTCACACGTCGGTGGTGGCTCAACACTGACCTCCAGTAGGGGGGCGCGGGGCGTGTGCGGAGTGCCTGTTGCACTTCGCCACGCCCCCGCGCAGGGCCACCACCGAGTACGGGAGGCGTTTACTCCGTTCTCACCATGACTCACAGTGTGATGAATGGCTGCGCCGAACGATCCGGAGCGATAGGGTCCGCCGTTTCCGCGCCCTCAGCCCGCGTCGCCCCCGGCGGACTGGGCCGCCTGGGCCGCCTGGGTGCGCAGCTCCCACACCTCGCCCAGGGCCATCTGCGCCGACCCCTCGACCGGGGAACCCGCCGTGGTCTCGAAGTGGTCGACGTACGCGCCGATGAACTCATGCCAGCGGTGGTTGACCGGGTCCTCGTCCAGCGCCGCCATCGCGGCGGCGAAGTCCTCGCAGTCGACGAGGTGGAAGAGATGGCGGCCGCTGCGCCAGATCCGCCAGTTGGTGATCCCGGCCCGCCCCAGCGACTCCAGCAGATCCGCCGGAACCGTGGCGTGCTCCCGCTCGTAGCCCGATTCCTGGCCCTCCTTGAGGACCGAGTGCAGCGCCACGCGCATCGGCGTCTCCCTTCATCTCATCCACAGTGGTCATGGTCCATGGGCACGTGCCCGGAGCCACTCTGCCCCCTCCGGCCCCGGCCGCCAACGGTCCGGCGGCCGCCTCGTGGGCCCGCCGGAAGCCATCGGTGGTTGCCGCGATCTACGATGCCTCGCGGAGCGGCGTGACCGTCGGACTCCCCGTATCCGCTGATGACGACCACGATGACGACCACGGAAGGACCCCAACGCCATGGCCAACACCCCCGTGCGCGACCGTTCCACGATCATGGTTCTCAACGGGCCGAACCTGAACCTGCTCGGCCGCCGCCAGCCGGAGATCTACGGCACCGACAGCCTGGCCGACATCGAGAAGCTGGTCGCGGAGACGGCCGCCCCGCACGGGCTCACCACCGACTGCCGCCAGAGCAACCACGAGGGGCAGCTGATCGACTGGATCCATGAGGCCCGGGAGCGCCACGCGGCCGTCGTCATCAACCCGGCCGGTTACTCCCACACCTCCGTGGCCCTGCGCGACGCGCTGGCGACCTGCGACGACATGCCGATCCTGGAGGTGCACATCTCCAACATCCACCAGCGCGAGGCGTTCCGGCACCACTCCTATGTCTCCGCGCTCGCCAGCGGTGTGATCGCCGGATGCGGCGTCCAGGGCTACGCCTTCGCGGTGGAGCGGGTGGCCACGCTGCTCGCGGCCATGAAGAAGTAGACCCGGGCCCGTCAGACCCGTCAGACCCCTCAGATCCGTCAGACCCCTCAGGCCCTGATGACGCGGACACCGGCCTCGGTGTACGGGGCGATCGCCTCCTCGGTGGCGCCGGTGTCCGTGACCAGCACCCCGATCTCGTCGAGCGCGCAGATCCGGGCGAACGCCCGGCGGCCCAGCTTGGAGCTGTCGGCCGCGACCACCACCCGGGCCGCGCGCCGGGCCATGAGGTGGTTGATGCTGGCCTCGCCCTCGTGGTGGGCGGCCGCACCGCCCTCGGGGTCCAGCGCGTCCACGCCGAGGACGGCCAGATCGAGGGAGACCTCGGCGAGCACCCCGGTGGCCAGTGGTCCCATCAGCTCGAACGACTGGGGGCGGGCCACCCCGCCGGTGAGCACGATCTTGATGTGCGGGCGCACCGCCAGCTCATGGGCGATGTTCAGGGCGTTCGTCACGACGGTGACGGCCGGGCCGCCGCCCTCGGAGCCGGACAGTTCGCCACGGGTGGCGATGGCGCGGGCCACTTCGGTGGTGGTGGTCCCGCCGTTGAGGCCGACGATCGCGCCCGGTTCGACCATGCGGGCCACGGCGGTGGCGATCCGCTGCTTCTCCGAAGCGCGCCGGGCGGTCTTGTAGCGCAGCGGAAGGTCGTACGACATGTTGTGCGCGACCGCGCCGCCGCGCGTGCGGGTGAGCATCTGCTGCTGCGCGAGTTCGTCCAGATCCCGCCGGATGGTGGCGGCGGACACCGCCAGCTCGGCGGCGGCCTCCTCGACCTCGACCTTGCCGTCCCTGGCCAGCAGTTCCAGCAGGGCGTTCCAGCGCTCGGGCCGTTTCACGCCGTCTCCTCGACCCCCGTCGTACCGTCGCGGTTCACCCTACCCGGTTGTCCGCACTCTGGACTTCTCTGCAATATCATGCGCATTATCGGGCCGTAGGAAGCATCTTCGAGCATCGCCATCCATCGGAAGCCGAGCTGGGGAGCCCCATGAGCCACACCGAGACCGAGATCGCGAGCCAGCCCGACTGCTGGCGCCGCGCCATCGAACTGGCCAGGGACCCGGACGGACCGGTGCGCGACGCGCTGCCCCGGGCCGGTGAGCGGGTCGCCGTCGTCGGCTGCGGCACCTCGTGGTTCATCGCCCAGGCGTACGCGGCGCTGCGCGAGGCCGGGGGCCAGGGCGAGACGGACGCGTTCCCGGCGTCGGAGATGCCCGCCGGGCGCGCCTACGACCGGGTGCTCGCGCTGTCGCGGTCGGGCACCACGACCGAGGTGCTGGAGCTGCTCGGCCGGATCCGGGGCGCGGTGCCCGCCTCCGTCATCACCGCGGTCCCCGGCTCCCCGGTCACCGGCCTGGCGGACGCGGCGGTCGTGCTGGACTTCGCGGACGAGCGGTCGGTGGTGCAGACCCGCTGGGCGACCAGTGAACTGGCCCTGTTGCGCGCCCACTTGGGGGACGACCTGGACGGCCTGGTGGAGGACGGCGTGGCGGCGCTCGCCGCGCCGCTGCCCGGCTGGCTCGCGGAGGCGGGCCAGTTCACGTTCCTCGGGCGCGGCTGGACGTACGGCGTCGCGCAGGAGGCCGCGCTCAAGATGCGCGAGGCCGCGGGCGCGTGGACCGAGGCGTATCCGGTGATGGAGTACCGGCACGGGCCGATCAGTGTCACCGGCCCGCGCAGCGTGGTGTGGTGGCTCGGCGAGGGCCCGTCCGGGCTGGCGGAGAAGGAGGTCACCGGGCCGGGTGGCCGTCTCGTCGGGTACGGCCGCGATCCGCTGGCCGAACTGGTGCTGGTGCAGCGGCTCGCGGTGGCGATCGCGACGGCGCGCGGCCTCGACCCCGACCGGCCCCGCAACCTCACCCGCTCGGTGATCCTCGGTTGAGCGGGCGCGGCGAGCGAGGGGAGGCGGGCCATGCCACTGGTGGCCACCGCTGAGATCGTCGGGCCTGCCGTACGGGGCGGGCTCGGCGCGGGTGCGTTCAATGTGATCCAGATCGAGCACGCCCAGGCGATCGTGGCCGGGGCGGAGGCGGCCGGGGCCCCGGTCATCCTGCAGATCAGCGAGAACGCGGTGCGGTATCACGGCGCGCTGGCCGCGATCGGCCGCGCCACCGTCGAGGTCGCCCGCGCCGCGCGGGTCCCGGTCGCGGTGCATCTGGACCATGCCACCGAACCCGGGCTGGTGCGGGAGGCGCTCGGGCTGGGCTTCGGCTCCGTGATGTTCGACGCCTCGGCGCGCGACTACGACGGCAATGTGGCCGCCACCGCGGCGGTGGCCGCCGACTGCCATGCGGCCGGGGTGTGGGTCGAGGCGGAGCTGGGCGAGGTGGGCGGCAAGGACGGGGTGCACGCGCCCGGGGCCAGGACCGATCCGGCCGAGGCCGCCGCGTATGTCGCGGCGACGGGTGTGGACGCGCTCGCGGTCGCGGTGGGCACCTCGCACGCCATGGTGGTCAAGGAGGCGGTGGTGGACCTGGACCTGATCGCGGCGCTGCGCGCGGCCGTGCCCGTACCGCTGGTGCTGCACGGCTCGTCCGGGGTGCCCGAGCCGGATCTGACCCGCGCGGTCGTGGCGGGTCTGACGAAGGTGAACATCGCCACCCACCTCAACGTGGCCTACACCCGGGCGATCCGCGACCATCTCGCCGACCATCCCGAGGTGGTCGACCCGCGCCGCTATGTCGCGGCGGCGCGTGACGCGGTGGCCCGCGAGGTGACACGCCTGCTGGCCCTGGTGCGGGCCGTACCGCGCTGATGCCGGGCGCTACGGCACGGCCTCCAGCAGCGGCAGCGTCCGGCCCGGGATGGAGCCCGAGGGCGTGGCACCGATCCGCCGCGCCCCCATGGCCAGGTAGAACGGCTCGGCGTGCGGATCGGCGTCGATGGTCAGCCGGGTGAAGCCGAGGCGGCCCGCCGTCTCCAGTACGTTCCGGTACAGCAGCCGCCCCACGCCGCGGCCGATCGCGGGCGGGTCGACGAACAGCATTCCCACCCAGCCCTGCGGGGCGGTGCCCTCCAGGGTGGAGAACCCGAGCACCCGCCCGCCGTCCTCGGCGACCGTGGTCCGGCGGGCCGCCAACTCGCCTTCGCGCATCGTCAGTTCCTCCCGGCAGGCGGCCAGGAACTCCTCGTCGTACCCCCAGTGGCCCTTCGACCGCAGCGCCAGTTCGGTCAGCGCCCCGGCCTCCTCCTCGCGCCCGGCTCTCAGCCGTGGTGTCGTCATGCGCCGATCCTGGCAGCCGGTCCCCCGCGCGGACAGGGCCGGTGGGGCGATGACTTTTGCCGGTCCGGAGGGTCCCTATCGATGAGCGCGCGGGCCACCGCGCGCCGCCACACCAGGAGGTGGACGTTGACCGGTCCCGAGCCCGAGAGTCCGCCCGTGCTTCCCCCGGCCGTCCTGGTCCTCGGCGGCCCGCCACGGACCCGGGCCGAGGTGGAGCGGCTGTGCGAACGGCTGCGCGAGCTGGCGCGCCGCAGCGCGCCCGGTCCCGTCACCGTGGATGTGGGCGCGGCGCACCCGCCGGACCTGGCCCTGGTCGAGGCGCTGGCCCGGCTGCGGCTGACCGCCGCCCGCCTGGGGCGGGACATGCGGCTGCGGAACGCGGGCGGCGAGCTGGCCGGGGTGCTCGCCCGGTCGGGGCTGGACGAGCTGCTGACCGCGCCCGCGGCGTTACGGGTCGAGCCGGGCGGGGAGGCCGAAGAGCGGGAACAGCCGCTCGGTGTCCAGGAAGGAGTTGAGCCCGGTGATCCGACCGGCTGATATCTCGAGGACCTGGAGCGCCCAGGGCTCATGGGCGCCGCCCGGTCCGCTCGGCCGGTACTGCCCGAAGGCGGGGGCTCCGTTCGCCACGGTAGGGACCAGCCGGGAGCCCCGGCAGCCGATGCCGTGCCCCAGCAGCCAGGTGCGGATGTCGTCGTGGCCGCGCAGCCACAGCTCGTACGGCGGCATGGACAAGGTGGCGTCCTCGTGCAGGAGCGAGGTGAGGGAGTCCAGGTCGTAGCGCTCGAAGGCGTCCACATAGCGGGCGAGCAGCACGCGCTGCTCCTCGTCCAGCGGCTGGACCGGATCGGTGTCGCTGATCTCGGTCGCGGCGAGGGTGGCCCGGGCGCGCTGCAGTGCGCTGTTGACCGACGCGACCGTGGTGCCCAGCAGCTCGGCGACCTCGGCGGCCTTCCAGGCCAGCACCTCCCGCAGGATGAGCACCGCGCGCTGGCGCGGCGCCAGGTGCTGGAGGGCGGCCACGAACGCCAGCCGCACCGCGTCCCGCTGGGCGGCGACCTCGGCCGGGTCCCCGGCGTCGGCGAGCACCTGCCCGTCGGGCACCGGCCCGATCCAGGTGACCTCCGGCTGCGCGGTGAGGGCGGTGGGGGTCGCGGAGGAGGCGGCGGTGAGGTCCATCGGACGGGCCCGGCGCTTGCTCCCGTTCAGCATGTCCAGACAGACGTTGGTGGCGATGCGGTACAGCCAGGAGCGCAGCGCCGACCGGCCCTCGAATCGCTCCAGGCCCCGCCAGGCGCGGACCATCGTCTCCTGGACGGCGTCCTCCGCCTCGAACGCCGAGCCCAGCATCCGGTAGCAGTACCCGGTGAGCTGGACCCGGTACGGCTCCAGCTGGAGCTCGGCACCGGCCGTGCCGTCCACTGCCGCGACATCACTCATCGACCCACCTCGATCGGTCTGCGGAGACCGCTCTGCGGGCTCCCCTGGGAGGAAAGCTAGCGCGCGGCACTGACAACGCCCCTGACCTGCGAATCCACCCAGGACACCGGTCAGGCCACCGGTCGGGCACGGACGGTCGAGGCATGCACCTGGTGTCCGCCGCTGGCGAGCATCCGCACCTCGGCGCGATCGCTGATCTCCGCCCGCACGATGCCGGTGTCGTCCGCGTAGACGGGGTGTCCGCCGGGACCGCTGGAGTCCGTGCGGTGCACCATCACGACGTCCTCGGCGTCCGGCGCCGGGGCGACCGGATCGGCGAAGATCAGCTCATATCTCTCGCGTCGTGACATCGGATGCTCCTCCCGCACGGACCCGCCCCTCATTCCCAAACCGGGACAATCAACACTATCGAACAGGCCCGCCACCGCAAGGGGGTCACGCACCCGGCTCCGGGGCGACCGCGCTGCGGGCCAGCGGGGTCATGACCGAGCCGATGACGGTGGCCGCCGCGATGGAGCCGAGGGTGATGCCCCAGGCCAGCGGGCCGAGCGGGGTGCAGTCGAAGAACTGGCTCACGCCCGGCGTCTGGATGATGCCCGCGAGGACCGCCGCCGAGCCGATTCCGGCGATCAGCACATGCCGGTCCAGGCCCCCGGTGGCCAGGGTCTGCGCCAGCTGCGTACCGACCAGGGCGACGAGAGCGACCGTACTGGCCCGGCGTTTGCGGCCGGTGAGCCGCGCGCCCGTCCACGCCACGCCCGCACCGGCGGCCGTGATGATGCCGCGCAGCATCATCTCCCGGTTCAGCGCGGTGCCCAGGGAACGGCTGGGGCCCTCCTTGAGCAGCCGCTCACCGGTGTGCCCGGTCGGTTCGCGCACCGCGATGGCGAGCGCGGGCGCGAGGTCGGTCAGCAGGTTGACGAGCATGATCTGCCGGGCGGTGAGCGGGGTGCTGCCCGCGATCGCGGAGGCGAGCACGCTGAAGGTGACCTCGCCGAGGTTGCCGCCGATGAGGATGGCGAGCGCGGCCCGCACCGAGGCCCACATCGCCCGCCCCTCCATCAGGGCCGACACGATCGTCTCCAGGCGGTCGTCGCCGACGACGAGGTCCGCGGCGGCGGTCGCGGCGGGGGTGCCGCGCCGCCCCAGGGCGATCCCGATGTCCGCGAGCCGGATCGCGGGGGCGTCGTTGGCACCGTCCCCGGTCATCGCCACCACCCGGCCGAGGCGCTGGTACGCCTGCACGATCCGCACCTTGTGGTGCGGACTGCACCGGGCGATGACGTCCACCGTGGGGAGCAGTTCGTCCAGCTCCGCGTCCTTCATCTCGTCCAGCTCCGGCCCGGTGCACACCTTCAGCTCGGTGGCGTCGATGACGGTGGCCGCGATGGACTCGGCGGTGGCCGGGTGGTCGCCGGTGAGCATCACGGTGTGCACGCCCGCGTCGCGCAGCCGCGCGGTCGCGGGGGCGGCGCTCGTACGGACCGGGTCGGCCAGCGCGATGAACCCGCGGAAGACCAGGTCCCGCACCGACGCGTCGGTGAGCTGCTCCCCCGACCGCATGGGACGTTCCGCCACGGCCAGCACCCGGCGCCCGGCGCCGGCCAGCTCCTCGGCGGCCGCGGTCAGTTCGGCGACGCCGTCGGCGTCCAGGGCGGCGCTCGCCGCCGTACCGGACGGCTGCCGCCGGACGCAGCGCTCCAGCACGCTCTCCGGGGCGCCCTTCACGCTCAGCAGGGTGCCGCGCGCGGTGGACCCGGCGGTGGCGTGATAGGCCCGCGAGGGCTCGAAGGGCAGCGAGTCGGTGCGCCGCCAGCGCGGTGCGCCCCGGCGCACGGCGACCCCGGCGCGGCGCGCCCCGGCCATGACCGCGCGGTCGGTCTGGTGGGCCATGGGCTCGGACTGACGGGCGGGCGGGGTGGCCCGCAGCGCGGCGGCGAGCACTTCCTTGCACGAGGGGTCGAGCCGGTCGGCGGACAGCGGGCCGCCCCCATTACTGACCGCCGCGAGTTCGAGGGTGCCCTCGGTGAGGGTGCCGGTCTTGTCGAAGCACAGCACGTCGGCACGGCCGAGCGCCTCGATGGTGCGCGGGTTGCGGACCAGGGCGCCGAGGTCGGCCAGCCGCCGGGCGGCGGCGAGCTGGGCCGCGTTGACGAGGAACGGCAGGCCTTCGGGTACGGACGCCACGGCGAGGTTGACCGCCGAGGCCAGGTTCTCGGTCAGCGGGAGGCCGTGCAGCAGCCCGGCGCCGGACACGGCGGCGGCCGAGCCGACCGCGATGGGCACGCTGGAGCGGGTGAGCGCGGTGAGCCGCGCCTCGACGCCGGTCACGGGCGCGGCGCGGCGGGCGGTGGCCAGGCTGCGGCCGACCTCGGTGGACGGCCCGGTGGCCACGACGACGGCCTGCGCCCGCCCGGCGGAGATGGTGGTGCCCTCGTAGAGCATCGAGCGGCGCTGGGTGATGTGCGCGGCGACCACCGGCGTCTCGTTCTTGGGCACCGGCAGGGATTCGCCGGTCAGCGAGGACTCGTCGACCTCCAGACCGTCGGCCTCCAGCACCCGGCAGTCGGCCGGAACCACATCCTCCGGGCCCAGCGTGATGATGTCCCCGAGGACCAGGTCCCCGGCGGTGACCAGGCGTTCCGTACCGCCACGACGCACCCGGGCGCCGACCGCAGAGCGGGCGAACAGCTCCGCGAGCGCCCGCTCGGTCCTGACCCGCTGGAAGCCGCCGACGAGCGCCGAGGTGGCGGTGATGGCCGCGACGAGGGCCGCGTCGGTACGCGACCCCACGGCGGCGGCGAGTGCGGCACCGGCGGCGAGGACCGGGGTGAGCGGGTTGGCCAGCTCCTCGATGAACGCCGCCGGGAGGCTGGTGCCGGTCGGCTCTCCGGTGCGGGTGGGGGCCTTGCCCGCCCGGGTGGCGGCCTGCTCCGGGGTCAGCCCCTGGTCGGGGTCGGCCGACAGCCGCTCCAGCACCCGGGGGACGGGCATCAGATGCCAGGGCGTGGTGGACACCGGGGGCACCAGCGGGCGGGAGAGCAACTGCCGGGCGCGCCAGTTGCCGAGGCCGAACGCGATGGCTCCGGCGGTGGTCCCGGCCGCCGCGCCGCGCGCGGTGGCCTGGTCGCGCGGGGCCTTGAGGGCGGCGACCGCGCCGATGCCGCTGCCGCCCGCCGACAGCAGGGCGCTCTCCCGGTCCACCTGGGCGGCCACGCCGACCGCGTCCACGATGATTCCGGCCGACTCCAGATCGGCGCCGACGAGCAGATGGGCGCCCCAGGCGGGGGGCTCGCCCTCGTGGTGGATCCCGACGCCGCAGTCGGACGCGCCGAGGGCCCGGCGGTTCCCGGACAGCAGCATGACGACCGCGCCATCGGCCTGGAGGCCGCGTACGGAGGCCACCAGGCGGCGGCCGGAGGGTACGACCGTGTCGGCGAAGGTGAAGGCCGTCGGATGCGGCCGGTCGGTGGCCAGGACGATGCGCGCGCCCGCTCGGCGGGCGGCCGCCGCCACCGCCTCGGCGCCCGGGATCGCCTGCGCGGCGAGCCCGGCGACCGCCTGGAGCCGGTCTCCCCGGGCCAGGCCGAGGGTCCGCTCGCCGCCCTTGCGGCGCAGCCTGGCCGCGGCCTGCTGGCCGGTGCGGCCGGTCAGTTCCAGCTGGTCCAGAGGGCCCAGCACCCATCCGTTGTCGCTCCGGGTCCGCAGCGGCTCGTCCGCGTCGAAGAGGTCGAAGAGCCGCATCGCGACCTGCTCGGAATCGGCGCCGCCGAGGAGTTCCAGGTCGATGGGCTCGTACCGGTCGCCGCGCAGCGCCGCCTCGTCGAGCACCACGGTGTCGACCTGGCCGAGCCGCCGCAGGGCGCTGCGGTCCATGGCCAGGACGCCGCGCAGGGCGAGGAACCGGCCGAGGCTGGTGGCGAAGCCCTCGCGTCCGGCGCCGGGCGCCTTCGGTATGGACGAGAACGCCACGGCCAGCCCACGGCGCGGTCCGGCGAAGGGCGCGGCCAGCGCGCCGACCGCCGCGCCCACGGCCATGGACCGCTCCGCGAACCGCTCCATGCTGTCCTTGGGGGTGGGCCCCGGCCGCTCCACCACGATGGGTTCGGCGGCCACGTCCTGGGGTCCGTGCACCAGCTGCGGCTCCATCGCCGCCCAGGCCTCGCCCTCGGCTCTGGCCTCCCGCCACAGGCCCATGCGCTGGGCGAGGTCGAGGGCGAGCCCGCCGCCGCTGGTGGCCACGCTCTGGGTCAGCGCGCTCAGCACCGGCAGGGCCGCCTCGGTGGGCTGGCCCCGGGTGACGGCCAGGGCCAGCCGGCGCAGCCGGGGGTGGTTCTGGATGGCGGACATGGACGCGCTCACCTCGGTCGGGAGCTTGAGCCACGGGGCCAGCCGCAGGGCGGTGGCGACGCTCAGGCCCAGCACGTCCGCGACGACCACGGCGAGGGACTGGGCCTCCCGTGGCCCGCCCGAGGGGTGGCGTGGCTCCGGGGCCCACTCGTCGAACTCCTCGGTGGGCACGGCGGGGCCGCGGGTCTCCGCGCGCTCGATCAGGGCGACGAGTTCCACCTCGCGAGGGGGCGGTTTCGCGACGGCGACGACGACCCGCTCGGAGGGCGCGTTCACCCGGGCCCACAGCACGCCCGGATGCTTTTCGAGGGCCGCCTCCACCCGGCCCGCCACCTGTTCCCCGCCGATCCCGTGCACACCGTGCACCTCGATGTAGTAGCGGCCCGGGTACGACCACACCCCTCGGCCGGGCGGGTGGACCAGCCGGTTGACCGCTCCGGCGGCGTCCCGTACCCGCGCGGCCACTCCATGGGTGAGAGGCTCCAGCATCGGGGGTTTCATCAAGTGCAGCCCAGGCAGCGTCGTCATCGGCGAGACCTCCGGCGTGTCGGTGTCCGCGGCGCGTTTCCGTGTGGAGCGGCCCGTCCGGTTGATTCCGATTACCCTGAAATAAGCAGAAGATTCCGGACGTCAATCATGTGTGGACGTGAGACCAGTGACCACTCCCACCAGCTCCCGCAAGCGCAGCACTTCAGCGACGGCACGGTCGTCGGCGCGCAGCGCCGGCAAGTCGGGCCGGAACCAGGCCACATCGAAGACCAAGGCCCCGTCGAAGGGCCCCTCGAAGACCGCGGCCGCTGCCAAGTCCGCGCAGTCGGGGAAGACCAAGGCGGCGAAGAGCACACAGAGGTCGAAGACGGCCAAGGCGGCGAAGTCCGCGAAGCCCACCCCCCAGAAGGGTGACCACCGGATCACCATGACGATCCCCAGCCTCGGCCACGTGGCACACGCGACGCGGCTCGACCGCGCCGCGAGCGCGACCCATCTCGACCGTGTCGACGGCGAGCGCATCGGCCGTGCGGCGAAGGGCGCCGCGAACATGGCGCTGATGCCGATCGCGGCGGCCCGCCGGGTGCTGCCCGCCAAGGGCGGCCTCCCGCTGTACGCGGGGCTCGGGGTGCTGGGCGTCGCCGAGGTCATCGAATGGCCGGTCGCCCTGGGCGTCGGCGTCGGCTACGCGGTGCTGCGGCGCGGCGGGGTCATGGCGCCACCGTCCGAGACCCGCAAGGCCTGAACACGGCGGACCCCGGTCCCGCCCCCGTGTACGCGCGGGGGCGGGACCCGGCGCGCCGGGCGACCCGAGCCCCGTGCGACCGAAACCAGGCGATCCGTCCAGAAATCGCCGATGCCCGCGTCAGACGGAATGGGACAGACTAGGGATTCACCGAGACTTCGGGATGCGCCAGCGATGCCCGCTTTCCCCGATCAGCGGCGCCTTTGACCGTTTCATCAGGTCATACGGGCAAGGATCGGGCAGAAGTTGCCCACAAACGGGCAGTGGCAAGCAGTCGAAACGTTGGTATATACCATGTAGCGCATCTAACACCCGTCACTGGAGCGGTCGCACCATCCCGCTCCAGCGCCGGTCCGGTGGCTGGTTGCAGGGCCGCGACCTCAGCCTTTTCCGGTTTCCGCACGACCATGCCGTTGTTGAGACAACAGAAAGCGGTGCTCTCCATGGCTCACCCCCACACCACTCAGGCCGCCCGTCGGCTGCCCACACAGGCAGCTTCGGGCTTAGCCCATGACCGGAACCGGGCGCGTGCCGTGACCGGACGCCACGCCACCGGCATGGCCACCCTCGCCCTCGACCTCCAAGTCCTCGCCGGGGACGAGGACTTCTTCCGGCACTTCGGCGGAACCTCGGCCGAGTTGTGCGGACGCAACCTCTTCGAACTGCTCCACCCCAGCGCCCCCGCCGTCCTGCGGGAACACTTCCTGCGGCTGCACGACGGCCGTCGCACCCGCTTCACCGAGCGCGTGGTCGGCTACCGCTCGGGGGGCCGGGTGTTCTCCGGCGAGTTGACCGGTACGGCCGTCCAGGGCCCGTCCGACGCGCTGTCGGCCATCGTCGTCCTGGTCAAGCCGGACGACGAGAAGGCCGAGGACGACGCCACCGCCCAGCGCCGCAATCTGCTCTCGCCACTGGAGGCGCAGATACTCGAGGGCGTGGCCACCGGCGCCTCGACCGTGCAGATGGCCGCCAAGCTCTATCTCAGCCGCCAGGGCGTCGAGTACCACGTGGGGTCGATGCTGCGGAAGATGAAGGCGCCCAACCGCGCGGCCCTGGTCTCGCGCGCGTACGCGGCGGGCATGCTGACCGTCGGCACCTGGCCCGCCCGGGTACGCCCGGACTTCGTCAAGTGACACCGCCCGTTCAGAAGTGATTCCGCGCCAGACGACGTCGCCGGGACGCCGGGTCAGGAGCGTTCCGGCTGGCAGTGCGGGCACCAGGTGCTGGTCCGGCCGGCGATCTTCGCGCGGCGCAGCGGGCGGCCGCAGCGCGGGCAGTGCGGGTCCGGGTCGTCGCGGTGGCCGGTGAGCCAGGACGGCCGGGGCGGCACCTGGCCCGCCCGCACCGAGGTGCGCAGCACTCCGCGCAGCGCGGTGTGCAGCCGCCGCCGCTCGTCGGGGCCCAGGTCGCCGGTCCGGCTCTTCGGATGGACCCGCGCCCGCCACAGGATCTCGTCGCCGAGCAGATTGCCGAGCCCGGCGACGACGGACTGGTCGGTCAGCGTGGCCTTGACCCGTCCGCGCCGCCCTGCCAGCAGGGTGTCCAGCTCGGCCCGGCCCAGCGAGAGCGCGTCCGGGCCCTGCTCGCCGAGGATCCGGTCGACGTCGGCGTCCGTGGCGGCGAGCCACAGCCCGCGCAGCTTGCGCTGGTCGTGGTAGCGGAGCTGATGGCCGTCGTCGAGGGTGAGGGTGACGCGGCCGAACCGCTCGGGCGGAGCGTCCCCTGAGCGGCACACCAGTCCGCCGGTCATTCCGAAGTGCAGGATGAGCGTGGCGCCCTCGGTCGGGGCGATCAGCCACTTGCCGTGGCGGCGTGGCGCGGCGAACCGGCGGCCCTCCAGCTCGCGCCTCAGCCGCGCGGCGGTCACCCCGCGCAGCACCCCCGGGTCGGCCACCTCGACGCGCTCGATCCGGTGCCCCTGCGCACAGGAGGCCAGGGTGCGGCGGAAGCCCTCGACGTCCGGCAGCTCGGGCATAACGCCAGATTACGCCCGGCCCTGAAACACGGCCCGTGGCGGAGAAGAAAGGTGAGGATAACCAAAACTTTGCACGAGTCGGATAAAGTACCTGGATATGCGATTCATCCGCTCCGAGCCGGGAGCGAGCGGTCGCAATCAGACCCTCTTCGCGATCGCGCGGTGCCTGCCCTTCGTGGTCATGGCGGCGGTTGTCACCATCGAGCTGACGCCCGCGCATGTGCTCTACACCGGCCCCCTCCTCACCCCGGCCCCGGCGCTGGCCGCGGTGACCATGGGCCCGGTCGGCACCGGTGGCGTGGTGGCTCTGGCGGCGGCGATCAGCGCGCTCACCGCGACCCACAACGACGCCTGGGGCACCCAGCAGGTGTACGCGAACCTGCTGGCGCTGCTCGTGGTGTCCGTGGCGAGCGTGGCCAGCAGCGCCATCCGGGAGCGCAGGGGCCGGGAGCTGACCCAGGTCCGCCGGATCGCCGAGGTCTCCCAGAACGTGGTGCTGCGGCCGCTGCCCGCCCGCATGGGCGGGGTGCGCACCGCCAGCGTGTACATGGCGGCCGAGCGCGGGGCGCAGATCGGCGGCGATCTGTACGAGGCGGTGGGCACCCGTTACGGAGTGCGGCTGATCGTCGGCGATGTACGCGGCAAGGGGCTGGCCGCGGTGCGGTCCGCCGCGGCGATCCTGGGCGCCTTCCGGGAGGCCGTGCACTACGAACACGATCTGATCGAGGTGATGGAGCGGTGCGCGGCCGCGCTGGGCCGCGAATACGACCTGCTGGACCGGTCCCGGCTCCAGGACTGGGACGAGCGGGCCGAGCAGTTCGTCACCGTCCTGCTCGCCCAGGTGGTGCCCGACAGCTCCCTGATCCAGCTGATCAACCGTGGCCATCCGCCGCCGCTGGTGCTGCACGACGGCGAGGCGCGGGCGCTGGGACCGGTGCGCCCGCTGCCGCCGCTCGGCCTGGACGAGTTCCTGACCCCGCCCCCGATCGGCGTCGAGACCTTCCCGTTCGTCACCGGCGACCGGCTGCTGCTGCACACCGACGGGGTGCTGGAGGCGCGTAACCACTGCAACGAGTTCTTCCCGCTGCCGCGGGCCATGGAGACCGTGGAGGGCGCCACCCCGACCGAATACCTGGACCGGCTGCGCCATGCCCTGGTCCACCACGCCGAGGGGCGGCTGGCGGACGACGCGGCGATGATCCTCGTCGAGCGGGCGACGGGCGCCGAGCCTGGGTGGCGCCCCGCCACCTGAGGGGCAGAGCTAGGACACCGGGGCGCCGAACTCCGCCATCGCGGCCGCCACGATCGCCTCCAGCCGGGCGTGGTGGGCGCCGCGCCAGTAGACGCGCTCGCAGGCGGCGCAGCGGGCGAACACCTCGTACGTGCTCCGCGTGCCGTGCTCCAGCCGCTCGCGGACCGTGTCCTTGTCGGCGTCCTCCAGAGGGCCGTTGCACGCCGTGCAGCGGGTCCACGGGGCGAGCGGCGGGGTGAACCGGCCCAGGACGTCGCGCAGTTGCTCATCGGGCCGGTCGCTGTAGACATACGCCCCGGCCCACAGCTCGCGCCGCCGCAGCAGCCCCCGGTCGCGCGAGAGGAGCACCCGGCGCTGGGCCGCGGAGCGGGCGGCGAGCGCGGGGTCGCCGATGTCCTCGCTCTCGTACGCCGCGTCGACGCCCAGCAGCCTGAGGCGGCGCGCGAGGGTGCCCAGATGGACGTCGAGCAGGAAGCGCAGTGGCGCGCCCGGGATCCGCTGCGGCCGGACGACCGGACGCACCTCCACGGACTCCCCCGCGCCGGGCACATGCGAGACGGCGGCCTCCCGGCCGTCGACGAGCAGCCGCCCGACCTCGGTGAGCGGGACCCCGAACGACTCGACGACATGGCCGAGGGTGGACGCGCCGTCGGTGATGACGGCCGTGCGGCCCAGGCGCCGTTCGGGGGCGGCGAAAAGCCGCAGTTCAGGGGCGAGGCTGAGCTGGATCTCCGGTCCGTTCACACCGCCAGCATGCCAGGGGTGACCGGCCCCGGGCGACGCGGTTTCCGCCCATCCGGACGCCTCGTTCAGACCCCTCGTTCAGACACCCCGGTCAGCCGCCCCGGGAGCGCTCCAGGCGGCGTCGCGTGCGGCGCCAGGTCACCAGCCGCAGATACTCCTCGTGCAGCAGCCGCCCGACGAGCGCGCCGCCGAACACCACGAAGCCGACGCCGACCAGCCAGGACTGCACGACGAGCACGGTGCCGACCGGGCCGTAGGACACCGCGCTGGAGGCGATCAGCGGCGAGAACACCAGCCGGGAGAAGACCCGCAGCCCCAGCAGCCCGACGCCGGTGGACAGCGCGCCCGGCAGCAGGGCGCCCCAGCTGATCCGCCCGCCCAGCAGCAGCCGCTGCGACCACCAGAAGAAGAGCACCGTGCCGATGACGGTGACGACCAGCCGGAGGGGCCCCGAGCCGAGGTGGGAGGAGAGCAGGAGGTAGCCGATGAGCACGGTGAGCCAGACCAGATGGCGCCACACGGTGTGCCAGCGCCCCGGGGGCAGCTCCCACACCTTCTCGTAGCCGGTCTGCACCACCCCGCCGAAGGTCAGCCCGAAGAGGGCCAGGGTGGCCAGACCGAACGCGGTGGTGGCCTCCAGCGACCGCCTCGGCGGGGCGAACAGGTCCAGGACCTCGTCCCGTGAGGTGGACGACACCCCGAGCCCCTCGGCCAGCCACTGCGCGAAGCCGTGCCGGTTCACCGGATCGGCCGCGGCGACCACGATCAGCAGCGGCACCAGGGTGAGGAAGCCGAGCGCGGCGAACCCCAACGCCCGGTGCATCAGCTCGAATTCGCTGCCCCGGCGATACCCCCGCCCGGCCGGGGACCGGTGGAACGTACGGTGCAGCCGGCGGAACCGCGAGCGGTGGTGCGGGGGGTCGGGGGACTGCTCGGACATACCACTCCCACTCCCCCACCCCCGGTTCATGCGCTATGCCGCGGCGAAGATCTGCACAGCGCGATATGCCCCGGTAAGTCGCGCCTTGTCCAGCGTACTCAGTGGGGATGCCCGTGCAACCCACGGTGTCCGCGGCCCCTCGCCCGGTGGCGGCACTGTGCCAGAATATGAGAGGGAAGCTGACTCGATGAACGGGCCCGGGAACCAGCACACGGCGGCCGGAGAGCTGTTCGCCGAGGGCGGTGCGCTCGGCAGGGTGATGAGTGGCATCGACTGGTCGGCGACGCCACTCGGCGTCACTGACGCCTGGCCTCCACGGCTGGTCGAGGCGTTGCGGATCGTGCTGTTCACCGAGCAGCCGATGGCCGTGTTCTGGGGCCCCGACTACCTGATGCTCTACAACGACGGGTACGCGGACATCATCGGCTCCAAGCATCCGGGGGCGCTGGGCCGGTCCGGCCTGGACGTCTTCCCCGAGAACTGGGAGCTGTCCGTCGCTCCGCTCTTCGAGACCGTATGGGAGAGCCGCAAGCCCTCCCTGGTCACCGACCGGTCGTTCGTCCTCCAGCGGCGCGGTTTCCTGGAGCAGTCCTACTTCGACGTGTCCATCCAGCCGCTGCTGGATGGCGGCGCGGTGGCTGGGGTGCTGTGCGTCGTCACCGAGACCACGGCGCGGGTGCTCAGCGAGCGGCGGCTGCGGCTGCTGGCGGGGCTCGGCGCCCGGACGGCCGGGCTGCGCACCCCGCAGAGCGTCGCCCGGACGGTCGCCGAGATGCTGGACATCCACCGGGACGACGTCCCGTTCACCGCCTTCTACCTGGTGCCCGGGCCCGGCAGGCTCCAGCTCGCCGCGTCCGCCGCCGTCCCGGCGGAGGCCGCCCGGGAGGTCGGGGAGCTGCGGCTGGACCGGGTCGAGGAGGCGGCGAGCCTGGAGACGCGGCTGGCGGCCGTCGTGGGCGACGCGGCACCGGCCCGGCTGCCGGGCGCGCTGTTCTCGGTGCCCGACCAGGAGGCGCTGGCCCATCCGCTGGTGCGGTCGGGCGCGGTGGAGGGCGTGCTGGTGATGGGCGTCAATCCGCGGCTCCCCGCCACCGCCCCCTACCAGGACTTCTTCGAGGTGCTCGCGGCCACCGTCGGGGCGGCCCTGTCGGCGGCCCACGCCCAGCAGGAGCAGCGGCGGCGGGCGGAGACGCTGGCCGAGCTGGACCGCGCCAAGACGGTGTTCTTCTCCAACATCAGCCATGAGTTCCGCACCCCGCTCACCCTGATCCTCGGCCCGGTCCAGCAGGCGCTGGCCGACGAGGACCGGGCCGGGCGGCGGTCCCAGCTGGAGCTGGCCGAGCGCAGCGCGCTGCGGCTGCTGAAGCTGGTCAACACCCTGCTGGACGTCTCCCGGGTGGAGGCAGGAGGGCTCAAGGGCACCTTCGAACCGGTGGACCTGTCCCGGACCACCGCCGAGCTGGCGGCCATCTTCCACTCCTCGTTCGACATGGCCGGGCTGACCCTGGAGGTGGACTGCCCGCCGCTGCCCGAGCCGGTGCACATCGACCGGGAGATGTGGGAGAAGATCGTCCTCAATCTGGTCAGCAACGCGCTGAAGTTCACTTTCACCGGCGGCGCCACGGTACGGATGGCCACCGCGGGCCGCGACGCCCGGCTCACCGTGAGCGACACCGGCACCGGCATCCCGCCGGAGGAGCTGCCCCACCTCTTCGAGCGCTTCCACCGGGTGCGCGGAGCGCGGTCCCGGTCGTACGAGGGCAGTGGCATCGGGCTGGCGCTGGTCAAGGACCTGGTCGAGCTGCACTCGGGCACCATCTCGGTGACGAGCGTCCCGGGCCGGGGCACCGAGTTCACGGTGGAGATTCCGTTCGGCACCGGGCATCTGGAGGGCGTACGGATCGGGGCGCCGTCCGTACGGGGCACGACGGGCGAGGCCGAGCGCGCCACCGCCTACGCCCAGGAGGCGGCCCACTGGTTCGACACCGCCCCGCCGTCCGAGCCCCTGGCGGCCCAGGCCCCGGCGACGGCCCCGGAGGTCCCCGCCGGGGCGCCGCGCGCGGAGGCCGGGGCGCCCGAGGAGCCGTACGCCCCGGGTCCGCCGGAGCCGGCCCCGGCCCGGCGGCCCCGGCTGCTGGTCGCGGACGACAACGCCGACGTACGGTCCTATCTCGGCGATCTCCTCGGCCGCGACCACGACGTCCTCCTCGCGGCCGACGGCCGTGCCGCGCTGGACACCGCCCTGGAGCGCCCCGTCGATCTGGTGCTGACCGATGTGATGATGCCGCGCCTGGACGGCTTCGGGCTGGTGCGGGCGCTGCGCGCCGACCCCCGGACCACCCGGCTGCCGATCATCATGCTGACCGCGCGCGCCGGGGAGGAGTCCACGGTGCGGGGGCTGGGGGCGGGCGCCGACGACTATCTCGCCAAGCCCTTCTCGGCGCGTCAGCTCCTCGCCCGGGTCGGCGCCAACCTGGAGCTGTCGCAGCTGCGCGAACGGGTGCTCAGCGACAGCCGCCGCCAGACGGACATGCTCACCTCGCTGTCCCAGGCGAGCCTGCAGCTGTCCGACACCCTCGATCCGCCGCAGGTCCTGGACACCGCCGGGGAGCTGCTCGTCCCGGCCCTGGCCGACGAGATACGGATCCGCCTCGCCGACCCCCGCGCGGAGCGGCCCGTGTACGCCGCCGGGGAGCCGGTGGTGCCGGACGACCGCCTGGACCGGGCCCTCGCCGAGTCCCTGCTCGCGGGCGCCACCCCCGAGCCGCCCGCCACCGGCGGCACCCTGCTCTCCGTACCCCTGCTCGCGCACGGCCGGATGCTGGGCGCGCTGGCCGTCGCCCGCCGCGAGGGCGCGTACACCATGGCCGACCGGCAGTATCTGCAGGGCGTGGCCGGGCGGCTGGCCCTCGCCTACGACAACGCGGCCCGCTTCCGCAACGAGCGCCATCTCGCGATGACGCTCCAGCGCGCCCTGCTGCCGCAGCACCTCCCCCAGATGCCGGGGCTGCACACTGCCTCCTACTACGAGGCGAGCGCCAGCGGCGCCGAGATCGGCGGCGACTGGTACGACGTCATCGCGCTGCCCGACGGCGAGATGGGGCTGACCATCGGCGATGTGATGGGCCATGACGTGGACGCCGCCACCGTGATGGGACGGCTGCGCTCCACCCTGCGCGGCTTCGCCCTGGACCGCGCCTCCCCCGGGGTGCTGCTCGGCAAGCTGGACGCCTATCTGCGCTCCCTGGACGTCGACCACTTCGCCACCTGCCTGTACGCGGTGTACGAACCGCGCACCCGGCGGCTGCGGTACGCGGCCAGCGGCCATCTGCCGCCGCTGCTGGTGGCGGACGGCACGACGAGCTTCCTGGAGGTCTACCCGAACGCCCCGCTGGGCCTCGCGCACGACCCCCCGGTCGGCCACGAGACGCGGCTGCCGCCCGGCGCGGGGCTGCTGCTGTTCACCGACGGGCTGGTGGAGAACAGCCAGCTGCCCCTGGACGACGGCCTGGCGGCGCTGCGGCGCGCCTGCGACGGGCTCACCACGCCCGCCCTCGCCGACCCGCAGGCCATCATCGACCGGGCGCTGGGGCTGCTGGACATCCCGGGCCGGGTGGACGACGACACGGCGCTGCTGGCCGCGTCAACTCCGTAGCGACTCGCCCGTATCGGCGTCGAGGACGCTCACCCGCACCGCGGGCTCCTGCGCCGCGTCCCGGCTCGCCGCCGCGTCCAGCGCGAACAGCACCACCACCGGTCGCGCGGCGCCGCCGCGCGCGTGGATCCCGGCGTACTGGAGGATGCGCCAGCCGCCGTCGTCCCAGTGGTCCAGCAGCGCGGAGCGCACCAGGGGCGAGGTGTTCTGCCAGGCGAGGGAGTGTTCCAGCAGCTCGACCGTGGCGGCCACCGGCACCCGTGCCCCGGACGTGCCACTCAGCGGATGGCCCGTGAGACGGAGCCGCAGTCTGCGCCACGGCATCCGCCACCTTCGGCGATCGGCGGACAGGGCCACCAGCCCGGCCACCGCGACGAGGGCGCAGCATCCGGTGGCGGCCGGGTGGCGCGGGGCGGTGGCCCACCAGGGGTGGCGGGCCAGCGCCACCGCGATCCCGCCCGCCACCACCACGGCGGCGCGTGCGAAGGCCCTGGCCCCCACCGGCCCGTCGTCCCGCGCCGTACAGCCGCAGGAGGCGCCGGGCGCGGTCGTCCTGGCGTACCCGAGATAGCCGAGGAATCCGGCGCCGAGCGCGGCGGCGGCCGCGCCCGTGGCCACCGACGGCGGCAGCGCCAACAGCGCGGCGCCCAGGAGGAGTTCGAGGGCGCCGAGGACGCGCAGGGCGAGCACCGCGCGGTCGCCGCCGCGCAGCAGCCGGGCCAGCGCGGTGCGGTGCGCCAGCCGGGCCGTGCCGTGGCCGAAGGCCTTGCCCGCACCGGCCGCCCCCAGCACCCCGGCGAGCAGTGGCGCGGCGAGGTCGAGGGCGGCGGCGCTCATCGGCGGTGCCCCGCCCCCGGCCCGACCGCCACCCGGACGATGTCCACGGAGTCGTCGGACGGCCGCCAGGCGCCCAGGACCCCGGCGCCCTGCCCGATCCGCAGCCCGGAGAGGTCGGCGGTGGGCGCGGCGCCGGAGTACGAGGCGCTGGAGGTCGCCGGGAGGAGGTTGCCGACGATCTCGTGGGCTCCGTGCGCGAGGTGCAGCCGGGTCTTCTCGATACCGCGGATGGTGGTGTGGAGGTTCACGATGTTCACCCACACCGCGTCGGCGGCGATCGTGCCGTCGGGCATCGGGACGCCGCGCGCGTAGAGCCCGTCGCCGGTCTCGACCGACGCGGCGGTGGTGGCACGTACCTTCCAGACGCTGGTGGCGTTGGTGACCCGGACCCGGGCGTATTCGCCGTGGGAGCCCGCCACGTCCAGCACCCCGCCGTCGATGGAGGTGATCCGCCCCTCCACGAAGGCGCTGGCGGGGACCGCCGGGTCCAGGGGTCGGCGCAGTGGCGCGGCGAACACGGCGTCGGCGTCCACGGCCCCCAGCGCGGTCGCCCCGACGACGCCCGTCCCGACGACGGTCGCGCCGCGCAGCGCGGCGGCGGTGAGGAAGCGGCGGCGGTCGAAGGACATGGCGGGCCTCACTCGTAGAGGGAGACCGGCAGGGTGCCGGTGCTGAGGCTGCCGATGACGGAGAAGGCGGCGGGGGTCAGATCGATGACGCGGTTGCTGCGGCACGCCCCGTCGCAGCAGCTGGACTCGCCGCAGAAGCTCTTGGTGCGCGGGCCGCAGTCGCTGACGGTGACGCAGACGGACGCGCCGGAGCACAGATGGCGCACCTTGATGGCCGACCCGCAGCCGCGCCGTGGCAGGTTCTCGCCGCACAGATCCGGCCGGGTGATGTCCCAGCACGCCTTGGACGCGTTGGGCCAGGCGGCCTGCAGGGCACTGGACTTGCAGGTGCCGCAGGCCCCGCCCCCTGCGGCGGCACACGGCCCCCAGGCGTTGCCACAACAGAACCAGGTGGCTTCGCCGTTCCCGAGGCTGGTAGATCCACACGCCATGCGCCCATCATGTGCGGGCCCTGCGGGGGCCACCAGCCAGAAGCGTCCGATCCAGCGGCGGGGACGGCAGGCGGCGCGCGCCAGCCAAAAGCTCCAGCCCGGCGGCGGGGACGGCAGCGTGGCGCGTCCCGGCGCGACCGGCGCGGGGCGGCGCGACGGCGAGGCGGCGCGGCGCAGGCCAGCACGGCAGGCGGCGGGCCGGGCGACGGCGCGGGGCGCCACAGCACAGGCCAGCTGCGGGGCATGACCCGACAGCCCGGCGGCGCCCGGCACGCTGACACGAGGCAACGCGGCACGGCGGCGCGGGGCAGCCCGGCGCGGGGGCGCGGGGTTCCCCGGTGCGACGGGGCGAGGCGGGGGGTGCGGCGCAGCCCGGCGCGGCAGGGAACGGCGTGGACGCCGCAGCGCGGGCCAGATGCGGGGCGTGGCCCGGCACGCTGACACGAGGCGGCCCGGCACGGCGGCACAGGGCGGCCCGGCGGGGCGGGGCGGCACCAGGGGCGCGGCGCAGCCCAGCACGGCAGGGTGCGACCCGGTGCGCTGGCACAGGGCGGCGGGGCCGCCCGCCGTCAGAGGCGTTCGACGATCGTGACGTTCGCCTGGCCGCCGCCCTCGCACATCGACCCCCATCCCCAACGGCCCCCTCGCACCGCTCGGCCCCAGGGGCCTCACGGGCTTCGGCTGCCTGCGCCGGACTCCGCCCGCCGAGCGGGTGGCCGCCCGCCGTCAGAGGCGCTCGACGATCGTGACGTTCGCCTGACCGCCGCCCTCGCACATCGACCCCCATCCCCAACGGCCCCCTCGCACCGCTCGGCCCCAGGGGCCTCACGGGCTTCGGCTGCCTGCGCCGGACTCCGCCCGCCGAGCGGGTGGCCGCCCGCCGTCAGAGGCGCTCGACGATCGTGACGTTCGCCTGACCGCCGCCCTCGCACATCGTCTGCAGGCCGTAGCGGCCGCCCGTGCGCTCCAGTTCGTGCAGCAGGGTCGTCATCAGCTTGGCGCCGGTCGCACCCAGGGGGTGGCCCAGGGCTATCGCGCCGCCGTTGGCGTTGACCCGGTCCGGGTCGGCGCCGCTCTCGCGCAGCCAGGCCAGCACCACCGGTGCGAACGCCTCGTTGATCTCCACCAGGTCGATGTCGGCGATCGTCATGCCGGTCTTCTTCAGCGCGTACGCGGTGGCCGGGATCGGCGCGGACAGCATGCGGATCGGGTCCTCGCCGCGCACCGACAGATGGTGGATGCGGGCGCGCGGGGTCAGGCCGTGTTCCCGTACGGCCCGTTCGGAGGCGACCAGCAGCGCGGCGGCGCCGTCGGAGACCTGGGAGGAGAGCGCGGCGGTGAGGCGGCCGCCCTCCATGAGCGGGGCGAGCGCGGCCATCTTCTCCAGGCTGGTGTCGCGGCGCGGCCCCTCGTCCACGCGGACGTCGCCGTACGGGACCACCTCGCGGTCGAAGCGGCCCTCGTCGATGGCGTGGAGCGCGCGCCGGTGGGAGCGGAGCGCGAACTCCTCCATCTCCGGGCGGCTGATCCCCCACTTCTCGGCGATCAGCTCGGCGCCGTAGAACTGGTTGACCGGCCGGTCGCCGTACCGCGCCCGCCAGCCCTCCGAGCCCGCGAACGGCCCCTCGGTCAGGCCCAGCGGCTCGGCGGCCTGGCGGCTGGCGAAGGCGATCGGCACCTGCGACATGTTCTGCACACCGCCCGCGACCACCAGGTCCTGGGTGCCGGAGAGCACCGCCTGCGCCGCGAAGTGCAGGGCCTGCTGGGAGGAGCCGCACTGCCGGTCGACGGTCACGCCCGGCACCTCCTCGGGCAGCCCGGCGGCCAGCCAGCTGGTGCGGGCGATGTCCCCGGACTGCGGGCCCACGGTGTCCAGGCAGCCGAAGACCACGTCCTCGACGGCGGCCGGGTCGACGCCCGAGCGCTCCACCAGCGCGCGCAGCACGTGCGCGCCGAGGTCGGCCGGGTGGACGGACGCCAGCCCGCCCTTGCGCCGCCCGACGGGGGTCCGTACCGCTTCGACGATGAATGCCTCGGCCATGGTCACTCCAGAGAGTTCAGAGTCGGGGGGTGATGCCGTCCAGGACCATCGACACGTACTGGCGGGCGATCTCCTCGGGGCTGTGCTGTCCGCCGGGCCGGTACCAGGACGCGGCGACCCAGACGGTGTCGCGCAGGAAGCGGTAGGCGAGCCGGGCGTCGAGGTCGGCGCGGAACACCCCGTCGGCCACGCCGCGCTCCAGCGTGCCCAGCCAGGCCTGTTCGAACCTGCGCTGCGAGTCGGTGAGGTAGCCGAAGCGGGGCAGGGCGGCGAGCTGCCGGGACTCCTTCTGGTAGATCGCGACGGCGGCCCGGTGCCGGTCGATCTCCCGGAAGGACTCGGTGACGAGCGCCTCGATGGTCTCCCGGGGGCCGAGCCCGGCCCGCAGCACGTCCTCGTACCCCGCCCACAGCTCGTCGAGGAAGGTGGAGAGGATCTCGTCGACCATCGACTCCTTGGAGTCGAAGTGGTAGTACAGGCTGCCCGCGAGCATCCCCGCCTCGTCCGCGATCCGGCGGACGGTGGTCGCGTTGTAGCCCTGGGCGGCGAACACCTCGGCCGCCGTCGCGAGCAGTTCGCGGCGCCGCTCGGGGGACGGGCTCACGGTGGTCTTCTTGCTGTTCCCGCTGATTTTCGGCACGTTCCCATTCTCGCCTCACGGGTGCGGCACTCATCGGTCCCGGGCTCATGGGTGCCGACTGCTCACGGCGACCGACTCGCCCGTCATGTACGAGGAGTAGCCGCTGGCCAGGAAGACGATCACGTTGGCGACCTCCCACGGCTCGGCGTACCGGCCGAACGCCTCGCGCTCGGTCAGCTCGGCCAGCAGCTCGGGCGTGGTGACCTTCACCAGGTGCGGATGCATGGCGAGGCTCGGCGATACGGCGTTGACGCGCACCCCGTACGCGGCGGCCTCGACGGCGGCGCAGCGGGTGAGCGCCATGACCCCGGCCTTGGCGGCGGCGTAGTGGGCCTGTCCGGCCTGGGCGCGCCAGCCGACGACCGAGGCGTTGTTGACGATGACGCCGCCGGAGCCGCGGGCCTTCATGCGGCGCAGGGCGGCGCGGGTGCAGCGGAAGGTGCCGCCCAGGGTGACTTCGATGACCCGGTGCCACTGGTCGTCGGTCATCTCGGTGAGTTCGGCGGTGCCGCCGAGACCGGCGTTGTTGACCAGGACGTCCAGCCGTCCGTGGTGTTCCTCGGCGAGGTCGAGGAGCGCCGCCACTTCGTCCTCGTCGGTGACGTCGCAGGTCAGCCCGGCGACGCGGTCCGCCCCGAACTCCTTGGCGAGGGCGGTGGCCGTCTCGTCGAGGCGGCGTGCGTGGGCGTCGCCGATGACGATCCTGGCGCCCTCCTCCAGGAACCGGCGGGCCGTGGCGCCGCCGATCCCGGCGCCCGCCGCGGCCGTGATGACGGCCGTGCGGCCGGTGAGCAGGCCGTGGCCGGGGACGTACGACGGCTTGTTGTCCATCACAACGCCACGGTAACCTACCAAACACTTGTTAGGGAAGGAGCCCGGGGCCCGATGGATCTCGACCTGACCGAGCGGCAGGAAGCGTTCCGGGCCGAGGCCCGGCGGTGGCTCGCGGCCCATGTGCCCACCGCCGCGCTGCCGTCCCTGGAGACCGCCGAGGGGTTCGCCGCCCACCGCGCCTGGGAGCGGACCCTGTCGTCCGGCCGCTGGTCGGCGGTGACCTGGCCCGAGGAGTACGGCGGGCGGGGCGCGTCGGTGCTGGAGTGGCTGCTGTTCGAGGACGAGTACTACGCGGCGGGCGCGCCCGGCCGGGTGAGCCAGAACGGCGTCAGCCTGCTCGCCCCCACCCTCTTCGACCACGGCACCGCCGAACAGCGGGCCAGGCTCCTGCCGCCGATGGCGCGCGGCGAGGTGATCTGGGCGCAGGCCTGGTCCGAGCCGGAGGCGGGCTCCGACCTCGCCTCGCTGCGCTCCACCGCGCGGCGCGCGGACGGCGGCTGGCTGCTCTCCGGCCAGAAGACCTGGTCCTCCCGGGCGGCCTTCGCCGACCGGGCCTTCGGACTGTTCCGCAGCCACCGGGAGCCCGGCGCCCCGCCGCACCGGGGGCTGACGTATCTGATGTTCCCGCTGGACGCGCCCGGCGTGACCGTGCGTCCCATCGGCCGCCTCGACGGGAAGCCCGCCTTCGCCGAACTCTTCCTGGACGAAGTGTTCGTGCCCGACGAGGACGTCATCGGCGAACCGGGGCAGGGCTGGCGGGTCGCGATGAGCACCGCGGGCAACGAGCGCGGTCTGACCCTGCGCAGCCCCGGCCGGTTCACGGCCGCCGCCCGCCGTCTGGCCGCCCTGTGGCGCGAACGTACCGCAGCCGGGGAGGAGACCGCGGCGGCCCTGCGGGACCGGGTGGCCGACGCCGTGATCCGCGCCCGCGCGTATGAACTCTTCGCCTACGCGGGCGCCTCGCGCCTGGCCGCCGGAGGCACGCTCGGAGCCGAGTCGAGCCTCAACAAGGTCTTCTGGTCGGAGCTGGACATCGGCCTCCACGAAACCGCCCTGGATCTGCTCGGCCCGGACGGCGAACTGGCGGAGGACACCTGGACAGAAGGCTACGTCTTCGCGCTGGCGGGGCCGATCTACGCCGGGACGAACGAGATCCAGCGGGACATCGTGGCGGAACGGCTGCTCGGCCTGCCCAAGAGCAGGCGATGAGCGAACCCGGCGATACGGCGAGACGGCGAGACGGCGACGGAAAGGCGACCGCGCATGAGGTTCCTGCTGGACGAGGCGCAGAGCGAGTTCGGCCGCACCCTGGACCGGATGCTCGGCGCCGCGGACACCCCCGGCGCCGTGCGGGCGTGGGCGCGCGGGGAGCACGGGCCCGGGCGGGCGCTGTGGGGGCGGCTCGCCGAGGCCGGGGTGACCGCGCTCGCCGTACCGGAGGCGTACGAGGGCGTGGGGCCGCTGCCGGTGGAGCTGGCCGTCGCGTACGTCGAGCTGGGGCGGCACGCCGTACCGGGGCCATGGGCCGAGACGGCCGCGGCGGCGGTGCTGCTGACGGCGTGCCCGGAGGCCGGGGGCTGGCTGTCCCGTATCGCCTCCGGGCAGGCCGTGGTCACCGTGGCGACGGCCGAGGGCGGTCCGTACGCCCTGGACGCGGACGCCGCCGACGCCGTCCTCGCCGTCCATGGCGAGGAGTTGTGGCACGCCCCGGGGCACGGCCCGGTGCGGGCCTCCCTCGACCCCGCCCGGCGGCTCGCCCCGCCACTGCCCGGGGGCCAACAGCTCGCGCGGGGCCCGGCCGTCGCCGAGGCCGCCGCCCGCGCCGCGGACTGGGCCGCCTTCGCGACGGCCGCGCAGTCGCTGGGCGCCGGGTTCGCGCTGCTGGACCGGACGGTGGCGTATGTGAAGCAGCGGACCCAGTTCGGCCGCGCGATCGGCTCGTTCCAGGCGGTGCGGCACCAGTTGGCGGATGTGCTCATCGGGCTGGAGTTCGCCCGCCCGCTGCTCCACGGCGCCGCGGTCGCGCTCGCGGCGGGCGGGCCGGGGGCCGGGACCGAGGTGGCCGCCGCCAAGGTGGCGGCGGGCGAGGCGGCGTACGCGGCCGCGCGCACCGCCCTCCAGCTGCACGGCGCGATCGGCTACACCGACGAGTACGACCTGTCGCTGTGGATCCGCAAGGCCCGCGCCCTGCGGGGCGCCTGGGGCTCGCCCTCGGTCTGCCGCGCCCGCGTGCTCGCGCCCTGACGCTCATGTCCCGCCCCTCGCGCCCTGACCCCGCGCCCTGACAAGCGGGCGCGCACCGGGCCATGCTGTACCGACGAGCAGCGGCGGCGAAGCGAACAGCGAGGTATGCCCGGATGCACCGGCCCCGGCCCACCCTGGAGAGCGTGGCCCTGCACGCGGGAGTCTCGCGCGCCACGGTCTCCCGCGTCGTCAACGGCTCGACCAGGGTCGCCGAGGACAGCCGGGCGGCGGTGCTGCGGGCCATCGAGGAGCTGGGCTACGTCCCCAACCAGGCGGCCCGCAGCCTGGTCACCCAGCGCACCGACTCGTTCGCGCTCGTCCTGCCCGAGGAGCCGGGCCGGGTCTTCTCGGACGACGAGTTCTTCCAGGGCGTGGTGCGCGGGGTCGGGCAGGAGCTGGAGGAGGCGGACAAGCAGCTCGTGCTGATGATGGCCCGCTCCCCCGCCGGACGCGACCGCGTCGAGCGCTTCGCCCTGGCGCGCCACGTCGACGGGGTCATGGTCGCCTCGATGCACGGCGCCGATCCGCTGCCCGCCGCGCTGGCCCGCATGGGCATTCCGGTGGTCTGCAACGAACGGCTGCTGGGGGCTGCGGCGCTGCCGTACGTGCTGCCGTACGTGGGCGTCGACAACGCCGGGGGCGCGGCCCTCGCCGTACGGCATCTGCTCCGCTCCGGCCGCACCCGCGTCGCCACGGTCGCGGGCCCGCAGGACATGGTGGCGGGCATCGACCGGCTGACCGGCTACCGGACAGCGTTGAAGGAGGCCGGGCGGGAACCGGTGGTGGCGGCCGGGGACTTCACACAGGAGTCGGGCGCGGTCGCGATGCGGGAGCTGCTGGCGCGGGAACCGGAGCTGGACGCCGTCTTCGTCGCCTCCGACCTCATGGGCCTCGGCGTGCTGCGGGCCCTGCGGCAGGCCGGGCGGCGGGTGCCGGAGGACGTGGCGGTGGTGGGCTTCGACGACGTACAGGCGGCGCGCTACGCGGACCCGCCGCTGACGACGGTGCGGCAGCCGATCCCGGAGATCGGGCGGCGGCTGGCGCGTCAGCTGCTGCGGCTCGCGGGCGGGGAGGCGATCGAACCGGCGGTGGTGCTGGACGTGGAGCTGGTGCTGCGTGGCTCGGCGTAAGGCTCAGGCGGTGTACGGGCGCAGCTGATCGCGGAACTCCCGCTCGAACGCGTCGTACCGCTCCCGCAGCTCCGCGCCCGGCCACCCCTGCGGCAGCAGTTCCTCCGGCAGCACCGGATCGGTCAGCAGCTGCCGCAACACCGCCGCCGCCACCGTGAACCGGTCGGCCGGGCTGTGCGCCGCGTCCAGGGCGGCGGCGAGGCGGTGGGCCCGGTCGGCCCAGTCCGGCAGGTCCCAGAGCCGGGCCGCGAGGGCGGCCGGGTCGTCCTCCGGGGTGGCGGTGAAGCAGCCGCACTGCTCGGCGACCACGGGCGGGCGGGGGCGTACGAGGTTGGCGGGGCGCAGCCAGGTGCCCTCGCGGAGTTCGGCGAGCCGCAGCGCGGCCATGGCCTGGCGGAGCGCGGCGCGCTCGGGGGCGGGGCGGCGATCGGGGGTGACGACGGCGATCTCCCAGGTGCCGTCCCAGCGCCGGGTGCCGGGCGCGCGGCTGTCGTCCTGGCGGGCCTGGCGGGCGAGCAGCCGGTCGGTGAGCCGGTAGCCGCCGCCGTGCTGTTCGAGGTCACCGGCGGCCACCATCCGGGTGAGGGCGACCCGCACCGTCCCCTCGGCCGTGCCGAACAGCGCGCCGACGCGGACGAGCGCGCGGGCGGGCAGCTGCGGCGGATGGTGGCCCAGCAGGGTGCTGAGCACGATCGAGCGCGCCGTGAGGGGGCGCAGCGTGAGCGTTCCGGTGTCGTCCATGGCTGTGCGAAACCCTATCCGTGACCTGGCCGCTCTCCCGACTACCATTACAGTTTCCCATCACGCATACTGAAACTGTAAGAGACGGTAAGGGCACGGCACCGCGGCGACCCCAGGAGACGCTTGCCATGAGCGCGACGCACGAAGTCCTCAACCAGGCCCCGCCCCTCTCCGGCTTCAGCACGGCCGACGACCCCGCCCTGCTGGAGGCCCTGCGCCGGGACGGCGCCGAGTGGGCCGAGCCGCGGGTGCGGGAGCTGGGCGCGCGGGCCGGTTCCGCCGAGGTCCAGGACTGGGCCCGGATGGCGGAGGAGCATCCTCCGGTGCTCCACACCCACGACCGCTACGGCCACCGGATCGACGAGGTCGAGTACCACCCCGCGTACCACCAGCTGATGACCACCGCCGTGGAGAGCGGCCAGCACGCGGCGGCCTGGGCCGAGACCCGCCCCGGGCGGCATCTGGCGCGCGCGGGCCTGTTCTACGCCTTCGCCCAGGCCGAGCCCGGCCACGGCTGCCCGATCTCCATGACGTACGCCGCGATCCCGGCGCTGCGCGCCGAACCGGAGCTGGCCGCCGCGTACGAACCGCTGCTGACCGCCCGCACCTATGACCCCGGGCTGCGCGCGCCGCTCACCAAGCGCGGGCTGATCGCGGGCATGTCGATGACGGAGAAGCAGGGCGGTTCGGACGTCCGCGCCAACACCACCGAGGCCGTACCGGCGGCCGGGGACGACGGGACGTACCTGCTCACCGGCCACAAGTGGTTCACGTCCGCGCCGATGAGCGACGTGTTCCTGACGCTGGCACAGACACCCGAGGGGGTGACCTGCTTCCTGGTGCCGCGCGTCCTCCCGGACGGCACCCGCAACGCGCTCCGCCTCCAGCGGCTGAAGAACAAGCTCGGCAACCGCTCCAACGCCTCCTCCGAGATCGAGTACGACCGCGCCGCGGCCTGGCGGGTCGGCGAACCGGGGCGCGGGGTGCGGACCATCGTCGAGATGGTCAACGTGACCCGGCTGGACTGCGTGATCGGCTCGGCGGCGAACATGCGCGCCGGGCTGCGGCAGGCGCTGCACCACTGCGAGCACCGCCGGGCCTTCGGCGCCGAGCTGATCGACCAGCCGCTGATGCGCAACGTCCTGGCCGATCTGGCGGTCGAGTCGGAGGCGGCCACCACCCTCTCCATGCGGCTGGCCACCGCCCTGGACCGCGCCGAGGCCGGTGACGGGCACGAGGCGGCGCTGCGCAGGCTGGGGCTCGCGGTCAGCAAGTACTGGGTGTGCAAGCGCGGCGCCACGCACGCCGCCGAGACCCTGGAGTGCCTGGGCGGCAACGGCTATGTGGAGGACTCCGGCATGCCGCGCCTGTACCGGGAGGCGCCGCTGCTGTCGATCTGGGAGGGCTCGGGGAACGTCGCCGCCCTCGACGTGCTGCGCGCGCTCGGCCGGGAGACGGGCGCGCTGGACGCCTTCCTCGCCGAGGTGGACACCGCCGCCGGGGCCGACGCCCGGCTGGACGCGGCCGTGGCCCGGCTGCGCGCGCTGCTGCCGCAGCTCGGCGATCCGCAGCGGGCGCAGCTGCTGGCGCGCCGCCTCGCCGAGCAGATGACCCTGGTCCTCCAGGGCAGCCTGCTGGTGCGGTACAGCCACCCGGCGGTCGCCGACGCGTTCTGCGCCTCCCGGCTCGACGGCGACTGGGGCCACGCTTTCGGCACCCTGCCGCCGGGGACGGACACCGGCCCGATCCTGGACCGGGCCCGCCCCAAGGATCTGCGCGCGTAAACCTCCCTCACCGAAACCTCCACACCTTTTCCCCTATTCGGGCGAATAGTTGGGCACATACGGCTGGCGGCGACGTGTTCGGCCGAACATCTCCTCGTGAATCGATGGCATCGCGCATGGCGGGCGGGGATCCTGACCACGGTCCTGCTGCTCGCCTCGACGGGGGCGACAGCCTTAGCCGACGGGGACGGTGACGGCCGGGCGGCCACCGCCGCCCCTCGGCGGACGACCGACGTCCGGGACGGGGCGGCGGCGACGGGGGACGGGGGTGCGGAGCATGGGCCGCGTACGAGGCTGAGGCTGCGGGTGCGGGTGCAGGTCGGCCTGGGGTTCTGTCCGTGTGTCAGGGCGTCGGTGGGGACGCGGCGGGGCTGGCTCAGGCTCCAGTACGGCTGGTGTCCCCCGCCGCCCAAGCCGACACCGACGCCGACGCCGACACCCAGCCCCACGCCTACGCCCACGCCCAGCCCCACTCCGACGCCTACGCCGTCACCGAGCCCTACGCCGACGCCGACACCCACGCCGACCCCCGCGCCGACGCCCACGCCCAGCGCGTCGCCGTCGGCCACCCCGGCGCCGAGCCCCACGCCGACGCGCGCCCCGGCGCCCACCCGGTCGGCGGCGCCCGCTCCCGCGCCCAAGCCGTCCGTGCCGCGCCCCGCGCCGCCGCTTCCGGTCGCTCCGCCGACCCGGTCACCCGAGCCTCCGGCGCCGCCCCCCGAACCGGCTCCCGCGCCGAGCGAGACCCGCCGCGTCGAGGTGCACGCGTATCAGAAGCCCACGCGCCACGAACCCGACAGCGGAACCTCCTTGGTCACGTTCACCCTGCTCATCACCGCGCCCGCGGTCCTCGCGGCCGCCGCGCTCCGCCCCCGCTCGCGCGGCGGGCGCCGCGGCTGACCGTCGGCCGATCCGTACCGGAGGTTACCCATGCCCGAATGGCTGATTCTGCTTCTTCTGATGGCCGGGATCTGCGCGGCCGTCGTCGTCCTCGCGATCCTCAACGCCCGCCGCCTCGGCGACGACGACGATCCGAGCGAGACCCCCGATGTCCTCGACTACATGATCATGATGATCGGCGTGGTCTACGCGATCGTGCTGGGCCTGGCCATCGCCGGGGTCTGGGAGGCCCGTGGCGCCGCCCAGGACGGAGTGCGGACGGAGGCCCAGGCGCTGCACGAGGTGTCCGAGCGGGTGAGCGTCTACCCCCAGCCGGTGCGCGACCGCGTCCGGGACGATGTCGACGCGTACGTACGCCATGTGGTGTCCCGGGAGTGGCAGGTGATGGTCGACCGGGGCGAGCTGACCGACCGGGGCACCGACCTGCTGGCCAGGCTGCGGCACGACGTCACCATGGCCACGCCGCAGACCGACCTCCAGTCGCAGGCGTACCAGCCGATGGTGGACCAGGTGGCCGCCGTGGACGACGCGCGCGGCGCCCGGCAGCAGAGCGCGGGGCCGACGATGCCCGAAGTGGTCTGGGTCGGGCTGCTGTTCGGCGCGGCGCTGGTGATCGGGCTGGTCTTCACCCTGCAGATCCGCCGCTCACCACGGGAGTTGATGCTGGCGGTGATGTTCACCGCCCTCATCATCTTCCTGCTCTATCTGGTGTGGGACTTCGACGAGCCCTTCGGACGGTCGGTGGGCGACGCGACGTCGCCGTTCACCGACCTGTTCCCCGGCGTACGGGGAAGCCTCTGAGCGCGTACCGGGTGGTTGGTCAGGACACCGGTACCGGGAGCACCCGGCGCAGCGGGTCCTCGGGCACCCGGCCGTGGGCCTTCCACTCGCGCGGGTAGCCGACCGAGACCTCCTGGAACTTCACCCCGTCCTCCACCGTGGTCCGGGGGATGTGCAGATGGCCGTAGACGACCGTCTCGGCGCGGAACCGCACATGCCAGTCGGCGGTCAGCTCGGTGCCGCACCACAGGGCGAAGTCGGGGTAGCGCAGCACGCGGGTGGGCAGCCGGGTCATCGGCCAGTGGTTGATGAGCACCGTCTTGAACGCGGGGTCGCAGGCCGCGAGCCGGGCCTCGGTCTCGGCGACCCGGGCGCGGCACCAGGCGTCGCGGGTGGGGTACGGGTCGGGGTGGAGGAAGTGCTCGTCGGTGCAGACGACGCCCTCGTCGTGGGCGTGGGCGAGGGCGGCTTCCTTGGTGTGGATGCCGTCGAGGCGGAAGGTGTAGTCGTAGAGCAGGAACAGCGGGGCGATGGTGAGCGGCCCGCCGATGCCCTCCCACACCGGGTAGGGGTCCTCGGGCGTGACGATGCCCTTGCTCCGGCACAGCTCCACCAGCGCCTCGTAGCGCGCCACGCCCCGGGCCTCCAGCGGGTCCTTGGGGTGGGTCCACAGCTCATGGTTGCCCGGCGACCAGATGACCTTGGCGAATCGCTCGCTCAGCAGCCCCAGCGCCCATTCGATGTCGGCGAAGACCTCGCCGACGTCCCCGGCCACGATCAGCCAGTCGTCCTCGGAGCCGGGCCGCAGCCGCTCGACGATCGCCCGGTTCTCCTCGTAGGCCACGTGCAGGTCACTGATGGCGAGTAGTTCGCCCCGGTGCGTGCCGCCCATTGTTTCTCCTGTCGTACGGTCGGCGGTCATGGTGCGGGACGGGCCGGATGATCACCCGCACGTCCCTGGCGCTAGCCTCGCAGATGTGGTGGACAAACTTCCCGCGTCCTTCGAGCGCGGAACTGACGGTCCGAAGGTTATCGTGGCCGGTCTGGACGGTTCCGAGTCGTCCTGGCGTGCCGCCGCGTACGCCGCGGGGCTGGCCAGACGGCAGAAGGCGCTGCTCGCCGTGGTGTACGTACAGCCGGTGCTGGCGGCCGGGGCGTCGCTCGGCGCCTCCGTGGCGGACACCACGGGCGAGGTGGCCGAGGAGCTGCTGCGGGAGGTGCGCGAGGCGACCGAGCGGCTGCGCGGGGTCTTCGAGGTGCGCTGGGAGTTCCACACCTTCCGCGGCGATCCGTACAACGGCCTGGTGACGGCGGCGGACGAGCTGAAGGCCGACGCGGTGGTGGTCGGCGCGTCCGAGCAGGCGGGGCACCGCATCGTCGGCTCGGTGGCGGTCCGGCTGGTCAAGGCGGGGCGCTGGCCGGTCACCGTGGTGCCGTAACGCACCGGGCGGGCCCTCGTCCGGCTCGCGGACCGGGGCGGGGTGAGGCACCGTGGGGAGAGGGGCGGTCCGACCGTCCCCATGACCAGTCCCCAAGGAGACTGCCATGTCCCATACCTACCGGGTGACGGAGATCGTCGGCTCGTCCACCGAGAGCGTCGACGACGCGATCCGCAGCGGTATCAACCGCGCCTCGAAGACGCTCCGCAATCTTGACTGGTTCGAGGTCGGTCAGGTCCGCGGGCATATCGAGAACGGCCGGATCGCGCACTACCAGGTGGGGCTGAAGCTCGGCTTCCGGCTGGAGGACGCCGACTCCGGCTCCTGAGCAAGATTCAGCCACGGGGGACGACGGCGGACAGCACGGACGGCAGCGGATACCAGTCGGCGGTCGCGAAGCTGGCGTGCCGGGCGGCGAGGTCGTTCACCCGCGCACGGGCCTGGGCCTCGGTGGGGCGGGTGCCGTCGATGGCGGGCGCCACGTTCTGCGCGTCCGTCATGGTCAGGATGTAGTGGCGGGTGTCGTACCAGGCGGTGTCGATGTTCCCGGTGACGTACGCGGAGGCGTCGCCGTCGAAGAACACGAACCACGGGCGGATCGCGGCGTCCTGGTAGCGGGTGCGCGGGTCGCCGCTCGCGGCGGTGTGGACGGCGGGGAAGGCGGCCGCCTGGCGGAGCTTTCCGGCGGCGGCGAGACCGCGCAGATGGGTGGCGTACTCGCGGTCGGTCCACAGGGTGTCGAGCGGGTTGTTCTCCTCGACGGTGCCCGGGATCAGCTCGACGATGAACTTGCCCGCGAGCGCGGACCGGGACGGCCAGGCCCCGGCCCGTACCGCCTGGTCCAGGTCGGCGTGGTCGCCCACCACGTCGGCGGGGCGCAGCAGCGCGTCGCCGAGCGTGCCGGACAGGAGCGCGTCGAGGTCGTCGGGGCCGCGCCCGCTCTTGTCGTAGAAGCCGTCCTTCAGCTCCGTCTTGATGACGATGGGCCGGTGGCCGGGGTGGGCGTCGTGCCAGGCCTTCATGTCGGCGAGGCACCCGGCCAGGGTCTGGTTACGGGCCTTGGTGCGCAGTTCGGCAGCGGTGGCGGCGTTCTCGCAGTTGTTGTCGTTGCCGAGCGGGTTGCTGTGCGAGACCCGCCACCCGGCGCCGAACGCGTTGGTCCACACGTCGAGTTCGAGCAGGGAGGCGCCCGAGTCGAGCGCGTCGGCGAAGTACGGGTACTTCGCCTTCTCGTACGCGTTGTGCACGCCCACCCCGGTGGTGGCGGCGTACGACGGCTCGGCCGCGGCGGCCGGGCTCGCGCCCTCCGCCGCCGTCAGACACAGCGCGGCGGCCGCCGCCGCGACCGCCACCGTCCGTGTGTGCCGCGCCCTGCCGGACACGGCTCCCCCCGCGCTGCCCATCTGCCCCCACCCCTGACGCCGCCGTCACAACTGGGCAGCAGCGTACGGGAGGTGCTGACGGGTGACGAGAGGAGCTTCGTCACATAGGGGTGTTCCGGGGTCGGCCGGTCAGTCGGTCAGTCACTCACGCCGTCAGGCGGCGACGAGTTCGCGGGCCGCCGAGGTGATGGCCTCGGCGTCGATCCCGGCCTGGCTGAGCTGCTCGGCCGGGGTGCCGGACACGGGCATGTTCCGTACGGCGAGCCGCACGATGCGGGGCGCCGGGCGGCCGTCGGCGAAGGCGCTCTGCACCGCGTCTCCCACACCTCCCTCGGGGTGGTGGTCCTCGACGGTGATCAGACGGCCCGTCACCTCGGCTGCGGTACGCAGCGCCTCGGCGTCGACCGGCTTGAGCGAGTACAGGTCGATGACGCGGGCGGAGATGCCGTCCTGGGCGAGCCGGTCGGCGGCGGCGATGGCCTCGTGGACCGTGACCCCGGCCGCGACGAGGGTAACGCGGTCGCTCTCGGTGGCGCGCAGGATCTTGGAGCCGCCGATGGGGAACCGCTCGGAGGACGGGTAGATGACGGGCGTTCCGCCGCGCGAGGTGCGCAGATAGCGGATGCCCGACAGCTCGGCCATGGTGGCGGTCAGCTGGGCGGTCTGGTTGGCGTCGCACGGGTAGAGCACGGTGCTGCCGTGCACCGCCCTGATCGCCGCCAGATCCTCAAGACCCATCTGCGACGGCCCGTCCTGGCCGATGGCGACCCCGGCGTGCGAGCCGACCAGGTTGAGGTCGGCGCGGCTGACGGCGGCCATCCGGACGAAGTCGTAGGCGCGAGTGAGGAAGGCTGCGAAGGTGCAGGCGTACGGGGTCCAGCCGCGCGTCTGCATGCCGACCGCGGCGGCCACCATCTGCTGTTCGGCGATGTAGAACTCGAAGTAGCGCTCGGGGTGTTCCTTGTGGAAGTACTCCAGCCGGGTCGAGTCGCCCACCTCGCCGTCGAGCGCCACCACATCGCCGCGGGCGGTGCCGACGGCGGCCAGCGCCTCGCCGAACGCGTCGCGGGTGGGGACGGTGTCGCCGGTGTTGAAGCGCGGCAGGCTCAGCGGGCCTTCCGACGTGGGCCGGGTGGGCTTCTCGGCGGGCGGGCCGAGCACCGGTACCGCCATGTTCCGTACGCCGCCGAGTTCGGCGATGGCCTCCTCGGGATCCTTGAGCGGCTTGCCGTGCATGCCCTCGTGGTTCTCCACGGAGGCGACGCCGCGGCCCTTCTGGGTGCGGGCGATGATGGCGGTGGGACGGCCGACGGTCGACGTGGCCTCGCCCAACGCGCGGTCGATCGCGGCGATGTCGTGCCCGTCGACCTCGACGGTGTGCCAGTCGAAGGCGCGGATGCGGCGGGCGTAGGCGTCCAGGTCCCACTGGTGGCGGGTGGGCCCGCGCTGGCCGAGCCGGTTGACGTCGATGATGGCGGTGAGGTTGTCGAGCCGTTCGTGGCCCGCGTGCTCGAACGCCTCCCACATCGAGCCCTCGGCCATCTCGCTGTCCCCGCACAGCACCCAGACCCGGCTGGACACGTGGTCGAGCCGCTTTCCGGCCAGCGCCATGCCGACGCCGAAGGGCAGCCCCTGGCCGAGCGATCCGGTGGCCACGTCCACCCAGGGGAGTTCGGGGGTGGGGTGGCCCTCCAGGCGGCTGCCGAGCTTGCGGAAGGTCAGCAGCTCCTCGTCCTTGAGCGCCCCGGCCGCCTTGTAGAGCGAGTACAGCAGCGGGGAGGCGTGGCCCTTGGAGAAGATCAGGTGGTCGTTGCCCGGGTGCTCCGGCTTCTCGAAGTCATAGCGCAGGTGGTTGCCCATGAGGACGGCCATCAGGTCCGCCGCCGACATCGACGACGTGGGGTGGCCGGACCCGGCGGCGGCCGAGGACCGCACGGAGTCCACCCGGAGCTGCTGCCCGAGCTCGCTGAGCTGTTCGTGTCGCATTGTTCTCCTTCCACGTTTTTCTGGCGGCCCGGCTTCCGGCGGCTCAGCCTTCCGGCGGTTCAGCCGCCGCCGCGGCCGAGCCGCGCGACCTCGGGTGTCTCGGTGTCCAGCGGCACCGACCAGGACGGCACCAGGCCGAACTGCACCGCCTGCGGCGGCAGCGCCGCGTCCAGCAGCCAGTCGGCGGCCACCCGGACACGGTTTCCGGGCATGGCCATCAGGTGGTAGCCGCGGGTGACCGCGTTGGCCGCGGGCCCGGCCAGCGGGATGTGCAGCGGGTCCGCGGCCGCCTGTACTCCGCCGAGGTCGACCGTGAACCCGAGGTCGTGGTGTTTGTACGGGCGCGGGGTGCCGCGCCCGAGGGAGGCGAGGATGTTACGGGCCGCCACCTTGCCCTGGCGCTGCGCGTGCTGCGCGGTCATCGCCGTGAACTCGCCGGGCCGGGTCAGATCCGGCACCGCGGCGGCGTCCCCGCAGGCCAGCACCTCCGGATGGCCGGGGACGGCGAGATACTGGTCGACCCGCAGCCGCCCCTTCTCGGTGGCCAGCCCCAGGTCCTCCACCAGCGGGTCGGGGCGTACGCCGACGCACCAGATCAGCGACCGGGTGTCGATGAACTCGCCGTCGTCGAGCAGCACCCCGTCGGAGGTGGCCTCCTTGACCGAGGTGCCCAGCCGGACGTCCACCCCGCGCCGCCGCAGCACCCGGTCCGCGGTGCGGGAGAGCCGTTCGTCCAGCGAGGGCAGCACCCGGTCGGCGACGTCGGCCAGGACCCAGCGGGGTGGCGGATCACGGCGCAGCGCGGCGTTCCGGCGGGCGAGCGAATCGGTGAACAGCACGCCGTGGGCGGCCACTTCGGTGCCGGTGTATCCGGCGCCCACCACCACGAAGGTGCGGCGCGCGGCCCGCTCGCGGGGGTCACGGGTGTTGGCCGCCATCTCGATCTGGCGGGTGACGTGGTCGCGCAGGTAGAGGGCTTCGGGCATGCCGCGGAAGCCGTGCGCGTGCTCGGCGACGCCGGGGATCGGCAGCAGTTTGTTGACGCTGCCGACCGCCAGGACGAGCCGGTCGTAGCCCATCTCGCCGCGTCCGCCCTCGGGGTCGGTCCAGGTGACCGTGCGGCCGGTGAGGTCGAGGGAGTCGACGTTGCCCAGCACCAGCCGGACGTGCGGCAGGGTGGCGGTGAGGGACACCGACACCCGGCGCGGCTCCAGGACCCCGGCGGCCACCTCGGGGAGCAGCGGCAGGTACAGAAAGTAGTCGTTGGGGTTGATCAGGACGATCTCCGCCGAGCGGCGCAGGGCGCGCGACAGCGTACGAGCGGCCTGGTAACCGGCGAAGCCGGCCCCCACGATCACGATGCGTACTGGGCTCACACTGACTCCCGGGCACGACGAGGGCAGAGCGCTCCAAGTGCCCGTACAGGCCGAGGTCAAACCCGGAGTGGCGGTCGGCCTCGGCCCGGTCGACAATGCGTGGCGCTACGCGCGGACCGGCTCGTCCCAGTCGATGCGGTAGCCGGTGAGCCAGTCGTCGCCGCTCGTGGTGGCCGCCCGGTCGAGTCTGCGGGCCATCGTGGCGTCCCGCAGGGCCCGCTTGACCGGTCCGGGGGCGTTGCGGCGGGCCAGGCCCGCGCTGTTCGCGGCCACCTTCTCGACCCGTTCGCGGCGCAGCCCCTCGTACGCGGCGAACGCCGACCGGGGGCCGGGCAGGTCGCGCAGGCACTTGGCGAGCACCACACCGTCCTCGATGGCCAGCGAGGCGCCCTGGGCGGCGTTGGGCGCGCAGGCGTGGGCCGCGTCGCCCACGATGACCATGCCCTCCTCGGACCAGATAGGGGTGGAGATGAGGTCGTACGCGGCGCTGGCGACGATGTTCTCGCCGGTGGCGCGGACGATGTCAGCGGCCGGGGTCTGGTCCTCGGCGAACAGTTCCGTCAGCCGCTCCCGCCACTGCCCGGGGGTGACGGCGGCCAGCTCGGCCTTGGACAGTTCGGCGGCCGGGGCGTTGCTGAACCACCACACCTCGCCGTCGGGTGCGGCGGTGCAGCCGAAGAAGGCCTGCTTGCCGAAGACCATCGTGTAGGTGTCCTGGGCGGGCGGCGCGGCGGCGTCGCGGGTGTAGCCGCACACGGTGTGCTGGCCGGTGTAGCGGGGCCGGGGCGCGCCCGCGTCGATGGTGCGGCGGATGAGGGAGTGGATGCCGTCGGCGCCGATGAGGACGTCGCCCATGGCCCGCCCGCCGTCCGCGAAGGAGCCCACGATGGTGCCGTCCGGGCCGGTCTGGGCGGCCAGCAGCCGCTTGCCGTACTCGATGCGCACGCCGCGCCGCATCGCCTCGTCGCGCAGCACCCGGGCCAGCGTGGCGCGCCTGATGGTGACCGCCCCGAGACCGCCGTCCTCGGCACCGGACATCGGCTTGTCGCCGAGCCGTTTGCCGGTGTTGCTGATGAACTCGACGCGGGTGGCCGGGAAGGCGCGCTCCAGGACCGGTTCCAGGGCGTCGATGGTGCGCAGCGCCTCCAGGCCGTTGTGCGCGACGACGAGGAACGCACCGCCCGTGTCGGTGGTGTCCGGGGGGTACGCCTCGTAGACGACCGCGTCGATGCCCGCCTTGTGCAGGGCCATCGCGGTAACCGTACCGGCGATGCCGCCACCGATGATCAGGGCCTTGGTCATGGTGCTCCGTGACAGAGGGTCTTCAATAAGGTGACAGCACCATAGGCCCCTGGACGTGGGTCCCGGGGGCGGTTCGCGCAGGCCGGTGCGGACGAGGGGCCTTTATGAGCCGCTTATTTGAGCAGCCGGGACATCCGGCGGTCGGCGAGGGGTTTGCCGCCGGTCTGGCAGGTGGGGCAGTACTGGAGCGAGGAGTCCTTGAAGGACACCTCGCGGACGGTGTCGCCGCACACCGGGCAGGGTTCACCGGTGCGCCCGTGCACCCGCATCCCGCTGCGCTTCTCCGCCTTGAGGTCCCCGGCGGCGAGCCCCCGGGAGCGTTCGACGGCGTCGCGCAGGGTGGCGCCCAGCACCTCGTACAGGACGGCGATCTCCTCCTCGGTGAGGTCCGAGGCGAGCCGGTAGGGCGACATCCGGGCGGCGTGCAGGATCTCGTCGGAGTAGGCGTTCCCGATCCCGGCGATGACGCCCTGGTCGCGGAGCACCCCCTTGATCCGGTGGCGTACGCCGCGCAGCAGCCCGGCGAACGCCTCCGGGGTGAAGGTGTCGGCGAGCGGGTCGGGGCCGAGGCGGGCGATGCCCGGCACCTCGCCGGGGTCGCGTACGCAGTACACGGCAAGTCCCTTGCGGGAGCCCGCCTCGGTGAGGTCGAAGCCGGAGCGCTCCGGTCCGGCGAGCAGCAGCCGCAGGGCGAGGGGGCCCCGGCCGGGGCGCGGCGGGGCCTCGGGCAGTCCGTCCTTCCAGCGCAGCCAGCCCGCCCGGGCGAGGTGGATCACCAGATGGGGGCCGTCGGTGGCCAGGTCGAGGAACTTGCCGTGGCGGCCCGCCGCCGTGACGGTGCGGCCTTCGAGGGCGGTCAGCGGCGGGTCGTACGTCTTCAGCACGCTCACCGCGACGGGCAGGACGCGGGCGATCTCCCGGCCCACCGCGCGGTCGGCCAGGATCCCGGCGAGGGCCTCCACCTCGGGCAGCTCCGGCATGCCACCAGTGTGCCGCAGCACCGGCCGGTGCGCCCCCACCCGTGTACCACTCCGGGCTGCGAGGTGCGGCCCGCTCCCCTACTGTCGCTCTTGTCCCGCTGCGTCCCTTTGTGTCCTTGCCCTTGTACGGAGAGTCCCCATGCCCGACACCGGACAGCGTGAGCGGTCCGTACCGCACTACGAGCCGTACGAGGCCCATGAGGCGTACGAGGGAGGCAGCCCCGAGGCCGAACGGCTGCTCTTCGAGAAGCTGGCGCGCGAGCTGATGGGCGTCCAGCGGGCGCATCAGCGGGCGTCGGGCGCCACCCAGCTGCTGCGCACGTTCCACGCGAAGGCTGCGCTGGGCGTGGAGAACGCGCGGCTGCGCTTCCACGACAGCCTTCCGCCCGAGCTGTGCGTGGGATACGCCCGGCCGGGCGCCGAGTACTCCGCCGTGGTGCGGCTGTCCAACGAGAGCGGCACCGAGCGCCACGACGCCACGCCCGATCTGCGCGGGATGGCGGTGCGGGTCCAGGTCCGCCCCGGGGAGAGCCACGATCTGCTGGCCACCAGCTTTCCGGTGTCCCACGCCGCCGACGCACGGGAGTTCGTCGCCTTCGCCAAGGCCACGATGGGCGCGGACACCACCGTCGAGCGGGCGTTCGGGCTCTTCGTCAGGCTGCCGCTGGCCGTCGGTTGGGGAGCCGCCGACCGGATGCGCCGCAATGTGCACACGGCCACCCGCCACGCGGTCGGCTCGCTGGCCCGGGAGACGTTCTGGAGCCGGGGCGCGATCCTGTGGGGCGCGGCCGGGCCCGTCCGCTACCAGCTGCGCCCGGCCCCCGGCGGCACCCCCTCGCCCTTCCCCGACGGCTCCGACCCGGACTATCTCCGCCATGAGCTGACGATGCGGCTGGCCACCGGCGATGTGTGCTTCGAGCTGTGTGTGCAGCGCTACGCGGACCAGCGGCGCACCCCGGTCGAGGACGGCTCGGTGGAGTGGCGGGAGAGCGACGCGCCCGTCGTCCCGGTGGCGCTGCTGACCGTACCCCGCCAGGATCTGGACACCCCCGGGGCCCGGTCGGCGGCCCGCCGGGTGGAGCAGCTGGCGTTCAACCCGTGGCACACCACGGCGGAGTTCCGGCCGCTGGGCAACCTGAACCGGGCCCGTAAGGCGGCGTACGAGGCGGCCGCCGCGCACCGGCTCGGGCTGTGTTCCAGCACCGCGCCGCAGCCGCCGCGCGGCACGGTCCTGGGCGTGCCGGTGCGGGCCGGGGCGCGGCTGGCCTTCGGCCTGGTCGACCGCTATGTGCCGTGGCACCGGCTGCCGGTGCCGCCGGGGCTGCCCGACCTGACCGCGCTGCGCCGAACGCTCCGGCTCCGCCTCATGGACGGCGACGGAGATGGCGAGGCCCGCTGAACCGGTTTACCGCCGCGATATCGTGTGGCGGTTCACACTGGCCGGACACGGGGGGACGGTTCATGGACAGCGAGGTCGGCGGGGTCGGGGCGGGCCGGGGGCGGCGCGTCACCATACGGGACGTGGCCGCGCGCGCCGGGGTCTCGAAGGGCGCGGTGTCCCTCGCCTTCAACGACCGGCCCGGGGTCTCCCCGGCCACCCGGGACCGCATCTTCGCGGCCGCCCGCGACCTGGGCTGGGCGCCCCATCTCTCCGCCCGCTCGCTGGCCGGTTCCCGGGTGGACACGGTCGGTCTGGCCATCGCCCGCCCGGCCCGGATGCTGGGTCTTGAGCCCTGGTTCATGGAGTTCGTCTCGGGCATCGAGAGCGTGCTGGCCGAGCGGTCCTGCTCACTGCTGCTGCGGCTGGTGCGGGACGTGGAGGAGGAGATCGCCGTCCAGGAGGCGTGGTGGCGCGGGCGGCAGGTGGGCGGCTCGATCCTGGTCGACCTGCGCGACGGCGATCCGCGCGTCCCCGCGCTGCGGCGGCTCGGGCTGCCCGCCGTCGCCGCCGGACACCCGTCCCTGGCGGGCGGGTTCACCTCGGTGTGGACGGACGACGCCACCGCGGTGGGCGAGGCGGTGCGCTATCTGGCGGCGCTCGGCCACCGCCGGATCGCCCGGGTCGGCGGCGTCCCCGCGCTCGGGCACAGCACCGTGCGTACGGCGGCCTTCGAGGCCACCTTGGGCGAGTTGGGGCTCGGGATCGGGCGCACGGTGGCCACGGACTTCTCCGGCGAGGAGGGGGCGCGGGCCACCCGCGCCCTGCTGGCCTCGGGCGACCGGCCGACGGCCATCATCTACGACAACGACATCATGGCGGTGGCCGGTCTGTCGGTGGCGGCCGAGATGGGGCTCGCGGTGCCCGCCGATGTGTCGCTGCTGGCGTGGGACGACTCGCAGCTGTGCCGACTGACGCATCCGACGCTGTCGGCGATGAGCCACGATGTGTTCGGCTTCGGCGCGGAGGTGGCGCGGCGGCTGTTCGACGTCCTGAACCGGGCCGAGCCCCGCGCCCACCAGGCCCCCACCCCGGCCCTCACGCCCCGGGCCAGCACGGCGCCGCCACCGGCCCGTCACGGCTGAACCGGTTCAGCCACCCCACCGGTCCCTTCCGTACCCCGCCCCGAATGCCCCGCCGCGCTGCGGGAACCCGCCGGGGGTGGTACGGATAGCCGCAGGCCGCGGCGGCAACAGGCCCAGGGAGCAGCCCTTATGGAGTGGTTCACGTCATCCGGCTACTGGCTGAGCCGACTGGTCTTCCAGCGGGGGCTGGCCGCCGTCTACCTCCTCGCCTTCCTGACCGCGGCCACCCAGGGCCGGGCCCTGCTCGGCGAACGGGGCCTCACCCCGGTGCCCCGGTTCCTCGCGCGGGTGCCGTTCCGCCGCTCGCCCAGCCTCTTCCATCTGCACTACTCCGACCGCTTCTTCACCGCCCTGGCCTGGCTCGGCGCCGCGCTGGCCGCCGCCGTGCTGGCGGGGGCCGCCGACGACGTACCGCTGTGGGCCGCGATGGCGGCGTGGCTGGCGCTGTGGCTGCTGTATCTGTCGATCGTCAACGTGGGGCAGGTGTGGTACGGGTTCGGCTGGGAGTCGCTGCTGCTGGAGGCCGGGTTCCTGGCCGTGTTCCTGGGCAACGAGCGGACCGCGCCGCCCGTCCTGATCCTGTGGCTGCTGCGCTGGCTGCTGTTCCGGCTGGAGTTCGGCGCCGGGCTCATCAAGATCCGTGGAGACCGCTGCTGGCGCGATCTGACCTGCCTGTACTACCACCATGAGACCCAGCCGATGCCGGGGCCGCTGAGCTGGTACTTCCACCATCTGCCGAAGCCGCTGCACCGGGTCGAGACGGCGGCCAACCATGTGGCCCAGCTGGTCGTCCCGCTGGCCCTGTTCACCCCGCAGCCCGTCGCGAGCGTGGCCGCGGGCATCATCGTGGTCACCCAGCTGTGGCTGGTGGCGTCCGGCAACTTCTCCTGGCTGAACTGGGTGACGATCCTGCTGGCCCTCGCCACGGTCGACGGGCGGCTGGCCGCCGGGGTGCTGCCGCTGCCGACGCCGCCCCCGCTCGCCGCTCCCCCGGTCTGGTACGAGGTCCTGGTGGCGGCGGTCTTCGTCCTCGTCGTGGTGCTCAGTTACTGGCCCGCCCGCAACCTCCTCTCGGGCCGCCAGTTGATGAACTACTCCTTCAACCCGCTCCACCTGGTCAACACCTACGGGGCCTTCGGCAGCGTCAACCGCAGCCGTCAGGAGGTGGTGATCGAGGGCACCGACGAACCCGTACTCACCCCGGACACCGTGTGGAAGGAGTACGAGTTCCGGGGCAAGCCGGGCGATGTGCGCAGGATGCCGCGTCAGTTCGCGCCGTATCACCTGCGGCTGGACTGGATGATGTGGTTCGCCGGGATCTCCTCCGCGTACGCCGGGTCGTGGTTCACCCCGCTCGTCGGCAAGCTGCTGGTGAACGACCGGGCCACGCTGAAGCTGCTGCGTTCCTCCCCGTTCCCGGACGCGCCGCCGACCCACGTCCGGGCCCGGCTGTACCTGTACCGCTTCACCACCCGGCGGGAGCGGCGCGCCGGTGGCGGGTGGTGGCATCGCACCCTGGTCGGCGAGTTCCTGCCGCCGGTCCGGCTGGAGCAGGTGGACCCGCCGGGCCGGTGACGACAGCGAATTGCATCAGGCGGCCGCGCCCTTGGCGTTCGGCGTCTCGGAGCCCGGCGGCGGGTTGCGCAGCACGGCGTAACCGAGGCCCACGCCCACCGCGATCGGCCACTCCAGTACGCCCGCCACACCCATCGCGCCGAGGCCGAGGTAGAGCGGAAGGCCGCCCTTGGCGGGCAGCACCCGCCGCGCGGTCCTGATCGGCACCGAGGCGACGTTCGCCGTGGCCATCGCGGCGCGCGGAACGGTGAAGGTGACCGTGCGGCCGCCGTTCTTCGCGCTGCGCGTCTTCCGGTCTGCCGTCTTGGGTGTCGTGGCTGCGCTCACGCCGTCCTCCTTCTGGCCGTCCCTTTTGTTAGCTTTTCGGGGAATTAGGTAAACATACTGCCGTTGGGGACTTCCGGCGACCGAGGGAGCGCGGCCGGTGCTGCCATTTGCGACGCTGTCCGATCTCATCGCCCTGCCGGTTCGCAGCGTCAGCGGACTGCGGCTGCGCCTCGCGGACGCCGCCGACGTCCTGCGGGACACCGGTGAGCACCGCGCCCGCCGCCGGATGTGGGCGCGGGAGGGCCGGGCGCATGTGGAGGTGCGCGGGCTCACCGGCCACGGGGAGACCCACGACAAGCTGGCCGGGGCGCTGACGGCCACTCTGCACCGCCTGCACGGCGTCAACTGGGCCGAGGTGAACGCGGCCGTGGGCCAGGTGCTCGTCGACTTCGACGAAGACCATCTCGACGCCGACGATGTGCTCCAGGTCGTCGAGCACATCGAGAAGGCGCACGGGACCGGCGCGGACACGTTCCCGGCCGACCGCCCGTTCCCGCCGTACGACACCGCCCCCGCCACGCTCGCCGCCACCGCCCTCGTCGCCGACTGCGTGGGCCTGCTGACGGCCACGGTCCGGCGGGTGACGCTGCTGCCCGCGCTCGCCCCCGCGCTGCGGGTGCCGGTGGTGATGGCCGAGATCCAGCCACGGCTGCGCGGTCTGCTGGAGTCCCGGCTCGGCGCCGCCCACACCACCCTGCTGATCGGCGTGTCGAACGCGGCGGTGCACGCGCTGACCAGGGGTGAGGTCCCGCTGGCCCTGGACGCGCTGCAGCGCCTCCTGCAACTCGCCGAGATCCGCGGGCGGCAGACCGTATGGCGGCTCCGCGAACCCGCTCTGGTGCCCGGCTCCGACGGGCTGCCGCCGCACTCGCCTCCCGGCGCTCCCCGCCCGGCGCCGCTGCCCGCCGGGCCGGTCGAGACCTGCGTCGACCGCACCTCCCTGGCCTCCCTGACGGGCGCGGGCGGGCTGCTGGCCTGGACGCGGGACCCGGGGCGGGCCGCCGAGGCGATCCTGGCCACCGTGCCGAGGGCCGCCGCCATGGGCCGGGAGGCCTTCGCCGCCCGGCTGGGCGAGGCGCTGGCCCGTGACGGCGTGGTGCCCATGGACGGCGGCGCGCTGCGGCTGCTGGACCGGATCTCGGCGGTCCTGATCGACTCCGGGGTGCTGTGCACCCGGCGGCCGCGGCTGCTGTCGGTGGCCACCGTCGGCGACCTGGACGAGGCCGGGGCGTGGAGCGCCGCGCAGTCCGTCCTGGAACGCCACGCGCTGCCGGAACTCTCCGGCCAGGGCCCGTGGACCCGTGGCTCCTGGCTGCTGGAGCGGCCGGACGACGTCCCCGCCGCGCACCCGTCGAGCCCCTCGGCGATGACCGTGGACCTGCGCGACCCGCACGGCCTGCGGCAGGCGCGGATCCGTATCGGCTGTGATCTGGACCCGCTGACCGACGCCGTGGTGGCCGCCGCCCGCGCCGGTGCCGACCATCTGGTGCTCACCGAGCACGCGAGCGCCGAGGAGATCGCCCCCTGGGCGGACGAACTGGTCACCCGCGACACCGCGCTACCCGACCGGGTGCGCGCGCTGCAGACCGAGGGCCACGGCGTGCTGCTGATCAGCGCCGAGGAGGACGGGGCGCTGGGCGCGGCCGACCTCGGCATCGGGGTCGTACGGCGCGGCGAGGCGCGGGTGTGCTGGTCGGCGGATCTGATCTGCGGCCCCGGGCTCGCCCAGGCGTGGCGCGTGCTGCGGTCGCTGGAGGACGCGCGTGGGGTCAGCCACCGGTCGGCCCGGCTGTCGATGGGCGGCTCCACGCTCGGCGCGCTCATCGCCGCCGCGGGCACCCGGCCCACCGCCGTCGGCTTCGCCACCTCCCCGGTGTACAGCGCGGCGTTCCTGGCGGTGCTCGGGGGGATCGTCGCGGCGCGCCGGGTGCACCGCCACCCGCTTCCGGCGGAACGGGTCCGTGGCAACTGGCACATGCTGGGGGCGCGGGAGACGCTGAGCGTGACCCGCGCGTTTCAGGAGCACCGGGCGGAGCCGCCCGCCTCCGGCGTGTCGCCCGGTGGGCCGCACGGCGTGTCGCACGACGGGGAGGCCGAGGCGACACGTTCGGTCTGGGCGGCCGGGACGCGCCCGGTGCGCAAGGCCGCGCTGATGGTCGTACGGGCCGGGGCCGCGGGCGCCGCCGCCTCCCCCGTCGGCGCGCTGACCCGGGACACCGCGGCGCTGGCCGGGGCGGTGCGCGAGGAACTGCGCGATCCGCTCACCCCCGTACTGGCCCTGGGCGCCGCGGCATCGGCGGCGGTGGGATCCGGGGTGGACTCCCTCCTGGTGGCCGGTGTCATGGCGGGCAACGCGCTGATCAGCGGCGCCCAGCGGCTGCGGGCCGACCGCTCGCTGCGGGGCCTGCTGCTGGGCGAGCAGCGGCACGGCCGACTGGTCGACTGGGCGCCCGCGATGTCCCTGGAAGACGGGATGGCGGTGGACCGCGAGGCGTTCTTCACCGGGCTGACCGAGGCCCCGGCGCGGCGCGTGGCCGCCGAGGAGCTGACGGTCGGCGACATCATCGCGCTGCGGCCCTCGGACGTCGTACCGGCCGACGCCCGGCTGCTGGTGAGCGACCGGATGGAACTGGACGAGGCGGGGCTGACCGGCGAGTCGGGGCCGGTCGCCAAGGACCCCGCCGCCACGCCCGGCGCCGATCTGGCGGACCGCTCCTGCATGGTCTACCAGGGGTGCACCGTGCTGGCCGGGACCGGCTACGCGGTGGTCGTGGCCGCTGGGTCGCAGACCGAGGCGGGACGCGCCGCGTCCCTGGCCGGACGCGGCGAGTCGCCCCTCGGTATCGAGGGCAGACTCGCCGCGCTGACCAAGGTCGCGCTGCCCGCCACCGGGCTCGGCGGCGCCGCCGTCACCGTGCTGGGCCTGCTGCACGGCACGCCGGTGCGCGAGGCGCTGGCCACCGGGGTGGCCGTCGCGGTGGCCGCCGTGCCCGAGGGGCTGCCGCTGGTGGCCACCGTGGCGCAGTCCGCCGCGGCGCGCCGTCTCTCGCACCGTGGGGTGCTGACCCGTTCGCCCCGGGTGCTGGAGGCGCTGGGCCGGGTGGACACGGTGTGCTTCGACAAGACCGGCACGCTGACCGAGGGGCGGCTGTCCGTGGCCCGGGTGGCGGCGTACGACCACGACCTGCCGATCGGCAGCCCGCTGGGCCTCAGGCTGCTGCGCACCGCGGCCCGGGCGTGTCCCGGCCCCGACGGCGGCCGGGCGCTGGCCCACGCCACCGATCAGGCCGTGGTCGACGCGGCGGCCACGCACTGCGCGGGGGACGACGCCTGGCGACCGGTGTCCGAGCTGCTCTTCGAGGCCAGCCGCGGCTTCTCGGCGTGTCTGGGTACGGAGTCCGGGCAGCCACGGCTCGCCGTCAAGGGGGCGCCCGAGATCGTGCTCGCCCGGTGCACTTCCGCCCTGGGCCCGGTGGCGTCGGGCGGCACCGTACCGCTGACCCCCGAGCGGCTGCGCTCCACCGAGCGGCTGCTGTACTCGCTGGCCTCCGACGGGCTGCGGGTCCTGGCGGTGGCCGAGTCCCTGCCCGATACGGCCGAGGCGCCCGACACGCCGGGGGCGACGCTGGCCGAGCTGACCTACGGGCTGACCCTGCTCGGCTTCATCGCCATCGCCGACACCACGCGGCCGGGCGCCGCGGAGACCGTCAAGCGGCTGACCGACGCCGGGGTGAGCATCGCCATGATCACCGGCGACCATCCGACCACGGCCGCCGCCATCGCCCGTGAGCTGGGCATCCCCGACTCCGGCCCGGTCCTCACCGGCGCGGAGCTGGACACCCTGCCCGAGAAGGAGCGGGTCGAGCGGATCTCCCGGACGACCGTCTTCGCCCGGGTCTCCCCCGAGCACAAGGTCCGTATCGTCCAGGCGCTGCGGCAGGCCGGGCGGGTGGTGGCCATGACCGGGGACGGGGTCAACGACGCGGCCGCGATCCGCCTCGCGGACGTGGGCATCGGGCTCTCGGCACACGGCTCGACCTCGGCCCGGGCCGCAGCGGACCTGGTCCTCACCGACCCGGACCCGACCCGGATCCTCGACGCACTGCGGGAGGGCCGGGCGCTGTGGCGCAGCGTGCGGGACGCGGTCGCGATCCTGGTCGGCGGCAACGCGGGCGAGGTCGCCTTCACCGTGCTGGGCGCGGCGGTGGCGGGCCGGGCGCCGCTCGGCACCCGTCAGCTGCTGCTGGTCAACCTGCTCACCGACATGCTGCCCGCACTCGCGGTCGCCCTGGCCCGGGCCCGGGAGGACACGGCCGGGGAGGACCCCCTGGCCAGCGGCCCCTCCCCCGCGCTGCTCGGCTCCGACCTGGGCCGGATCCTGGCCGTACGCGGCACCGCCACCGCGCTGGGCGCGGCGGCGGCGTGGAGCTGCGGGCGGATGACGGGCCGGGCCCGGCGGGCGAGCACCATGGGGCTCGCGGCGCTGGTCGGCACCCAGCTGGGCCAGACGTTCATCACCGACTGGCACAGCCCGCTGGTGCTGGTCACCGGCGTGGCGTCGGCGGCGGTCCTGTTCGCCGTCATCGAGACACCGGTGGTCAGCCACTTCTTCGGCTGTACGCCGCTGGGGCCGATGGCCTGGACGGTGGTGGGCGTGTGCTCGGCCGGTGCGACCCTGGGGGCGGCCGCCGCGCCACGGCTGCTCTTCGAGCGGCGGGTGCCGTTCGCGGTCTAGACAGCCCGGCTCACAGAAGGGCCAGCTTGCAGGGAGCTTGTCAGTGTTCACCCGAGTTCACCCGATATTTACCCCGCGTGCGTGACCCGCTTCCCCGCCCCGGGTCATGCTACGGAATGGAAGCGGATGACTAGCTTCCACATCTGTTCCGTTCAGTGAGGTAACCCATGGCCGAGATCCTGATGCCCGTCCTGACCAAGCTGGCCCGCATGGCCGTGGAAGCGCTGCTCGCACAGCTCGCGAAGTCGCTTCTGACCGTCGTGTTCAAGCCGTCGGCCGCTCCGGCCGCCGCCTGATACGACCGTTATCCGGCGACCGTTCGCGACGAACATCCCGCTGTGGGCGATTTCTTCAGCACGAAGCTCGCCACCAATTTCGTTGATCGGCCTCGGCCCGTCACAATCTCCAAGTGACCTTCCCCGTCCTCCTGCGGACTCGGTCCTTCCGGGTACCGCCGGTGAGGGGTGGGCGCTTTCGAATGCGTGAAGGAGATGACCTGCTGCGAGGAGGCACGTAGGTGGAAGAAAGGCTGGCCATGACGGTGGATGCGCGTGGTGACGTCGAGGAGTTCATCCTCGGGGAACGGTTCGCGTGCCTGGCGGGACGTTCCGCCTGGCGCCGGGGAGGCATCACTCACCGCCACTATGACCTGCTGGGGGGCGAGGATTCCGCCCGGCTGCTGGCGCTCGATCTGGCGGAGTTCGTGAGTTCGGCGGACTGGAGCGCCCGGACGTTCACCAGTTTCATCGCGACCTTCGAGCAACCGCGCGGGGTCGATGAGCTGCGGTTCGAAGAGCTTCTCTGGCAACAGCTGCAGCTGCTGCACGAGCAGGACGCGGATTCCCATCACTGGGCGGAGGGTTATTCGTCCGATCCGCAGTCATCGGAGTTCGCGTTCAGCGTGGCCGGCCATCCCTTCTTCGTGATCGGCCTGCACGAGACCCACCGCCGGTTCGGCCGCAGGCCGCCCTTCCCGATGCTGGCCTTCAACTCCCATGAGCAGTTCGACCAGATCAAGGGCGCCGGGATGTGGGACCGCCTCGCGGAGAAGATCCGTAAGCAGGACATCCAGCTGCAGGGGGACATCAATCCCAACCTGTACGAGTACGAGGAGCTGCCCGAGACCCGCCGGTACTCGGGCCGCCCCAAGCCGCCGGACTGGCAGTGCCCCTTCGCCGCCCGGGCGGCCGAGCGGGAGCGTGCGGAGCGGGAGCTGACCGTCTCGGCGGCGGCCGCGTCCGCCACCGGAAGCGGCGGCTGAACCTCCGCGAGCGGCGCTGTGACGCCATGGGGCCCGGGTGCGGTATCCGCACCCGGGCCCCTCCCGTGGCGGCGTCCCGATCAGTGGTCGTGCGCCGACGCCCGGTGGACCGGGCCATGGGCGGTCAGGCAGTGCTCGACGAGCGGTTCGTCCGCGCGCCGGTGCTCGTCGCCGTCCGTCCGGGGCCGGGGCGGCAGGGTGTCGAGGTGGTCCACCTGGAGCGTGGTGTGGGTGATGCCGTACCGCTCGCGCAGCACCGCTTCCAGCCCCTCCCGTACCGCGTGGCAGTCGCCCTCCTCCCCGACCAGGACATGGGCGGACAGCGAGACCTCACCCGAGGTGATCTGCCAGACGTGCAGATCGTGCACCTCGGCCACCTCGGCGTGCGAGGCCAGCAGGCTCCCGATCTCGTCCGGCTCGACCCCGGCGGGAGCCGCCTCCAGCAGGACGCGGCCGGAGGCCCGCAGCAGTCCCACGCCCGCCTTGATCATGAGGACGACCACGATGAGACCGGCGATGGCGTCGGCCCGGGCGAAGCCCGTGGTCACCACGACGAGTCCGGCGATGGCGGTGGCGATGAAGGCGTAGAGGTCGTTCAGCACATGCTGGAAGGCGCCTTCGACATTCAGCGACGAACGGTTCGCCTTCGACATGCACCACGCCGCGACGATGTTCACCACGACCCCGGCGAGCGCGACGGCCAGCACCAGGCCACCGGTCACCTCGGGCGGGTCGATCAGCCGCTCGACCGCCTCATAGCCGAGATATGCGCCGAGCAGCAGCAGAGAAAGCCCATTGGCCTGCGCGGAAAGGATTTCCGACCGCTTGAGCCCATAGGTATAGCCGCCGCGCGCCGGCCGGGCCGAAAGCCGGATCGCGATGAGCGCGAGGACGATCGAGGCGGCGTCGGTGAGCATGTGCGCCGCGTCGGAGAGCAGCGCCACCGAACGCGCGATGACCCCTAGTACGACCTCGACCAGCATAAATCCGGTGATCAGCGCGAGAGCGATGGAGAGCCATCGGCGGTCGGCGTCCTCCGCCACTCCGTGCGCGTGCCCGCCGTGCCCCTCGCCGTGCCCGTGCCCGTGACCGTGCGTATGGGCTCCCACCCGGATCCTCCTCGGCTCGCTTTATGGACAGCCGCAATTGAACAGCACTTCGGAGAATTCTCCAAAGGCTGCAATGGACACGGTTATCAGGTGGCATTGGCTCATGAATTCGGCAACGCTTTTCATTGCCAGGCACGGGAAATGCGCAGCGCACCGGGCTCCGGCCACCGGGCACCCGTACGGGCGTCACCCGGGCGGCCGCCCACCGGTCGCTGATGTGTACGAGGCCACGCCGGTGCGGGTGAGGTCGGCGCGAAGGAGGTGACCCCACGGGGCGCCGCGCGTTGGCCGACCATGACGACGACGATGCGACGCCGTTCTCTCTCGCAGCCGAGCAGAGCGCTGGACCGGAGCACCGAAGGCGGCGGAACGGTTCACCAGACGCTGCACCAGTCGAGCTGCGTACCGATCTACGCGGCCCTGGTCGAGCGGTGGTCGTCCGCGGGGCGGGCCGTGCCCGGGGCGTACGACCGCGAGTGGACCGAACTGGTCAACTGCCCGCCCTGGCCGGACCGGATCCGGGCGGCGGCCCGGCCGTCCTCCGGCTGAGCCGCCGCCCGTTCGGTCACTGACGGACCTCGGGGATCAGTCGTCCCCGCCCTCCAGACCGCCCTCGGTCTCCAGGAACAGCTCCCGGACCCGCTCCAGCACCTCCGCGTCCGGCTTCTCCCACAGACCGCGGCTCTCGGCCTCCAGCAGCCGCTCTGCCATGCCGTGCAGCGCCCAGGGGTTGGCGTCCTCCAGGAACGCGCGGTTCTCCGGGTCGAGCAGATACGTCTGGGCCAGCTTGTCGTACATCCAGTCGGCGACCACGCCCGTGGTGGCGTCGTAGCCGAAGAGGTAGTCGACGGTGGCGGCCAGCTCGAACGCGCCCTTGTAGCCGTGGCGGCGCATCGCCTCGATCCAGCGCGGGTTGACCACCCGGGCCCGGAAGACCCGCGAGGTCTCCTCGTGCAGCGTGCGGGTGCGCACCGTCTCGGGGCGGGTGGAGTCGCCGATGTACGCGGCCGGGGCGGTGCCCTTCAGCGCGCGCACGGTGGCGACCATGCCGCCGTGGTACTGGTAGTAGTCGTCCGAGTCGGCGATGTCGTGCTCGCGCGTGTCGGTGTTCTTCGCCGCCACCGCGATCCTGCGGTACGCGGTCTCCATCTCCTCGCGCGCCGGACGGCCCTCCAGGCCACGGCCGTACGCGTAGCCGCCCCACACCGAGTAGACCTCGGCGAGGTCGGCGTCGGTGCGCCAGTCGCGGCTGTCGATGAGCTGGAGCAGCCCCGCGCCGTACGTCCCCGGCCGGGAGCCGAAGATGCGGGTGGTGGCGCGGCGCTCGTCGCCGTGCTCGGCGAGGTCGGCGCGGGTGTGGGCGCGCACGTAGTTGACGTCGTCGTCCTCCTCCAGGGACGCGGCGAGCCGTACGGCGTCGTCCAGCAGCCCGACCACGTGCGGGAAGGCGTCGCGGAAGAAGCCGCTGATGCGCAGGGTGACATCGACACGCGGGCGGCCGAGCTGGTCCTGAGCAACGGGCTTAAGTCCCGTGACGCGCCGCGAGGCGTCGTCCCACACCGGGCGGATGCCCATCAGCGCCAGCGCCTCGGCCACGTCGTCGCCGGAGGTGCGCATCGCGCTCGTCCCCCACAGCGACAGGCCGACCGAGCGCGGGTACTGGCCGTCGTTGTCGGCGCGGTAGCGCTCCAGCAGCGAGTCGGCGAGCGCCTGGCCGGTCTCCCAGGCCAGGCGGCTGGGCACGGCCTTGGGGTCGACGGAGTAGAAGTTACGGCCCGTCGGCAGGACGTTGACCAGACCCCGCAGCGGCGAGCCGGACGGCCCGGCCGGGACGAAGCCGCCGTTCAGGGCGTGGACGGCGTGGTCGATCTCGTCGGTCGTGGCGGCGAGGCGCGGGACGACCTCGCGGGCGGCGAACTCCAGGATCGCGGTGACGGCGGGGCGCTGCTCCTCGGGCAGATCGAGGGCGGCCCGCTCGGCGGCCTCCGGGGCCCAGTCCGCGTCCTCCATCGCCTGGACGAGGGCGCGGGCGCGCTCCTCGGCCTCGTCCGCATTGGTGCGGGTGGCGGCCGACTCGTCCAGGCCCAGCGCCTCGCGCAGCCCGGGGAGCGCCGACGTACCGCCCCAGATCTGACGGGCGCGCAGGATGGCCAGGACGAGGTTGACGCGCTCGGGGCCGGTGGGCGCGCCGCCGAGGACATGCAGACCGTCGCGGATCTGGGCGTCCTTGACCTCGCACAGCCAGCCGTCGACGTGCAGCAGGAAGTCGTCGAAGCCCTCGTCGTCGGGGCGCTCTTCCAGGCCGAGGTCGTGGTCGAGCCGGGCGGCCTGGATGAGGGTCCAGATCTGGGCGCGGATGGCGGGGAGCTTGGCCGGGTCCATCGCGGAGATGGCGGCGTACTCGTCCAGCAGCTGTTCCAGGCGCGCGATGTCGCCGTACGAGTCGGCGCGGGCCATCGGCGGCACGAGGTGGTCGACCAGGGTGGCGTGGACGCGGCGCTTGGCCTGGGTGCCCTCGCCGGGGTCGTTGACCAGGAACGGGTAGATCAGCGGCAGGTCGCCGAGCGCGGCGTCGGGTCCGCAGGCGGCGGACAGGGCCGCGTTCTTGCCCGGCAGCCACTCCAGGTTGCCGTGCTTGCCCAGGTGCACCATGGCGTCGGCGCCGAAGCCGCCGTCGGCCTGGGGGCTCGCCATCCAGCGGTAGGCGGCCAGGTAGTGGTGCGAGGGCGGCAGGTCGGGGTCGTGGTAGATGGCGATGGGGTTCTCGCCGAAGCCGCGCGGCGGCTGGATGACGACCAGCAGGTTGCCGTGGCGCAGCGCGGCGAGGACGATCTCGCCCTCGGGGTCGCGGCTGGTGTCCACGAACATCTCGCCGGGCGGCGGGCCCCAGTGCTCCTCGACCGCGTCGCGCAGCTGCTGCGGCAGCGTGGCGTACCAGCGGCGGTAGTCGGCGGCGGGGACGCGGACCGGGTTCTTGGCCAGCTGCTCCTCGGTGAGCCAGTCCTGGTCGTGGCCGCCCGCCTCGATGAGGGCGTAGATCAGCTCGTCGCCGACGCCGGAGACCAGGCCCGGAAGCGCGCCCTCGCCCTCCTCGGGGCCGAGGTCGTACCCCTCGGCGCGCAGTCGGCGCAGCAGGGCGACGGCGCTGGCGGGGGTGTCGAGGCCGACCGCGTTGCCGATCCGGGAGTGCTTGGTGGGGTAGGCGGACAGGACGAGCGCGAGGCGCTTGTCGGCCGCCGGTATGTGGCGGAGCCGGGCGTGTCGTACCGCGATTCCGGCGACACGCGCGGCGCGCTCGGGGTCGGCGGCGTAGACCGGCAGGCCGTCCTCGTCGACCTCCTTGAAGGAGAACGGGACGGTGATGAGCCGTCCGTCGAACTCCGGGACGGCGACCTGGGTCGCGGCGTCCAGCGGGGACAACCCCTCGTCGTTCTCCTCCCACGCGCTGCGGGACGAGGTCAGGCACAGCGCCTGGAGTACGGGGACGTCGAGCCCGGCGAGCGCGCCCGCGTCCCACGACTCGTCGTCGCCGCCCGCCGACGCCTCGGCGGGGCGGGTGCCGCCCGCGGCGAGCACGGTGGTGACGACGGCGTCGGCCGCGCCGAGTGCCTCGATCAGCTCGGGCTCGGGGGCCCGGAGGGAGGCGACGTACAGCGGCAGCGGGCGCGCCCCGGCGTCCTCCACGGCCTGGCACAGGGCTTCCACGAAGGCGGTGTTGCCGCTCATGTGGTGGGCCCGGTAGTAGAGCACGGCGATGGTCGGGCCGGTGACGTCCTCGCGCGCGGTGCGCTCCAGCGGACCCCAGGTGGGGGCGGGGGCGGGCGGCTCGAAGCCGTGGCCGGTGAGCAGCACGGTGTCGGAGAGGAACCGGGCCAGCTGCTCCAGGTTGGCGGGTCCGCCGTGGGCGAGGTAGGCGTGCGCCTCGGCGGCGATGCCCACGGGGACCGTGGACGCCTCCATGAGCTGGGCGTCAGGGGCCTGTTCACCGGTGAGCACGACGACCGGGAGGTCGCCCGCGAGCAGGGTTTCGAGGCCTTCCTCCCAGGCGCGGACGCCACCGAGGAGCCGTACGACGACGAGTTCGGCACCGTCGAGGAGACCGGGCAGCTCGTCGAGCGCGAGCCGCGCCGGGTTGGCGAGGCGGTATGGCACCGGGCCCGTGGCCGCGCGGGCACTGAGCAGGTCGGTGTCGGACGTCGACAGCAGAAGGATCATGGCTCAGCGCGCCTTCCTCGGGGTCCGCGCCCCGGGCGGGTTGTGAAGACGGCGGGAGTTCCTGGCTCGCACGGCGGGCTGGCCGTGCTCACAGTGGCGGGACCGCACCGGATTCGCACCGGTTTCCTCCCCTAAACGCCGTCTTAAGCGTCCGGCGGGCCAGACGGCCCGCCGCAGAGCATAGTAGGCGTTCCTGACCTGGCACGGGACGGTGAGGGCCGACGAAACGTCGGTATGCTCGCCGCCATGTCCCTCCCCCCGACAACCGTCCCACCTGCGGATGAAGCGCCCCCACGCCGGGAGCGCGGACGCGATGACGCCTGCCCCGGCGCGCTGCGGCTGCACCCGGCGGACGACGGGTCCCTGGCGCGCGTCCGCATCCCGGGCGGCTTGCTGACGGTGCGTCAGGCGCAGGCGCTGGCGCGGGTGAGCGAGGAGTTGGGGGACGGCGGACTGGATCTCACCTCGCGCGGAAATCTCCAGCTCCGTGGCCTGGCGGCGACCTGCGGTGGCGAGCTGGCGGCCGGGCTGCGGGACGCCGGACTACTCCCCTCCGAGCTGTACGACCGGGTGCGCAACATCGCGGCGTCCCCGCTGAGCGGGCTCGACGGCGCCGGATACGGCGATGTCACGGCGTGGGCGCGGGAGTTGGACGCCGCGCTGTGCGGTGGCGCGTGGGAAGAACTGTCCGGCTTGTCGGGCCGTTTCCTGTTCGCCATGGACGACGGCCGGGGCGATGTGGCCGCGCTGGACGCGGATGTGACATTGATCGCAACGGGGGATGGCCGGGCCGTACTGCGGGTGGGCTCCGGGGCTGACGGGGTCGCGTTGGAGGTGCGGGCGCGGGATGTGCCGCGTGCCGCCGCGCTGGCCGCCGTGGAGTTCCTGGCCAGGGCCCGCGCGAGCGGCACGCGGGCGTGGCGGGTGCGCGACCTGCCCGCGCAACACGCCGTCACCGTCGACGGCTTGGCGGCGCGACTCGCGGACGAGAGCGTCGAAGCGGAGCGAATCGGACATGAGTGGCCGGGTGGCGCGCCCGGCACACCGCCCGCGCCGGGCGTCGTGTCCGGGCCGGACGGGCGCCACGCCGTGTCCGTCCTGGTGCCCCTGGGCCGGGTCCGCGCCGCACAGTGGCGGCTGCTCGCCGCGCTCGCCTCCCGGGGCGGGTCGGGTGAGCTGCGTGTGACACCCTGGCGCGGCGTGGTGCTCCCGGGGTTCACGGCGGACGGCGCGGCGGCCGCGGCGCGTGAAGTGACCGACGCGGGGCTGGTGACCGAGCCGGATTCCCCATGGGCCGGGGTCGGCGCGTGTACGGGACGGCCGGGCTGCGCCAAGTCCCTGGCCGATGTGCGCGCCCACGCGACACGCGCGGTGGCGGGCACTCCCCGCTCCCCCGGCGCGCCGCCGGTGTACTTCTCCGGCTGCGAGCGGCGCTGCGGCCACCCCGGCGGCCACTGGGTGGACGCGCTGGCCACGTCCGCTACGGACTACCGGCTCACCGTGCGCGACACGCGCGAGCCGGACGGGGTGACCGGCGGCGGCGTGATGGACGTAGTGGACGTGGCAGCAGAGCAACTGGCCGACGCCGTGGCGGCGGCCCGCGGAACAGCATGATCAACGACATGATCGAGGACATCGAGGACACCGTGTTCGACTACGAGAAGGACGGGGCGGCCATCTACCGCGCCTCCTTTGCCACCATCCGCGCCGAGGCGGACCTGGGCGGCCTCCCCGCCGACGTCAGCCAGGTCGTGGTGCGGATGATCCACGCGTGCGGCATGGTCGACCTGGTCAAGGACCTCGCGTACACCCCCGAGGTGGTCGCCCGCGCCCGGGAGGCGCTGCGCGCCGGGGCGCCCGTGCTCTGCGACGCCCAGATGGTCGCCAGCGGCGTCACCCGAAAGCGGCTGCCCGCCGACAACGACGTGGTGTGCACGCTGTCCGACCCGGCCGTACCGGAGTTGGCGCGGCGCATGGGGACGACGCGCAGCGCCGCCGCGCTGGAGCTGTGGCGGGACCGGCTGGAGGGTTCGGTCGTGGCGGTCGGCAACGCGCCCACCGCGCTGTTCCGGCTGCTGGAGATGATCGAGCAGGGCGCGCCGCGCCCGGCCGCCGTCATCGGCGTACCGGTCGGGTTCATCGGCGCCGCCGAGTCCAAGGAGGCGCTGGCCGGACACCCGGCGGCGCCCCACCATCTGGTGGTGCGCGGCCGACGCGGCGGCAGCGCCATCGCCGCGGCCGCGATCAACGCGATAGCGAGCGAGGAAGAGTGAGCGAGCAGCAGCGAGAGGCGACGCCCGCGGCGAAGGGCCGGCTGTACGGCGTGGGCCTCGGGCCCGGTGACCCTTCCCTGATGACGGTACGGGCGGTCGAGGTCATCGCCGGGGCCGATGTCGTGGCGTACCACAGCGCCCGGCACGGCCGCAGCATCGCCCGCTCCATCGCCGAGCGGCATCTGCGGCCCGACCACATCGAGGAGCGGCTCGTCTACCCGGTCACCACGGAGGGCACCGACCATCCGGGCGGCTACCGGGGCGCGATGGAGGAGTTCTACACGGAGGCGGCGGCGCGGCTCGCCGCGCATCTGGACGCGGGGCGCACGGTCGCGGTGCTGGCCGAGGGCGACCCGCTCTTCTACGGCTCGTACATGCACATGCACAAGCGGCTCGCCGACCGCTATCCGACCGAGGTGATCCCCGGCGTCACCTCGGTGAGCGCGGCGGCCGCCCGGCTCGGCGCGCCGCTGGTGGAGGGCGAGGAGGTGCTGACGGTCCTCCCGGGCACGCTGCCCGAGGAGGAGCTGACGGCGCGCCTCGCGACGACCGACGCGGCGGCGGTCATGAAGCTCGGCCGCACCTTCCCGACCGTACGGCGCGCCCTGGAGCGTTCGGGGCGGCTCGCCGACGCGCGGTACGTGGAGCGCGCCACGATGAGCGCGGAGCGCACCGGGTCGCTGGGCGAGGTCGATCCGTCGTCCGTGCCCTACTTCTCGGTGGCGGTGCTGCCGAGCCGTATCGACACGCCGGACGCTCCCGATGTCTCCGGGTCCGGGCGCGCGGGCGAGGTCGTCGTGGTGGGCCTCGGCCCGGCCGGTCCGCTGTGGCTCACCCCCGAGGCCCGAGGTGAACTGGCCGCCGCCGAGGACCTGGTCGGCTACACCACCTACCTGGACCGGGTCCCCGTACGCCCCGGCCAGCGGCGCCACCCCTCCGACAACAAGGTCGAGGCCGAACGCGCCGAGTTCGCCCTCGACCTGGCCCGGCGCGGTCGGCGTGTCGCCGTGGTCTCCTCGGGCGACCCCGGCGTGTTCGCCATGGCCACGGCCGTGCTGGAGGCCGCGTCCGAGGACCCGTACCGCGATGTCCCGGTCCGGGTGCTGCCCGGCATGACCGCGGCCCACGCCGCCGCCGCCCGCGCGGGCGCGCCGCTCGGCCACGACTACGCCGTCGTCTCCCTGTCCGACCGGCTCAAGCCCTGGGAGGTCATCGCCGAACGCCTGCGCGCCGCGGCCGCAGCCGATCTGGTGCTCGCGCTCTACAACCCCGGCTCCCGCAGCCGGATCTGGCAGGTCGGCAAGGCCCGCGACCTCCTCCTGGAACACCGCTCGCCGGACACCCCGGTCGTCCTGGGCCGTGACGTCGGCGGCCCCGAGGAGTCCGTCCGCGTCATCCGCCTGGCCGACCTCGACCCGGCCGAGGTGGACATGCGCACGATCCTCCTGATCGGCTCCTCCCAGACCCGCACGGTCCGCCGAGGCGACGGCACCGACATCGTCTGGACCCCGCGCCGCTACCCCGAGGTGTGACTCAGGGGCGTGCGGTCGTACGGGTCGTACGGAGCCAGGCGACGGCCTCGGCGGGGGTCCGGGCCACCGGGACGCCCTCCGGGGCGGGCGGGCGCTGGACGACGACCACGGGGATTCCGGCGGCGCGGGCCGCGGTCAGCTTGGGGGCCGTGGCCCCGGCGCCGCTGTCCTTGGTGACCAGGACGTCGACGCGGTGGCGGCGCAGCAGGGCGCTCTCGCCGTCGAGGGTGAACGGGCCCCGGTCGAGGATCACCTCCATGCGCGGCGGCAGCGGCGGCTGCGGGGCGTCGACCGAGCGGACCAGGAACCACGGGTCGGTGAGGTGGGCGAAGGCGGCCAGCCCCATGCGGCCCGTGGTGAGGAAGACCCGCTCCCCCAGCTCCGGCAGCAGCCGCGCGGCCTCGTCCAGCGAGGCCGCCGGGTGCCAGCGGTCGCCGGGGCCCGCCACCCAGCCGGGGCGGCGCAGGGCGAGCAGGGGAACATGGACGGCGGCGGCCGCCAGGGCCGCGTTGTGACTGATCGTGTCGGCGAAAGGATGGGTGGCGTCGATGAGCGCGTCCACCTGGTGCTCGCGGAGCCAGCGGGCCATGCCATCGGGGCCCCCGAACCCGCCGATCCGCACCTGCCCGGCGGGCAGTCGCGGTGCGGCGACCCGGCCCGCGAGGGAACTGGTGACGCGCAGGGCGGGGTCGCCGTCCAGCTCGGTGGCGAGGCGGCGGGCCTCGGTGGTGCCGCCCAGGATGAGCACATGGCGCACGGGTGCGCTGTTCATCGGCTGCCTTTCGTCGTCCGTGCGCCCGTCATCGTATGCGCGGCGGGTGGCCCATGGCTGACGCGGAGACCGGGGTGAGCGGCGTGAGCGGGGGCCGCGGGGCCCAGCTGGAGCACACCGGGTTGCGGCCCGGGTGGACCACCGGGGCGTGCGCGACGGCCGCGACGACGGCGGCGTACACCGCGCTGCTCAGCGGCGACTTCCCCGACCCCGTGACCATCACGCTGCCGAAGGGCCAGCGGCCCGCGTTCGCCCTGGCGGCCGAGGAACTGGGCGCCGACCGGGCCATGGCCGCCGTCGTGAAGGACGCCGGGGACGATCCCGACGTGACCCACGGCGCGCTCGTACGGGCGACCGTGCGCGCCCTGCCGCCGGGCCGTGGCGTGGTGTTCCGGGCGGGCCCCGGCGTCGGCACCGTCACCCGGCCCGGACTGCCGCTCGCGGTGGGCGAACCGGCCATCAACCCCGTGCCGCGCCAGCTGATGAGCGACCACATCGCCGAGGTCGCCGCCCGCCACGGTGGCGGCGGCGACGTCGAGATCGAGGTCTCGGTGGACCACGGCGAGGAGATCGCCCGCAGCACGTGGAACCCCCGGCTGGGCATCCTCGGCGGCCTGTCCATCCTCGGCACGACCGGCATCGTGGTGCCGTACTCCTGCTCGGCCTGGATCGACAGCATCCGGCGCGGCGTGGACGTGGCGCGGGCGGCGGGGCGGCGGCACGTGGCGGGATGTACGGGCTCGACGTCCGAGAAGGTGGCGGTGGCCGAACACGGGCTGCCGCAGGACGCCCTGCTGGATATGGGCGACTTCGCGGGCGCCGTCCTCAAGTACCTGCGCCGCCACCCGGTGGACCGCCTGACGGTCGCGGGCGGCTTCGCCAAGCTCTCCAAACTCGCCGCGGGCCACCTCGACCTCCACTCTTCCCGCTCCCAGGTCGACAAGGCCTACTTGGCCGACCTGGCCCGCCAGGTCGGCGCGGACGACGCCCTGGCGGCAGCGGTGACGACGGCCAACACCGGCCTGGAGGCCCTGCACCTGTGCGCCGCCCAAGACATCCCCCTGGGCGACCTGGTCGCGGCCGCTGCCCGCGCCACGGCCCTGGACGTGCTGCGCGGGGCGCCGGTGGCGGTCGACGTGATCTGCATAGACCGAGGCGGCACGGTCGTGGGCCGCGCTGCTCCGCGCGGCCCACGGGACGACTGACGCCTCCGGCGGTGGGGGTGGCGCGTAGGCCGCGACGCGGGCCCCGCACGGCCACGCGACGCGGTGCGCCACCCACGCCGGGTACGGTGCCCGCAGACGAGGCAGGGGCACCGCCCCGCGCGAGACGCGGCCCTGGCGCGCGGCGCGGCCGTTGCAGACCAGCAGGATGTGTCCGTCGCCGGTGAGCAGCGGCGGCACCCGCCTTGAGGCCGTCGTCGCTCCAGGCGAGCCCGGTGCTGGAGGTCTTCTTCTCGTCCTGAGCCCGGTAGAGCGGCGTCACAGCACGGAGAACCGCACCAGCCCTTCGCGGGCCGGTACCGCCCCCTCGACCTGGAACGACACGTACCGTGCCGACCCCGGGGTGCTGAGCCTCCGCGTGCGTTTGCGGCCGCTGAGGCGGCCGGCGCCGCGGTAGGTGATGCCGTCGTGGCTGAACTCGACCTTCGCGGACGGGGCAACGGCGGTGGTCCACTCGGCCTCCACGGACCGGATCGGCTGGTCCGCGCCCAGATCCACGACCATGCGCCCGTCCTTCCCAGGACTCCACGCCGTGTCCGGGTCACCGTCCACCGCGGCGGACGGTTCCGACATCCCCGTGGGCAGGGGACCGGTGGGAAAGACGTCGCGGCCAAGTGCGCGGTCAGTGCGGGGGTAGGCGGTGGCGCCGCGCAGGGTGACCTCGGTCTCGCGGCCGGCCCGCACCGTCGCCACCGTGCTGTGTCCCTGCCCCTCGACGCGCACCCGGCAACGGGCCCCGGACAGCCGCAGACGCGCCCCGTCGTCCACCTGTACGCGCAATCCGGGCGGCAGGAGCGTGCCCGACAGCGGGGTGAGCGTGAACCGGGGTGCGAGCAGGACAGCGGCGCCGGCGGCGAGTCGGGCCTCGAACGCCGTACCCGCGCGGGTGACGGTCTGCGGGCCCTCGAAGACCAGCAGGCGCGGTCCGGACTGCGGCACCTCGACCCGGGTGGCGACCGGTTCGCCGGAGAGGTTGAAGACACTCAGGTAGTCGTCGGTGAGGGCCGCGTGCACATCCGGGTGGATCGCCGTGGGGACCGGCTTGCGGGCAAGGGCGCGCAGCGTCTTGGCCGAGGCGCCGGGGAAGCCCTCGATCAGGACAGGTGCCGCCGGGCCGTCGGACAGCACGACGGCGTCGTCGTAGACGGCCAGAGGGTGCTCCGCACCGCGTACGACGAGGCCGGCTCGGCCGTCGATGTCCAGCCAGCCGCCTCGGCTGGTGGCCGCGGGCCTCGGCCAGGCCGCCAGCTCGCTCCAGTGGGCTCCGTCCGGTGAACCCTGCAGTCGGTAGGCGCGCCCGGCGGCGGACTCCCAACGCAGGGTGGCCTCCCCGACCTCCTGGGTGGAGCCGAGGTCCACGGACAGCCAGCTGTCGGCGCGCGGACGCTCGTCCTTCGCCACCGCCCAACGGGTCGTCGCGTCGCCGTCCACCGCGAGGCCCGGTCCCTTGCCGGCGTCGGATGAGGACGCCGTGGCCGTCTTGCCGCGGGCCAGGTCCGGCCCGTCGGTGTCGGCACGGACCTCGAAGGCGAACAGGGAGTAGCCGTACGACGGGTCGGGGCGCACGCCGAGCATGCGCAGGTGCCGCACCGCGGTGCGCTCGAAGGTCACGCGGTCGACGCGCCCAGCGGCCGCGGCCAAGGAGTCGTCCTGCGCGCGGACCGTCACCTCGCCCTCCGCGAAACGGTAGGTACGGGCCCCGCCGAGGCCCGCCACACCGGGCATCGTGAGGTTGTGGACCTCGAGATGCCCCTCCCCGTCGGCCGTGCCACTGCTGGCGTAGACGACGGCGCCCGTAGGCAGGGTCGTGTACCCGGCGTAGCCGCCGTCCAAGCGCAGCACCGTCGCGGTGCCGTCGAAGCCGTCGCGGACCTCCCCGTACAGCCGGACCGAGCGGCCGCCGGCCTTCCCCCTCGTCGCCGGAAGGAACATCGGCGTGGCGCCGCTCAGCCGGAACAGCCAGTCGTCGTGGGCCGGCTGCCAGGCGAACTTCACGAAGTCCGGCTTGGATACGGCGCCCGCCCACGCCGCCGCCGATTGGTGCGACACCAGCCCGGGGCCGGCGCCGAAGTCCGTGACCCCCGATGCCTCCGCGAACAGCTCGGCGTGGGACAGCGGCCGCACCCGGCGCCCGGCGCCGGCCGCCCAGACGTGCAGCAGATAGCTGATCGCGACCTCGGCCCGGGCCTCGGGCTCGTACTTCGGCTCGCCGGAGAACTTCGCCAACCGGTACTCGGGCGGGTACTTCTGGTACGCCTCCAGGCGCTCGGCCAGATCCTGCTCGGCGCGCGCGGCGGCGCGGTCGCCCGCCACCTGCGCCAGAAAGGCCAGCGGGATCACGTCACGGCCGTAGAGGTGCTCGCGGTCGGCCACCATCGGCATCAGCGGTTCGCCGGCGTCGCTCATGACACCGAGCAGCGTGCGCCACAGCGGCCGCGCGTTGGGCTGGCGTGTCAGGACTTCGGGCAGAGGGCGTCCGGCGGCCAGGAAGTGAGCGGCGTTACGACCCGAGGTACGCCACAGCTCCTCCTGGTAGTGCGGCCCGAACGAGCCGTGGTTCTCCACGATGAAGGTGTCGTAGAGGTTGCGAGCCGTGTTCTCCGAGACGCGGACGCCGTCCACCTTGGCCGGGTTGGCGAGGTCGGCCTGCGGTAACCCGGCCTCGTTGCGCGACCAAGTGCCGTAGCCGTCCGCCCAGGCGGCGGCGCGCACGTCGTCGGGCGCCCACGCGAGGGCGGGCGCCAGCGTCTGCGCGTACAGCCCCATCTCCTCCAGCTTGGTGTCGCCTTCGTAACCGCCCTTCAGGCCGTTCGGCGTCCAGTCGCCGGAGTCCGGGTCGTCGCCGGTGCCCAGCGATGTGGTGTAGGCGGCCTGTTCACGCGTGATGGTGTCGATGTGCTTGCGCGTGGTGGCGTCCACGTCGTCCCACAGCAGCCGGGCGGCGAGGAGGAAGTACGACTGGAAGGTGGTGTCGAAGAACAGCGTGCGGCCCCATTCCGTGCCGCCGGTGAGCCGGTTCGAGGCGGCGAAGTGGCGGATGGAGGCGAGGGTCCGCTTCTTGAGGGTCTCGCTGTCGATACCGGCCAGGTCCGCGTCGTAACTGCCGTGCGTGAGCAGAACGGCGTTGCCGAGCACCACGGCGAAGCCGAAGTTCTTGAGCGTGTAGTGGCCCTTGGCCCCGTCCCACTGCGTCTCCGACCAATTGGTGTGGTGCAGCAGCACGCGGTGGTAGATGGCGGCGATGCTGTCGGGCGGTGGCGCGGAGCGGCCCGCAGCGTGAGTCGGCGTGCCGCCCAGCGCGGTGGGCAGAGCCGTCACGGCGCCCGTGAGGCCGAGGAGTTGCAGGAAGCGGCGGCGGTCGGCCTGAAGAGGGTGCGGCACTGAGAGGTCCTCTCAGATAGACAACGTTGTCAGCGGGACATGCCGCACAGTTTCCGACGGTGTACGGGCGGCGTCAACGGATGGGATGAGAGTGGCCGCAGGCGAGATCGACGACCATGGCGCGTGGAATCCGGCAGCCGGTGCCCCGGTCGAGGCAGGCAGCTCATCGCCGGGAAGAGGCCCCAACGATCCGATGGTCGCGCGAGCCCCGCCCGGACACCCCCGCCGGGAGACAGCGATACAGTACCGATGGGCGTAGATACCTGGATGACTGGGGCGACGCGATTGCGCAGCACAGTGGTGATCCTCACGGCACTGGGTCTGGAATACCAGTCGGTGCGGCAGTACCTGAGCGGCTGTGAGGTGGTCCGCCATCAGACCGGAACTGTCTTCGAAGTGGGCGATTTGGACGGGACGCCCTGGCAGGTGGCGCTGGCGGAGCTCGGGGAGGGCAATCGTCCGGCTGCCATCGTCACCGAGCAGGCCCGCCAGCTCTTCTCCCCCGGCGCGCTGCTGTTCGTCGGTGTCGCCGGCGCGCTCAAAGACGACGTGGAGCTCGGCGATGTCGTGATCGCCACCCGGGTCCACGCCATCCACGGAGGCAAGGACACCCCCGAAGGGTTCATGGCCCGCCCGGAGGGCTGGGCCGGCTCCCATACGCTGCTGCAGACCGCCCGCCTCGCCCTGCGTTCGGCGTCGTGGCGGCCGGAGCCGGCCTCGGGGAACGCCGAAGGGCGGCGGGGGGCACAGGTGCACTTAAAGCCCATCGCAGCCGGGGACGTAGTGCTCAACTCCTCTGCCTCCGCGCTGCGTCGACAAGTGCATACGCACTACAACGACGTCGCGGCAATCGAGATGGAAAGCGCGGGAATGGCGCACGCCGCCCAGATCGGTCACATCGAAGCGCTGACCATACGCGGCATCAGCGACAAGGCCGACGGCAACAAGTACCCGGACGCCGATGCCGAACACCAGCCACGGGCGGCTGCCCACGCCGCGGCGGCCGCCGTCGCCGTCATCCGGCAGCTACCGGCGCCTCCAACGACGGCTGCCGCCTCCCACACCTCATCGGACGGAGTGCCTCCGTCACAGCGGGAGGGCGCCCTCAGCACTCCGCGGAAGGGCCCGCCCCTATCGGTACGACACCTGTTGTCCTGCCTCGCGGACGCGCCGCTGCCCCTGTACGTGCTGTCCCCCGCAGCCATCGCCTCGGTCGGCATACCGGACCTCTCCGCGGATCGTGTATCAGCCGATCTCAGCGAATTCACCGTCCATTCCGTCACGGTGTCCGGGCGACCCGGCGCACCCTCCGTGCCCTGCGTCAGCAGGGACGCAGCCACGCAGGCGGAGACCGCACGCGAGATGTCCCATGAACACTCCCAGGTGTGCGCGTATGCCGCCGCTCTTCTGGATCACGCGGTGACGGTGGTTCCGGATGGCTCTACCTTGCGCCTGCTCGCGCCGCACGCGATGGCACTGCTGTGGCGCGACAGCCACAATCCGACACGCGCCGTCGCGGCCGCACGCCGGGTGCGGGACGCTTACCTGGCGCTGGGCGCGTACGAGGAGGGGTTGCCGCTCGCGGTCCAGATCGTCAAGACCGGGCGAGGCGATCTGAAGGACGACCTGGCGCTCGGCCAACTCCGCAGGGGCTGCGGCGACTTACCCGAAGCTGAGGCAGTGCTCCGACAGGTCCTGGCTCGGGCGGAGAAGGATGCCCACGCACACGGGCTGTCACTGGCCGGGCGAACCGGCCCCAGTATGAGGGACATCTTCAGGGAGAACGCGAGCGGTCCGTTCACCAGAGAACTCTCCCCGGTGCAGTGCGACGTGCTGGGCTTCGTCGCCGAAGTACAGCATGCGCTGGGCAACACCCTCTACGACATGCGGCGTTACGGGCAAAGCGAGCGGTTGCTGCAGGCCGCCGTAGGGCTCCTGTGGAGAACACAGGGCGCGCACCATCCGGGCCGTATGGTCGCTCAGATGCACCGCGCGAAGGCGGTGGTGCGACAACGTCGTTGGGAAGAGGCGCTCGGGCTGGTTCACGATGTCCTCCCCCACCTCGCCCAGCTACGACTCGACCGAGACAGCCCTGAGGACGACGCGCTCATATGCCTGGCGCATGCCGAAGTGACCGCGGACATCGTCGCCTCTCTCCAACGGGGGGATACACCGCAGATGCGAGGCGTCGGGATGTTCCCGGCGGTCGTGGTGAAGTGGCTGGGGCGAACGGTCACCACCGCTCGACCGGAGAAGCTCACATGGGACGACGTGCGGCACCTCGGCGATGACGCCGTACGAGCCTGCGAAAGTACCTTCGGCGACGCCCACCCGCATACCGGGGCAGCCACGACGGTGCGCGACCGCGCGGTTGCCGGACAGCACAGGGCCGCACGCTCGTAGCGCCGACGTGAGCAGGCGATCGTGCTGCTGCGACTGGCTTACCTCGGTGTGGCGAACGCGTTCGCGATGCATCCGCCGCGAGGTCCTCGACCACGTCGAACCCGCATCCTCGGCGGCCTCATCGGCGAGCCGACGACGCGGTGGCGTACGCCGCCGAGCACCTGCCCGGCCACCTCCTGGGCCGCTGGCTCTACGCTCTCAAGGGCCCCTTCTTCGCACGACTGCCCACATGATGGGGTCTGGAGAGAGGTGCGGCATGGCTGAGGAAGAGATTCACCACCGGGACGCGACCGCGCTGGCGGGACTGATCCGCGAACGGCAGCTGTCCGCGGTGGAAGTGGTACGGGCGCACCTGGAGCGCATCGAGGCGGTCAACCCCGAGGTCAACGCTGTAGTCACGGTCCTCGCCGAGGAGGGGCTCGCCGCGGCACGCGCGGTGGACGAGGCCGTGGCGGCGGGCGAAGCGGTGGGTCCGCTCACCGGCGTGCCGTTCACCGTCAAGGACGCGCTGGACGTGGCGGGGTCGGTGACCACACGCGGGTCGGCGATCTTCCGGGAGCGCGTGCCCGTAACGGACGCGACCGCGGTGGCCCGCCTGCGGGCCGCAGGTGCGATTCCGCTGGCCAAGACGAACCTGCCGGAGTTCTCCTACTGGACCGAGACCGACAACCTGCTCGTCGGCAGATCCCGTAATCCGTGGGACGGGGAGCGCACCCCGGGCGGCTCCAGCGGCGGTGAATCGGCCGCGATCGCCGCCGGGATGTCACCACTGGGCCTGGGCAGCGACGTGGCCATCTCGGTGCGCGGTCCGGCCCACGACACCGGCATCGTCGCCATGAAGGCGACGCGGGGGCGGATCCCGATCACCGGGCACTGGCCCGAGGTTCCCCGCCGTTACTGGCACGTCGGCCCGATGGCCCGCAGCGTGCGGGACGTCGCGACCGCGTTCCGGTTGCTGGCGGGGCCCGACGGCGTCGACGGGTACGTACGCCACTCGCCGCCCCACGCGGCCGGGCCCCGCGACCTGGCCGGGGCGCGGGTCGGCTGGGCGAGCGACCCGGCGTTCGGTCCGGTGGACCATGAGGTGACGGCCACCGTCAGGTCGGCCGCCGAGGCGCTGCGGAAGCTGGGCGCTACGGTCGAGCCTGCCCCGCCGCCCGGGCTGGAGGCGATCGACGCGACCGCGCTGAGCGCCGTGCTCTACACAGCCGAGGTGGCGCCGCACTTCCGGCAGGTGGCCGCCGGCCGCGAGTCGGAACTGCACCCCCTCATCCAGCGGACGCTCACGGCACCGGAGGTGACAACAGCCGACTACATCGCCGCACAGCAAGAGGTCGACGCGCTCAGCTCGCTGTTCGCCGCATACTTCGAGCGCTACGACGTGCTGCTGTGCCCGGTATGCCCCGTCCCCGCACCACCGCACGCCCAGTCGACGTTCCGCGTCGGAGACGTGACCGTCCCGGCCCGTGGCATCATGCGGGCGACCGTTCCGTTCAACCTCACCGGTCTGCCCGCGCTGTCACTGCCGTTCGGGGCGAGCGGGGACGGTCTGCCGATCGGCGTTCAGCTCGTCTCCCGCTGGTACGACGAGGCCACCCTCCTGCGACTGGGCGCCGCCCTGGAAGCGGTAAGCCCGGTGCGCGACCGCCACCCGTGGTGACTCGTCGGCGGCATCGTGGGTTCAGCGGCACAGACCCGACAGATGATCGACTTCGCCGCCCGCCACGACATCCGCCCGCAGGTGCAGACGTTTCCGGCCGCGGACAGCGCACAGCCCGGGCGGGGCGCGGGCCTCGCCCGGTGTCCGTGGCAGGTGGGGCTCAGGGGGTGCGGGGGCGGTCCGGGGAGTAGAGGTGGCTGTCTTGGAACTGGGCCGCGGCGAGGGTTTGGCCTACCAGGATGACGGCCGTACGGACCACGCCCGCCGCCTTCACCTGGTCGGCGATGTCCGCCAGGGTGCCGCGCAGGACCAGTTCGTCGGGGCGGCTGGCCATGGCGACCACCGCGGCCGGGCAGTCGGGGCCGTAGTGCGGGAGGAGTTCGCCGACCACGCGGTCCACGTAGCGGGCGGCGAGGTGCAGGACGAGGAGGGCGCGGCTGCGGCCGAGGGTGGCGAGGTCTTCGCCGTCGGGCATGGGGGTGGCCTGCTGGGCGACGCGGGTGAGGATGACGGTCTGGCCGACGGTCGGGACCGTCAGTTCCCGCTTCAGCGCGGCGGCCGCGGCGGCGAAGGCGGGGACGCCGGGGACGACCTCGTACGGGATCCCGGCCGCGTCGAGGCGCCGCATCTGCTCGGCGACGGCGCTGAAGACCGACGGGTCGCCGGAGTGGAGGCGGGCCACGTCGTGGCCCGCCTCGTGGGCGGTGGCGAACTCGGCGGTGATCTGGTCGAGGTCGAGCCCGGCGGTGTCGACCAGCCGGGCGTCCGGCGGGCATTCGGCCAGCAGTTCGCGCGGGACGAGGCTGCCCGCGTAGAGGCACACCTGGCAGCGGGCGAGGGTCCGCGCGCCGCGCAGGGTGATCAGGTCGGCGGCGCCGGGGCCCGCGCCGATGAAGTACACCGTCATCGTGTTTCTCCGCGTTTGGTGGTGGACCACTGGGTGACCGGCATCGCCTGGCGCCAGCCCGTGAAGCCGCCCACGGGCGTGGCGTGGGAGACGGCGAGGCGGATGAGGTCGCCGCCGTGGCGGGTGTACCAGGTGGTGAGCAGGGCTTCGGATTCGAGGGTGACGGTGTTGACCACGAGGCGGCCGCCGACGGGGAGCGCGGTCCAGCAGGCCTCCAGGAGGCCGGGCGTGGTGGCGCCGCCGCCGACGAAGACGGCGTCGGGGGCGGGCAGGCCGTCGAGGGCGGCCGGGGCGGCGCCGGTGACGACGCGCAGGGCGGGGACGCCGAGGGCGGTCGCGTTGCGGGTGATGCGCTCGGCGCGTACCGGATCGCGTTCGACGGAGACCGCGCGGCAGGCGGGGTGGGCGCGCATCCATTCCACGGCGATGGAGCCGGAGCCGCCGCCGACGTCCCACAGCAGTTCGCCCGGGGCGGGGGCGAGGGCGGCGAGGGTGGCGGCGCGGACGTGGCGTTTGGTCAGCTGGCCGTCGTGTTCGTACGCGGCGTCCGGCAGCCCGGGGACGGCGGACAGGTGCGGGGTGTCCGCCGCCGGGGCGCAGTCCAGGGCGATGACGTTGAGGGGGTCGCCGGGCGGGTGGGGCCACGCCTCGGCGGTGGACTCGACGGTGTGTTCCCGCGCGCCGCCCAGCTGCTCCAGGACCCGCATCCGGGTCGGGCCGAAGCCCCGGTCCCGCAGCAGCCCGGCGACCTCGGCCGGGGTCGCGGCACCGGCGCTGAGGACGAGCACCCGGCGGCCCGGGTACAGGGCGCGGGACAGGGCGGCGAGGGGGCGGCCGACGAGGCTGATCACCTCGGTGTGCTCCTGCGCCCAGCCGAGCCGCGCGCAGGCGTACGCGACGGACGAGGGATGCGGCAGCACCCGCAGCGCGCCGGGGCCCAGCAGCTCGGTGAGGGTGCGGCCGATGCCGAAGAACATGGGGTCGCCGCTCGCCAGCACACAGACCCGGCGCCCGGCGTGCGCGGCGAGCAGCCCGGGGACGGCGGGGCGCAGCGGGGACGGCCAGGGGACGCGCTCGGCGGCGCATTCCGCTGGCAGCAGGCCGAGTTGGCGCGGTCCGCCGATGATGACCTCGGCCGTGCGCAGCGCCTCGCGGCCGTCCGGGGCGAGCCCGTCCCATCCGTCGGCGCCGACGCCGACGACGGTCAGGGGGGTGGGTGGTGGGCTCACAGATGTTCCTCGTGGTGGTTCGGGGGCGGCTGCAACTCTACTGACCTGCTACGACGCTCCCGCCTCCGGCTCCGCCTCGGCCAGTGCGAGCAGCTGCTCCGCCGTCATCCCGGCCGGTATCGGCTCGGGTGCGGGCGTCCGCAGTGGCGGCTGCCAGCCGTCCTCGGGGGCCCAGCGGCGGATGACGCGGGCGGGCGCCCCGGCGACCACGGCGTGGTCGGGCACCTCGCCCCGTACGACCGCTCCGGCCGCGACGACGACGTTACGGCCCAGCCGCGCCCCGGGCAGGATCACCGCGCCCGCGCCCAGCCAGCTTCCGGAGCCGATCTCGACGGGGGCGCAGCGCGGCCACTGCCGCCCGATGGGCTGGTGGGGGTCGTCGTACGAATGGTTGTCGCTGGTCACGTAGACATACGGACCGCAGAACACGTCATCGCCGAACACCACGTCCCGGGAGGCGATGACATGGCTGCCGCGCCCCAGGACCACGCCGTTGCCGAGCCGCAGGATGGGCTCCGGGCCGAGGTCGAGGCCGGGCATCATGCCGACGGTGAGCGTGACCTGTTCGCCGACCACGCAGTGGTCGCCGAGTTCGATCCACGGCTCGCCGAAGACGGTGCCCTGGGGGAACGCCAACCGGGTGCCGGTGCCGATGCGGCCGAAGCGGTACGGGCCGGGCCGGTCGGCGGTCACCGCGCCCGCGCGCTGGACGGCGCGCCATCCGCGGTGCACCATCCGGGACGTGGCACGGCGGCGCCACGCCCGCCAGGATGAGAACACGTTCTCGTTCTTCGGCATGTACACACCGTATCCGGCGGCCGCCGAGCGCGGTACGCGGTCACCGCCGCAGAACGCAGTCACCGCACAGGCCGCCGCCCGGCACCCGGTAGTACAGGCAGCAGGTGCGGCGCCGGAAGGCGAGGGGCGCGGTGGTCAACTCCCCCGCGTCACACAGCGGCGGGTGGGCGAACTGGGCGCGGGCCACCGCCACCGCCCGCTCCCCCGCCTCGTCCAGGCCCCGCGCCCGGCACCAGTCGTGCAGCACCCGCAGCGAACCCACCAGCGCCGAGGCGGCGTTGCCCCACAGCAGCCGGTCCGAGACCCGGTACGCGCGGCCGACGGCGTGGTGCAGCGGCGTCAGATGCCCGTACGCGCACGTGGCGAGCTGTCCGGCGAGCCCGCCCGGTTCGCCCATCGCGCGCGGCGCGCCGGGCCACCACAGGTCGTCGGGGGCGACACGCGCGGGGTTCCACCACAGCTGGTCGGGGCGGAGGTCGTACACCGCGCCGGTCAGGACGGCGGGGCCGAGCGCGAGCGACCAGACGCGGGCGGCGAGCCCCTGGAAGACGAGCGAGGCCGCGACCCTCGGCTCATCGGTGCCCAGGCTCGCGCCGACCGCCTCCACCCGGCCGCGCAGCAGCGGCCCGGCGGCGCCCTCGCCGGTCAGCCCGTACGCCTCGCCGATCGGCGCGTATCCCTCGGCACGCGGATCGCCGGGCCCGGTGCGCAGCGCGAAGAACGGACCCACCTCGGCGGCCGCCCATCCCACGGTCGGCACTGGTCGGCACTCAGCCGTCGGACGGCGTACGGAACGCCTCCAGCAGCCGGTCCGCCGCCAGCGTCGCCGTCAGCGTGCCGTCGCGAACGTCCTGCTCCAGGCCGGGCGCGAGCCGCCGCACCCCGGGGTGGGCGTGCAGCCGGGCGAGCAGCTGGTCGCGCACCATGGACCACGTCCAGCCGACCTGCTGGTCGCGGCGCTTGGCCTCCAGCGCGCCGGTGGCCTCCAGCACCCGGCGGTGTTGCTCCAGCCGCTCCCAGACCACGTCGAGCCCGGTGTTCTCGCGCGCCGAGCAGGTGAGCACGGGCGGGTTCCACGGCGCGTCCGGGGGCTGCAACAGCCGCAGCGCGCCCGCCAGTTCGCGGGCCGCGGACTTGGCGTCCCGGGCGTGCGAACCGTCCGCCTTGTTGATGGTGACGACGTCGGCCAGCTCCAGGACGCCCTTCTTGATGCCCTGCAGCTGGTCGCCGGTGCGGGCCAGGGAGAGCAGCAGGAAGCTGTCGACCATGCCCGCGACCGCCGTCTCGGACTGGCCCACGCCGACGGTCTCCACGAGCACCACGTCATAGCCCGCGGCCTCCATCACCACCATGGACTCGCGGGTGGCGCGGGCGACCCCGCCGAGCGTCCCCGCGCTCGGCGAGGGCCGTACGAAGGCGTCCGGGTCGACGGCCAGCCGCTCCATCCGGGTCTTGTCGCCCAGGATGGAGCCGCCGGTACGGCTGGAGGACGGATCGACGGCGAGCACCGCCACCTTGTGGCCGAGCCCGGTGAGCATGGTGCCCAGGGCGTCGATGAAGGTCGACTTGCCCACCCCGGGCACCCCGCTAATGCCGACCCGCCGCGCCCCGCCGGTGTGCGGCAGCAGCTCGATCAGCAGCCGCTGGGCGAGGTCGCGGTGATCGGCCCGGGTGGACTCGACGAGGGTGATGGCACGGGCGATGTACGCGCGCTTGCCGTCGAGCACGCCCTTGGCGTACTCCTCGATGTCGATCGTCCGTGGCATTACAGCTCGTGGCCGAGGTCGGCTGCCAGCTTCCGCACCAGGTCGTGGGCGGCGTCCGGGATGACCGTGCCCGGCAGGAAGACGGCGGCGGCACCGGCCTCGTGCAGGGTCTGGACGTCCTGCGGCGGGATGACGCCCCCGACGACGACGGTGATGTCCTCGCGGCCCGCCTCGGCCAGCTGCTCGCGCAGCGCGGGCACCAGCGTGAGGTGGCCGGCGGCCAGCGACGAGACGCCGACGATGTGCACATCGGCCTCCACCGCCTGCCGGGCGACCTCCTCCGGCGTCTGGAACAGCGGGCCGACGTCGACGTCGAAGCCGAGGTCGGCGAAGGCGGTCGCGATCACCTTCTGACCGCGGTCGTGCCCGTCTTGGCCCATCTTGGCGACCAGGATGCGGGGACGGCGGCCCTCGGCGCTCTCGAACTTCTCCACCAGCGTGCGGGTGCGGTCCACACCGGACGACGGTCCGGCCTCGTCTCGATACACACCGGAGATCGTACGGATCTGGCCGGAGTGGCGGCCATACACCTTCTCCAGCGCGTCGGAGATCTCCCCGACGGTGGCCTTGGCGCGGGCGGCGTCCACGGCGAGCGCGAGCAGGTTGCCCTCCAGGCCGCTGCCGGGCCCGGACTCGGCGGCGGCGGTGAGCGCGCGCAGCGCGTCCTGGCACACCGCCTCGTCGCGCTCGGCGCGCAGCCGCCGCAGCTTCTCGATCTGCTGGGCGCGCACCGAGGAGTTGTCGACCTTGAGGACCTCGATCTGCTCGTCGCTGTCGACCCGGTACTTGTTGACGCCGATCACCGGCTGGCGCCCGGAGTCGATCCGCGCCTGGGTGCGGGCGGCCGCCTCCTCGACGCGCAGCTTGGGGATGCCCGCGTCGATGGCCTTGGCCATGCCCCCGGCCGCCTCGACCTCCTCGATGTGCTGCCAGGCCCGCCGCGCCAGGTCGTACGTCAGCTTCTCGACGTAGGCGCTGCCGCCCCACGGGTCGATCACCCGCGTGGTGCCCGACTCCTGCTGCAGCAGCAGCTGCGTGTTGCGGGCGATCCGGGCCGAGAAGTCGGTCGGCAGGGCGAGGGCCTCGTCCAGGGCGTTGGTGTGCAGCGACTGGGTGTGGCCCTGGGTCGCGGCCATGGCCTCGACACACGTACGGGTCACGTTGTTGAACACGTCCTGCGCGGTCAGCGACCAGCCGGAGGTCTGCGAATGGGTGCGCAGCGACAGCGACTTGGGGTTCTTCGGGTCGAACTGCTTGACCAGCTTGGCCCACAGCAGCCGCGCCGCCCGCAGCTTGGCGACCTCCATGAAGAAGTTCATGCCGATCGCCCAGAAGAACGAGAGCCGCGGCGCGAACGCGTCCACGTCCATCCCGGCCTCCATCCCGGCCCGCAGGTACTCCACGCCGTCCGCGAGGGTGTACGCCAGCTCCAGGTCGGCCGTGGCCCCGGCCTCCTGGATGTGGTAGCCGGAGATGGAGATGGAGTTGTAGCGCGGCATCCGCTGCGAGGTGAAGGCGAAGATGTCGGAGATGATCCGCATCGACGGCTGCGGCGGATAGATGTAGGTGTTGCGGACCATGAACTCCTTGAGGATGTCGTTCTGAATGGTCCCGGCCAGCTTCTCGGGCGCGACGCCCTGCTCCTCGGCGGCCACGATGTAGAGCGCGAGGATGGGCAGCACCGCGCCGTTCATCGTCATCGACACCGACATCCGGTCCAGCGGGATGCCGTCGAAGAGCTGCCGCATGTCGTAGATCGAGTCGATGGCCACGCCCGCCATGCCGACGTCACCGGTGACCCGGGGGTGGTCGCTGTCGTAGCCGCGGTGGGTGGGCAGGTCGAAGGCGACCGACAGGCCCTTCTGACCGGCCGCCAGGTTGCGGCGGTAGAACGCGTTGGACTCCTCGGCGGTGGAGAAGCCCGCGTACTGCCGGATCGTCCAGGGCTGGTTGACGTACATCGTCGGGTACGGGCCGCGCAGATACGGCGCCACGCCCGGGTAGGTGTCGAGGAAGTCCAGCCCGTCCAGGTCCTCCGCCGTGTACAGCGGCTTGACGCCGATGCCCTCGGGGGTGTCCCACACCAGGTCCTCGACGCCCTTGCCGACGCTGTCCTGCACCGCGGCGGCCCAGGCGGCGGAACCGGCACCGCCGGACGCCCCCTCGTCGGCCGGTCCCTCGAACTCGACGGCCGAGAAATCCGGGATCCCGCCCATCACCGCACCCCCATGATGTCCAGAGCCGAGGTCAGCGCCTCGACCGCGTCGCAACCGGCGAAGACGAACCCGTCCACCCCGGCCCGCTCGTACTCTTCCTGAAGTGTCCCAGGCCGCCCGGCCAGGAGCACCCGCGCCGCCCCCGCGGCCTTCAGCCGCTCGGCGACGGCCACCGCCTGCTCCGCGTACACCTTGTCGCTGGAGCACAGGCAGGCCACCGCCGCGCCGCTCGCGGCGAACGCCTCGGCCACCGACTCCGCGTCGACCGTGACCGGCTCCTGCACCGCCTCGATGCCGCCCGCCTGGAAGAGGTTGACGGCGAAGGAGGCGCGGGCCGTGTGCACGGCCGCCGGTCCCAGCGCGGCCAGGAACACCCGGGGCCGGGCGCCCCGGTCGGCCAGATACGCGTCGGAGCGGGCGCGCAGCGCCTCGTACGCCTCGTCGCGGCGCACCCTCGGCAGCCCGCCGCCGGGCCGCTCCGGCGCGGCGGCGCGCTCGACCGGCGGCTCGGCGAGGTTCGGGAACTCGCTCACGCCGGTGATCGGTTCCTTGCGGCGGGCCAGCGCGCGCGAGCGGCGCTCCCAGGTGGCGGCCAGCCGGTCGCGCACCAGCCCTGAGGCGAGCGCCGCTGCCAGTCCCCCGGCCCGCTCGATCTCCTGGAACCAGGCCCACGCGGCGCGGCAGATCTCGTCGGTCAGCGACTCGACGTACCAGGAGCCGCCGGCCGGGTCGATCACCCGGGCCAGCCCCGACTCCTCCAGCAGGATCGTGGAGGTGTTGCGGGCGATACGGCGGGCGAAGTCGTCCGGCAGGCCGATCGCGCTGTCGAACGGCAGCACCGTGACCGCGTCGGCGCCGCCGACCCCGGCGGCCAGGCTCGCCACGGTGGTGCGGAGCATGTTCACCCAGGGGTCGCGCCGGGTCATCATCACCGGCGAGGTGACGGCGTGCTGGCGCTGGGCGCACTCCGGTGAGCCCGTGGCCGCCCCGCACGCCTCCGCGACCCGCGCCCACAGCCGCCGGGCGGCGCGCAGCTTGGCGATGGTGGTGAACTGGTCGGCGGTGGCCGCGTAGCGGAACTCCAGCTCGGCGCAGGCCGCCTCGACGGTCATCCCGGCCCCGGTCAGCGCGCGCAGATACGCCACTCCGGCGGCCAGCGAGCAGCCCAGCTCCTGGGCGACCCCGCCACCGGCCTCGTGGTACGGCAGCGCGTCCACCGTGAGGGCCCGTACGCCGGGGTGGTCGCGGTAGCAGGCGACCGCCAGGTCGGCGGCGGCGGCCAGGTGGGCGGGCACATCGGCGTCCCGGCCGGTACGGGCCGCCAGGCCCAGCGGGTCGGCGCCCAGGTTGCCGAGCGCCGCGTGCGGCGGCACCTGACGGTCCGCGTACAGCCGCAGCAGGGCGTGGCCCGCGGCCTCGAAGTCGGCGCCCGCGTCGAGGACGACGGGCGCGAGGTCGAGGTAGACACCGGCCAGGGCCTCGGGCAGCGCGTCGACGGCCACCCCGCCCTCGCCGACCGCCAGCCACACCGACCCGGCGCCGTGCTCCAGGTCGGCGAGCACGGCCCGGTTGGTGGTGGCCGCGTCCGGGTGGATGTGCCGCTGGCGGATGTCCCAGCCGGAGACCGCGGACCCGGCGGGACGCGCGCCGCGCAGATACGGGGCGAAGCCGGGGTGACCGGAGTGGCCATGGCCGGGGTCCTGCGGGGCGTCCTCGGACGTGTAGAGGGGTCGGACGGTGATGCCGTCCTCCACCTCGGTCGCGAGAGCGGCTTCGGCGTGTACGCCCGTGGCATCCGACGCGCCGGTTTTACGCAGCACGCCTTCCACGAGGCGATGCCACTCGTCTCGTGTCACATCCGGGAATTCATCGGCTAGGGGAAGCCCGTCGGGCAGGACCGTCATGAAAGGGAGGCTAATGGGCGTGGCTAAAGCCGCAGCAGAGGGTAGGGATGTGAGGTTACTCTCGGCCCCGGATGCCCGGTTCCGACCGATTACCCGCTGGTAAGTCCGGGGTTTACGGGGCGCGTAGGGGTTGCCGTGACACCGGGTGCGGGTCCGGTCGCGCGTGTCGGCGGGCCCGCACAAAGAAGGCCCGCCCGGTGCGACGGGGGATGCACACCGGGCGGGCTCGATGACCTTTTTACCGCATCCACCGAGGGTTATGCATCAAAAACCTGTTCGCTTCTTCGTTCACCACGCCACAGGCAGCGAGATCAGGCCACGCGCGCGGATCGAGGGACGCCAGCGCAGCTCCTCCCTCGGGCCCTCCAGCCGCAGCCCAGGAAAACGGGACAACAGCGTGGCCAGAGCGATATCGGTCTCCAGCCGGGCCAGCGGTGCGCCGAGGCAGTAGTGGATGCCGTGGCCGAGCCCGAGGTGCCCGGATCGGCCAATATGCGGATTGAGTGCGTCCGGGTCCTGGAAACGGGTCGGATCGCGGTGCGCCGAGGCGGCGGAGAGCAGCACGGTCTCCCCGGCGGGGATCGTCACGCCGCCGATCTCGATGTCTTCCCGGGGGAAGCGGCGGATCGCGAGCGAGGCCGGGCCCTCGTAGCGGACCAGCTCGTCGAAGGCGGCCGGGATGCGCGTGGGGTCCTCGCGCAGTTCCGTGAGGAGGTCGGGGTGGTCGAGCAGGGCGAGCACGGAGTTGGCGATGAGGTGGACCGTGTTCTCGTAGCCCGCGAGCAGGATGAGGAAGGCGAGCGAGGTCAGCTCGTCCTCGCTGAGCCGGTCGCCCCCGCTCGCCGAATCCTCCGTCTCGTCGTCGCGCACCCTGATCAGGTCGGACAGCAGATCGTCGCCGGGTTCGGCGCGCTTCTTCGCGATGAGGCCGGTGTAGAAGCGCAGCATGGCCCCGACCGCCTCCTTCGCCGCCTGCGGCCGCGCCGGGTCGGGGGTGATCAGGGCGTCGCTCCAGGCGCGGAAGTCCTGGCGGTCCCCCTCCGGGACGCCGAGCAGATCGCAGATGACGATGATCGGCAGCTGTCCGGCGTACGCGGCGAGCAGATCGGCGCGGCCGTCGGCCTCGATGGCGTCGAGCAGTTCACCGGCGACGCGCCGGACCGGTTCGCGCAGCTTCTCGACCCGGCCGGGGGTGAACGCCTTGACCACGAGGCGGCGCACCCGGGTGTGGTCCGGGGGATCCATGTTGAGCAGGTTGGTGTCGAGGGCGGGCGGCAGCGAGAAACCGCTGTAGTTGCCCGGCGCGGCGTGGCGCTTGTCCAGTGAGAGGCGCGGGTCGGCGAACGCCTGCCGCACATCGTCGTAGCGGGTGACCAGCCAGGCGGGGCGGCCGTCGGTGCCGCTGATCCGGTGGACCGGGCCCGCCTCCCGGAGCGCGGCCAGGGCCGGATACAGATCTTCGATCAGAGCGGCGGTGTCGGCCGTATCGGCGTTCGCCGCGGTGTGGACGGTGTTCGGCATGGCTCCAGACCTTAAGTCCGGCACGGTGGCCGGGAGGCGGCGTCGGGGCTGAATCTCCCCGACGCCGCCTGCGCCACGGGTGGCCCCGACCCCCGTCCAGGGCCACCTCGTCCTTGGTCCCCCCCGTTCTGCCGTTCCGCCGTTCCGCCGTTCTCCGCCGCAGGCCGCGCCTGTCTGCTTCAATCAGCAAACCGCGTCTGAGCGCCGCCGCTTCCCCTTCGGCAGCAAGTTGCCAATCCCCGCACCGAGCGGCTTGGGCCTTGACACGCGCGATCTCGGGAACGCCGAACACCGCGTGACGCCGTGGGGGCACGGCGTCACGCGGTGAAGGGATTCCGGTTCCGGCCGGGAGGCTGGCGAAAATGGCCGGATATAGCACCAAGAAGGGGGAACCGCGCGCGGCGGTCAGCAGGGGCGGCGCCAGGGGTCGAGGTCCAGCCGCTTCTGCATCGAGCTGAGCCCGAGCCGCTGCGCGGTCCGGCAGAAGGCGCCCGGCTTCAGGGCGTATTCGGCGTGGAAGACCGCCTTCTTCCGCCGGATGAAGGGGGTGAGCTTGTCGCACTCGTCGTACTGGGCGCATTCCTCGTTGACCGCGAAGTCGAAGTCCCGCACCAGCTGGGGGATCTGGTCGAGGTCGTTCTTGAGACCGATGGCCAGGCCCCGGTCATGGGCCAGCCGCGCCATCGCGCGGTTGTAGGCGAGCTGGTGGGCGGCAGTGAGCGGGAAGCCGGTGCGGTTGCGGTAGCCCTCGGTCAGATCGGGCTCGACCGCGTCGAAGCCCTTGTCCCGGCACATGTCCATCCGCTTGGCCATGAGCGGGCGCAGGACGGACAGCTGACGGATGTCCAGCCAGCGTTCGCCGCGCCAGCCGTTGCCCCGGCCCAGCAGGGAACGGGGGAAGGCGGCGCGGTCGGGCCGGAAGTTCTCCCAGGCGCCGGCGTTGATGTAGCAGATCACCTTGCGGCCCCGGGCGTGCAGCCGGGCGACGGTCCGGGCGGAGTTCTCGAAGCCGTCGATGTCGTAGACGGGTACGTCGACCGACTCGTCGATCCGGCCCGCCAGCTGCCACTGCCAGGCGGTGCCGGGGCGGGGCTGCCAGCGCGGGGGCCCGGGCGGCCGGTCGTCGCCGGGGTCCGGCGAGCCGCCGCCCGAGCATCCGGTCAGGATCAGCAGCAGGGCGGCGATCAGCGCCGCCGTCACGCGCCGCGCTCTCATCGCGGGACCTCCTCCAGCTCGGCGGGGGCGGACCGCCAGGGGTTCGCCCCCGCTCCGGGCACCGCGCAGTGCACGGCGGCGCCGCGCGCCCGGGCGGTGCGGCCCACCTGTCCGGCCCGCCCGCAGGGCACGCCGTACACCAGATGGCAGAAGCGTCCCGGCGGATGGGCGGCGGTCCAGTCCGGCACGTCGGCCTGCTGGTAGGTGTCCCACCGGCCCTCGAAGGTGACCAGCAGATCGGCGAGGGCGGCGTAGCGCGGGTCGGGGTGGGTGCCGGGGTTGAAGACGACCGTACGGGCGCCCAGCACCCGGGAGGCCAGCGCCAGCCGCCGGTAGCGGGGCAGCGTCGCGGGGTCGGCCGCGGTCCGGTCGAGGAACACGCCGTCCACGCCGTACCAGCGGCGATACCGCCGTACGTCGGTGAGGACCGCGCCCACCCGGCGGCGGCCGTACGCGGTGTCGACGTACCCGAGCAGCGGCGCCCCGGCGGCGCGCAGCCGCCCGGCGGCCTCGGCGAACACCGGGTCGGGGCGGATGCCCGGCCCGTCCGCCAGGTTGAGGATGACGCCGTACAGCCGCCCGGCGGCCTCCTCCAGCACCCGCCAGGGGTGCGGATCGACCGCCGGGTGGACGTACAGGGGTACGAGCAGACGGCGCTGATGGACCGTCACCGGGCGGGCGTTTCGGCCGGGTCCTTGCTGGCCGCCCACAGACCGGTCAGCGACTCGGCGAAGGAGTACCGGGGCTGCCAGCCGAGCAGCCGGTCGGCTGCCCCGATGTCCGCTTGCTGCCAGCTGACGGCGGCCGAACGGGCCGAGCCGCCGCCGCTCTCCTCGACGGCGCCGCGGAAGCCGCTCTCCCTCACCAGCCCCTCGGCCACCTCCCGTACCGGGCGGGCCTTGCCGCCGCCGATGTTGAGGAGGCGCGGGAGTTCGCCGGGCTCGGTGGCGGCGAGACCGGCGGCCCGGGCGACATCGCGCACGTCGACGAAGTCGCGGTGGGCGGAGAGGTCCCCGACGCGGACGGTGGCGTCCGGCTCGGCAGCGTCCATGGCGTCCAAGGCGCCGTCCCGCATCGCGAGCCGCAGCTCGGCGGCGAGCCGGCCGGGCAGGCTCGCGGCCGGGGAGCCGGGGCCGAGCGGGTTGAAGACCCGCAGGGCCACCGCGTCCAGGCCCGAGTCGAGGACGGCGAGGGTACCGGCCAGCTTGGACGCGCCGTACAGGCCGAGCGGCCGGGTGGACGCGCTCTCGCCGAGGGGACGGCCGGGCGCGCCCGGCCCGTACTCGGCCGCCGAGCCGAGGTGGACGAGCCGGGCCCCGGGGGCGGCGGCCGCCAGCGCCGCGCACAGCACGGCCGGGCCGCGCGCGTTGGTCCCGGTGAGCGCCACCGCGCCGCCGCCGACCGCGCCCGCGCAGTTGATCACGGCGTCGGGGGCGAGGGCGCGCAGGGCCTCGGCCAGTTCGGCCGGGTCGGTGGTGGCCAGGTCGACGGTCAGGTCGGGGGTCGGGCGGGGAGTCAGATCGGGGTGCGGGGCCCGGCCGGACGGACGGGCGGCGACCAGCACCCGCACGCCGGACAGCGCGCGCAGATGCCGGACGGTGTGCCCGCCCAGAAAGCCGGTGGCGCCCAGGACGAGGATGCGCACGGGCCCGCTCACGCTCCCTTGATCAGCATGCCGCGACGGGCGTCGAACTCGGCGTTGGCCCGGTCGTAGTCGTCGGGCCGCCCGATGTCCAGCCAGTAGCCGTCGAACTCGTACGCCTGCGGCGGCGTGCCGGCCTTCAGCAGGTCCAGGACCAGCTCGTCGAAGCCCAGCGGCAGGCCCGGGGTGTAGCGGGCGAGGGCGTCGCGGGAGACGCCGTAGACGCCCATGGAGACGCGGTAGTCCATGCTGGGCTTCTCGGCGAAGCCGACCACCCGGCCCTCGTCGGTGTTGAGCACGCCGAAGTCGATGTTCACCTGGCGAGCGTAGGTGGCGATCGTCAGCGGGGCGTCGGCCTGCTGGTGGCTGCGCAGCACGTCGCCGAAGTCGAGGTCGGTGAGGACGTCGCCGTTCATCGCCAGGAAGTGCTCGGGCAGCCGGTCGAGCATGGTGAGCAGCGGGCCCATGGTGCCCAGCGGGCTGTCCTCGGTGGCGTATCCGACGCGCAGCCCCCACTGGGAGCCGTTGCCGACGTACGCCCGGATGATGTGGCCCAGGTGGCCGATGGCCAGGGTGCAGCTGGTGAAACCGGCCGCCGCGAGCTGGCGCATCACGATCTCCAGGATCGCGTGCTGCTCCCCGATCGGGACGAGCGGCTTGGGCAGGGCGGTGGTGTACGGGCGCAGCCGGACGCCTTTGCCGCCGGCCAGGATGACTGCGTGCATGGGGTGGAGTCCTCTCCGGTCAATCAGCGTGAAGGGTGAAAGGGGGTCAGACGTTGTAGATGTCGGTCTTGTAGCGGGCGAGGTTCGCCGGGTCGCGGAAGAAGGCGATGGTGTGCTCCAGGCCCTCTTCGAGGCTGTGGGCCGGGGCCCAGCCGGTCGCGGCGCGCAGCCGGGAGGCGTCGCAGACCAGCCGCATCACCTCGGAGTCGGCGGGGCGTACGCGCTGGGCGTCCTCGCGGACGTCGAGGTCGGTGTCCATCAGCTTGCCGACCAGGGAGACCAGGTCGCCGACCGAGATCTCCCCGCCGGTACCGGCGTTGAAGGTGCGGCCGACCACGTCCGCGGCGGGCGCGGTGCCGACGGCGAGGAAGGCGGCCGCGGTGTCCTTGACGAAGGTGAAGTCGCGGGTGGGGCGCAGATCCCCGAGGGTGACGGTGCGCTGCCCGGCGGCCACCTGGCCGATCACGGTCGGGATGACGGCGCGCATGGACTGGCGCGGGCCGAAGGTGTTGAACGGCCGCAGGGTGACCACGGGGGTGGCGAAGCTCGCGTGGTAGCTGTCGGCCAGCCGGTCGCCGCCCGCCTTCGAAGCGGCGTACGGGGACTGGGTGTTGATGGGGTGGTCCTCGGTGATCGGCACGGTCTGCGCGGTGCCGTACGTCTCGCTGGTGGAGGTGTGGACGAGGCGCGGGATCTCCTGGTGGCGCACCGCCTCCAGCACGTTCAGGGTGCCGGTGACGTTGGTGTCGACGTACGAGTGCGGGGCGCGGTACGAGTACGGGATCGCGATCAGCGCGGCGAGGTGGTAGACCGCCTCGGCGCCCTTGACCAGGCCGGTGACGGATCCGGGGTCGCGGACGTCGCCGAGGACGACGTCGACCTCGGACAGCACGTCCTTGGGAAGGGTCTCCAGCCAGCCGAAGTCGGAGAAGGAGTTGTACTGCACCATCGCGCGCACCCGGTGGCCGGTGGCGACCAGCGCCTCGACGAGGTGTGAGCCGATGAACCCCTCCGCGCCGGTGACGGCGACGGGGGTGGCGGTGCTCGGGGCGCTTGCGGACTTGTTTTCGGACGTGTTTTCGGACATGCCAGAACTCCACTTCTGTTGCGGGGTGTTGTGGTGATGCGTGCGTGCGTGCGCGTGCGGAAAGAAGGGTGAGAGGTGGCTCAGCGGTGGGTGGTGATCCGGCCGAGGAGTGCGGTGGCGAAGGCCAGCAGGACGGCCGACGCCGCGCCGCAGACCGCGAGCTGGACGACCGCCGGGGCGGAGATCTCCAGCGCGAGCGCGGCGGTTTCGGCCCCGGCCGCGGCCAGGCACACCGCGGCGGGGGGCCAGGCGCTGCCGAACGCCTGGAGCAGCAGCCCGCTCCACAGCACCGCCCCGAGCGCCAGGACGGCGAGCAGCCGGGCGGCCCCCAGCGGTGGTGGAGCGGTGTCCGGGGACGCGGCGGGCCACAGCGCGTGGGTGGTGAACACGAGCGCGGTCAGGGCGGCGAGGTACCCGGCCAGACAGAGCCCGAGCACCCGAGCGGCGCGCAGCCGCAGCCCGTTCGGCCCGGTGCTGTCGGCGAGCGCGGCGAGCGCGAGCCCCCTACAGCGGTACAGCAGCCATTCGGCGGCGCCCATGCTGAGGGTCAGCGCGATCACCACGGCCCCGGCGAGTGCCGCCCCGGCCCCGTACCGCACCATGTCGCCGAGCGCGGCCACGGTGGTGAGCACGGCGCACCCGAGCCCGAACAGCCCGTACGGCAGCGAGGCGGCGAGCGGCGGGGCCGGGGCGTTCACCGGGTCGGGTCCGATGGCCCGTACGGTGGCGCGGGTGGCGGCCGCGAGCACGGCGCCGATGGTGGCGAGCAGCGCCACCACCCGTGCCCAGGAGGGCAGTTCGAGAGCGAGCGAGAGGCCAGCGCCCACCGCCGTCGGCAGCAGCGCCAGCGGCAGCAGCCGTTCCTTGCCGAGGACGAGCAGTGCCGTGGCCGCCGCCAGATAGGCCGACTGTCCGGCCGCGAAGGCGAGCGCCGCGCCGGGGGCGGGAAGCAGCAGCGCGGCCACGAAGGCGAGCGCCGCGCCCAGTGGCGCGCCGATCCGCAGACACCGCCCGGCCGCCGCGTGGCCACCCGACGCCAGCCGGGTGTACGCGCGGTGGGCGAGCGCCTGGTTCCACGCCCAGCCGACCAGCGCGGAGGCGGTGAGCGCACCGCTTCCGGCGGGCAGTCCGAGGACGTCGGGCGGGCCGCTGAGGAACGGCGCGCCCAGCGCGTAGCCGAGCCCGGGCAGGGCGAACACCAGCCCGCGGAACAGGAACCGCCCGGGGTGCGCGGCCCAGGGGTCGGTGCGCGACAGCGGTTCGGGGTGGCGGCGCGGTACGCGTGCGTACAGCTCGGCCGCCAGCTCGAAGGTGTCCCGGCGCCCGAAGCGCTCCCGCACCTGATCCCCTGTCAGCCCGTCGGCCTCCAGGACGGCCGCGATCTCGTCGGGGTGGACGGCTTCGGCGACCAACTCGCCCATGTCGGTGATGAGTTCGTCGACCGGGTCGTGGGCCCAGCGCGGCCGCCGGGGGCCATCAGCGCGAGGTACGGGACGTGGCGCGGGCGGAGCCGGGCGGGGCGGTATGAGCCGCAGCGGGCCGCTCATGCCGTGCCCCCGGCGACCAGCGGCCACGCCATCGCCGGAGCCTCGGTGGCCCGGGAGGTGGCGTCCAGCTCGTGGTAGATCTCGCGGAAGGCGCTGATGGTCTGGCGCAGGGTGAACTGCTCGATCACCCGCAGCCGGGCCGCCTCCCCCATACCGGCGCGCCGCGCCGGGTCGCCGAGCAGCGTGAGCGCCGCCCGCGCCATGCGCTCCGGGTCGCGGGGCGGGACGACGAGGCCGCTGTCGCCGACCGCCTCGCGTACGCCGCCCACATCGGTCGAGACGGTGGCGCGGCCGCAGGACATGGCCTCGATGAGGGTGAAGGGGAAGCCCTCGCTGATGCTGGAGAGCATGACCACGTTGCCCGCCGCGTAGGCGTCGCGGATGTCCTCCACCCGTCCCTCGAAGGTGACGGCGTCGGACACGCCCAGTTCCAGGGCGAGCGACTGGCATCCGTCGCGGTAGCCCTCCGCGCCGCGCGGGGTGCCGCCGAAGAGGCGCAGTCGCGCGTCGGGCAGCTCCTTGCGTACGAGGGCGAAGGCGCGGATCAGCGTCTCCAGGTCCTTGATCGGGTCGACGCGGCCCGCCCAGCTCAAGGTGGGCACGGAGGGTTCGGGTCCGGCGGGCGGGAAGGCGGCCGGGTCCACGCCGTTGTACACGGTGCGGATGCGCTCCGGCGGGGTGCCGCCGTGCTCCTCCCAGCGCCGGTTGTAGCGGTTGCCGGGGGTGACGAGCGCGGCGCGCCGGTAGCTCTCGATGGCCAGCAGCCGGAAGAAGCCGAGCAGCAGCGCCTTGACGGGCCAGTTGTACGGTTCGGTGCGGAAGCCGAGGTAGCGCTCGCGCAGATAGACGCCGTGTTCGGTGAGCAGGAACGGGGTGCCGTACCGCTCGCGCGCCACCAGGCCCGGCAGCGCGGCGAGTCCGCCGCTCACCGCGTGGGCGACGCCCTCGGCCGGGGGCCGGGCGGCGAGCGGGCGCAGGGCGTGTTCGAGCAGGTCGGTCGCGGTCAGCGCGTCGTGGAGGGTGGGGCGGGCGGCGGCGGTGGGCAGCTGCGGCAGGGTCCATATTCGGGCCAGGGCGCGGGCCGCGGACTCCGAGGCCAGCGCCGCGGAGAGGGTGCCGCGTTCGGCGAACTCGGCGAGCCGGTACAGCTCGGGGGCGAAGGCGTGTTCCTGGGCCGGGTCGAGCAGGGCGAGCAGAAAGCGCTCGTACCCGGCCAGGAACGTCCGCATCTCCCGCCCGCGCGGGGCGCGCGCCCGGACCGCCGGGGGCGGCCCCCACAGCGGCACGCAGTCCACGCCGCGCACCTGGGCGGGCAGCTCCCAGGCGAGCGGTTCCTGCCCGGTGCCGGTCACCGCGATGACCCGGAAGTCGGTGTCCGGCATGCCCCGCACGAGCTGGTCGCACCACACGCTGACCCCGCCGTGGCCGTGCGGGTAGGTGCCCTCGGTGAGCAGGGTCACCGGGACGGTGCCGGCCGTGGGCTCGGCGAGCGATCCTCGCATGTCGGTTCGGTCTCTCCAGGACGGCGCCGTGGGCACGGCGGGGCAGCGGTGAGGGAGGGTGTTACGGGCGGGGCGGCGCGGCCCGTCAGCGTGACGGATGGGCGGCGCGGGCCGTCAGTCGCGGCTGGTGTCGCCCGGTCCGTACGGCACCGGGTCGCGCACCCCGGCCGGGACGGGCAGCCCGTCGGCGGGCTTGGCCGCGCGCAGCGCGGGCGCCGCGCCGGAGGGGTCGGCCGGGACCGCGTCGCCGGGCAGGGTGAAGGTGATCCGGCCGAGGGCGGGCGTGGCCCAGCCCGAGCGCAGTCCGGCGTAGGCGGAGCCGAACGCGGTGGCGCTGCCGGTCTGGGTCTGCTGGGTGCCCACCGGCAGGGTGGCCGGGGCCTGGGTGCCGCTGGGCGCGGTGACGGTGATGGTGTCGCCGACGCGGTACGCGGTGACGCGCCCGGCGGCCAGGGCGTCGTCCCAGGCGGCGCGCTTGCGCAGCTCCTCGCCGGTGTCCTTCATCCGCAGGTTGACCAGCGGGGTGTTGTCGGCGAAGAGGCCCTCGTAGGCGCCGAGGGTCTTCTCCAGCACCGGGTAGACGATCCGCTCCTCGGCCAGGTTGGACTGGTGGACGTAGTGCGGGCGCGGGTCGTTGGCCAGCACATGGCCGAGCGCGATCTTGGACTCCAGCGGCACGATGTACGAGGCGTAGCCGGTGGCGGTGTCCAGCGGGGCGTCCAGGCAGGTGGTGGCCGAGGAGGTCTCGCACACTCCGCTGCCGCCGTCGGCCTTCTTCGCGTAGATCCAGTTGTACTCGTCCGCCTGCTCGGCGGCGCGCCCGGCGTTGTAGAAGATGTTCATCGGGTGGCGCGGCACGGTGGTGGCGGGGCCGAGGGTGCGCTGCTCCCGCTCCCGGGAGGCGTCGCTGGCGATCGAGGTGACACCGGTGAGGGTGAGGGCGGGCGACAGGTTGGGGTTGTCGTTCGGCTGCTGCGGCAGGGTCTTGAGGCCCGAGTGCTCACCGGTGACCAGTTCGGTCTTGTCGACGGCGAGGTTCTGCCGCCCGGCCCAGGTGAGGTTGTCGCTGATCTGCCCGGAGATGTCGGTCAGGCCGACGTAGCGGGTGGTGCCGAGGAGGGTGGTGGCGCACTTCCAGGGGACGACGGTGGTGTCCTGCACACAGCCCAGGAAGGGGTGGTTGTAGGTGTGGTTGAGCCAGCGGAACGAGCCCTGGTCGGCGACGAGTTGCTGGGCGAGCGGGTCGCTGCCGCCGTTCTCGTCCTTGTAGGCCTCGCTGCCGCCGCCGTTGAAGGCGAGGTCCAGGGTGAAGCCGTGGGTGGTGGACCACTCCTTGGCGTAGCTCGCGTCGGCCGCGGTCATGCGGATCGGGTCGTTCTCGACGCCGTTGCCCGCGGTGCCGCAGTCGATGTCGCCGGGGGTGCAGTTGAGTTCGGTGTCCCAGCGGTCGTCGGCGGCGAACACGTCGTCCACGTGGACGGCGAGGTAGTTGCGGTTGGCGCCCAGGTGGATGCCCTGGGTCAGCCACTCCACGATGCCACGGGCCAGCAGCCGGAACTGGCTCTGGTACTGGTTGTAGACGAAGGTGACGACCAGCTCGCGGCGCCCGTCACGGGCGTACTCGCCGACCAGCGAGCCGCGCGCGGAGCTGCCGGGTATGGGCGCGTCGAGGTAGCTGGTGTAGGTGGCGCCGTCGGCCTGTTGTGCCAGCGGGGTGGCCAGATAGCCGTAACTCTCGGTCACATTAGGGTCGTTGTCCTCGAACGGCACGGTGCCGTCGAGGTAGCCGAAGGGGCCCGAAGCGCCGGACGCGGTCACCTTCGCGGTCCGGCCGTCCAGTGATCCGGCGTACCCGGGGTTCTGCGGGTAGTTGAGCCCGACGGCGGGGCGGGCGTAGGTGTACGCGTCCACCTGGCGGATGCCGAACTTCTTCTCGTACGCGGTGAGCGCGGCCATCTCGGCCGAACCGTCCCCGAACGGGTTGTCGTTGGGGACCACGACCGCCTGGTACTTGGCGCGCGGCCGTCCGTCGACGGTGTCGCTGAGGAACGCGGCGTCGATGCGCGAGCGTCCGGAGGCCGTGAGGTCGACCGTGGTGTACGGGGTGCCGGAGCCGTCGAGTTCGGCGGTGATGGCGGCCGTCGCGGGGCCGTGGTCGTCCAGGACCAGGACCCGCAGGTCGATTCTCGGCGTCACGGCGGCGCTCGCGGTGAGCGCCGGAGCGAATGCCGTCAGCAGGACCGCAGCGGCGCATGCCGCGGCGGGCCGGGTCATCCGACCCATGGTGAACTCCCCCCAGGGGCAGCCGCGCAGGGCGCGCGGCGCCGACCGGTGAATGACGCGCGTCGGCACACACCGGATGGCGGCGCGCCGAGGCGAAGTGAGCGATGAATGATCCTCAGAAACGCGGCTTCACGCGGCCGGGGCTCCCCTCCCCGGCGGCTGATGTCCCTCTCCCCCTGTCGCCGCTCACGGACAGCGTCGTCCGGAGCGGCTTGCGCGGCCGAAGCCGAGGCCGCGCAGCACATATCTTGCGCTATCCCGACGTAGATCGACTCCCCGAACGCCGCACAACACGCCATCGACGGGCCCGTGGTGGCCGGTTTTCGCCGCCCCCGAACGCAGCCCCTCGACCCGTGCTTCACACATGTGGAGGAGGTGTGAGGATCGGACACCCCTTGCGGCGACTGGTCGGATTTTCAGCCTTGGCCAAAGCCTTCGCATATGCGTTCCTGCTGCACAGCGGGGGTATCACCGCTCATCGGGCGCGCCGAAATCGGCTGAATGACGGCCGTCCGAATTGTTCGTCATTGAAACGAATCGGCGGTGTCCTCAGTCCACGCTCTGGAGGATATGTGGCTCGGCCAAGTCGTCCTCGTAACCGGCGAGACGGATCGGAGCGGAGCGCGCCCACACCTCCAGACTGCCCACCTCCGGCGGCTCCGCCCGCCGCCCGCCGCTATCCGCGTGTGACTCGTCGCTCATCGTCTGCTCGGGGGTCACCGCACACTCCTTCGTGGTCGGCTGAACCGGATCTGTCGTCAGGTTAACGAGCACTTGAAGGCTCCGCGCGTCGATTCCCAAGGACTGGACGAAGACGCGCAAGAAACGAACACCCCGGCCGAATGCTCCGCGCCAAGTGGCCACAGGGCCCCATCCATGGTGAGCTGGGACGGGAGGGGGTGGGGCCGATGTCCGTCGGATATCCGCCGAACGGGTGAGGGGAGCACGGCGCTCCGCCGCCCGGCCCGTGACCTTGCTGTTCGCGGCGCTCCTCGTGCTCGCCGCGCTGAGTGGCTGCGACGGCGACCGGAAAGGCCAGATCGCGGAGCGCGGCCGGTCGCCCTTCACCGGGCAGTTCGCGCGGCCCGCGCCCGTCCTCGCTGTGAAGATCGACAACGCGGCCCAGGCGCGCCCCCACACCGGGCTCGGCGCGGCCGACATCGTCTACGTGGAGCAGGTGGAGGGCGGGCTGAGCCGTATGCTCGCGGTCTTCTCCAGCCGACTGCCCGCCACCGTGGGCCCGGTGCGCAGCGCCCGCGAGAGCGACCTCGACCTGCTGCGCCAGTTCGGCCGCCCGGCGCTGGCGTACTCGGGCGTCCAGTCCCGGCTGCGGTCCACCGTGGACGCCGCGCCGCTGTATCCGCTGCCGCCCGCCGAGGCGCCCCGCGCCTACTTCCGTGGCACCCAGCACGCCGCGCCGCACAACCTCTATGTGCGCCCCGAGGCCGCGCTGCGCGCCGCCCCGGACGCCTCGGACGCCCCGGACATCGGCTTCCGCTTCGGCGCCGCGCCGCCGGGCGGAAAACCCACGGCGCGGCAGACGGTCCGCTATCCGTCCGCGGGTTTCGCCTTCACCTGGTCCGCCACGGACAAGCGGTGGCTGGTGGCGATGGACGGCACCCCGGCCCGCACCACCGACGGCGGGCGGCTGGGCGCCGCCACGGTCGTGGTGCAGTACACGAGGGTCCGCCCGTCGCGTTTCCACGATGTGCTCGGCAGCGTCACGCCCTTCACCGAGACGGTCGGCTCGGGCCGCGCGGTGGTGCTGCGCGACGGCAAGGCGTACGAGACGCGCTGGTCACGGCCGGGCGCGGGAGGCGGCACCACCTTCACGACCACGGACGGTGACCGGATGAAGTTCGCGCCGGGCCCGGTGTGGGTGGTGTTCGCGGCCCGGTGATCCGTCTCACTGGGTGGACAGGGCGGGGGCCTCGGTCGAGACCCAGGCGATGTGGCCATCGGGCCGCACCAGAACGGCCAGCGGGCCCTCCCAGCCCTGGTGCGCGGTGGCCGGGCGGGCGGTGACCACCCGGACCCGGTCCGCTCCCCCGGCGACCCGCTCGGCGAGGGCCATGGCGTCGGCATACGCACCGCCGCCATCTTCTGAGCCGCCGAGGTCCAGCAGGACGAACCGTCCATCGGCCAGCAGCGGGTACAGGCTCGGCCCATCCGCCCCCTCCAGCCCCACATCGGGCGCGCGGTGGCCCACCAGCGGGGCGGCTCCGGCCGGGGCCGGGTAGGCCACGTCCAGCGCGGAGAGCTGCCCGGCGAGCTGCCGGTTCACGGTCGGATGCGTGGCGAGGATGTCGCTGAACACGGCGCGCAGAGCGCGGGTGTCGGGGGTGTAGACGGCGCCCATCGCGGTCTGCGCCTGGGTGTTCTCCAGGAGCGCGGCGCCGACCGGATGCCGCTCGGCGTGATAGCTGTCCAGCAGGTCGGCCGGGGCGCGGCCCCGGCAGTGCGCGGCCAGCTTCCAGCCGAGGTTGAAGGCGTCCTGGAGCCCGACGTTGAGCCCCTGACCGCCCATCGGCATATGGATGTGCGCCGCGTCCCCCGCGAGCAGGATCCGGCCCTCGCGGTAACGGGCCGCCTGCCGCGCCGCGTTGCCGAACCGTGAGAGCCAACGGGGTGCCCGCATCCCGAAGTCCGTACCCGCGATGGCGCGCACGGCCGCGCGCAGCTCGTCGAGGGTGAACGGCTCGGCGGCGGGCCGGGTGGCGGACTCCCGGGTGGAGCCCGCGATGCGGTGATGGCCGTCGCCCAGCGGGACGATCAGGATGCCGCCGTGCTCGCTGGTCAGCGACGGGACCCGTGGCGGCTCGTCCAGCACCACATCGCCGAGGAAGCCGGTCGTGGTGGTCGACGTGCCCGGGAACTCGACGCCGCTCGCGGCCCGTACGGTCGATCCGGCCCCGTCGCAGCCCACCACCCAGCTCGCGCGCAGGGTGTACGGACCGTCCGGGCCCGCCACGTCCACCTCGGCGCCGCCCTCGTCCTGCCGTACCGCCAGCGCCCGGTGCTCCCAGCGGATCTCGCCGCCGAGCGTGCGCAGCCGCTCCTCCAGCAGCTGTTCGGTGCGGAGTTGGGGCAGCACCAGGGTGTACGGGAAGCGGGTGTCCAGTACGGAGAAGTCCAGCCGGGCCGGGAGCCCGGCGTAGTGGCCGCTGGGCAGCGGCGTGCCCTCGCGGACGAACCGGTCGGCGAGCCCGCGCATCGCCAGCACCTCCAGGGTGCGCGGATGGAGCGTCAGCGCCTTGGAGTGCGGGCTGCGCTCGGCGGCGCGCTCGATCACGGTGACGGACACGCCCGCCAGCCGCAGTTCGGCGGCGAGCAGCAGCCCGACCGGCCCGGCCCCCACCACGACGACATCGTCTCGCACGGTACCCCTCCACGCTTCCCTTGATCCTGGATCAATGCGGTGACCCCAGTAGACTTGATCCAGGATCAAGACGCAAGCGAAGAACACAAGCGAAGGGAGACGGCGGGCATGGCCCTGGACCGCACGGCCGTGGTGACGGCGGCGCTGGAACTGCTCGACGACGCGGGGCTCGACAAGCTCACGATGCGCAAGGTGGCCGAGCGGCTGGGCGTCCAGCTCAACACCGTGTACTGGCACGCCTCCAGCAAGCCCCGGCTGCTGGAGCTGATGGCCGACGCGATGCTCGCCGGATGCGCCGACGACCCACTCCCCGAGCCCTGGGACGAACGGGCGCGCGCCCTGGCCCACCGCTATCGCGCGGCCCTGCTCGCCCGGCGCGACGGGGCCAGGGTCATGGCCGGGACGTATGTCGCCGAGGAGCACACGCTGCGCTTCGCGGACGCCCTGGTCGGCGCGTTCCTCGACGGCGGCCACGCGCCACCCGAGGCCGGGTGGCGGACCTGGTCGCTGGTCTACTTCACGATCGGCCTCACCCAGGAGGAACAGGCCGCCGGGGCCACGCGCGACCTGGATCCGCTGCTGCGGGCCGCCACCGCCGACCGCTACCCCCGGCTCGCCACCGTCGTCGGACACTTCGGCGACTTCGAGGACCGCTTCCGCCATGGCGTCGGCCTCCTGGTGAGCAGCCGGGAGGCCGGGGCGTAGCGACACCTCATCAGGAGACGAGAAGATCCGAGGTCTCACCGCCCCGGCAGGATCGCCGGGGCGTTTCGGCGCGTGATCCCTGGGCGCCCCTCCGATGTTTATGGTGCGCGAGGGGTTCCCGTTCCTCCGGAAGCGCTGCATCATTCCGAAGGGTTCAGCCCGAGGAACTGGAGGCACGTACGTGACCGCACCCACCAGAAGGACCGTCGTCGGTGGCGCCATGGCCGCCGGAACCATCGGGCTCGCCGCGCCGGCCACGGTCGCCGCCGCGGTCCCGGCCGCCGCGGCCCCGGACACCGTCCGCCCGACCTCCTCCCCCGACCCCTGGACCACCGTCCTCGACGACGCCGACATGGTCTGGCAGAAGCTGCCGCGGACCTGGTACGAGGGCCCCTACCTCGGCAACGCCCGCCTGGGCTCCGGCATCTACGCCGACCCGGACACCCCCGGGGCCGTCCGCTTCAACGTCCAGCACAGCGAGGTGCAGGACCACCGCCCCGAGTTCGGCTCCCTCTTCGGGCTCGCCCGGCTGCCGATCGGCCACTTCACCCTGGAGCCGGTCGGCACGATCAAGGCGGTCGACTGGCGGCTGCGGCTGCGCGACGCGGAGCTGACCGGCACGATCACCACCGACCAGGGCACGCTGACGCTGCGCGCCCTGGTCCACAACTCGCGCTCGGTGATGGCCATCGAGGTCACCCCCACCCGGGGCGAGACGGGGTTCCGCTGGGTGTTCCACCCCGCCGAGGCCATCAGCCCGCGCGTCGCGTCCAAGCCCGCCCCCGAGGGGTACACCGGCAACCCCCCGGCCACCGTCGAGGACCACCACGGCATCCGGGCCGCCGTACAGCCGCTGCTCGCGGGCGGGCAGCATGTGACGGCCTGGCGCGAGCGCACCCGGTCGAACCGCCGCACCCTCTATGTCACCGTCACCCACTCCCACCCCCGCACCACCGCCCGCGACGCGGCGCTGAAGACCGTACGGTCCGCGGCGGCACTGCCGTACGACGCGCTGGCGCACACCCACCGCAGCTGGTGGAACGCGTACTACCGCAAGGGCTTCCTCTCGCTCCCCGACGCCCGCCTCCAGCGCTTCTACTGGATCCAGCTCTACAAGGTGGCCTCGGCGGCCCGCGCCGACGCACCCGTGATGGCCACCTGCGGACCGTGGCTGGAGCCCACGCCGTGGCCCGCCACCTGGTGGAACCTCAATGTGCAGCTGGAGTACTGGCTGATCCACGGCTCCAACCACCTGGAGCTGGACGCCGTCACCCGCGCCCTCAGCGAGTTCCGCGACAACCTGTCCAACCAGCTCCACGCCCCGTACCGCAAGGACTCGGCGGGCATCCCGCGCACCACCGATATGCGGCTGGTCAACGGCGCCTCGGTGACGAACGGCGGCTTCGCCGTCGGCATCCCCGGCCAGGACCCGCCCACCCCCGAGGTCGGCAACCTCACCTGGGCGCTGCACAACGTGTGGCTCAGCTACCGCCACACCATGGACCGCTCGATCCTGCGGGACGTGGTCTTCCCCCTGCTGCGCAAGGCCGTCGCCTACTACCTCCATTTCCTCACCCCCGGCAGCGACGGCAAGCTGCATCTGCCCGCCACCTTCTCGCCCGAGTACGGGGTGAACTCCCCGGACTGCAACTACGACCTGATGCTGCTGCGCTGGGGCTGTGCCACGCTCCTCGACTCGGCGAAGGTCCTCGGCGTGGACGACCCGTCGGCGCGGCGCTGGCGGGAGGTGCTCACGAAGCTCACCCCGTACCCGGTGGACGAGAACGGCTTCATGATCGGCGCGGGGGTGCCGTTCGCCAAGTCGCACCGCCACTACTCCCATATGCTCGCCGTCTATCCGCTGTACGAGGTGACCTGGGAGGACCCGGACCAGCGCGAGCTGATCGAGAAGTCCCTGACCCACTGGGTCGGCTTCGAGGGCGCGCTGCAGGGCTACACCTTCACCGGCGCCGCCTCGATGTCCGCGCAGATGGGGCGCGGCGAGGACGCGCTGAAGTATCTGGGCGAGCTGATGACCCGGTTCATCCAGCCGAACACCCTGTACAAGGAGTCGGGCCCGGTCATCGAGACCCCGCTGTCGGCCGCGCAGTCGCTGCACGACATGGTGTGCCAGAGCTGGGGCGGGGTGATCCGGGTGTTCCCCGCGCTGCCCGACGCGTGGCGCGAACTCATGGTGCACGACTTCCGCACCCAGGGCGCGTTCCTGCTGAGCGCGGCGCGCGAGGACGGGGTGACCCGCTGGGTGCGGCTGCGCAGCGAGGCGGGCGCGCCCTGCGTCGTACGGCACTCCCTGCCCGGCAGCATCGAGGTGCACGACGAGCGCGGGCGGCGGCTGCCGTACGAACACGTCGGCGCCGGGACGATCCGTATCGCGCTGGGCAAGCGGCGCGAAGCGGTGATCACGGCGCGCGGCGATCACCCGGATCTGACCGTCCGGCCGGTGGAGCCGAACGAGGCGGCGCCGCGCTGGGGGCTCCCCGCGTCCTGACGTCCTGACGCCACGTCACGCCGCCTGAGGTGCGCCCCCGGGCGGCGTGCGCCCCGGGCGGGATGGATCACATCGCGCGCCGGTGAGGCGTGCCGCGGCCATTCCGGGTTACCCATGGGTGCATGGGACCCATCAGTGACATCGACCGGCAGCTGTTCGCGCGGGTCGCCGCCAGTCGGCTGCGCGGCGCTCATCCCCTGCTGCCCCGGCTGAGCCGGAGCGCCGACCACGGCAAGCTGTGGTTCGGCACGGCCGCCGTGCTCGCCACGGTGGGCGGGCGCACCGCGCGGCGGGCGGCGCTGCGGGGCATCGGCTCGCTCGCGGCCGCCTCGCTGGCGTCGAACATGGTGGTGAAGTGGACCGTGGAGCGCCGCCGCCCGATGGTGGACACCGTGCCGCTGGTCCGGCGGCTGCGCAGGCAGCCCTGGACCAGCTCCTTCCCCTCCGGGCACTCCGCCTCCGCGGCCGCCTTCGCGACCGGGGTCGCCATCGAGTCGTCCCGGTACGGCACCCTGGTCGCCCCGCTGGCCGCCGCCGTCGCCGCCTCCCGGGTCTATGTGGGCGTCCACTACCCCAGCGATGTGGTGGCCGGGATCGCCCTGGGGGCCGGGGCCGCCGCGCTCACCTGCCGCTGGTGGCCCGCGCGCCCGGAGGTCCCGGCGCAGGCCCGGCCGCGGGTCTCGGCGCCCGCCATGCCCAAGGGCGAGGGGCTGGTCGTGGTCGTCAACCACAGTGCGGGCGCGTCCCCGGCCGCGGGCGGGTTCACCGACGCCGAGCAGCTGGAACTGCTGCTGCCCGCGGCCGAGATCATGGAGTGCGGGCCCGATGACGACTTCATGACGGTGCTCGGCCAGGCCGCCCGCCGGGCCACCGAACGCGCCGGGGCGCTGGGGATCTGCGGCGGGGACGGCAGCGTCAACGCGGCGGCCGCGCTGGCCTGCGAGCGCGGGCTGCCGCTCGCGGTCTTCCCCGGCGGCACCCTCGACCACTTCGCGCTGGACATCGGCGTACCGAACTTCGAGGACACCGCGCACGCCGTGACCGAGGGCGACGCGATCGCCGTGGACCTCGCCCGGGCCACCCCGATCGCCGGTGGCGCCCCGGGAGAGGGCAGCAGCCACTTCGTCAACACCTTCAGCCTCGGCTTCTACCCCGAGCTGGTACGGATCCGGGAGAGCCTGGAGGACCGGCTCGGCAAGTGGCCCGCGGCCGCCGTCGCGCTCAGCCGGGTGCTGCGCACGGCCACGCCCATGGAGATCGAGGTCAACGGGCATCCGCGGCGGCTGTGGGTGCTGTTCGTCGGCAACGGCGGCTACTCGCCCGAGGGGTTCGCGCCCACGTACCGCCAGCAGCTGGACGACGGGCTGCTCGACGTCCGGGCCATCGACGGGGACCAGCCGCTGGCCCGGACCCGGCTGCTGTTCTCGGCGCTCACCGGCACGCTGGGGCGCTCGCGCGTCTATACGACCCGCCGGATGCGGCAGCTGCGGCTGTCCGGGCTGCACGCCCTGGACACCCGCGCCTACGACGGCGAGATCGCGGCGGAGCCCGCGGAGGCGCTGCTGATCGACAAGCGGCCGGGGGCGCTCACCGTCTACCGGCCCGCCCAGCCGCAGAACGAACTGCTGCAGCGGGCCCGCACGGCCGCCGCGAAGGCGAAGTGGTGGCGTGCCGTACTACGCAAGTAGTAGGAGAAAGTCTGTGCTCAAGGACGACGACGAAGCGGGGTCCGACCCTCAAGGATGAGGGCATGGACGGAGACGGATCGGCCCAGGGGGCCTCGACGTGACCTCGCTCGCACTGTCGGTGCTGCTGGCACTGATCTCATCGGTGTGCTACGCCGCCGGGGCCATCCTCCAGGAGCATGTCGCGGCGACGTCGCCGCTGCACGCCGGAGGGCCGCTGCGGCGCGGGACCTGGTGGACCGCGGTGACCCTGAACGGGGCCGGGGCGGTCCTGCATGTGATCGCGCTGGCCTATGGGCCGCTGAGCGTGGTGCAGCCGCTGGGCGCCCTCACCATTGTCTTCGCGCTGCCCATGGCGGCGGTGTTCGTCCGGCGCCCGGTCGGCGCGGCCGGGTGGCGGGGCGCGCTGCTGGCCACCGTGGGGCTGGCCGGGCTGCTCTCGCTGACCGGCTCGTCCCGGTCCCAGGCGCTGGCGGACGGGGAGCGGATCACGCTGGCCGTGGTCACGCTCTCCGCCATAGCGGCGCTGGCGCTGGTCGCCCGCCTGCTGCGGCCGGGCGGGCTGCGCGGGGTGGTGCTGGCCACCGCCGCGGGGACGTCCTTCGGTGTCTCCTCGGTGTTCGTCAAGAACGTGGCCGTGGAGGGCATGTGGGGCTCCTGGGCCGACGTCCTGCCCAGCCTCGTCATGATCGGCGTGCTGGCCGGGGGCGGGGTGCTGCTGTCCCAGGCGTCGTACCACGGGGCCGGTCTGGCCTCGCCGCTCGCGACGGCCACGGTGGTCAACCCCGTGGTGGCGACGGCGGTCGGCATCACCGCGCTGGGCGAGCACTTCCAGCACGGGACGCCGGGCACGCTGCTGGCAGTGCTCGCGGCGCTGGTGGCGAGCGCGGGGCTGGTGATGCTGACGGTGCACAGCACGGAGACCGGGGCGGGCTCCGTACGGCCGCCGGAGAACGACGGCCCCGGCGGGCCCGACGACCGGCCGCCCGGCCCCAAGGCCCCGGAGGCGCCGCCCCGGCTGACCCGCCGGATCCCCCGGCCCCGTCACCCGGCCAGAAGGCGCACCCCCGACCGCGGCGAGCGCACCCCCGACCGCGGCGACGCGGTGCTCCAGACCCACGGTTAGTCTCCTGTGTACGGCGGCCCGTCAGCGGGTGCGGTTCCGGCCGACGTACACGTTGCGCGCCCGGTAGTACGTGTCGCCGCCCGGGCCTGAGGAGCCCGAGGAGCCCTCCATCTGGAGGTTGATGATGAGCCACAGCGGCTTGCCGACGAAACCGGCGCCGCGGTGGACCGCCTTCCAGGTGCCGTCCAGGTAGTAGTGGATGTCCACGTCGGTGGCGTTCACCTTGGTGATCCAGGCGCGGTAGGTGTGCCAGTTCCCGGGGCCGGAGACGCCGACGATCGTGCTGGAGACGTCCGAGGAGCTGCGGAAGGTGTTGAACCAGTTGTTGGAGTTGCCCTTGAACTCCAGGATGTCGCTCTCCGGCGGCCAGCTGTTGACCCCGGTCAGCCAGAAGGCGGGCCAGGTCCCGGCCGCGCTCGGCGCCTGGAACTCGCCCTTGACCTCGTAGTCGGGGAACTGGTCGGTCACCACGATCTGGTTCTTCGCGTGCACCGCGCCCGAGTGGTAGCGGATCGGCAGATGCGGGTCCGAGCCACTGGTGCCCTCGTCCCACGTGATGCGGGTGGCCTTCAGGGTGAGCACCCCGGAGGCCAGAGTGATGTGGTTGTGGTCGGTGGGGCTGCCGTACATCCGGGCGCTCCCGTTGTGGTCGGAGCCCCACGGGTAGAGGTAGTTCCACTCCGCCTCGAAGGCGCCGTAGCTCCCGAAGGAGCCGTTGATCACGTCTTCCCAGGTCGCCGCCGGTGCGGCGGCCGCCGGGCGGGACCACCCGGCCAGCGCCGCCGCCCCGCCGACGGCGGCCGCTCCGCTGAGGAATCTCCTGCGTCCGTACGACTCGCCCGGTGCTGACACGCCACGCATGGCCGCCTCCCGAAGTCCGAAACTTCGAACACAAGCAAACAGGAGCCACCACAATCCCGCGGCCCTCAGAAGACGTCAACGGTTCGGGACGGAGCCCGGCGGGGAAAGGTCCGGCGCGGGACGGTGTGTTAACCGGACGTTAGCTCTCGGTCCGGAGGCTGTACGCCGCCCCCTGTCCGCACCGACGCTGCGTTGCGCGACGACCGCCCCGCTCGGCGGCCGTCCGCCTACCGCACGTATCAGGAGGCCCAGTGAGCGACACCGGCTCAGCGCAGCACCCCCGTACCCCCTGGCGAGCCGTGCTCGGCGGCTCGATCGGCAATCTCGTCGAATGGTTCGACTGGTTCGTCTACGCCAGCTTCGCGACCTATTTCGCCGGTGCCTTCTTCCCCAAGGGCAATGACACCGCGCAACTCCTCAACACGGCGGGCATCTTCGCCGTGGGGTTCTTCATGCGCCCGATCGGCGGCTGGCTGCTGGGCCGGTACGCCGACCGGCGCGGGCGCAAGGCCGCGCTCACCCTCACGGTGACGCTGATGTCGGCCAGCGCGCTGCTCATCGCCATCGCGCCGACCTATGACCAGGTGGGCTACTTCGGCGCGTTCATCCTGCTGGTGGCCCGGCTGCTGCAGGGGCTTTCGGTCGGCGGCGAGTACGCGGCCAGCGCCACCTATCTCACCGAGGCGTCCCAGCCGGGCCGCCGTGGCTTCGTCTCCAGCTTCCAGTACGTCTCCATGACGATGGGCCAGCTCATCGGCCTCGGCCTGCTGATCGTGCTCCAGCGCGGCATGTCCGACGACTCGCTGCACTCCTACGGCTGGCGCATCCCGTTCATCGTGGGTGCCGTGGCCGCCGCCGTGGTGTTCTGGCTGCGGCGCAACCTGCTGGAGACCGAGGCGTACACCGAGGAGGAGGGCGCGGGGCAAGGGTCGGCCGAGCGCGGGACCATCCGGCAGCTGCTGCAGCACCGCAAGGAGGCGGCGCTGGTCATCGCGCTGACCATGGGCGGCACGGTCGCGTACTACACGTACACCACGTATCTCACCAAATACCTGTCGAACACCGCCGGGCTGAGCAAGTCCGACGCCTCGCTGGTGAGCTTCTGCGCGCTGTTCCTGTTCATGCTGATCCAGCCCGCGGCCGGTGCGCTGTCGGACCGGATCGGCCGCAGGCCGCTGCTGATCACCTTCGGCTTCGGCTCGATGCTCGGCACCGTGCCCATCATGACCGCGCTCTCGAACACCAGCACCTTCCTCGGCGCGCTGCTGCTCTCGCTCGCGGCGCTGGTCATCATCACCGGCTACACCTCCATCAACGCGGTGGTGAAGGCCGAGCTGTTCCCCACCCATGTCCGGGCGCTCGGCGTGGCGCTGCCGTACGCGCTGGCCAACGCGCTGTTCGGGGGCACGGCGGAGTATGTGGCGCTGTGGTTCAAGGACGCCGGAGTGGAGTCCGGCTTCTACTGGTACGTCTCCGGCTGCGCCGCCGTCTCGCTCATCGTCTACCTCACGATGCGCGAGACCCGGGACACCGCCCTCACCAGGGAAGCGGCCGAGAAGGAGGCCGCCGAGAGCCTGCGGAAGACCGCTGTCTGAGGCTTCGGGCGGCCCCTTACCCTGAAGCATGCACGTTCTCCTGGTCGAAGACGACGACCGGCTGGCGGCCGCGCTGACCTCCGCGCTCGACCGGCTGGGGCACCAGGTCGTCCGCGCCGGGCGCGCCGACGACGCGCTCCGGCTCAAGGACGGCGCCGACTTCGTCCTGCTCGACCTGGGGCTGCCCGACATGGACGGGCTGGAGGCGCTGCGCAGGCTGCGCCGCGCCTCCGCCGTCCCGGTCATCGTGGTCACCGCCCGGACCGCCGAGCGGGACGTGCTCCGGTCCTTGCGCGGCGGCGCCGACGACTACCTGGTCAAGCCGTTCCGCACGGCCGAGCTGATCGCGCGCATGGAGGCCGTCGTACGGCGCGGCACCCGGCCGCTCACGGCGGCGGGTCCCGTGATCGCGGTCGGCGGCGTACGGATCGATCTGGCCACCCGGCAGCTGGAGGTGGACGGCCATCCCGTCGTCCTCACCCGCCGGGAGTTCGACGTGCTGGCGCTGCTCGCCCGCGAACCCGGTGTCGTCCGCAGCCGCGAGGAGATCCTGGACGCGGTCTGGGGCGACCTGCTGCTGTCCGCGTCCCGCTCCCTCGACGTGCACATCGCCGGAATCCGTTCCAAGACCGGCCGTCCGGAGCTGGTGGAAACGCTGCGCGGCACCGGATACCGGCTGGGAACCGGCGGATGCATCTGAGGATCCTGACGGTCTACACCGTGCTCATCGCGTGCCTGGTGGCCGCGCTCGCGGTGCCCTTCGCCCGCGCGTACTCATCCCATCGCACCGGGCAGCTGCTGCTGGAGCGGCGCGCGGACGCGACCCGGCTCGCCGAACTCGCCGACCAGGCGATCCGCGACGGGTACACCGCCGGGCTCGTCCAGGAGGTGTCCCGCTACCACCAGCTGTACGGCACCGAGGTGGAGATCCGCGGCCGGGACGGCGAACGGGTCGCGGGCGGCGGCGCCTGGGAGCGCGAGCCCGCCGAGCGGGCGCTGTCCGGCCGTACGACCGGCAGCCTGCCGCTGGTCACCCCGTTCGGCCCGGCGTCGGTGATGATCGCCGAGCCGGTCGGCCGGGACGCCCAGGTCTCCGGTGTCGTGCTCATGCGGGTGGCCACCGCCACCGCCCGGCGCGAGGTGGCCCTCGTCTGGGCCGCCGTCGCGGGCGGTTCGCTGGTCGCGGTGGCCTGCGCCCTGATCGCCGCGCGACGGCTCGCCCGGTGGATCCTGCGGCCGGTCACCGAACTGGACCTCACCACCCGGGCGATCGCCGAGGGCCGGATGGACGCCCGGGTACGCGACGGCGGCCACGGCCCCGCCGAGCTGCGGCTGCTGGAGCGGCGGTTCAACGCGATGGCCGACGCGGTCTCCACCGCCCTGGACCGGCAGCGCGCCTTCGTCGCGGACGCCTCGCACGAGCTGCGCACCCCGCTGACCGTGCTGTCGCTGCGGCTGGAGAACCTGGAGCCGCATCTGCGGGCGAGCGGCGGCGGGGACTACGCCGAGGCGCTCGCGGAAGTCGACCGGCTGGCCGGACTGCTGGAAGACCTGCTGGAGCTGGCCCGGGTCGAGGCCGGGGCGGCCGACCCCGAGCCGATCCCGCCCGCGCGGCTCGCCGCGCGGCTGGGCACCTGGCGCGAGGTGCACGCGGCGCGGGGGCTGACCCTGGTGGTGGACGTCGACCGGGCGGGCGGCCCGGACGCCCCGCCGCTGCCCGCCCCGGCCGCCCGGATCGCGGACATCGCGCTGGACAACTCGGCCAAGTTCGTGCCGTCCGGTGGCACGGTCACCGTCTCGCTCGACGCCGCCGGGGCGCTGCGGATCGCCGACGACGGGCCCGGGCTCACCCCCGAGCAGCTGGCCGCCGCCCTGGGCCGCTTCTGGCGCGCCCCGGACCACGGGAACGTTCCCGGCAGCGGGCTGGGCCTCGCCATCGCGGCCGAGCTGGCGCGCTCGTGCGGCGGCGAACTGACGCTCCGCTCCGGGGAGCCACGGGGGCTGGTGGTGGAGCTGCGCCTGCCGGCGGTCTAGATGGCCGGGCAGGTTCGACGGGAGTCAGTCGCTGTCGGCGATGAAGTCCGCTATCGCGGCGGCGACAGCTTCGGGCTGCTCGTCGGGGATGAAGTGTCCAGCGTCGGGCACGACGATTCCGGTGGTGTTGTCGGCCCATGGACTGATGGAGGCGGCCATGTCCGGAACGGAGCCGTGGCTGCTGGAGATTCCGAGGACGGGCACGGTCAGGTGCCGCCGCTTGAGCGCCTCGCGGTTCTCGCGCGCCGACTCCGCGGCGTCCCGGTAGTACGCGAGGGAAGCGCGCAGGCCGCCGTCGACGGCGACGGCCGCCGCGTAGTGGTCGATCTCCGCGTCGTCGAACGTGTCGGGCGACAGGGCCTTCACCTTCAGGAACCAGCCGACGTACTCGCGCTCGCGTCCGGTGAGCAGCGTCTCGGGCAGGTCGGGCACGATGTGGAACGCGAAATGCCAGGTTTTCCACGCTCGGTCCGGGTCGGTGGGAATCGCCTCCGGGAGAGTGATACCGGGAATTCCGGCGTCGAGCAGAGCGAGCCCGCGCAGGTGGCTCTCGAAGTTGAGGGCGAGGGAGAAGGCGACCCAGGCGCCGACGTCGTGGGCGACCAGGGAGTAAGCCGACACTCCGAGAGCCTTCACGGCGGCGTGGACGTGCGCGGCGACCGCGTGCGTGTCGTAGCCGCGCTCCGGACGCTCGGAGTGGCCCTGCCCCGGCAGGTCGATCGCGATGACGCGGAACCGGTCGGCGAGGCCGGGCATCACCTTTCGCCAGGCCCACCAGGTTTGCGGGAATCCGGCGAGCAGGACGACGGCCGGGCCGCCCGGCCGTCCGCCTTCGACGGCGTGAAGACGGACGCCGTCCGCGTCGACCCAGCGGTGAGTGAATCCCGCCAGCTGCCGCAGGGGCAGGTCGCGGATGGGGTTGCTCTCGCAGACATGCGGAGCGCTGATCGCTGGGCCGGTCACGGGATCCTCCATCGGTGTCGGATGTGCGGTCGTGAAGTGCGCGGTATGCCTGGCCATGACCACGCTTGAACGCTAACATATCTTGGACTGATCGGTTCAAGATGGAAGGGTGCGCACCACAGTGGCAGGCAAGAAGCAGTTCGACATGGACACGGCCCTCGACGCCGCGATGATCCAGTTCTGGCGCGACGGCTACGCCGACACCTCACTGGACGACCTGTCTCGGGCGACCGGCCTGAACCGCAGCTCCATCTACTCCTCCCTCGGCGGCAAGGACACGCTCTTCCTGCGCTGCCTGGATCGCTACGCCGCGCGCTATGGCGAGAAGTACGACGCCGCCCTGTCGCGCGCGGCCTCGGAACCCGTGGCCGCTGTTCGCGCGTTCTTCGACGTCACCCTCAAGCGCATCGCCGATCCCGAACTGCCTGATGGATGCCTGATCGCCCAGTCGGCCATGGTCATTCCGGTGCTCAGTCCGACCGTCGCAGCGCACGCCGAGAAGGCGCTCGGCTTCCAGCTCCAGCGCCTGCGCGCCGCACTGAAGGCCGGCCGGCTGACCGACCAGGACGCCGAGGCCTTCGCTGTCCACGCGGCGGCCGTGAACCAGTCGCTCGCCGTCATGAGCAGGGCCGGGGCGGGCCCGGCGCAGCTCCTGGCCATCGTGGGCGTGACCGTGGACGCGCTGTCGCAGGCGTGTGGCGGTCAGGCGTAGGCGGCGCGGTAGTACGCGGCGGCGCCTGGGTGGAGGGGGACCGTGCCGGTGCCGATGGCGTAGCGCTCGTCCAGGCGGCTGCCGGGCGCGTCCGGCACCGTCAGCCGGTCGCGGTGCTCGAAGAGCACGGCGGTGAGCGCGCGGGCCGTGCCGTCCGCGAGTCCGGAGCGGCAGACGAGGTAGCTGGGCGTGCCCACGGTGGGGGTCGGCCCCCGCGTGCCGTACGCCCCGGCCGGGATGGAGGCCTCCTCGTAGACCGGGCCGTGTGCCCGGCGCAGCGCGCGGGCGAGGCCGCCGAGGGGGATCAGGCGGAGCGGGCGGCGGCGGGCGAGCTGGGTGAGGGCCCAGGTGGGGGCGCCGCCGGACCAGAAGAAGGCGTCCACGTCGCCCCGGGTGAGCGCGTCGGCGGAGGCGCCGAGCCCGAGGCGTACGGCGCGGACGTCGCGCACTCCGGCGGCGCCCAGCACCCGTCCTGCGGTCGTGGAGGTGCCGGAGGCGGCGGCGCCGAGGGAGACCGTGCGCCCTGCCAGCTGGGCGGGGTGCTCGATCGGGGAGTCGGCGGGGACGACCAGGTGGAGGTAGTTGAGGTAGAGCCGGGCCAGGGCGGTGACCGGTATGCGGCGGGGGAAGGTGCCGCGCCCGGCGGCGGCGTCCGCGGCGCTGTCGGCGAGGGTGAGGGCGGTGTCGGCCCGGCCGTCGCCGAGCATGCGCAGGTTCTCCACGCTCGCCGCCGTGGTGAGCACGCGCACGGTGAGCCCGTGGTGGGCCCGGTGCGCCTCGGTGGCCAGCCTGCTGCCGAAGGTGGCGTACGGACCGCCGCGCGGCCCTGTGGCCAGCCGCACCCGGGCGGAGGGCCCGGGGTCCGAACACCCGGCGAGCCCGCCCGCGGCGAACGCCAGCAGCAGGCGGCGTGGGACGGTGTGCACCCGGCGATGCTAACCGCCGTCGTACGGACCGGTCAGCGGGCCGTCGCGCTGAGCTGGGCCCAGACCACGCGGCCGCCCGCCACCCCCGGGCGGTCGCCCCAGGCCTCGGTCAGGGCGCGGACGAGGGCCAGGCCCCGGCCGCTCTCGTCCTCCACGCCCGCCTCCCGGGGCATGGGCCCGAGCGGGCCGCCGCCCTGGTCGGCGACCTCGACGTAGAGCGAGCGCCGCTCCTGGGCGCGCAGCACACAGAGGATCTGCTCGCTCGCGGTGTGCACGAGGGCGTTGGTGAACAGCTCGGACATCACCAGCTCGGCCGCGCCGCACACGTCCTCGTCGAAGCCCCAGCAGGGCACCAGGCTCCGGACGAGCCGTCGCGCGGCGGCGACCGAGGCGCCCCGGGCGGGCAGCTGCAGACTCTCCTGGCGCAGGGCCGTGTCAACGCCAGCGGAGGTCATGTGAGGAACCATCGTCGAGCGCTGACGCAATGCCACGGCCATGTGCCTTCCGTCCGTCTACCTGTGGGGGCGTGAATGCCGTACGTGAATGCCGCAAGTGCGCGACAGGGCAGCCACGTTGGGACCGGTCACCACGCCACTATCGTTCCTGCGAGCATCAGTTGGCAAGACGCGTTCTGCAAAATGCAGAATGGCCAACGCAGTCTGTCTCCCCCATATCGAGCATGGCACACTGAGACGCACAACACTGTCGGAGGAGGTTACGACGTGGGTGAAGCGCGGTCTGCCCCGACCGTCGGGCAGATGGTCCTCGGCATGCGGCTGCGGCACCTCCGTGAGCAGGCCGGGGTCAGCTATGACGCGGCCGCCAAGGCGCTGCACGTCAACCAGACCACGGTGCGCCGGATGGAGAAGGCCGAGGTCGGCCTGAAGCTCCCCTATGTGGAGAAGCTCCTGCGGACCTACGGTGTCGGCCAGGACGAGGTGGAGTCCTTCCTCGGGCTCGTCGAGGAGGCCAACCGGCCCGGCTGGTGGCACCGGTTCCGCGATGTGCTGCCGGACTGGTTCAGCCTGTACGTGAGCCTGGAGGGCGCCGCCAGCCGGATCCGCGCGTACGAACCGCACTTCATCCCCGGCCTGCTGCAGACCGAGGACTACGCCCGGGCCCTGCTGCGCATCGGCTTCCCGCAGGGCACCGAGCAGGAGATCGACCGCCGGGTCGCCCTGCGGATGGAGCGTCAGGATCTGCTCTCCAGACCCGGCGGGCCGCATCTGTGGGCCGTCATGGACGAGACGGTGCTCCGTCTGCACATCGGCGGACCGCAGACCATGCGCGCCCAGATCGACCGCCTCATCGAGGCCACCCACCTGCCCAACGTGACCCTGCAGGTGGTGCCGTTCGCCTCCGGGCCGCATCCGGGCATGGGCGGTCCCTTCCAACTGTTCCGGTTCCAGATCCCGGAACTGCCGGACATCGTCTACGCCGAGGGCCTGACCGGCGCCGGCTATCTCGACCAGCGCACCGATGTGGCCGCCTATCTGGAGGCACTGGACCGGATGGGGACCCAGGCCACACCGGCGCGGCGCACGGAGAACTTTCTCCGTGAGATTCGCAAGGAGCTGTGACTGTGGATCAGGAACACGTTTACAACGGCATGCCCGCCACCCGTCTGGCGACGGAAGGCTGGCGCAAGCCCTGGAGCGGACCCAACGGCGGTGCGTGCGTGGAGGCCCTGCGGCTGCACGACGGGCGGATCGCCCTGCGTCAGTCGACGGACCCCGACGGCCCCGCCCTGATCTACACGCACCACGAAATGGAGAGGTTCATCCAGGGCGCCAAGGCCGGTGCCGCGGACTTCCTTCTCACCCGACCCGACCCCAACCTGACCACCTCGGCGGGTACCGCACCGGAACGGAGGGCGGCGTGACCGACTACGGACTCGCCCCGGACCAGCAGATCGACACCACCAAGCCGCACCCGGCTCGGATGTACGACTTCTATCTCAACGGCAAGGACCACTACGAGGTCGACGCGGAGGCCGCCGGAAAGGTCCTGTCGGTCTACCCGACCGTCCGGCTCAACGCCACCGTCAACCGCGGCTTCATCCACCGGGCGACGCGCTGGCTGGCCGCCGAGGCGGGCATCCGGCAGTTCCTGGACATCGGGACCGGCATCCCCACCGAACCGAACCTCCACCAGGTCGCCCAGAGCGTCGCCCCGGAGGCCCGGGTCGTCTACACCGACTACGACCCCATCGTGCTCGCCTACGCCCAGGCCCTGCTGCGCGGCACCCCCGAGGGGCGCACCGCGTACGTGCAGGCCGATGTGCGCGAGCCCCGGCGGATCATGACGGCCACCGAGCTGCACGAGACGCTCGACCTGAGCAAGCCGGTCGCGCTGTCGGTGAACGCGCTCTTCCACTTCATTCCGGAGGAGGAGAAGCCGTACGAGATCGTCAAGGAGCTGATGGACGCCCTCGCCCCGGGCAGCTATCTGATGCTGACGCACTCCACGGCCGACTTCCACGCGGAGACGTGGCAGAAGGTGATCGCCGTGTACAAGGAGAGCGGCATATCCTTCACGACCCGTAGCCAGAGCGAGGTCGCGGCGTTCTTCGACGGTCTTGAGCTGGTCGAGCCGGGCGTCTCGGAGCCGCACGCCTGGAAGCCGGACCCGGGCGACCGCCCGGACGAGATCCGCAGCGCGGACATCAACATGTGGGCCGGAGTCGCCCGCAAACCGTAATCCACGCGTCCCCGACAGGCCAGCTCACGGCTCTTCGGGGCCGTCCACCGTGAAGCCCAGCACCGCGCCGCCGCCGGGGCGCGGGCGGGCGAAGACCGTGCCGCCGTGCGCGAGGGCGACCTCGTGCACGATGGCCAGGCCAAGCCCGGAGCCGGGCAGGCTGCGGGCGCCCGGGGCGCGGTAGAAGCGGTCGAAGAGCCGCGTCCGGTCCTCCTCCGCGATGCCGGGCCCCCGGTCGCGTACTTCGACCCGGTGCCCGCTCACCACGACCTCGACCGGCTCGGTGCCGTCCTGGTCGAACTTGGCCGCGTTCTCCACCAGGTTGGAGACCGCGCGCAGCAGGGCGGCCGGGTGGCCCTCGACGAGGGTGTCGCCCTTGACCCGTACGGTGATCTCCCGGCCGGTGCGGCGGCGGGCGAGGGAGGCGGCCTTGGCGGCGACCTCGTCCAACGACACCTCGGTGCGCGGTTCGTCGTCCCGCTGACCGGCCGCCAGGTCCACCAGCTCGTTGACGAGGTCGGTCAGCTCCCGGGTCTCCCCCGCCAGATCGGCGAGCAGTTCGTCGCGCGCGGCGGGCGGCAGCTTCTCGAAGTGGCTCAGCAGCGAGATGTTGGTGCGCAGCGAGGTGAGCGGGGTGCGCAGTTCGTGTCCGGCGTCCTGGACGAGGCGCCGCTGGTCGTCCTTGGAGCGGGCGAGCCGCCCGAGCATGCCGTCGAACGCCCGGCCCAGCCGCCCCACTTCGTCGTCCCCGGTGACCGGGACCGCCACCTCCATCCGGCCGGTGGCCGCCACGCCTTCGGCGACCCGGGTGAGCCGTACCAGCCTGCGGGTGATGCGTCCGGCGAGCCACCACCCGGCCACCCCGGCGGCCCCGATGATGGCGACGACGAACAGCGCGGTGCGCTTCTGGAGTTCCCGCAGCAGATCCTCGGTGTCGCTGATCTGCTGGGCCACTTGCACGGCGCCCCGGTGGTCGCCGAGCGCGACGGTGGCCATGCGGTACTCGTCCTCGCCGATGGCGATGTTGCGCTGCCGCAGGATGCCCGCGGTGGTGGCCGCGGCCATCTCCTGGTCCTCGTCGCCGACCGGCAGCGCGGGCTTGCCCTCGTCGTACACGGCGCCCCGGCCGCCGAGCACCTGGACGTCCATGCGGCTGATCCGGCGCAGGTCGTCGCGGAGCCCGTAGGGCACCGGGACCTCGGAGGGGTACTGCCGCAGGATCACCTTCTGGCCCTGGACCTGGGTGCGCAGATCGCGGATGACGTCGTTGAACGCGGACTTCTGGTCGACCCGCACCAGCCCGGCCGCGGCGTCGTAGCTGAGGAAGCCCACCAGGAGGGTCACCACGGACGCCAGCGCCGCGAAGGAGAGCGCGAAGGTGGTGTGGAGGCTGGGGTTGCGGCGGGGGCCGAGGCGCACCGTTCACTCCTCCCGCAGGGTGTAGCCGACGCCGCGCACCGTGTGGATGAGCGGGGTGCGCCCGTCCTGGTCGACCTTGCGGCGCAGGTAGCCGATGTAGACGGCCAGGTTCTTCGATCCGGGGCCGAAGTCGTAGCCCCAGATGCGAGAGTAGATCGTGGCATGGTCGAGGACGATGCCCGCGTTGCGGGCCAGCAGCTCCAGCAGGTCGAATTCGGTGCGGGTCAGCTCCAGCTCCGCCGTACCCCGCCACACCCGGCGCGCCGAGGGGTCGAGCCGCAGGTCGGCGACGGCCAGGGTGGCGTCGAAGGCGGCGCCCTCCGCCGCGGGCTCCGGTATGGGCGCGGCGCGGCGCAGCAGGGCGCGCAGCCGGGCGAAGACCTCCTCGACCTCGAACGGCTTGGCCACGTAGTCGTCGGCGCCCGCGTCCAGCCCCTCGATCCGGTCGGCGGTCTCGACCCGCGCGGTGAGCATGAGGATCGGGGTACGGTCGCCCTCGGCGCGCAGCACCCGGCACACCTGGATGCCGTCCACGCCCGGCATCATCACGTCCAGCACGATCACGTCCGGATGCTCACGGTGGATGGCCGCCAGGGCCTCGACGCCGTCCGGCACCGCGGTCACCCGGTATCCCTCCAGCGTCAGGGCACGCTCCAGCGCATGGCGGATGGCACGGTCGTCCTCGGCGAGCAGCACGGTGTTGGTCACAGGACGAGTCTGCCAAGGCCCGGGAACGATCACCCGCGTCCCCCCGGAGCTGCGGTTCTTACCCGGCTCTCACCTTATCCACGCGACGGGCTTACCGAGCCGGGACAGGGTACCCAGTACGTTCCGGGGGGATCGCGCCCCGGTGTTGCCACCGGCCGGAGAGACACCGCATGAAGATCGTATTCCTGCTGCACAACGCCTATGGGATCGGCGGAACGATACGCACCACGCTGAACCTCGCCGCGGCGCTCGCGGAGCGCCACGAGGTGGAGATCGTGTCGATGATGCGCCATCGCGGGAAGGCGCGCTTCACTCTCGACCCGCGGGTGAAGCTGGTGCCGCTGGTCGACACGCGCCCGGGCGGCCTGGACGCGCGGGATCCGCTGTTCGCCGAGCCGACCCGGGACTTTCCCGTCCACGAGAAGCGGAACCACCAGTACAACCGGCTGATGGACGTACGGGTCGCCCGGTATCTGGAGGGCTGCGACGCCGATGTGATCGTCGGCACCCGGCCGGGCATCAATGTCTACCTCGCCCGCTTCGCCCCGCGGAAGGCGCTGCGCATCGCGCAGGAGCATCTGCGGTTCGAGGCGCACAGCAAGCAGTTGCGGGCCGAGCTGACGCCGTACTACCGCAGGCTGGACGCCGTGGTCACCACGACGGAGGCGGACGCGGCGGTGTACCGGAAGAAGATGCCGCTGCCGGGGGCGCGGACGCTCGCGATACCCAACAGCGTCCCCGAACCGGCCGCCGAGCCCTCCCAGGGCACCGCGCCGGTGATCGCGGCGGCCGGGCGGCTGGTCCGCGGCAAGCGCTTCGACCTGCTGATCGACGCGTTCGCGGAGGTCGCGCCGAAGCATCCGGACTGGCGGCTGCGGATCTACGGCGGCGGCGCCCGGAAGGAGCGGCTGCAGCAGCGCGTCGAGGAGCTGGGGCTGACCGGGAGCGCCGAGCTGATGGGGCCGTACTCGCCGATCGAGGAGGAGTTCGCGAAGGCGTCGATCGTCGCGGTCGCCTCGGACGCCGAGTCGTTCGGGATGACGATCGTGGAGGCCATGCGCTGCGGGGTGCCGGTGGTGAGCACGGACTGCCCGCTCGGCCCCGCCGAGATCATCGAGGACGGGGTGACCGGCCGCCTCGTACCGGTGGGCGACAGGCAGGCGATGGCGCAGGCGCTGCTGGACCTGATCGACGACGCGCCGGGCCGCCGCGCGATGGCCGCGGCGGCGCTGGAGAGCGCGCGGATGTACGACCCGGAGCCGATCGCCGAGCGCTATGAGCGGCTCTTCGAGGAGCTGGCGTCGAGCCGGTTCGCGCGCTCCTGGGAGCGCGCCCGGGTCCGGCTGCGGGCCCGCTACCGCCGTACGGTCCGCCGCTGGAAGCGCGCCGTCCGCCGCCGCCTCCCGGCGGCGGGCGGGACGAGCGCGAAGGCCTGAGGCATCTACCAGGTGGTCGGCGCGTAGTCCTTGAGGAAGCAGCCGAACAGGTCCTCGCCCTGCTCGCCCCGGACGATCGGGTCGTAGACCCGGGCCGCGCCGTCCACCAGGTCGAGCGGGGCGTGGAAGCCGTCGGCCGCGAGCCGCATCTTGTCCGGGTGCGGGCGCTCGTCGGTGATCCAGCCGGTATCGACGGCCGTCATGAGGATGGCGTCGGACTCGAACATCTCACGGGCGCTGGTGCGGGTGAGCATGTTGAGCGCGGCCTTGGCCATGTTGGTGTGCGGATGGCCCGCGCCCTTGTAGCCACGGCCGAACTTGCCCTCCATCGCGGACACGTTCACCACGTACTTCCGCCGGGCGGGCGCGGCGGCCATCGCCGGGCGCAGTCGGCTGACCAGGATGAAGGGCGCCGTCTCGTTGCACAGCTGCACCTCCAGCATCTCGACCGGGTCCACCTCGTGGACCCGCTGGATCCAGGTGTTGGTGGGGTCGAGGTCCGGGACGAGCCCGCCCGCGTCGATCGCGGTGCCCGCCTCGATCCGGGCGGGCGAGGCGGAGCCGCTGGTGAGGGCGAGGGCGGTGAGGTCCTGGGGGGTCAGCGCGCCGTCCCGCTCCGCGCGCGGGCCGGGCAGCGCGGTCTGGGAGCCGCTGCCGAAGGCGCCGAGGACGACCGCCTCGGGCAGCTCCCCGGCGGGCAGCGGCGCCGACTCGCCCGCTATCAGCTCGGCGTAGGCCTGCGGGGTGCGGCGCACGGTCTGCGCGGCGTTGTTGATCAGGATGTCCAGCGGCCCGGCGGCGCTCACCTCGTCGGTCAGCGCGATGACCTGGGCGGGGTCGCGCAGATCGATGCCGACGATCTTCAGCCGGTGCAGCCACTCGGCGCTGTCCGGCATCGCCGTGAAGCGGCGGATGGCGTCGTTCGGGAAGCGGGTGGTGACGGTGGTGTGGGCGCCGTCGCGCAGCAGCCGCAGCGCGATGTACATGCCGATCTTGGCGCGGCCGCCGGTGAGCAGCGCCCGGCGGCCGGTGAGGTCGGCGCGGGCGTCGCGGCGGGCCCGGTTGTCGGCGGCGCAGCCACGGCAGAGCTGGTGGTAGAACGCGTCGACCTCGACGTACCGCGTCTTGCACACGTAGCAGGAGCGGGGGCGGTCCAGGATGCCCGCGATCTCGGTGGTGACCGAGCTGGCGAGGGCGCGGCCCAGCGTCTCGTCATCGATGCGGTCGGCGGCGCCGGTGGCGGTCGCCTCGGTCACCGCCTTGTCGTTGGCGGTCTTGGCGGCCCGGCGCTCCGAGCGCCTGCGCTGCTTCACGGTGCGGTAGATACCGGCGGTGGCCCGGCGCACCGTGATGGCGTCGGGGTGGTCGACCGGCAGCCGGTCCAGCTCCTCCAGGACGCTCAGGCAGGTCGCCAGGCGCTCGGGGTCGATACCGGGCTCGTCGGTATGGGGCGCCTGGGCCCCGGGGTGCTCCTCGGACCCCGGCTGCCCGGCCTCCGTCTGCTGCGCCGGGCCGTCGTCAGTCACCGTCATCGCCGCTGCCGCTTTCTGGTTCTGTTCTCCCTGGTTAACGGCCGAACTTTACGGAAGCGGGGACGGTTGCGCCAAACCCGGGCGGTCTCACCCCCTCCCGTACCCGCGGTACGTATAGCCCGTGGGCGGGGGTTCGGCGGCCGCGGCGGGGCCGGTGAGCGTACGGATCAGGCCATGATCGGGTGAGAGGGAGCAGGCCGGGTCGGTGCGGGCGGCGTCCCCGGTGAGCGCGTACGCCTGGCAGCGGCAGCCGCCGAAGTCCTCGGCGCGGTGGGCGCAGCTACGACAGGGTTCGGCCATCCACTCCTCGCCCCGGTAGCGGTTGAAGGCGGTGGAGTGGTCCCAGATCCACTCCAGCCCGTGATCGCGGACGTTCGGCGGGTCGAGGCCGGGCAGGGCGGCCGCGGCGGGGCAGGGCAGGACGGTGCCGTCGGGCGCGACGGTGAGCGAGACCGCGCCCCAGCCGCCCATGCAGGGCTTGGCGACGCCCTCGAAGTAGTCCGGGAGGACCCACACCAGCTCGGTGCGGCGCCCGAGCTTCTCGCGCCAGCGCGCGACGCCCTCCCGGGCCCGGGCGAGCTGGTCGCGGGTGGGCAGCAGGGCGGCGCGGTTGCGCAGGGCCCAGCCGTAGAACTGGGTGTTGGCGAGTTCGACGCGGTCGGCGCCCCAGGACACGGCCAGTTCGATGATGCCGTCGAGCGCGTCGAGGTTGTCGCGGTGCAGGACGACGTTGACGCCCAGCGGCAGCCCCGCCTCCCGTACCAGGGCGGCGGCCCGCTCCTTGGCGGCGAACGAGCGGTATCCGGCGATCCGGTCGGAGGCGGCGGGGTCGGCGTGCTGGACGGAGAGCTGGACGCTGTGCAGCCCGGCCCCGGTCAGTGCCGTCAGCCGGGCCTCGTCCAGCCCGACGCCGCTGGTGACGAGCTGGGTGTAGAGCCCGGCGGACACGGCGGCGTCGACGATCGGCTCCAGGTCCCGGCGCAACAGCGGCTCGCCGCCGGACAGATGGGTGTGGACGACGCCGAGATCCGCCGCCTGGCGCAGCACCCGGCCCCACTCCTCGCAGCTCAGTTCGCGGGAGGGGCGCACGAGTTGGAGCGGGTTGGAGCAGTAGGGGCAGTGCAGCGGGCAGCCGTGGGTCAGCTCGGCGAGCAGCGCCCAGGGGCGGGGCCCGGGGGCTGCCGTACCCGGCGGCGTCGTGGTCACCGTAGCCAGCCCTCCTCGTGCATCCGGTCCAGGAACGCGGGGACTTCGGTGTCCACGGGGGCGCCGGGGAAGCGCTCGGCGAGTTCGGCCACGATGGCGTCGAGGTCGTGGGCGCCGTCGCACAGCCGCAGTACGGTTCCGGCGGTGCCGCGCAGGACCACGACGCGCTCGGGCAGCACCAGCAGGTCCACTTCCCGCACCCGGTCGTGGCGCAGACGCACGGCAGGGGCGAGGGCGGGCCGCCAGACGGCCGGGGCACTCATGCGCCCGCGTCTTTGGTGTCGGCGTGGTCCACGGCGTCCAGCAGGGACCACAGCACCTCGCATTTGAAGGTCAGCGCCGCGACGGCCCGCTCCTCGTCCTCGGGGGTGCGGGCCCAGGTCAGTACGAGATCGAGGGCTTCGGCGCTGTCCCGGCTGCCCTGGCTCACCCGGTCCCGGAAGTAGCGGAGCCCGTCGCGCTCGATCCACGGGTAGTGGCGTTCGAACGCCTCGATGCGGGTGCGCATGATGCCGGGCGCGGACAGTTCGGTCAGCGAGGCGGCGACGGCCTCCAGCGGGGTGCCCAGGCGGCAGAAGTTGACGTAGCCGTCGACCGCGAGCCGTACGCCGGGCAGCACGTCGGCGCCGGTCTGCAGCCGTTCCCGGTCGATGCCCGCGGCCTCGCCGAGCCGTAACCACCGCTCGATACCGCCCTCGCCGTCGGCCGCGCCGTCGTGGTCCTGGATGCGGCGCAACCACATCCGGCGCAGCCGTGGGGTGTCCAGCTTGGCGGTGATGAGCGCGTCCTTGACGGGGATGTGGCGCTGGTAGTGGAAGCGGTTGAGGATCCAGCGGCGCAGTTCGGCGGGGGTGAGGTCGCCCGCGTGCATACGGAGGTTGAAGGGGTGCCGGTCGTGGTAGCGCTCCTGGGCGACGGCGCGCAGCCGCTCTTCAAGGCTCGGGGTCATCACTCGATCACCATCCCGTCGGCTCCGGTTGGGCGTGTGCCCCGGGATGTCCGGGGCACACGCTCGGCTGCTCCGTCAGCGGGCGTTCAGCGAGTAGGCGGTGACCTCCAGCGCGGTCTCGACGACCACGTAGTCGGGGGTCTGCCAGGCGGTGGCTTCCGGTGCGGGCGGGGTCCGGTCCGCCGTGGTGGGGGTCTGCCGCACGGTCTCGTTCATGGTGTGACCTGCCTTCCGGTTTCCGATGGATGGGTCGGGTCGGTCGGTCGCGAGGAGTCAGGGGGTGGTTCTGATCCGCAGCGCCTCGCCGTCGGTGGTGGTGCTGTTCCGGACGACGGGCCCGGTGACCGCGCTGAAGCCCACGTCGTACGGGCTGGCGGTGCCGCGCTGGGCGGTGACCCGGTCCAGGGTGACGGCCGCCCCGTCGTCCGCGATGAACGCGGGCCGGTCGTCGTTGGTGTCGGTCCGGACGGCGCTGTCGGTGAAGGTGATGTCCTTGGCGTGCCGGATCCACCAGCCGTAGGAGGGGCGCACTCCATAGGTCTTGGGGACGTAGTCGGTGAGGAATTCGCCGGGGACCAGCTCCGCGTCGGAGGCGGGGTGGCCGCCGGGCACGGTCAGCCGCACCCGGTTGAAGGTGATGTCCTCGACGTCCGCGCCGGGCGCTCCGGTGATGGTGCTGGTGTAGTCGACGCCGGTCACCGGGTGGGTCAGGGCGGTGCCGGTGACGTTGTCGAAGGCGATGTCGTGGATGCGTCCGGCGGGCGGGGCGCCGGGGCAGCGCTTACGGTCGCCGATCTTGATGAAGACGGGCGTGGCGCCCTTGGTCATGGTGATGTCCGAGTAGCGGACATCATGGATGTCGGCGCCGTCCATGGAGACGATGCCGATGGCCGCCTTGCCCCCGCCGCCGATCCGGAGCCGGTCGAAGCGGATGTCGCGGAAGTCGCCGCAGGTCTCCGAGCCGAACTGGAGGGCGTTGTTCTCGGTGGAGAGCACATCGGAGTCATGGACCCGGATGTCATGGCTGGTGTACGTCCGGCCGAGCGCGTAGTCGCTCTTGAGGACCACACCGTCGTCCCGCCCCTCGATGCGGGAGTGGCCGATGTCGACATGGCGGCTGTTGATGAGGTTGACGGCGTCCCGGTCGGTGCTGGTGAGCACCTTGGTGCGGGTCATCCGTACGCCGTCGCAGCCGTTGAGCAGCAGCGCGAAGTGGCCGCCCCGGGTGAAGGTGACGTCCTTGATGTCCAGGTCGGAGCAGCGCTTGAGGGAGAGGATCTTGTCGCCGACGCCCGGCTCCAGGGTGTTGCTGGTGCCCAGGCCCTCGCCGTCGAGGGTGCCGGAGCCGGTGATGGCGAGGTGGTGGATGTTCTCGCCCGTCAGCAGCGCGTTGTGGAAGTGGCTGTGGCCGAAGTCCTGGTACGCGTCCCAGGGATTGGGCTCGGCCTCGTCCATGCCCCCGGCGGCGGCGAGCAGGGTCGCGCCCTTGGCGAGGTGCAGGGTGATGTCGCTCTTGAGGTGGAGGGTGCGGGACTTGTACGTGCCGGGCGGGAACAGCACGGTGCCTCGGCCGGGTCCGGCGGCGGCCGCGTCGATGGCCCGGTCGATGGCGTCGTCGTCCAGGGTCGTGCCGTCGCCGGTGGCCCCGTAGTCGCGTACGTCGTACGTCCGGGGAGCGGCGGGGGCCGCGGTGGCGGCGGCGGGCAGCGTGGCGAGCGCGCACGCCCCGGCCGCGGTGGCGGCGGCGAGGCGCAGACGCGTCCATCGGGCCATGTGGCAGCTCCTTCTCGGGCGCGTGGCGGTGACGTTCCTGATGCAGCGTCACGGTCTGTCGGTGCCCGGTCAATAAGCGTGCAGTCAAAATCCTCCGATCTCTCGTGAGATGCATGGGGTGCACGATTCAGCTAAACAAGCGGAATATGCAGGTAGTCGCGGGGTTCAGACAGTGAGAACCCGGAGCGACCCCCTTCCTGGTCCACACCATTCCTTGACTCATGAGGGCACACCTCCTACCTTCACAGTCCCCCGATGTGAACAAGGATCAGACAGGAGAATCCTTGATGGAGCGCCCACCGCTCTTACCGCGCACCGCCCTCACCCTCGCGGCCACCGCCGCGCTGATCGCTCCGGCCGCGGTCGCCTACGGCACCGAGCGCTCCCCGCAGGCACCGGCCGCGGCCTGGAGCCTCAAGTGGAACCCGGCGGCCGGAGCCAGTGTCGCCAGCGCCTTCGAAGGCGCCGAGGACGACCGCGCCGACTCCCACCCCGGAACCACCCACATCTACCCCTCCCAGGGCGGTTTCCGGACGGACATGCACTACCCCAAGGACGTCGACACCAGCACCGACCGCCAGCGCAACGAGGTCCGGGGCATGAAGCAGGACGGCTCCGCCGTCAAGATCCTCAAGAACGAGACCTGGCGCATCCAGTACCAGATGTACGTACCGGACACGCTGGACGCGACGACGAGCTTCACCCACATCATGCAGATCAAGGTCGGGGACGTGGCCGCCCCGCTGTTCACCATGTCGCTGCACCAGCACGACGACGGCCCGAAGGTCGAGATCCGGACCTCGGACGACGCCGAGAACCTGACCGAGGCCGGGGCCGCGAACATGTCGCCGCTCCAGGGCGCCTGGAGCGATGTGTCGGTCGAGGTCAAGGCGGCCGACTCGGGCGCGTACGCCGACTGGTCCGTGACCACCGCCGACGGAAAGAAGGTCGCCGCGCACAAGCGCACCGGCCTGGACCTGTGGCGCGGCAAGAACTATCTGCGGCCCAAGTGGGGCATCTACCGGAGCCTGAACAGCGGCAACCTCCAGACCACGTACCTGCTCACCCGCAACTTCAAGGCGTACAAGCTCCAGTAGGAGGACACGCGATGAAGAGCCCTCGGAACACCCTGGCGGCCGCGGCCGCCACCACCGCGCTCACCGCCGGGCTGCTGCTCGCCCAGGCGGGCGCGGGCAACGCCGCACCGGCCGGGGCCGATTCCGCCACTTCGGCCCCTTCGTCCATCAAGACCGTCTCGTCCGGCTGGTCGATCCCCTGGGGGCTGAGCTGGCTGCCGGACGGCTCGGCGCTGATCAGCGAGCGGGACTCGTTCAAACTCTTCAAGCTCACCCAGTCGGGCACCAAGACGTCGGTGGGCACGGTGCCCAATGTGGTGACCACCAGTGGCGAGGGCGGGCTGATGGGCCTCGCGGTCTCGCCGAACTGGAACACCGATCACTACGTCTACATCATGCACACGGCGTCGGACGGCAACCGGATCGCCCGCATGACCTACGACGGTTCCTCGCTGAGCGGCTACAAGGCGATCGTCACCGGCATCGCCAAGAACAAGTACCACAATGGCGGACGCCTCAAGTTCGGCCCGGACGGCTATCTGTACGCCACCACCGGGGACGCGCAGACATCCAGCAACGCGCAGAACAAGAACTCGCTCAACGGCAAGATCCTGCGGATGACCACCGACGGCAAGGCCGCCCCCGGCAACCCGTTCGGCACCCTCGTCTACTCCCTCGGCCACCGCAACCCGCAGGGTCTCACCTGGGACGCGCAGGGCCGCCTGTGGGAAGCGGAGCTGGGCAACAGCACGTACGACGAACTCAACCTCATCGAGGCGGGCAAGAACTACGGCTGGCCCACCTGTGAGGGCAGCTGCTCCACCTCCGGGATGACCAGCCCCAAGCGCCAGTGGTCGGTCGGCGAGGCCTCGCCCAGCGGGGTCACCTACGCCGACGGCGCGCTCTACATGGCGGCGCTCCGGGGCGAGCGGCTGTGGCAGATCCCGGTCGACGGGACGAGCGCGGGCACCCCGAAGGCGTACTACACCAGCTCGTACGGGCGGCTGCGCACCGTCGAGACGGTGCCCGGCAAGAACACGCTGTGGCTGTCCACGACGAACGCCGACAACAACGGCGGCGAGGCGGACGGCGCGGACAAGGTGTTCCAGGTCGAACTGAAGTAGCGCCGCGAGCCGGAGGTGGGTGCGGCCGCGCTCCGCCGAGCGCGGCCGCATCCGCGCGTCAGCGCGCGAGCCGCTCGTTCATCAGCAGGAAGGCGCCCAGCCCATGCAGGTCGTTCGTGTTGCGCTTGCGCCCGAAGTAGTACGCCAGATCACCGACGTTGGTGCCCTCGCTGATGTCGGCGATGCTGGTCAGCCCGTCCGCGTCGACCGTCACCTTGTCCAGGACGCCCCGGTAGCCCCGGCGCGCGGCCGCCGCGTAGCCGCCACCGTGGAGCCAGCCGTGTTCCCAGGCGGCGTGCAGCATCAGGGTGTACATGCTGGAGGCCGAGGTCTCCAGCCAGTTGCCCGGCTCGTCCGCCCGGTCGACGACCTGGAACCAGCGGCCGGTCGCCCGGTCCTGGTAGCGCACGAACCCCTTGGCCAAGTGCCGTACGTTGGCGATGAGTTCGGCGCGGCGCGGATGGCGGGCGGGCAGCATCTCCAGCACCTCGATGTGCGTCATCGCGGTCCAGCCGATGGCGCGGGCCCAGAAGTGGGCGGAGGTGCCGGTGGTGTCGTCCGGGTTCCAGGGGGCGTCGCCGTCCGCGTCATAGGCGTGGTAGAGCAGCCCGTTCGACGCCTTGAGGTGGCGGAAGTACACCGAGAGGTTCCGGGTGACCTCGTCATACGCGTACGCCTTGTCGCCGTACGCGAGGCCGTACCGCAGCAGGAACGGCTGGGCCATGAACACACCGTCGGCCCACAGCTCGTTGGTCTTGCCGGTGGCGTGCCACATGCCGCCGTCCGTGGTGCGCGGGTAGTCGGCGAAGCGGCCGCGGATCTGGTCGGCGGCGGTCCGGTAGCGCGTGTCGCCGGTCTCCCGGTGGAGTATCAGCAGCAGGTTTCCGGACTGCATGGCGTCGAGGTTGTCGAAGGTGCGGCTCATATGGCCGTCGGCGTCCACGTGGTTGTCCACCCAGCGCTTGATGTACGCCAGGTACGAGGGCTCGCCCACCCGCTGGTAGACGCGGTACGCCCCCAGCAGGAACAGCCCTTGGGTATAGCCCCAGCCGCCGAGCGTCTTCGGGTCCGGCTTGCGGGCGATGGTGGAGTCCACCACTGCCCGCGACCAGTCCGCCCGGGCCGCGTGGGCCGCCCCGGTCCCCGGCAGCAGAAGGCCGCCGCCGATGCCTAACGCGCTCGCGAGTACGGTCCTGCGTCTCATCACTGGACTCTCCTCTTGACAGGCGAATTGCCATGCACACGCCAAGGATAGCGCCGAGCGCACCGTACCGGGGCAAACGCGGAGGAAAGGGCCGGATCCGCATCCCCCGTCAGCAGCCCGGCCACCAGCCGTCCGGTGGCGGGGGCGAGCATCAGCCCGAGCATGTTGTGGCCGGTGGCCAGCAGCACCCGGGAGTGGCCGGGCACCCGGCCGATCAGCGGCAGCCCGTCGGGGGTCATCGGGCGCGGACCCACCCACTCCTCCTGGAGGTCGTCCCAGTCGGCGTGGCGCAGATACGGGCGCGCGGCCGCCACGATGGCCTCGACGCGCCGCCGCCGGAACCGGTCCGGGTCGCGCTCGAACTCCATCGTCCCGGCGACCCGGACCCGCTTGCCCATCGGCGTGAGCACCACCTTGGCCGCGCCGAGGTGGACGAGCCGGGCGGGCGGGGGCTCGGCCGCCACCGAGAAGCTGTAGCCCTTGCCCGCCACCAGATCGATGTCCACGCCGAGGCCACGTACCAGTTCGCGGGACCAGATGCCCGCGGCGACGACCACCGCGTCGCTGCGGTACGTCCCCGCCGAGGTCCGCACCTCGGTGCGCCCGGCCCGGTCCGTCACGGCCGACACCCGGGCGCCCTCGACGAGTTCGACGCCCTGGCGGCGCAGCCGCTCGGCCAGCCGGTCCACGAAGAGCCCGGGGTCCAGCGACCACTGGTCGTCCACCACGAACCCCGCCCGGGCCCCCTCGGTGAGCGCGGGTTCGGTGTCCGCGAGGGCGGCCCCGGTGAGCAGCCCGCCGGTGGCGATCGGCGCGCCGAGACCACGGAAGGCGGTGAGCGCCTTGGCGGCGTACTCGCGGGACGGGAAGGCGAACAGGAACCCGTCCTTGTGCGCGTCCCCGTCCACGCCGAGCGCCTCCAGCTCCTCGAAGAGCCCGAAGGTGCCCTGCGCGAGGGCGCCGAGGGCGCTCGCCCCACGGTCGTAGTGGCGTGCGGTGGCCCGCAGCCCGAAGCGGACGAGGAAGCGCAGCAGTGCGGCGCTGGTCGACGGATGGACCGCCAGGGCGCTGTCCGGGCGGTGCAGTCCGCGCAGCGCGGCGCCGATGACGCCGGGGGCGGCGAGCGGTTCCACCAAGTCGGGGCAGACCTCCCCGGCGTTGCCACGGGAGGCGCCGCTGCCCAGCCGGTCGCGTTCCAGGACGGTGACCCGCAGCCCGGCGGCGCTGAGGTAGTGGGCGCACACCAGGCCGACGACTCCGCCGCCGACGACCGTGACCGAGGAGGGCGGGGTGCCGGGGGAGGTCATGAGGTCTCCTTCACCGCGGACCGCGACGTGGTCGGGGAGGCATCGGTAGTCGGGGCGGCGTCGGTGGTCGGGGCGGCATCGCGGCGCAGGCGGGAGCGGCCGCGCGGGTCGCCGTCGCGCTCCGCCGAGCTGGCGTCGGCGAGGGTCAGCCCGCTGGTCTCCGGCGCGAGGACGTACGAGGCGGCCCAGCCGATGGCGCAGATGACCGCGCCGAGGAGCATCGCCAGCCGGGTGCTGTGCGCGAGGACGACGGGCGCTCCCCAGGTGCCGATGGCGGCGCCGACCCGGCTGATGCCGGTGGCGAAGCCGTTGGCGGTGGCGCGCACCCCGGTCGGGAACAGTTCGGAGGGGTAAATGGCCTGCAGGCACTGGCTGGAGAAGCACGCCACGCCGAAGGCCGCGAAGAGGACGACCACGACGGCCGGTGCCGGGTGGGCGAGGGCGGCGAGGCAGAGCAGCGGGATGGCGGAGAGGCCGAAGCTCCACAGCAGCAGGGTGCGCCGCCCCTTGTTGACCACCAGGATTCCCGACAGCGAGCCGAGGACGAAGAAGATCTGCACCACGACCGCGCCGAGGTAGGAGTCGTTGCCGTCGGCCAGTCCGAAGGAGGCCAGGATGGTGGGTTCGTAGGTGGTGATGGCGTAGATGGGCAGCAGCTGACAGGCCCAGAACACGCTGACGAAGACGGTCCTGCGCAGATAGGCGCCGCGGAAGATGTCGCCGTAGCGGGTGCGCGAGGCGGTGTCCGCCTCCAGGTCGGCCACGCTCGCGCCCGGGCCCAGCATCTGTGTGAGCACGGCCTGCGCCTCGTCGGTACGCCCCTTGCTGAGCAGCCAGCGCGGCGACTCGGGGGTGCCGAACCGCAGCAGCAGGATGAGCGCGGCCGGGAGGGCGCTGCTCGCGAGCATCCAGCGCCAGTCGTCGTGGCCGGAGGACAGCATCGCCCAGCCGACGACGTACGCGACGGCGGCGCCGACCGACCACATGGTGACCATGATGACCAGCAGCGGGCCCCGGGAGTTGCGGGGTGCGAACTCGGAGGCGATGGTGCCCGCGATGGCGAAGTCCGCGCCGATGGCGATGCCCATGAGGAAGCGCAGCACGGTGAGCTGCCATGGGTCGGCGACGAAGAACTGTGCCGCCGACAGCACGATGAACGCGGCGATGTCGAAGAGATAGACCTTCTGCCGCCCGACCCGGTCGGTGACATAGCCGAAGATCAGGCCACCGGCGAACATGCCGACCAGCGAGGCCGAGCCGATGACCCCGGCGTCGAAGGAGTCGAGGTGGTAGTCGGCGGTGAGGAGCGGGAGTGCGACGCCGATGATGCTGAGGATGTAGCCGTCGCAGAACTCGCCGCCGCCCGCGTAGAGCGTGATGAGCCAGTGGGTGCGGGTGGGACGGGATTTCTCGAGTGACGCGGTGCTCATAGGCCGTCTCCGGAGGTGGGGCTCCTGGGGAGGAGGAGGACGGATGGCCGGGCGGTCGCGGGACGCCCGGTGCTGATGTCGGAAGACGGTAGGCAGCACGGGCCACGGGGTCATCGTAAGAGCCGCACGAACCGGTCCCCGGTGCGGCGGGGTCGCTTGTACGATCCGCCCATGGACCCTCTGAGCGGCCACCCCGTCCTGACGCCGCAGCTGGCTCAGGAGATCGCCCATGACATCGGCCGGATCACCGGCTTCAATGTGCTGATCACCGATCCCGGGGCGGTCGTCATCGGCTGCGGCGACCTCTCGCGCGTCGGCACCGTCCACGAGGCGTCGCTGGAGGTGGTGCGCACCGGGCGGCCCGCCATCCACACCGCCGGGCAGGCGAGCCGGATGCGCGGGGTGCGGCACGGGATGAGCCTGCCGATCACCGTCGGCGAGGAGGTCATCGGCACGGTCTGTCTCACCGGGAAACCGGCGGAGGTGGACCGCTTCGGGCTGGTGGTGCGGCGGCAGGCCGAGATCCTGCTGGAGGAGCACGCGCTGCTGCGCTCACGCATGCTCCATGAGCGGGCGGTCGACGACTTCGTACGGGATGTCGCGCTCTACGACCCCGAGGTGGTCGACGCCGGTGCGGTGGACGCCCGCGCGGTGGAACTGGGCCTGGCCCCCGGGGCGCCCCGGGCCGCGCTGCTGCTGGAGGTGCGTACGGCGGGCGCGGGCGCGGCGGTGTCCCGGATCACGGTGCTGCGGACCGTACGGGAGGTGTTCCGGGACCGGCAGGACGTGGCGGGCGAGCAGGCGGCGGGGCGGTACGTGGTGCTGGCCGCCGCGCACGGTGAGCGCACGACCCCGGGACGGCTCGCCGACGCCTGCGGCCAGCTGCTGTCGCTGCTGCGTGAACGCCACGGTCTGGACGGGCGGATGGCCGTCGGCGAGCCCGGCACGGGCACCACCGGGATGCACCACTCCTACCGGGACGCGGCCACCGCGCTGCGCACCGGACCGGCCGTCTCCCCGGGCGACCGGGTCTTCACCGCCTGCGACCTGCGGATACCGCATCTGCTGGGGTCGGTTCCTGGCCAGGGGCGGGCGCGGTTCGCCGATGCGGTGCTGGGGGATCTGCGTGGCCAGCCGGACTGGCCGACGCTGCGCGAGACGCTGATCGGCTGGGCGGAGGGCGGCTTCCATCTGGTGCGGGCCGCGGAGGGGCTGCACATCCACCGGAACACGCTGCTGTACCGGCTGGAGAAGATCGCGAAGCTGTCGGGGAAGCGGGTGCGGGAGCCCGCCCAGGCCATCGAGATGTACCTCGCCTGCCTGACCGACGTCCTCCAGGAGAACACTCGCCCCGCGAGAGAACCCTGACCACACGCCCAGGCTAAGGTAAGGCTCACCTAAGCCTCTGGAGTCGTTCGTGCGCAACCACCGTCTGTTTCCCCTGCTCGCCGCCGCCCTGGCGGCGACCGTCCTCACCGGCTGCGGCCCCGCTCAGTCCGCGGACTCGTCGTCGGCGTCCACGCGGAAGCCGGGCGCCCGGCAGGCGGACGGCGCCTTCCCCCGTACCGTCGTCCATGAACGCGGCAGCACACCGGTCAAGGCGAAGCCGAAGCGCATCGCGGTGATCAGCACCGGACAGCTCGACGATCTGCTCGCCCTCGGCCTCGTGCCCGCCGCCACCACCCGCGCCGACAACGCCGGTCTGGTCCCGGACTATCTGCGCGACGCCTTCCCCGGCAAGGCGAAGGCGCTCGCGGCGATGACGGACATCGGCACCCGCGACTCCCCCGCCATGGAGAAGCTCGCGGCCGCGGGGCCCGATCTGATCCTGGTCAACAGCACCCAGGGCGACCTCTACCCGACCCTGTCGGCCATCGCGCCGACCGTCGTCACCAAGGGCCGCGGGGTCAACTGGAAGAAGGACCTGCTGACCGTCGCGGACGCGGTCGGCCAGCGCGACCGGGCGGTCTCGATCGTCAGCCGCTTCGAGAAGGACGCCGCGCGGCAGGGCGGGAAGCTGGGGGGTGAGGACACGGAGCTGTCCATGGTGCGGTTCAACCCGGACCGGGTCCGGATGTTCGGCGCGAAGTCCTTCACCGGCACCATCGCCGACGACATGGGCCTCGGCCGCCCGAAGTCGCAGCGCTTCGACGACATCTCCCAGGATCTGAGCGGTGAGCGGATCCCCGAGATGGACGGCGACTGGATCTTCTACTCCATCCAGGGCCGCCCCGGGAAGACGGACGCGGGCGCCTATCTCGCCAATCCGCTGTGGAAGAAGCTCGACGCCGTGCGCGCCGGACACGCCGTCACCGTGGACGACGACCCCTGGTACCTCAACGCCGGGCCGACCGCCGCGCGTGTCGTCCTGCACGACATCACCGAGCACCTGGGGCGCTGAGACGGCCCGGGACATTCGCGACGGTTATGGGGAAGGCATATCCCACCGTCACGCCCCGTATGCGTTCGGGACAATCCGTCACCATAATGCCCTCCGCAGGCAATAGTCTCGGCGTACAGGCCGCGGCGGAGGAGGTAGCCCATGGGGACGGGCGATCGCGAACAGGCACAGGCACAAGCGCGGCAGGAAGCCGACCGGCTCACCGCGCAGGGCATCCATGGCATCGCGCTGACCTGGGTGGACAACGCGGGAATCACCCGGGTCAAGTCCGTGCCCACCGGGCGGCTCGCCCAGAGCGCCCGGCGGGGCGTCGGCATGTCCCCGGTCTTCGACGTGTATCTCGTGGACGACTCCATGACGACGAGCCCTCATATCGGCGGGCCCGACGGCGATCTGCGGCTCTTCCCCGATCTCGGGCGGCTCACCCCGCTGGCCGCCCAGCCCGGCTGGGCGTGGGCCCCGGTGGACCGATACGCCCAGTCCGGCCTGGAACACCCCGCCTGCCAGCGGCTGTTCGCCCGCCGGATGACCGAGCGGGCGCACGGGCGGGGGCTCGCGGTGCGCATGGGGTTCGAGACCGAGTGGGTCGTCACCGCACGCGACACGCCCGGCTCGGACGGCGCGGCGGCCTACGCCGGGGCGGGCCCGGCCTACGGCATGGCGCGCCTGGTCGACCTCTCCGGCTACCTCGCCGACCTGCTCGACACGCTGCACACCCAGGGCGTGGAGGTGCTGCAGCTGCACCCGGAGTACGCGGCCGGGCAGTTCGAGGTGTCCGTGGCGCCCGCGGACCCGGTGGGCGCCGCCGATCTGGCCGTCCTCGTCCGCGAGACGATCCGCGGGGTGTCGTCGCGGCACGGGCTGACCCCGCTGTTCGGCCCGGTGGCCGAGGCGGGCACGGTCGGCAACGGCGGCCATCTGCACCTGAGTCTGTGGCAGGGCCACCGCAATCTGTGCCGGGACGGGGACGGACCGCACGGCATGACCGCGACCAGCGAGGCGTTCCTCGCCGGAGTGCTGCGCGCCCTGCCCGCCCTGCTCGCCATCGGCGCCCCCTCCCCCGCGAGCTATCTGCGGCTCGAACCCTCCCGCTGGGCCGGGGCGTACCAGTGCTGGGGGCTGGAGAACCGCGAGGCCGCGGTGCGCTTCATCACCGGCGCCCCGGACGACCCGGGCGCGGCCAACGCCGAGGTCAAGTGCTTCGACCCGGCCGCCAACCCTTATCTGGTGACGGGCGCGGTCATCGCCGCCGGGCTCGCCGGGCTCGACGCCGGGCTCACCCTGCCGCCACCGGTCTCCGGCGACCCGGCGCACACGGGCCGGGAGCGGCGGCTGCCCACCTCGCTGCTCGACTCGCTGGAACACTTCGAGGACTCGGCGGTGCTGCGCGAGGCGCTGGGCGATCCGCTCTTCGAGTCCATCGCCGCCGTACGCCGCGCCGAGGCGGCGCTGTTCGAGAAGGCCACCCCGCAGGACATCGCGGCCGCGACCCGGGGACGGTACTGAACGATGCACTCCGCCGAGGGGACGGCGCCCACCGGGCCGTCTCTGCCGCCGCTGGTGGACCACCACTGTCATGGAGTGGCCCGCCGCGAACTGGACCCCGCCGCGTTCGAGGCGTTCCTGACCGAGTCCGACGCGCCCGCCGCGCTCGGCACCACCTTCTTCGACAGCCAGCTGGGCTTCGCGCTGCGCCGCTGGTGCCCGCCGCTGCTCGGCCTGGACCCCCACTGCCCGCCCGCCCGCTATCTCGCCCGGCGGCGGGAGCTGGGGACGCGGGAGGTCAACCGGCGGCTGCTGACCGCCGCCGGGATCACCGAATTCCTCGTCGACACCGGCCTCCCCGGCGATCTCACCACCCCGGACGAGCTGGCCGCCGCGGCCGGGGGCACCGCCCACGAGATCGTCCGGCTGGAGCACCTCGCGGAGCGCACCGCCGACACCTCGCGCAGCGCCGACGACTTCCTGGCCGGGCTCGCCGACGGGATCCGGGAGGCCGCCCGGACCGCCGCGGGCTTCAAGTCGGTGGCCGCCTACCGCTACGGACTCCACTTCGACCCCGACCCACCGGCCCCCGCCGCCGTGCACACCGCGACCGAGCGCTGGCTCGCCCACCGCACCGAGGGCGGCCCGCCCGCCGCCCGGGTGACCGACCCGGTGCTGCTGCGCCATCTGCTGTGGTCCGCGGCCCGCACCGGGCTGCCGCTCCAGCTGCACACCGGCTTCGGCGATCCGGATCTGCGGCTGGACCGCTGCGATCCGCTCGCGCTCACCGACTTCATCCGCGCGGTCCGCCCCACCGGCTGCTCGCTGATCCTGCTGCACGGCTATCCGTACCACCGAGGCGCGGCCTACCTCGCCGCCGTCTTCCCGCATGTCTACGCCGACGTCGGCCTGTCCCTGACCCACACCGGGGCGCGGGCCGGGGCGGTGCTCGCCGAGATGCTGGAGCTGGCCCCGTTCGGCAAGGTGCTCTTCTCCACCGACGCCTACGGGCTGCCCGAGCTGTACGTGGTGGGCGCGCGGCTGTTCCGGGAGGCGCTGGGCGGGCTGCTGGAGCAGTGGGTGCGCGAGGGCGCGTGGTCGGGCGGCGACGCGGGGCGGGTGGCGGCGCTCCTCGGCGCGGACAACGCGCGCCGAGTGTACGGGCTCGGCAGCACAATCACCCGTGGTCATTAGCCTTCGCCGCAGAATCCCCGGTTCCCGGGGCGCTGCGCCACGGTTTTCGCCACGATGGTGGGATGGACGAAGAGCACTTCCTGGAGCGCGCGAAGGACTTCGCGCTCCACCTGGCCGAGCTTCAGTCGCGCCTCGACCCCGCGTCGTACGATCTGCTGCTGCGCATCCTGCACGGCATCAACGACGCCATCGTGGGCCGGTCCTCGGGCGCCCCCGGTATCGACGTACCGTTCACCGCGCTCGACCGGGATCTGTTCACCCCCGCGCTCGGGCGGGAGCTGGCCAAGCTGACCAGTCTGCTGGGGCCGCACGGGCTGCAGTTGGTGGTCGAGCTGGGCAACCAGCAGGAGCGCGACCGGCGCGAGGTCGAGGCGATAGCCCGGGCCAGCGGCATGGATCCCGGGGGCGCGTAAGGGTCTACCGGCGGGTACGGTTCGGCGTGGGGCGGCGGCGTGTAGCACTGTCCGCCCCGCACACCACCGTCCCCGGAGGAGAACGCATGCGGATCAGCGGCACCACCGTCCTGCTCACCGGAGCGACCGGGGGCATCGGGCAGACCCTCGCCCGGGCCCTCGCCGCCAAGGGCGCCAAGCTGCTGCTCACGGGGCGCCGCGAGGAGGTGCTGCGGCCGCTGGCCGAGCGGCTCGGCGCCCGTCCGATCGTCGCCGACCTGGCCGACCGGTCCGATCTGGAGCGGCTGGTCGAGGAGGCGGAGGCGGCGGACACCCGCATCCTCATAGCCAACGCGGCGCTGCCCTCCAGCGGTGAGGTCCTCGGCTACGACACCGAGCACCTGGACCGCGCCCTCGACGTCAACCTCCGCGCCCCGCTGCTGCTGTCCCGGCTGATGGCGCCGCGGATGGTGGCCGCCGGATCCGGGCAGCTGGTGATGATCGGCTCGCTGTCGGGCCGTACCGCCTCCCCCGGCGCCGCGCTCTACAACGCGGCCAAGTTCGGGCTGCGCGGGTTCGCGCTCGGGCTGCGGCAGGACCTGCACGGCACGGGCGTCGGGGTCACGCTGGTGCAGCCCGGGTTCGTCGGCGACGCCGGGATGTTCGCCGACTCCGGCGCCAGCACCCCGCCCGGAGTACGTACGACCACCACCCGCCGGGTGGCGGCCGCCACCGTCCGCGCGATCGAGCGGAACCGGGGCGAGGTGAACGTGGCCCCGCTGGAGCTGCGCTTCGGCAGCGCCCTCGGCGGTCTCTTCCCCACCCTCGCCGAGCGCGCCCAGCGCCAGGCCGGTGCCGGGAACACGACCCGGCAACTCGCGGACGGACAGCGCGACAAGCGCTGAGCACACCGTGGTGTAGGTTCGGGCGACCCGAACCGGTGGCTAACGAGGGAGCGGGTTCATGCGTGCTGTGGTGTTCGACGACTTCGGGCGCAGGCCGGAGGTACGGACCGTCGACGATCCCGCCCCCTCCCGGAGCGGCGTGGTGATCCGCGTCGAGGCCACCGGGCTGTGCCGCAGCGACTGGCACGGCTGGATGGGCCACGACGCGGACATCCGGCTGCCGCACGTCCCCGGCCATGAACTCGCGGGCACGATCGAGGAGATCGGCCCCGACGTCACGAACTGGCGGCCCGGGCGGCGGGTCACCGTGCCCTTCGTCTGCGCCTGCGGGCGCTGCGCCGCGTGCGCGGACGGCGCCCAGCAGGTGTGCGAGCGGCAGACGCAGCCGGGCTTCACCCACTGGGGGTCGTTCGCCGAGTACGTCGCGGTCGAGAACGCCGACATCAACCTCGTCGGCCTCCGCGGCGAACTGCCCTTCACCACCGCCGCCTCGCTCGGCTGCCGCTTCGCGACCGCCTTCCGCGCGGTGGTGACCCAGGGCCGGGTCGCCCCGGGCGAATGGGTCGCGGTGCACGGCTGCGGCGGGGTCGGACTGTCCGCCGTCATGATCGCGGCGGCCTGCGGGGCGCGGGTCGTCGCGGTCGACATCTCCGCGCGGGCGCTCGCCCTGGCCTCCCGCCTCGGCGCGGCGGTCTGCGTGGACGCCTCCTCCACCCTGGGCTCGGTGGCCGAGGCCGTCGCGGACGCGACGGGCGGCGGCGCCCATGTCTCGGTGGACGCGCTGGGCTCGCCCCGTACCTGCGCGGCCTCCGTGAGCAGCCTCCGCCGCCACGGCCGCCACGTCCAGATCGGCCTGCTGCCGCCCGCCGCCGGAAAGCCGATGCTCCCGATGGACCGGGTCATCGCCCTGGAACTCCAGCTGCTGGGCAGCCACGGCATGGCCGCCCACGCGTACGGGCCGATGATGGAGATGGTCGACGCCGGGACGCTACGGCCGGATCTGCTGGTCACCGACCTCATATGCCTGGACGCCGTACCCGAGGCCCTGACCGCGCTGCCGTCGGCGGCCAGGGGCGGGGTGACGGTGATAGAGCCCCACCGCGGCCGTCATGACGCGGGCTCGCCGTAGGCGGCCACCATGAGGTTCCTGGCCACCTCGTCCATGTCCTGCCCCTTGGCGTCGGTGGAGTTGACGCTGTAGACCAGGGTGCGGGAGCCGTCGCGGGTGGAGGCGACGGCCGTGTTGTAGCCCCAGCGGCCGCCGGTCTTCCCCCACACTTCACGGCCGCCCAGTTTCTTCATCGACAGGCCGACGGCGTAGGCGGCCGGGGCACCGGTCTTGAAGTCCTTCACCTTCGGCAGCGTGAACATCTCCCGCAGCAGCGGCCCGCGCACCACCCGGCCCTCGAACAGGGCCTTCGTGAACCGCTCCAGGTCCGCCGTGGTCGAGATGATGTCCCCGGCCGCCCAGGCGTCCGTCGCCCCCCACACCGAGACGTCGCGCAGGCCGGTCGTGCCGTCGTCCAGCCTCATCCTCTGGTAGCCGTGGTTGTGCGGGCCGACGATGCGCGGATCCGCCTCCGGGGAGTAGGTGTCGCACAGCCCGAGCGGCTTCAGGACCCGGCGGGCCACCTGACGCTCGTACGAGTCGCCCGTGACACGCTCGATCAGCAGACCGGCGATCGTGTAGCCGATGTTCAGATAGTGCTGGCTGGTGCCCGGCGCGAACTCGGGCTTCTTCGCGGTCGCCGAGCGGACCATGTCCTCGGGGTCATAGACGCGGAAGCGGTCCGCGTACACCTCCTCGACCGTGTCCCAGGGGAAGTCGGGGGCCGGGATGCCATGGGTGTGGTTGAGCAGTTGCCGGACGGTGACCCTCTTGTACGACGCGGGGATCAGCTCCGGCAGGTAGGAGCGGGCGCTGCGGTCCAGGTCGAGTCTGTCCTCGGCGGCCAATCGCAGGGCGACGGCCGCCGTGAAGACCTTGGTCACCGAACCGGCACGGAAGCGGCCGCCCGGGTCGGCGGGCCGGTTGGTCTTGAGGTCATGTACGCCCGAACTGCCCCGCCAGACGCCCTCGGTGCCACCGACCCTGACCAGCGCGGCCGTCGCGTCCGATGTCGGCAGGTTCGCGATGGCCGCTTCAAGGGCGGGCACCGTGGGGTCCGCGGGCCGCGCCGAGACCGCGTGGGGCGGGGCGGACGCGAGGGCCGGAAGGACCCCCGGGCCCGCTGTGACCCCCACGACGAGCACGGTGGCCAGCAGCGTGCGGGTGGTGCGCTTCATGGTCAACTCCATGGGTGTGAGCCGTTGTTCTCGATGGCTCCATCCTGCTGACCAGCGGCCCTTCGCGGATCGCCCGCACAGGCGGGTTCCGCCGGGTCAGTCCCTCGCCGACGCGGGGGAGGATCCGGGCCGGGCCGCTCCCCCGGGCGGGGGATCCCCGGCTGTGACCAGGCCCGTCTCATACGCGCAGATCACCGCCTGGATCCGGTCCCGCAGCCCCAGCTTGGCGAGCACATTGCCGACATGCGTCTTGACCGTGTGGTCGCTGACGACCAGCTCCGCCGCGATCTCGGCGTTCGACAGGCCCCGCGCGAGGAGCAGCAGCGTCTCCCGCTCCCGCCCGGTCAACGCGTCCAGGCGGGAATCGGGCCGCCGCGTGCGGGCGGCGGGGCGGGTGTACTGCTCCACCAGACGCCGGGCCACGGACGGCGCGAGCAGCGAGTCGCCCCGCGCCACCACCCGTACGGCGTGCACCAGATCATCCCGGCGTACGTCCTTCAGCAGGAAGCCGCTGGCTCCCGCGTGCAGCGCCTCGTACACGTACTCGTCCGAGTCGAAGGTCGTCAGCATCACCGTCCGGCAGCCGCCGTCCGCGCCGTCCGCGCTGATCTCGCTGATCGCGCTGATCTCGCGGCAGGCCTCGATGCCGTCCATGCCCGGCATCCGGATGTCGAGCAGCGCCACCTCGGGCGTGTGCCGCCGTACGGCCTCGACCGCCTCGGATCCGTCGCCCGCCTCCGCGACCACCTCGATGTCCGGCTGGGCGTCCAGGATCATCGCGAAACCGCCGCGCACCAGCTCCTGGTCGTCGGCCACCACCACCCGGATCGTCACCGCGCCACCTCCGCCGCCTGTGTCGCCTCCGCCGTGGACGGTACGGGGATGCGTACCCGCACCTCGAAGCCCCGGCCGTCCGGGCCCGGCCCGGTGACCGCCGTACCGCCGTGGGCCGCCGCCCGCTCCCGGACCCCGACGAGGCCGTGGCCGCCCCCGGAACCGGGCCGGGGACCGCGCCCGTCGTCCGTCACCCGGATGTCCAACTCCGCCTCCGTGTACGTGAGGTGAACCGAGACGGTGCGGGCGGCCGCGTGCCGCACCGTGTTCGTCAGCGCCTCCTGGACGATACGGAAGACCGTCGCCCCGGTCGCGTCCGTCAGCGGCCGTACGGGCCCGGCCGTTCCGTAGACGACATCGAGGCCGCTGGTCCGCACCCGGTCGAGGAGACCGGGCAGATCGGCCAGGCCCGGTTGCGGGGCGCGCGGGGCGCCGCCCGGCTCGTCGCCCTCGCGCAGCACCCCCAGCATGCGGCGCAGCTGCGCCATGGCGTCCCGGCCCGCCTCGGAGATCGCGTCGAAGGCCGCCTCGGCCCGCTCCGGGGCCGTACGCACCGCCACGGGGCCCGCCTCGGCCTGCACGATCATCAGGCTCACCGCGTGGGAGAGGATGTCGTGCATCTCCCGTGCGATCCGGGCCCGTTCCCGCGCGGCGGCCTGTGCTGCCTCGACCCGGTGGGCGCGCTGCCGGGCGACGGTCAGCCGCCCGAAGCCATAGGCGGCCGCGAACACGAAGAACGAGAAGGTGAGTTCACGTGCCGTCCGGGTGTTGAGCCACACCGACAACGGCACGGCGAACAGCGCCAGGACCCCGGTGATCAGCCGCTTCCCCGGCGGGGACAGGACGGCGATCGTGTAGACGATGACGAGGCCGGTGTACGGCAGCGGCTGCCCGGGCCCGTCCAGCGCCAGCTTGTACAGCGCGCTGGTCGCCAGGATCGCGATCAGGACGGCGAGGGGAGCCCGCCGACGCCAGATCAGGGGGATCACGGTGAGCGTGATCAGCCCGTACGCGGGCCAGGTCGCCGGTCCGGACCCGGCCGGGCGCGGCACTACGAACGGCATCGTGATCGCCGCCTGGACCAGGAGCGCGACCCCGATGTCGACGGCCAGCGGATTGGCCGCCGACAACGCCCGGCCCCGCGCCCACCACTCCCGTAATCGCTCCGGTATGTCCATCACGGCCGCAGATTACCCGTGGAGGGTGCGCGGCGGGGAGGGCGAACGATCTACGCTTCATGGGCGCCACCCGCACCCCGTCGAACGGCAGGAGCCACCACCGTGATCACCGAGATCGCCCAGATCGAGATCCTCCCCGGCCAGGAGGAGGAGTTCGAGCAGGCCGTGGCCGAGGCACGGCCCCTCTTCGTCGCGGCCGACGGCTGCCACGGAATCGACCTGCACCGCAGCGTCGAACACCCCACGCGCTACCGGCTCATCGTCCAGTGGGAGACGCTGGAGCACCACACCGTCACCTTCCGTGGCTCCGAGAGCTTCACCCGGTGGCGAGCCCTGGCCGGACCCCACTTCGCCACTCCGCCGCAGGTCGAGCACGTGTACTCCGTACTCGCTCCGTAACGCCGTCGAGCGGCCGGGCCCGGGATCGCGCCGGGCCCTACGGCACGCGTACGGTGTCCCGCGCCACCCGCACCCGGTCCGCCGAGGCCGGGTGGGCCGCGATCGGCGGGACGTTGGCGGGGGTCAGCTCGGGGGCGTGGCCTGGCTCGCCACCGCGTGGCACCGTCCGCACCACCTGGCTGGGCGGCAGCTGCGCATCCCGGCCCCGCAACCGCTGCCACATCACATCGAGCGCCTGCTGGTAGTAGTACCCGAGCGGGACGTACCGGTTGTCCAGCCCCGGGGTCTGCGCGTCGCTGTGGTGGGCGTGGGTGACCTCGACGTAGCTCACCGTCGAACTTCCTTGCTGGGCACGGGCGTTAAGCCCCAGATACGGCCGCGAGCTGTGGTTCACGGGCACTCGCGTGTCGTCCCGGCCGTGCACGATGAGCGCCGGTTTGCCGTGCAGGTCGCCGCTGCGGCGCGTGGCGTCCAGCCCGGCGGCCAGCCGCGCCGCCCATGTCCGCTCGGCGGGCGGCGCGTCCGCGCGCGGGAAGGCGAGCCGGTACACACAGCGCTCGCCGCGCAGGTTGTAGTCGTGGCGGCCGTCTGCCCCACGGGACTTACTGTCGGCGACGGGCCCGCCGGGCGCGCTCTCGTCGATCAGCACACCCGGGGCGGGCGCCCGTCCGGGGCTGGTGCCGAAGGCGGCGGCCAGCTCGGAGCGGCGGTAGGGCACCGGGGCGCCGGTGTCGTCGGTGCGCGCCCATCCGTAGCCGCACAGCGCGTCGTCCACGGAGGCCCGCGCGTAGCTCATGGCGTACGAGGCCGGGGTCTGCGGATCGTAGTGCGAGAGCTGGAGATAACCGGACTGCGGCTGGAATCCGGCGCGTACGAGGGCCCGCGCGGCGAGCCGTGGCAGCCCGCCCTCCCCCGCGCGCTCCGCGTCGCGGCGCGTGATGAGCCGGGGGTCGTCGCCGACGAGCGCCGCGCACCGGCGGCGGGCGGCGGGGACGTCCAGGGTGGCGTAGCCCGGCGCGGTGGGCTCGGTGAGTGCGGCGCACGGCTGGAGCAGCGAGGCCAGGGAGTTGTACCGGATCAGTGGCAGCCCGGCGGCGGGGACGGCGCGCCCGCTCTGGCGTATCCGGATGCCGTTGAGCGGGGCGAGGTTCATCTGCGGTTCGGAGGCGACGACGGCGTCGATAAGCCCCGTACGGTCGTCCTCGCCCGCGGCGACGGCCGCGCCGCCGCCGTTGGAGACGCCGGTGGCCAGGACCGTGGTGGTGGCGGCGGTGTAGCCGCCGTGGGGCGCGCCACTTCGCCGGTCGCGGTTGAGGAGGGCGAGCGCGAGCCGCACCGAACGGAGCACGTCGCGCCCCCAGGTGGCCTGCGGATCGGTCCGGGAGTGGGCCATCTTGTACGCCACGCGATACGGACGCTCGGCGTCGAAGCGGGCCCGCTCGGCGTCGGTGAGCCCGGGGTCGAAGGCGCTGCGGTCGCCAACTTCCGTACGCGGCCCGGTCGTTCCGTCGTAGCCCATGACCGTGCCGGAACGCAGATCGTCAAAGGCCGGGCCCATGCCCTTGTCGGTGTACGCGACGGCACAGCGGCGGTGCAGACCCCACGCCCCGGCCGTGCCGACCATGCTGTAGACGCCGCCGAGTCCGGTCGCGGGCGCGGCCACCACGCAGGGCCTGGCCCGGTCGAAGGTGTCCGGCACCTGGACGACGAAGCTCACGCTGTCCGCGCCGCGCCCCGCCACCGCTCGGTACTCGGTGCCCGCGATCCGGCCGTCGCCGGGCAGCGGGCGGCCCCGGTCGACGTTGGCCCCGTACAGCCGCCCGAGTCCGCCGCCGGACCCTGCCCTCATTCCGGCGGACGCCCAGATGGCCTGGCGGCGCAGCTCGGCGGCGGTGGGCCGGTCGGGCTCTGCGGGGGCGGGCAGCGGGCCGCGCAGCCCGTCGAAGCCGAGCCCGGCGGTGAGCAGATCGTCGCCGTGGCCGTCGTAGTGGACGGAGGTGAGGTGGTGGAACCCGGGCGGCGGCGGGGTCTCCTGGGCCGCAGCGGCGGCAGGCATGAGAGCCGCGGTCAGCGCAAGGGTCAACAGACTCACGGACGTACGGCGTACGGATGGCATCGCGGGGCTCCTCCTCGGGGCGTGGTGGCGGCACGGACGGAGCACGTACGGGTCACAGCGGCACCGCGCCCGTCGCCATGGCGACCGCGGTCATCACCAGCGTCGTGCCGAACGCCCAGCGGAAGATGAACCGCTGGTGCTCGCCGAGCTGCACCCCGCTCATGCCGAGCAGGATGAACGTCGCGGCGGTGAGCGGGGAGAGCGGGAAACCGGTGGTCATCTGGCCGAGCACGGCGGCGCGGGCGACCTCGGCGGGGTCGGTGCCGAAGGAGTCGGCGGTTCCGGCGAGCACGGGCAGAATGCCGAAGTAGTAGGCGTCGGGGGTGAAGACGAGGCTGAGCGGCATGCTGGTGACGGCGACCAGCGCGGGCAGATGCCCGCCGAGACCGTCGGGGATGACCTCGACGATCGCCTGGGCCATCTTCCCGATCATGCCGGTGCCGGTGAGGATGCCGGTGAACACACCGGCGGCGAAGATCATGGTGGTGACGAGGACGACGCTGTTGCCGTGCCGCTCCAGCAGGGCCTGCTGGTCGTCCCAGCGCGGGTGGTTGACCAGCAGCGCGACGGCGAAGGCGAGCACGAACAGCACCGGCAGCGGCATGACCTCCAGCACCAGTGCGGTCAGCAGGGCCAGGGTGAGCAGCAGGTTGAAGACGGTGAGCGCGGTGCCCGCGCGCTGGGCCACCCGGGGCGTCCCGGGACCGTCGCCGACGGCCGCCACCGGCTCGGGGTCAGGTGTGGCCAGACCACCGAGGCGGGCGCGCTCCCGGCGCCCGATGGCGTACGAGGCGAACAGCACCCAGACGATGCCCGCGGCGAACGCGGGCAGCAGCGGCGTGATGATGTCGGAGGTTTCCAGCTTGAGGGCGGCGGCCGCCCGCGCGGTCGGGCCACCCCACGGGATGAGGTTCATGACGCCCGCGCCGAGGGCGACGACCCCGGCCAGCACCAGGCGGCTCATACCGAGCCGCCGGTAGACGGGCAGCAGGGCGGAGATGGAGATGAGGAAGGTCGAGGAGCCGTCGCCGTCGAGCCCGACGCACATGGTGAGGACGGCGGTGCCGACCGTGACGCGCAGCGGGTCGTTCTTCGCGACGCGCAGGATGGCGCGGATCAGCGGCTCGAAGAGCCCCGCGTCGATCATCAGGCTGAAGTAGAGCACCGCGAAGGCGATCATGATGCCGGTGGGGGCGACCTGGGTCAGCCCGTCGAGCGCCATCGGGCCGAGGTCGTCCCCGTAGCCGCCGATGACCGCGGCGACCACCGGCGTCAGCACGAGGGCGACCAGCACCGAGACCCGTTTGAACATGGTGAGCAGCAGGAAGCCGCCGATCGTGCAGAATCCCAGGGCTGCCAGCATGGGCCGCTCGCTTCCTCGTCCGGTCAGGTGTTGCCGATGAGTGTCGGAGCGGCGAAAGATCCGCGTCCAGCATCGAACACAGATCTATCCATGCGTTCTGCGCAACAGTTCCCCCGGGCGGCGCTCCCGCATACGCTCGCCGACCATGGACGTCACCCTGCGCCAGCTCACGGCGTACACCGCGGTCGCCCGCGCGGTCAGCTTCACCGCGGCCGCCGCCGAACTGCACGTGTCCCAGTCCTCCCTGAGCCGTGCGGTCGCCGACCTGGAACGCACCCTCGGCATGCGGCTGCTGGAACGCGACACCCGCAACGTCGAACTCACCCCGGCCGGGGCGGAGGCGCTGCGGATCGCCGACCAGATCCTCTCCGCACACCGGGCGGGCCTCGCCCAGCTGGGCCGCTACGTGGCGGGCGAGCGCGGCGCCGTGTCGCTGGCCACCCTCCCCTCGGTGGCGGCCGTCCTCCTGCCCCCGGTCATCTCCGCCTTCCGCGAACGGCGCCCCGAGATGACCGTACGGCTCCTGGACGGCCTGGAACGCTCGGTGCTGCAGCGGGTCGTGGACGGCGACGCCGACTTCGCCGTGAGCACGGTCCCCCGCCACCAGGCGAACGGCGGCATACGGCTGCGGCCCCTGGTGCGCGACCGCTTCCACGCGGTGCTCCCCGAACACCATCCGCTCGCCGAGCGGGACGAGGTCACCTGGGAACAGCTCGGCCGGGAGCCGTTCCTCGCGGTCGGTACGGACTCCAGCGTCCGCCGTATGACAGACGCCGCGTTCGCCCGGGCGGGCCGGGACACCGCCCCGGCGGCCGAGGCGTCGAGCGTGGCCACGGTGGGCGGTCTGGTGGCGGCGGGCCTCGGCGTCTCCGCCCTCCCCGCCCTGGTCCACCCCCTGATCCCGCCGGGCCCGCTGATCCGCCGCCCGCTGGTCGGCCCGGTGCTGGAGCGACGGCTGTACGTGGTCCTCCCGGCGCACCGGGCGCTGCCGCCGGGCGCGGGGCGGTTCCTGGAGGAACTGGAGGCGTTCCGGACGGCGGGCCACCGGCTCCCGGAGGGCGTGGCGTGGGAGGAGCCGGACGCGGGCTGAACCGCATCCCGAGGCTCTTGCGATATCCGCATGAATTGATGCTCGTTCAATGCTGGACCCGCATATTCCCCACCCCGCAGCCTGAACCGCATGGACGACCACACCAGTACACGGCAGGGACAGCTCGCGGGGCTCAAGGTGGTGGAGTTCGCCCACGTCGTGGCGGGCCCACTGGCCGGGGGCATGCTCGCCGACCAGGGCGCCGACGTCGTCCACGTCGAGCCGCCGGGCGACGGGGACGCCGCCCGGGCCATGGGGCCCCGCCGGGACGGCGTCCCGCTGTGGTTCAAGGTCGCGGGCCGCAACAAGCGCTCCGTGACGCTCGATCTGCACCATGAGACGGGCCGGGAAGTCGCCCGGGAGCTGGTCGCCTGGGCCGATGTGGTGATCGTGACGCTGCGCGCCGGGCGGCTGCGCGCCTGGGGGCTGGACTGGGAGGCCGTCCACGCGCTCAACCCCCGGGCCGTCCTGCTCCAGATCTCCGGCTTCGGCGCCACCTCCTCCCGTGCGGACGCCCCCGGTTTCGGCAAGATGGGCGAGGCCCGCAGCGGGGTCGTCCACCTCACCGGCTTCCCGGACGGCCCGCCCGTGCACACCGGCTTCTCGCACGGCGACGCCGTCACCGGGCTGATGGGCGCGTTCGCGGTGCTCGCCGCGCTGCACCGCCGAAACACCGACCCGGACTTCGACGGCGAGTGGATCGACCTGGCCCTCTTCGAACCCCTCTACCGCCTGGTCGAGTGGCAGATCATCGCGTACGACCAGCTCGGCACGGCCCCCGAGCGGGCGGGCAACCAGCTCGCGGTGGCGCCCGCCGCCGTCATCAACACCTACCGCAGCGCCGACGACGACTGGCTCACCGTCACCTCCGCCACCACCCGCTCGGTGCGCAACGTGGTCCGGCTCCTCGGCCTGCCCGACGCCGAATTCGCCACCGTGGAGCAGCAGCACGCGGGCCGCGACCGGCTGGACGCCGCGCTGCGGGAGTGGGTGGCCGGGCGCCCGTCGGCCGAGTGCCTGGCGGAGTTCGAGCGCGCCGAGGTGGTGGCCTCGCGTGTCTTCACCGCCGCCGACATCGCCGCCGACCCCGTCTACGCGGAGCGCGAGGACATCATCACCGTCGACGACCCGGACCTCGGTCCGGTCCGGATGCAGGCCGTCATCCCGCACTTCCGCCGCGCCCCCGGCGCGGTGTGGCGCACGGGCCCGGCGCTCGGCGAGGACAACGCCGTGGTCTACGGGGAGTGGCTGGGCATGGACGACAAGCGGCTGGCGAACCTGGAGGACGAGGGTGTCATCTGAGTCTTCTTCACGATCGGCACCGGTCCGGATCCCCCTCCGTTCCCTGCTCTTCGTCCCGGGCAGCAGAACCGACTGGCTGCCCAAGGCGGAGGCGGCGGGCGCCGACGCCGCGATCCTCGACCTGGAGGACGCGGTCCCCGACGACGGCAAGGCGGCGGCGCTCGACGCCGTGACCGATGCCATCGACCGGGCGGCGTCGCGCATGCGGCTGTTCGTCCGTATCAACTCGCTGGACCGCGCGGCGGGCTGGCAGGCCGCCGACGAACTGCGCGCCGTGGCCCGCCCGGGCCTGTACGGGGTCGTGCTGCCCAAGGTGGCCCACACCGACGACGTACGGGCCGCAGACCGGATGCTGGCATGGTGCGAGCGTCACCACGGGCTGCCCGAGGGCCACTTCGCGCTCGTACCCCTGCTGGAGACGGCACGCGGCCTGCGCGAGGCGTACGCCATCGGCCGCGCCGCCGACCGCGTCGCCCACCTGGGCGCCCTCACCGGCCCCGGCGGGGACGTGGAGCGCGCCGTGGGCTACCGCTGGAGCGCGGGCGGCGAGGAGACCCACGACCTGCGCGCCCGCGTCCTGCTCGACGCCCGCGCCGCGGACTGCCCGCACCCGGTGGCCGGGCTGTGGACCGACATCGCGGACCTCGACGGACTGCGCCACTTCGCCGAGCAGAACCGCGCGCTGGGCTACGAGGGAATGGCGGTGATCCACCCCTCCCATGTGCCGGTGGTCAACGAGGTGTTCTCCCCCACCCCCGAAGAACTGGCCCGCTGCGCGCGGCTGATAGCGGCGGTGGAGGAGGCCCAGGCGCGGGGGGCGGGGGCGGTGCGGTTCGAGGGGCGGATGGTGGACGAGGCAATGGCAGCCACGGCCCGCCACACCCTGTCCCAACGCCCCGCCACATAACCCCCGACCACCGCCGGAAGGTGCCCGGCCACCGCCGGAAGGTGCCCGGCCGACGGCCGACCGCACCCCAGCGCGGTGCGCCCATCCGACCAGCCGGGGACCGCCCAGTTACGCGGCTGGGGCCACCGCGGCCGCGCCGGAGACACCCGGCACGGTCAGGTTCCACCCGAGGGCCAGGGACACCCGGCGCCGAAGACCCGCCCTAGGGCCATCCCGAAGTACCGGCCCGCGCGCGGGCGGCCGCCGCCACGACCGCCGCGACCGGCACCGCGATGACGGGGCGCGCCCGCCCGAGAGCAGGACACCGCAACCACCGCAGCCGCCACCGCACCCCACGACGGGCACCAGCGTGGCGTGCCCCCGCCGGGCGGGCGGGAGCACCACCGCTCGCCCCAGGGCACCACAGCGCCACCGGAACCAACCCGGCACCGGAGAACCCGCCCAAGAGCCATCCCGACGTACCGGTCCGCGCGGGCGGCCGCCGCTACCCTCGCCGCGACCGTTACGCGACGTGGCGCGCCCCCGCGACCGTCAGACGGGGGCGCGCCCGGCTCGGTCAGTCCAGGGCCGTCAGGTCTAGCTGGGCCAGGCGGGTCGGGTCGGCGAGGATGTCGATCGCGGCGATCCTTCCGTCCGTGACCGTGAAGCCCAGCACCGACGCGGGCCTGCCCGCGCGGGTGCCGACCACGCCGACGGCGCCGTTGACCAGCACCGGCCGGGGGACGGCGTCCTCGCCGCCGGAGCGGGCGAAGGTGAGCGCCTGGTTGGCCACGCTCTCCGCGCCGCGCAGCTCGCGGTACCCGAGCGGGGTGGCGGCGCCCTCGTCGGCGCGCAGCACGACGTCCGGGGCGAGGAGGGCGATGAGCCCGTCGAAGTCACCCTCGCGCGCCGCCGCGAGGAACGCGTCGACCACCGCGCGCTGCCGGGCCAGGTCCGGGTCGGGGAGGGGCGCCGCGCCCCGGACCCGGCGGCGGGCTCGGCTGGCCAGCTGGCGGGCCGCGGCCGGGGGGCGGTCGACGATAGGCGCGATCTCGTCGAACGGCACGCCGAACAGATCGTGCAGGACGAACGCCAGCCGCTCGGCCGGACCCAGCGCGTCGAGGACGACCAGCAGGGCGAGCCCGACCGAGTCGGCGAGCAGCGCCTGGTCCTCCGGGTCGACCCCGTTCGTACCGCTGAGGACCGGGTCCGGCACCCGCGCCCCGAGGGGTTCTTCCCGCCGCGCCGTGCGCGAGCGCAGCATGTCGAGGCATACGCGGCCGACGACCGTCGTCAGCCATCCGCCCAGGTTCGCCACCTCGCTGGTGTCGGAGCGGCTGAGCCGCAGCCAGGCCTCCTGCACGGCGTCGTCGGCCTCGCTGAGCGAGCCGAGCATGCGGTAGGCCACCGCGCGCAGATGGCCGCGGTGTGCCTCGAAGTTCTCCGCCAGGAACGCGTTTCCGCCCATCGGGCCTCTCTCCTCGTCGTCTGTTCTCAGAACACTGACGTACGGGCCGAGGGAGATGTGACATGACGGGCCGGTACGCCGTTCGGCCCCGCAGCCCTTGACGCGCCGCGGCCCCCTCACTACATAACTTGGGAGCGCTCCCAAGCCGTTCGCAGTCCAGACATCGTTGTCATGGCCCGGGCAAAACACCCGGCCGACCGCTCCCCACCAGGAGTCGCCCATGCGTACGACCGCCACCACCGCCACCACCCCCCGCCGCGTCGTGGCCATCGTGTTCGCCGCCGTCGCCGCCCTGCTGCTGTCGCTCCCCAGCCTCGCGCCACCCGCCCGCGCCGCCGCGGCGGGGTTACACGTCGCGGGCGGCAAGCTGGTCGAGGGCAACGGCACCCCGTTCGTGATGCGCGGCGTCAACCACGCCCACACCTGGTACGCCACCCGGACCACCCAGGCGCTCGCCGACATCAAGGCGCTGGGCGCCAACACCGTGCGGGTGGTGCTGTCCACCGGGGACCGGTGGGCCAAGAACGACACCGCCGACGTGGCGAACGCCATCGCGCAGTGCAAGCGCAACCGGCTCATCTGCGTACTCGAAGCCCATGACACCACCGGCTACGGCGAGCAGGGCGGCGCCGTCTCGCTCGCCCGCGCCGCCGACTACTGGGTCAGCGTGCGGGCCGCCCTCACCGGCCAGGAGAGCTACGTCGTCGTCAACCTCGGCAACGAGCCGTACGGCAACACCAACGCCACCGCGTGGACCGCCGACACCACCGCCGCCATCCGGAAGCTCCGCAGCGCCGGAATCCATCACGCCCTGATGGCCGACGCCCCCAACTGGGGCCAGGACTGGAGCTTCACCATGCGCGACAACGCGGCCGCGGTGCTGGCCGCCGACCCGGACCGCAACACCGTCTTCTCGGTCCACATGTACGGAGTCTTCGACACCGCCGCCGAGGTCAAGGACTACCTCACCCGCTTCGTCAACGCCAAACTCCCGCTCGTCGTAGGCGAGTTCGGCGACAACCACTCCGACGGCAACCCCGACGAGGCCGCCATCATGGCGAACGCCCAGACACTCGGCGTCGGCTACCTGGGCTGGTCCTGGAGCGGCAACAGCGGCGGTGTCGAATACCTCGACATGGCCACCGGCTTCAACGCCGCGGCGCTCACCAGCTGGGGGCAGCGGATCTTCAAGGGTGCGAACGGCATCGGCTCGACATCCAGAGAAGCCACGGTCTACCGCGCCTAGCCCATACCCCCCACACACCGGAAAGGCCCCCAGCCATGCCCACCCCTCCCCGCAAGGCCCGCACCGCCACCGCCCTGCTGGCCGGAGCGCTACTGCTCCTCGCCACACCCACCACACAGGCCGCCCCCGTGGCCGCCGTGGCCGCGCCCTCGGCCGTCCACGTCAACCAGCTCGGCTATCTGCCGGACGGCCCCAAACGCGCCACCGTCGTCACCCCCAGCACCACCGCCCTGCCCTGGCAACTGCGCGACGCCTCCGGCAGGACGGCCGCCTCCGGCACCACCACCGCAGTCGGCGCCGACGCCGCCTCCGGCGACTCCACCCACCTGGTGGACTTCTCCTCGTACCAGGGAACCGGCACCGGCTACACCCTCACCGTGGACGGACGGACCAGCCATCCGTTCGACATCCGCGCGGCGCTGTACGACGGGCTGCGCGCGGACGCCATGTCGTTCTTCTACCAGCAGCGCAGCGGCACCCCCATCGAGGCGCGGCTCGCCGGTGCGGCGTACGCGCGCCCGGCCGGACACCTCGGTGTCGCGCCCAACACGGGCGACACCAGTGTGCCGTGCCAGCCTGGCGTGTGCGACTACGCGCGCGATGTCCGCGGCGGCTGGTACGACGCCGGCGACCACGGCAAATACGTCGTCAACGGGGGCATCGCGACCTGGCAGCTGGTCAACTCCTTCGAGCGCGCGAAGCGGGCCGGACACGCCGCCGAACTCGGCGACTCCACCCTGCGCGTACCCGAGCGGGGCAACCAGGTGCCCGATGTCCTCGACGAGGCGCGCTGGGAGCTGGAGTTCCTGATGCGGATGCAGATCCCGGACGGGAAACCACGCGCGGGCATGGCCTTCCACAAGATCCATGACGCGGCCTGGACCGGTCTGCCGACCCGCCCCGAACAGGACTCGCAGCCGCGCGAACTCCACCCGCCGTCCACCGCCGCCACCCTTAACCTCGCCGCCGCGGCGGCACAGTGCGCCCGGGTCTACGCCCCCTACGACGCGGCATTCGCCGCCCGCTGCCTCGCCTCCGCCCGCCGCGCCTGGGCCGCCGCCACCGCCCACCCCGACCTGCTCGCACCGGACTCCGACAGCACGGGCGGCGGCGCGTACGGGGACACCCGGGTCGGCGACGAGTTCTACTGGGCGGCCACCGAGCTGTACGCCACCACCAAGGAGAGCCGGTACCGGGACGCGGTGACCTCCTCGCCCTTCCACACCTCGGACGACGTCTTCACGGCGGGCGGTTTCGCCTGGCCCGACACCGCCGCCCTCGGCCGGATCACGCTGGCCACCGTCCCGAACGCCCTGCCCGCCACCGACCTCGCCCGGGTCCGCGCCTCGGTGGTGTCCGCCGCCGACCGCTACCTGGCCGCCATGGGCCGCCAGGGCTACGCGGTCCCGCTGCCCACCGACGGCTACGTCTGGGGCTCCAACGGCCAGGTGGCCAACAACGCGAGCGTCATCGCCATCGCCTACGAACTCACCCAGCAGCGGCGCTACCGCACCGGGGCGCTGGAGGCGCTGGACTATCTGCTCGGCCGCAACGCCCTCGGCCAGTCCTACGTCACCGGCTACGGCGACCGCGCCGCGCTCAACCAGCACCACCGCTTCTGGGCCCACCAGTACGACGCGTCCCTCCCGAACCCGCCCTCCGGCTCCTTCGCGGGCGGCCCGAACGCGGCACTGCAGGACCCGGTGGCACAGGAGAAGCTGGCGGGGTGCAAGCCCGCGAGGTGCTACATCGACGACATCGGCTCGTACTCCACCAACGAGGTGGCCATCAACTGGAACGCACCGCTGGCATGGCTGGTGGCATTCGCCGCCGAACGCTGAGGCGAAGGGGCGAAGGCCGCCAAGGCGTCCCTCGCCCCACCCCCTCTCCCCTCAGCGGGGCAGCTGGGCCTCGATCGCCCCGACGACCTCCGCCGCCTCCGGCTCGGTCCGCGGCCGGAACCGCCCGACGACCTCGCCCTGCGGCGAGACCAGGAACTTCTCGAAGTTCCACTGCACATCCCCGGCCTCCCCCGCCGCGTCCGCGGCCCGGGTCAGCTCGGCGTAGAGCGGATGCCGCTGCTCACCGTTGACGTCGGACTTCTCCAGCAGCGGGAAGGACACCCCGTACGTGGCCGAGCAGAACGTCCCGATCTCCTCGGCCGTCCCCGGCTCCTGCCCCGCGAACTGGTTGCACGGCACCCCCAGCACCGTGAACCCCCGCCCGGCATACCGCTGCTGCAACCGCTCCAGCCCCTCGTACTGCGGCGTCAGCCCACACTTGGACGCCACGTTGACCACCAGCACCGCGGCACCCTGATGCACACCGAGCGTGGTCGGCTCGCCGGACAGAGTGCGCAGAGGAATGTCGTACAGACTCATAGCGGATCCCACCTTCGTCGTTCGCGGATGCGGCCAATCTATGCCCTGCGGGCGCGCACCCGCCGGAGGAGGTGGCGCTAGGAGGTCGCCTGCGTCGTCGGTGAGCTGCTGAGCGAACACGGATGCCGATGCCCCCGTACGGCGGCCAGGGCGACACCGAGGACCACAACGAGGAGCCCCGCCGCCGCCACGCCGGACTGCACCTGGGACCAGGGCGAGCCGGTGAGGACGTCCCGGTGGAGCCGTCCGCCGTCGAGCGCGCCCGCGTCCAGCAGTGCGGCGGCCATGATGCCGCCGAAGGCGGCGGCCAGGGCGGGCACCACGGCCCACAAGGTGGTTCCCACCCGGAGCCACGAGGCCACCAGCGCGAGGGTCAGCAGCGCCGCGATGAGGCTCGGCAGCGTCACGGGCATTCCGTCCAGGTGCATCGTCGTGTCCACCCAGGCGGCACCGCCGCACAACCCGATGACGACCACCAGAGTCGCGACGGCACGCCACACCGTCCCCATGACAGCGCGCGGTGCGAGGGCTTCAGCGGTCGTCTCGGCGGGAGGGTGTACAGCCATACCGGCCATCATGTCGCGCCACCGCGCGGGAGTCTCGGCGGGGTGCCGAAGTCACTGGATGAACAGGTTCATTACGACTTGACCTTCATTCACACACAACCTCTTCACTTTTCAACCAGCGCGGTTATGGTCAACTCCTCGAGTTTCACGCAAGGGGGAGCAATGTCCTGGAATAACCAGCCATCACCGGCACCCGCCCGCCCCAGATGGGCCCGCAAGCGCATCGCCATACCGGCCGCGGCCGCGCTGCTCTTCGTCGGAGTCGGCATAGGTTCGGCCGAGGGCGACGACACGAAGTCGGCCAGCGCCGACAAACCCACCCCCAAGGTGACGGTGACGGTCACGGCCAAGCCCGCCCACATCAAGGACGCCGCCGAACCGGCCCCCACCGTGACGGTCACCAAGACCGTCACCGCCAAGCCGAAGCCCAAGCCGAAGGCGACGGAGAGCGACGAGGCACCCGCCGGGACAGCCGTCTTCAAGGTCTGGGGCACCGCCCCCGCCGGGGCGGACATCACCTACGGCAGCGACAGCGAAAACCTCGACGGCAGCGGTCTGCCGATGACCAAGACGCTGAAAACCCAGGACGACGCGCTCTATTACCACATCTCGGCACAGCTCCAGGGCGGCGGCGACATCCGCTGCTCCGTCACGATCGACGGCCAGACGAAGACCGGCCACGCCCGCGGCGAATACAACATCTGCTCCGCCCAGCTGAACGGCGACTTCTCCGGCGGCTGGGACTGACGAGAGCGGGGGCAGCGGGGCGCGCCGGGTGGCGGGCCCCGCTGGGGTGTGCGAGGGGTTACTCCGGCGGGGTCGGGGTGTCGTGGTTGCGGTACATGGCCTGGATGTCGAGTTCCAGCTTGACCGTCGGGCCGACGACCGCGATGCCGCGGGCGAGCATGTTGCGCCAGTTAAGGGTGTAGTCCTCGCGGTGGAGTTCGGCGCTGGCGTGCGCGGCACAGCGGAGCTCCTCTCCGTAGCCGCCGTTCACCGCGCCGAGGTAGGTGGTGTCGAGGTTGACGGAGCGGCTGACGCCGTGCATCGTCAGGGGGCCCTGGAGGTTCCACTTCGCGCCGCTGCGCCAGGTGAAGCGGGTGCTGGCGAAGTGGATGTCCGGGAAGTTCTCGACGTCGAGGAAGTCGGCCGAGCGCAGGTGGTTGTCGCGGGTGGCGTTGCCGGTGGTGATGCTGGAGGCGTCGATGAGGACCTCGACGCGGGAGTCCTCCATGCGCTCGGCGACGTGGATGCCGCCCCGGAAGCGGGTGAAGCGGCCGTGCACATTGGCCATGCCGACGTGGCGGGCGATGAAGCGGATGGCGGTGTGCGGGGGGTCGAACAGCCAGGTCCCGGGCGGGGGGAGTTCGAGCTGCTGCGAGGGCTGCATCGGGATGCGGTGGGGTTCGCCGCATTCGCCCGGCCGGACGTCGGTGGTGAGGCGATGGGGGGTCAGGCCGCTGCCGGTGAAGAGCACGGAGTACTCGCCCGGCTCCAGGGTGGCCACGAAGAGCCCGTGGGGGTCGGTGGTGGCCTTGACCGCCTGCTTGCCCGCGCCACGGGTCGCGGTGATGGTGACCTCGACGCCACCCAGCGGCTCGCCGACGGGGTCCAGGACCTCGCAGCTGAACGCACCGGCGCCGACGGGCATGGGCAGGCGGAGACCCGGTCCACGGTTCGGGCGCTTGGGGCGCATGCGCCGGAGCAGTGCGAGGGGTGTTGCAGTCATCTCTCTAAGGTTTCTCTCGGTAACGGGGTCTCCCCATGATGGAGGGCGCTGGGGGACGTCACCCATCAGAGGTGGTTGCATCGGCCAACAGCCGCGTTCGCGCCACCACTCATACGGCGGCGCGTGACAGCACCAAGTCGAAGTCGGCGGGACGGAAGGGGTTGCTGACACCGTAACGGGTGTCGAGCTGGGGGGCATCGGTCAGGGTGATGGCGTGCACCAGTCGTACACCAGTCGTGCACATGCTCCGTCAGTCGGCCACCTCGGAGGCCTCGGAGGCCTCGGGAGCCGGGCGCGCATGGCCGAGAATCTGCCTCAGCGCGCCGGTCAGCAGGTCCGCGGCGTCCGGCGTGGCCGTGGCCGTGGCGTGGCGGAAGCCGATGTAGTTGTCGGGGCGGGCCAGCAGGGCGCCGCCGTCCCCGGTTTCGCGCAGGCCCGCCCAGTCGCCGTAGGGGTCCTCGTACTCCTGGCCGGGCCCGATGACGACGGTGGCGACCTCGATGCCCAGCTCGCGGCGCGCGGTCTCGGCGGCCTGCCGCCAGCAGTCGCCGCCGATGCCGGTGAAGAGGGTGAACCGGCCCTGACCGCCCAGGTCGAGGGTCGAGAGGCGGTCGCGGCCCCGGGTGACCCAGGCGTGCGGCAGCTTGGCGCCGGGCCGGGTGGACGGCTGGTGGTACAGCTCCGGGTCGCGGCCGAAACCGGGGTCGGGGGTGCCGTCGGGGACGACGGCGTCCGAGGCGTACCGCTGGTTCATCTCCACGCCGTGCGCGTTGAACTCGTACACCTTGGCGGCGATGGCCTCCCGCAGCCGCTGCCGCTGCTTCTCGGCCTCGGCGGTGGCGTCCTTGCGGGCGGCGACGTTGCGCCACATCTGGTCGGGGTCGGCGGTGGACAGCACGTTCAGCGCCTCGAAGACCGGCGCGGTCTCGCCGATGCTCTTGTTGGCGCGCTCCACGGTCTGCCGCCCGACCGGGGCCCGCTCGGCGGAGTAGCTGTCCAGGAGGGCGGGCGCGGCGGTGCCGTCGAGGACGTGGCGGAGTTTCCAGGCGAGGTTGTACGCGTCCTGGACGGAGGTGTTGGAACCGAGGCCGTTGGACGGCGGGTGGCGGTGGACGGCGTCGCCCGCGCACAGCACCCGCCGGTCGGCGTAGGTCTCGGCGTACAGGTGGTTGACGGTCCAGGCCGAGGTGGAGGTGATACGGACCGGGATCTCGTCGTCGCCGAGCAGTCGCCGCACCACGGACAGCGCGAACTCCTCGGTGAGGTCCGGCGGCCCGGCCTCCAGGTCGTACCCCCACACCACCATCCACTCGGTCCAGGGGCGTACGCAGCGCACCAGCCCGGCGCCGATGCCACCCACGGTGGCGCCGGGCGCGAGCACCCAGTAGAGGGTGGAGGGGCGGTGGGCGGTGAGGGCGGTCAGGTCCGCCTCGAAGACGATGTTGAGGCTGCCCGCGACGCCCATCCGCCCGACGGTGGGCAGCCCGGCGTTCTCGGCCACGCGGCTGCGCCCGCCGTCCGCGCCGACCAGGTAGCGGGCCCGGACGCGGTACGTGTCGCCGCGCAGCCGGTCCCGTACGGTCACGGTGACGCCCTCGGCGTCCTGCTCGTGGGCGAGGTATTCGGTGTCGAAGCGCAGCGCCGTGCCCCGGGCGACGGCGGCGTCCACCAGGATCGGTTCCATGAGGTGCTGCGGCATGTCGCACATGGCGCTGGGACCGGCCAGTTCGTGTTCGGCCTGGACGCGCGGGTCGTTGCCCCAGGAGCGCAGCCGCCCCAGCTCCTCGCCCGCGAGGCTGGTGCAGAAGACGGTGTTCCCCATGAGGTGCTGCGGGGTGGCCCGCTCCCGTACCCGCTCCTCGACGCCGAGGTCGCGCAGCACCTCCATGGTGCGCTGGTTGGTGATGTGCGCGCGGGGCGTGTCCGCGAGGCGGCCGTACCGGGTGACCACCATGTTGGGCACGCCGTAGGTGCTCAGGGCGAGCGCCGTCGCGGCTCCGGCCGGGCCGCTGCCGACGATCAGCACGTCGGTCTCGACGGTGTCCACTGCGTAGGGCTCCTCTCCTGGCGACCGGATGCGTTTCGAGGGCGCGGTTCGCCGCTCTCCGGTCAGCGTTGATGATCTTGATCCAGGAGCGGGCGGCGGAGGTGTCTCAATACGAGACACCCGGGCCGTATACGGTGAGGTCGCTGTGACGAGCGACAACGACACCCCGGCCGCCCAGGCCGCCCCGGCTCTCGCCCCGCTGCGGCGGGCCCGTGAGGCGTTCCTCAGCGGGCGGCCGCCGGGCGGGGATGTCCCCTACGTCCCCGGCGTCCCCGGCGTCCCCGACGACCTCGCCGAGGCGTGGCGGCGGGCCCGGTTCCTCGGCGTACGGCGGGATGTGACGCCGCCGTACGCCCCCGTACCCGCGCACTCCCCGCTGCTGGCCGCCGCCCGCCCGGTGTTCGACCGCATCCTGCCCACGCTGGACGGCGGCGACACGGCGCTGGTCCTCGCCGATGCCCGCTGCCGGGTGCTGTGGTCAAGTGGCGACCCATCGGGCGGCGGCCCGTCGGGCGGCGGCCCCGCGCCCGAGGCGGGCCACGATCTGTCCGAGCGGGCGGTGGGACACCACAGCGCGGTGCTCGCGCTGCGCCTCGGCCGCCGGGCGGAGACCCACGGCCCGGAACACGTCCTGGACCTGTGGCAGGAGGTGGCGGCGGTCAGTGTCCCGGTGTACGAACCGGGGGCGGGCCGCCCGGCCGGGACCGTCACAGCGCTGACCCGGGTCCGCGAGGACCGCGCGCCCCACCCGGGCACGGCGCTCGCCGAGGCCACCGCGCTCGCGGTCGAGAGGGAGCTGCTGGGCCGGGCCCGGCCCCCGGAGCGGCTGCTGCTGGACGCGTATCTGCGCGAGGCGGCGGAGGGACGCGCGGTAGTGGCGCTCGACGGCAGCAGCCGCATCGTCAGCTCCGGGGCCGCGCGGCTGCTGTCGGACGAGACGCTGACCCGGCTGGAGCGCCGGGCCACGGCGCTGCTGCGGGACGCGGGGGCGGCGGACGGGCGGCAGGCGCGGGAGTTCCCGGTGCCGGACGGTGCCGGGCTGGTCGTCCGTATGACACCGGTCGTGCACGAGGACGAGGTCATCGGCGCGGTCGCGGTGGCCCGCCCGGGCGCCCCAGCCGGTACGGAGCGTACGGCGGGCCGGGGCGGTGGCCGGGAGCGGCTGCCGGGGCTGGCCGGTACGTCGGGGCCGTGGCGGGTGGCCGTCGCGCGGGCGACCGGGCTGGCCCGGGCGGCGGAACCGCTGCTGCTCACCGGGGAGGCGGGCGTCGGCAAGTCCTCGCTCGCCCGCGCCCTGTTCGCGTGGCGCGGCGCCACCGCGCCCCTGGTGGTGGACGCCGCCGAGGGCGCGCCCGGCGACGTACCGCGCTGGTGTCACGCCGTGGCGGAGGGGGACGGCGCGCCCCCGCTGCTCCTGCTCCACGCCGAGCGGCTGGACCAGCCCGATGTCGCCGCGCTGCTCTCGCTGCTGGCGCGGCGCCCCGAGGTACCGCTGACGGCGACGCATACCCCGGGCACCCGGGTGGGCCCGTGTCTGCGGCGGCTGCTGGATCTGCTGACGGCCCGTTCCGTCGTCCTGCCGCCGCTGCGCGAGCGCGTCGAGGACATCCCCGTACTGCTGCCGGACCTCGCCGGGCGCCCCTCCCCCGGCCACCCGCCGCTGTCCTGGAGCCTGGACGCGCGCCGGGCCCTGGAACAGCACAGCTGGCCGGGCAACGTGGCCGAACTGTCCCAGGTGGTACGGGAAGTGGCCGAGCACCGCCGCGCCACCGGCCCGGTGCGGCGCGGGGAACTGCCACCGGGATTGCGGGTGCCACCGGCCGCGCGGCGGCTCAGCGGAATGGAACGGGCCGAGCGCACCGCGATCCTGGAGGCGCTGCGCCGCCACGGCGGCAACAAGGCCCGCGCGGCCGAGTCACTGGGCATAGGCCGCGCCACCCTCTACCGCAAACTCCGCACCCTGGGCGCGGACCAGCCCTCGTGACGACGACGCTTCACGCCCGGGGCGGGGATCAGCAGGTGTCGCCCACCGCGTCGATCTTCGCGCCGAACCGGCCACTGTAGTTGCTGGCGTAGTCGCCCTTGCGGACCGAGTGGCATTCCTTGCCCGAGGCCCAGTCGATGAAGGCGCCGGTCCTGTTGGCCCGGAAGGAACCCACGTGGTCCGTGAACCGGCTGGGCAGGTCCACGTAGCCGCCCCGCCACGTGTACAGCTCGCCCGTCCCGTCCTGGAACCGCCACAGGCAGATCGCGTTGCTCGCGCACGCGGGCAGCGCCTGGGCCTGTGTGGTGGGGCCCAGCACGGTCACGGCGACCGTTCCGGCGACCAGCGCGAAGCGTGTGAATCGAGCGTTCATCCCGTCCCCCTTGACGTAGAAGCCAACTCCCCGATTGTCCACCGGGGAAGTGGCGGCAGATAGACAGATCCTGTGTTCGACGTAGGCTCTGAGGTCGTCCTGTGCACGTCGTTGTTCAAGGGGGAACCATGGGGGCTGGCGGCACCGGGGGCGCGGGGCGGGCGGATGTCGTCGTACTGACCGCGCTGGAGATCGAGTACCGGGCCGTACGGGCGCATCTGGACGATCCACGCCCCGTCCGGGCGGAGCGCGGCTCCCTGTTCGAGACGGGCGTCTTCCGCTCCGGCGCGGAGCCCGGCGGCCGTCAGGTGGCGATCCATATGACGGGCCCGGGGAATCCGGGCGCGGCGGCGCTGGTCGAGCGGGCGGCGGCGCTCTTCGCGCCGCGTGCGGTGCTGTTCGTCGGGGTGGCGGGCGGCGTCAAGGATGTGGCGCTGGGCGATGTGGTGGCCGCCGACGCGGTGTACGACTACGAGACCGGCAAGGACACCGAGTCGGGGTTCGTGCCCCGGCAGAAGACCCATCAGCCCGCCTACGGGCTGGTGCAGCTGGCCCGGAGCGTCGCCGCGGCCGACGACTGGCAGCGGCGGATCCTGCCCGGCGGCGCCGCGCGACGCCCGAGCGCGCACGTCAAACCGCTCGCGGCGGGCGGCCGGGTGGTGGGGCACGAACGCTCCGAGGTGGGACTGCGGCTCGCGGCCGTCGCCGGGGACACGGTCGCGGTGGACATGGAGGGCTTCGGCTTCCTGGCGGGCGCGTACGTCAACCAGCACCTGGACGCGCTGGTGATCCGGGGCATCTCCGATCTGCTGGACGACAAGGGCGAGGCGCACGACGAGCACTGGCAGCCGGTGGCCTCCCGGCACGCGGCCGCCTTCGCCTTCGAACTCATCGGACGGCTCCCCGGCACGACGCCCGACGCCCTCGCACCGCGCCCGCGCCCCCGCAAGCTCTCCATCCAGGAACTCGGCGGCCTCGCCGGGCTGTTGCTGGAGGTCCCGGGTCTGTCCTCGCCCGCCCGCTGGCAGCAGCTGCTCGACGAGCTGCCCACCGTGGGCACCGCGGTCAGCCGCCAGTCGGCGAGCCGCGCGGAGGCGCTGGCCCTGCTGCGTACGTGCGAGGCGCACCGGGCGCTGGGCGAGCTGGTGTCCGTCCTGGAGGTGCTGGCCCCGGACGACCCGGCGGCGGCCGAACTCGCCCGCCGTATCAGGGAACTGGGCCTGGGCTAACCCGCGTCCGGGGGCACGAAGGGTGTCGCCGGGGGCGTGCGGGGCATACAAGTTGTCCGGAGTCCGCGCGGGCGGCGCACGCCTGTGACAGGGTCTCCGGCGGGATCATCGGCGGCGGGGACCGGTGATGCGGTACGGGGGAGGCACGGCATGGCGGCCATGCGGGAAGGCGGCCTCAGATCGGTCCATCATTTGGTGTCGGCTTTGAAGGAGTTCCGCTGTCTGACGGATCCGGATTCCCGGGCGCTATGTCTGGATCTGGTCGCCATGGAGATGGAGTTGGCGTCCGTCCCGGTGCGCGGCCACCGCGTCACCGACTACTTCCTGGTGGAGCTGGCCCGGGAGTGCCTGGAGAACGTACGGATGATGCGCGCGCTGCGCGCCTCGCTCGCGGTCATGGCGCCGGGCACGGAAGCCATGGAGCACCTGGATTCGGTCGTCGAGCAGATGACGGCCCAACCGCTGCTGCCCACACCGGCCGCGGGCGGGCTGCGGTCGCTGCTGGAGGATCTGGAGTTCGGGCAGCTGGGCCAGCTGTGCCGGGCCGCGGCGGGTCCGCTGCAGGACGTCCCGGCGGTCACCGGCCCCTGGCACGCCTTCGAGGAGCTGAGCCGGATGAACGCGCGGCCGGACGGGCTGCCGCCGGGGCTCGCCCTGGTCGAGTATCTGGCGGCGTCCGCCCAGCCGCTGCGGAAGGCCGACGCGCTGCGAGCGTGGGCCGATGAGCAGGCGCGGGAGCTGGACCTGACCTCGCAGCTGAGATCGCTGCGCCAGCAGGTGGGGCACGCCGCCCCGGCCGACCCGGACGACGCGTACCTGGTGATCCGGCTGCTGCCGCAGGAGGAGCCGGGCCGTTACGAGCTGTCGTCCTGGCACAGTTACGACCCGAGCGGCTGGTATCCGGCCCGTGGCCCGGTCACCCAGGTCACCGCCGCCACCGCCGAACGGGCCGTCCAGGAGCTGGTGTACGCGGCGGAGGAGGAGTGGAAGGACGCCCGGTGCATCCATCTGGAATTCCTGCTGGGCCCGGATGACCTGAATCTGCCGGTCCATCTGTGGCGCAAGGAACTGGACAGCGCGCTGGCCACTCCACTGTGCATGGACTATCCGGTGGTGGTGCGCAGCCTGGAGCGGAGCCAGACCAGACGCTGGCACCGCCCGTGGAACCAGCGCTGGCAACTCTTCACCGGACGGCCGGAAATGGCCCGGCAGCTCGTCGTCGAGGGCCAGGATCCGGACAGTCCGCGCTCCGGGGATCCGGCCGCGCTGCTGGCCCGGCTCCAGGCGGATCCGCACGTCGTCGCGCTGATCCTGGGCTCGCCGCCGGGCGGCGCCGGTGAGGGTTCGCACGAGGCGCTGGCGGCCTGGCGGGCCGGAATTCCGCTGGTGGCGTGGGACCGCCGCGCCACCCGGGATCCGGCGTTCGTCCAGCACTTGAGACAAAAACCGGACGAGGCGAGCGGGGACCTGGCACGGCTCCGCGAAGCCGTGACAAAGTTACGTCTGGACGCCCATACGATCGACTCCGCGGAGCGGGAGCATCACCCGGGGCAGCATGTGGTGCTCGTCTGGGACGACCCGACCCGCCCCGTGGAGACGCAAGGACGCATGACGGGGCCGGACGAGGGGGTGGGCAGTCGATGAGCGAGGCGGAGCCTGCACGGCGGCACAACGGACGGATCCCGGGCGGCGAACCCGGTTCCTCCTCCAGTCCCCTGCCGTCCGGCATACCGCGCCCCTGGTGGATCTACCAGGGCACCGGGCGCCCGCTGCACGACGTCAGCCTGGAGGACATCCTTCCGCCCCCGCCGCCCTGGCGCACCTTCGGCGGGGTCTCGGCCTCCCCGCCGGACGGCTACGGCGCGGACGGTCCCGACGGCGCGTTATCCGACCCGGACGAGCCGCCGACCGAGCCCCCGGCGCCGCCGGAGGACGCCCAGGACGCCGTCCGCCGCCTCGGCGCGACCCCGCTCGGCCTGCGGTCCGAGGCGGAGGAGGCGGACGTGGTGAACGCCGCGCTCATCCTGCGGCGCCCGCTGCTGGTGACCGGCCGCCCGGGCACGGGCAAGTCGACGCTGGCGTACCGCATCAGCCGGGAGCTGGGCCTGGGCCGGGTGCTGCGCTGGCCCATCACCACGCGTTCCACCCTGCGGTCGGGTCTGTACGGCTACGATGCGGTCGGCCGCGTGCACGCCGCGGCGGCCGGACAGGCGGCGGCTGAGGAGGACGGACACGAACCCGGACCGGAGGACATCGGCGACTTCCTCCAACTCGGCCCGCTGGGCACGGCGATGCTGCCGCACCGCCTCCCCCGCGTCCTGCTCATCGACGAGTTCGACAAGAGCGACATCGATCTGCCCAATGACCTCCTCGACATCTTCGAGGCCGGGGAGTATTCCATCCCCGAGCTGGTGCGCCTGCGCAGGCGGCGCCCGGCCGTATCGGTCCTCACCGACGACCCCGACCGGGGCACCGTCATCGCCTCGGGCCGGGTGCGCTGCCGCGCCTTCCCCGTGGTCGTCATCACCAGCAACGGGGAGCGGGAGTTCCCGCCCGCGTTCCTGCGCCGCTGTCTCCAGCTGCGGCTGCCCGACCCGGACGCCGACCGGCTCGCCGCGATCGTGGCCGCGCATCTGGGCAGAGCGGACGACCCGCGCGCCCGGGAACTCATCGATGTGTTCCTGGAGCGCAGCCGTCACGAAGGCGGGCTCGCCGCCGATCAGTTGCTCAACGCGGTGTATCTGGTGACGGCCCGTTCGGAGGCTCCGGGGCCCGAGTGGGAGGAGCTGCTGCGCGCTGTCTGGCACCGGCTGGACGCCGCAGGCTCGACATGACACACGACCCAGGCGGCGGGTCCTGCGAGCACGGCCCACGGGACCTCGACTGGCAGCAGATCGCCGATGCCTTCTGGCTGACCTTCTGCACGGCCGAAACGGAGCGCGGACCCGGCCGGGCGGCGCCCGGCCCGCTCCCCGCGCCCCCGGAGTCCCCGCCGCCCACGGGCGACCGGTCCCCCGAACCGCCGCCGGAGGACGACGGCGGGCCCCGGCCCGAGCCCGAGCCCGTGCCCGAACCGGCCATCTCGGCACCGTGGCCCGTGGAACTCGTCGACGCCCCGGGCGCACCGGACGAACCGGCCGGGACGGAACCGGCGCTGGTCACCGACGTCATGGTGCCCGCGCCCCGGCCGACCGCCGCCGGACCGCTGGTCGCCGAGCGCGCGCTCTCCCGGGCGCTGCGCCCCCTCAAGCGCACCTCGCCCTCGCCGGTCGCGCTGGAGCTGGACGAGGAGGCCACGGCCGAGCGGGCCGCCCGCGAGGGGCTGTGGCTGCCGGAGTTCGCGCCCGTCCGGGAGCGCTGGATGGACGCGGTCCTGGTGCTGGACTGCGGCAGTTCGATGGTGGTGTGGCGGCGTACGGCGGCGCGGCTGGTCACCGTGTTGGAGCGGACGGGTGCCTTCCGGGACGTCCGGGTGCACCGGATGAACACCGATCTCCCGATACCCGAAGGCCACGACTCCCCGGTGGACGGCATGGCACCGCGCGGGAAGCGGACGGTGCTGGTGCTCACCGACGGGATCGGCGCGGCCTGGGGCGACGAGAGCGCGCAGCGCGCGCTCGGACGCTGGGCCCGGCGCGCGTCGGTCGCCGTGCTCCATGTGCTGCGCCAGGGCCGCTGGCACCACACCGGGATCGCACCGGAGCGGGTCCGGGTACGGGTCCCCGAGCCCGGCGCGCCCAACGGCGCCTGGCGGCGGGGCGACGGCGGCACCTGGCCGGGCGGCGAACCGCCGGTTCCGGTGCTGGAGCTGGACGCGCGCTGGCTGGGCAACTGGGCGCGGCTGGTGGGCCGTCCGTCCGACCGGGGCCATGACACCCTCGCCCTGCTGCCCGGGGCGGAGGCCGAGCCCTGGGATCCACGGCCGGAACCCAGCGCCTGGGACCGGGTGTTCCGGTTCCGCTCCACCGCCTCGCCGAGCGCCTTCCGGCTCGCGGCGCGGCTGGCGGCGGCGCCGCTGAACATTCCCGTGATGGAGTTCGTCCAGGGGATCCACCAGCCGGAGGGCAGCCCCGGCGATCTGGCCGAAATCCTGCTGGGCGGGCTGTTACGCAAGGTCAGCACCGCCGATCCGCTGGACGAGACCGGGATCGGCTACGAGTTCCACGACGGGGTGCGGGAACTGCTGCTGTCCGCCGGGTTACGGGACGAGTCGCTGTACACCCTGCGCAGCGTCCTGGACCGGCTCGGCCGCCGCTGGAAGCCGCTGCATCTGCTGCGCGATCTGCTCAACCATCCCTCGGGGCCGGTGCGGGACCTGCCCGACACCGACCGCCTGATGCCGTACATCCGCCTTCAGGAACAGGTCTACCAGGCGCTCTCCGGGCCCTACCTCGAAGGCGCGCGCTCCTTTCGCGCCCTTGTCCTCGCGCGCCAAGCGCTCCCCCGCACGGGCGAAAGCCGTCCGGATCCCTTTGAAGACGTACCCCATTGGGGAAATGTGGTCCCTGAGGTTGCCGTGACTGACTCCATGACTCCCCGATCCCGTCCGTCGTCCCAAGCCGACGATTCACCATCCCCGCCGGCGCACGGCACGCCGGGTACGGCGGGCGAGCATTCGAGAGGAACCTTCGTGTCCGTGACCGCTGCCCGGTCCCTGCCCGCCGTGGAGGAGCGCCGCGCCGGGGAACCCCCGTCCATCTGGGGCAATGTGCCGCCCCGGAACAACAACTTCACCGGACGGCGAACGCTGCTCGACACCCTTCACGAGCGGCTGCGCAGCGAGGGTACGGCCGCCGTGCTCCCCGAAGCACTGCACGGTCTCGGCGGAGTCGGAAAGTCCCAGATCGCCCTGGAATACGTGCACGCGCACTCCGCGGACTACGACGCGGTGTGGTGGATCCCGGCGGAGCGCCCGGAGCAGATCCGCCAGGCGCTGGTGCAGCTCGCGGACCGGCTCGGGCTGCAGGCGGGCATGGAGGCGAACACGGCGGTGCCCACCGTGCTCGACGCGCTGCGCACCGGGCGCCCCTGCCGCAACTGGCTGCTGGTCTTCGACAACGCGGAGGAGCTGGAGACGGTCCGGCCGTTCTTCCCCGCGGGCGGACCCGGCCGGATCCTGGTGACGTCGCGGAACGCCCAGTGGTCGCGGGCCGCCCGGACCGTCGAGGTGGATGTCTTCGAGCGCGAGGAGAGCATCCAACTCCTGCTGCGGCGAGGGCCGGAGCTGCCGCACGAGCAGGCCGACCGGGTCGCCGAGACCCTGGGCGACCTGCCGCTGGCGATCGAGCAGGCGGCGGCGTGGCTGACCGAGACGGGGATGCCGGTCGACGAGTACCTCCAGGTCTTCGAGGACGAGCGGGCCGACGTCAGCACCCGCCGCAACGAGCTGCTGGCGGCCGGGGTTCCGGTCGACTATCCCGAACCGGTCGCCGCCGCCTGGAACATGTCGCTGCGCCGCCTCGCCGAGCACCATCCGGGCGCGCTGCAGCTGCTGCAGATGTGCTCCTTCTTCGCCCCCGAGCCCATTTCCCGGCGACTCTTCTCGGGCATCCGGGGTGTCTCCCTCTCCCCCGAGCTGTCGGAAGTGCTTCAGGATCCGATCAAACTCGGTCATGCGATCCGGGAGATCAACCGCTACGCTCTGATCAAGATCAATCACCGCAGCAACACCATCGAACTGCACCGGCTGGTGCAGGCGGTGCTGATCGGCCAGATGTCCCCGCAGCAGCAGGCCGACATGCGGCACAGCGCCCATGTGCTGCTGGCCTACGGTGACCCCAACGACGTCTCGCCCGCCAACTGGAGCCGCTACGCGGACCTGCTGTCCCATGTCCGGGCGTCCCGCGCGATGGACTGCGACGACAAATGGGTGCGGCAGATGGTGCGCAACCTGGTCCGGTTCCTCCATGTCTGGGGCGACCACGGGGGCGCGCTCGAACTCGGCAGCCGGGTGCGGGACAAGTGGCTGGTCTCGCTCGGCGAGGACAACCCGGAGACGCTCGCCATCTCCCGCACGCTCGGCCATGTGCTCACCCTGCTCGGCCAGTTCAAGCAGGCCAGCGAGCTGAACAGCCGGACGCTCGAGCTGACCCGCGCCAGCCACGGCGACGACCACGAGAACACGCTGGTCACCATCGGGGCGGTCGCCAAAGACGCCCGCTACCAGGGTGACTACGCGCGCTCCGTGGAACTGGAGGAGGACCGCTGGCGGCGGACCATCCGGCTGTTCGGCGACGAGGACCCGTACACCATCGCCGCCGCGAACGACTACGCCCTGGCGCTGCGCTCGGCCGGTGACTACGTGCGCGCCCGCGAGGTGGACCAGAAGGCCCACACCGTCGCGAAGGTCGTCCTGGGCGAGGACTCGCTGCTGACGATCCTGCTGGAGGCCAATCTCTCGATCGACGTCCGGGAGAGCGGCGACTACGTGACCGCCCGCACCATGATGGAGCAGACCTGCGCCCGGGTCCGCCGCCAGCTTCCGCAGAACGCGCCGATCGGCGTCTTCGCCCTGCGCAACCTCGCCGTGGCGCGCCGCAAGGCGGGCGATCACGAGGGGGCCCTGGAGATCACCCGGGAGGTGCTGGAGCGGTACCGGCTGCGCTACAGCGAGCCCAACCTCCACATCACGGCGACCTCGCTGAACCTGACCATGGACCTGCGCCAGACCGCCGACCTCGACGGCGCCCGCGAGCTGGGCCGCACCTGCCTGGACGACATGCGGTCCGTGCTCGGGCCACGGCACCCGGTGACGCTGAGCGCGGCCATCGACCTGGCCGTCACGCTGCGGCTGCTGGGAGACACCGAGGCGGCGCTCGCGCTCAACAAGGAGACGCTGCCCGCCCAGGTCGAGCAGCTGGGAGCGGACCATCCGATCGTCCTGGCCTGCGCGATCAATCTCGCCAGCGACCACTACACGCTGGCGGACTACCAGGAGGCGCGGGACCTGGACACCGAGACGCTCGCGGCCTGCCGGTCACGGCTGGGCGAGGACCACCCCACCACGCTGGCCTGCGCGGTCAATCTGTCCGGGGATCTGCGCGCGCTCGGTGAGGGCCGGTCCGCCGAGGAGCTGCACAACGACACGCTCGCCCGGATGCGCGCCGTCCTGACCCCCAACCACCCGGCCACGGTCGCGGCGGCCCGGGGCATCCGCGCCGACTGCGACGTGGAGGCGATCGCCTTCTGACGCCGCTTCGTCGTCAGAGGGAGTCCCCGATCCAGGTCGCCAGCGCGACCGGATCGGGCACCTCGCCACCGTCGTCCCGCAGCGCCCGGTGGACGGCGAGGACGGTCTCGGGCGCGCGGAGCAGCGCTGTCCCGGCCGCTCCGTCCGGCAGGGTGAGGGCGAGGCCCGCCCAGGCCGCGACATCGTCCGGGTCCCGGGCCAGTCGGCCACGGTAGCCGTGCAGCGCGGCCGCCCGGTCGCCCCTGGCCCAGGCGAGATCGGCGCCGTCCGGGGAGCCGTCGCCGCCCTGCCCTGCCCGGAGCCGTTCCGGTTCGGCCCGGAGCCGTTCCGGTGCGGTGAACCGGAGCCTGGCGAGCGCCGTCCGTGGCACCGTCTCCGCCGGGGCGGGCTCGACCGAGGCGGGCGGCACCTCCCGGGGCGGCGTACCGCGCGTCCGCCAGGCCCGCACCCACCGGGCGAGCGGCGCGGGTTCGGGCCGCAGATGGCGCATGCGGTACACGAGCCGGTGGTCGACGACCAGATCCGCCGCCAGCCGCCGGGGGACGGACGGGACGGGCTCCGCGAGCCAGTCGGCCAGCCGCTCCGCCACCTGATCGAGGAAGCTCCTTCCCAGGGGCGTCAGTTCGGCGTGGGTGCGCAGCGTCTCCAGCCCGTGGGCGGTCTGCTCCCGCCGGAGGGCGAATTCGAACGCGGCGGTGTCCCCGTCGGGCCCGTGATCCGTACGGTGCAGGCGGTCCTGCCAGAAGCCGGTCACGCCCAGGAACGCGTACACCCCCTGCAGCAGCCCCCGCAGCGGCCTCGGATCCAGCCGCCACGGCGCGTGGTGGACCTCCTCCCGTCCCCCTTCGATCAGGGGCACCAGATCCATCAGGGCGCTGAGCTTGATGTGCTGGGCCTCGTGCACCAGCGCGGCGGCCAGGTCCGGCTCGTCCACGGGCCCGTCCATCAGGACGCAGCCGTATGCCTCCGGGGACGAGGCGCTGAACGGCTCGGGGTGGGCCGCGTACGGTACGGGGACCACGGAGGCGATGCAGGCGGCGAGCCCCGACGGGTCCACGTTGCGCTGCTCGGCGACCAGCCGCCAGGCGCCCGCGAAACGTTCCTGCCAGTGCTTCCACGCGTCGTCGGTGAGCCGGTCCGGTGGTCTGCGGCAGAAGAAGTCGCGGTAGGGGTCGAGATCGTCGAGGAACGGCGAGCAGCTGTGCCCCCGGTGGTCACCGCGCAGCCGTCTCAGGCCGCGCCACCCGGGGGCGTCCTCGGCGAAACCGGAGGCGGGCAGCGGCACCGTGTGCGGCCCGGCCACCACGGCCGCCGTCCCCTCCGCCGTACCCACCACCTCGGCGAGGCCCGGCGCGCGGTCCGGTACGAGGGCGAAGCCCAGCGCGGGCAGCATCACCCCGCCGTCGCGCACCACGACCGCGATACGGAAGTCGACGCCCGCGAGGAGGGCCGCCGAGGCCACCATCGCGTACAGATAGCCGGTCTCGCTCCACAGCGGCGCGTCCGCCGGTTCCTGGCCGCGCAGCTGCCGCAGACACCGGCTGAGCCACACCCCCGTCTGCGGATGCAGCAACAGCCTCTCCACGGCGGCCGGGGAACGGCGCTCGGCCCGGATCAGCAGCCGCCAGGCCTCCCCGGCGGGCGGCAGCGGGCCGGGCAGGGCGGGGTGTGCGGCGGCCACCTCGACCAGCGCCCGCAACAGCAGCATCGCGCGGCTGCGCTGACCCGATCTCAGCTCGGCGACGGATGACGCGCTTCCCGAACCCACGGCCAGCTCGGTGAAGCACAGCGCCGATAAGTGATGGCGGGAGTCCGTCAACTAATGCAACCCTGCTGCGCGTCGGAGGAGCTGGCGGACGTCGCCGGGTTCCGGACGGCGCGGATCAGCCGCAGCGCCACCTCGACCGCCCCCTCGTCCCGGTCGAGGTCTTCCAGTGTCGCTCCCGAAAGGTCCAGCAGCTCCGTCTCGACCTCGGTCGCGACTCGCTCCATGACACCGCCCTCCTCCGGACGTTCACACCGACTCACGTGAGGCATCCCTATGGTGACCTACCCCTATTGATTGCGAAAGGGTGAACACGGCCAGCTGAAGCCTCAGGCGCCCTTTCCGGAATGGACCGCTTCGACCTCGAATACGCCACCGCAGACGCGGAAGGAGCGCGCCGGAACGGTCATGGAGGTGAAGGAGTCCGGCGGGTAGGCCCGGATGCGGGCGGGGGCACGGCGGCACGGGGTGTCGGAGGTGCCCACGTTGAGGGTGTGCAGCATCGCGGAGGCGCTGGCGCCCGGCGCCAGGGAGACCGTGGAGCGCGACGCGCCGCGCCGGGTGGCGGGGTCGCCGATCGCGGAACCGGAGGAGTCCAGCAGCGAGACCCCGGGGAAGCCGGTGAGGGTGCAGGTGCCGGTGGACTTGTTGGTGAGCACCAGCGGCATATAGACGTTGCCCGCGCCCACGTCCTTGCGCCCGAGGGTCAGGCGCAGCTGTTCCGTGGAGCAGACGCGCCGGGCGCCGGGCCGCGACGCGGCGCCGCTGTTCGCGGTCGTGGCGGAGGAGGAGACGGACGCGGATGTGGACGCGGAGTGCGTGACGATGCGCGACGTTGCGGGGTGCGATACGGGTGGCGCCGTGCGCCCGGTGTGCGCCGCGGACCGTGTGCCGTCCGGTGCGCCGGAGGAGCCGGGGCGCGCGGACACCTCACCCCCGGTGTCGGCGCCGCAGGCCGTCACCACGGACAGCGCTCCGATGAGCAGCGCGCATAACCGCCATCGCCGGGACCGCCGGGGCCTCGGCGTCGTCGTGTCGTTCCGGTGCGCCATGAGCGACCTCCCGGGGTCGTGTCCGCTCTCTTTCGGCTCCCCTTTCCCCGCTTGGACGCCCTTATGTCTCCGCCGCACCCCGGTGACGTGGAAGCCACCGGGGAGCCGCCGGTTCAACGGCACCGGGCCGGTTACATCACCAGGTGTGCCTTGCTGTGGGTGACTTCCTCGATGTCGCCGCCCGCCTTGCCGATCAGCCGGTGGGCCAGGTTGCTCAGCGCCCTCGCCGCCGCGATCTCCTCGCCGACCCGAGGCTGTGCCGGGTCGTCGGGGTTGCGGTTCGCGCGGCCCTGGGCGAGCATCTCGGTGCCGTCGTGCATCCGCAGCCGGACGACCGCCTCGGTCAGCGGACCGATCTCACGGAATTCCATCTGGATGTCGCATCCCACGATCGTCTCCATCACGATCACCTCCTGCGTTACCTTCCAGGATGCGCCTCCCCGTGCTGTCCGGTCGACCTGGTCAGCAGTTCCATCACCTCGGCGTCGTCGGTCTGGGAGAAGTCCTCGTACCACTCGCCGACCGCGGAGAAGTCCGGCGGCGTGGACAGGCACACCACCTCGTCCGCGTCCTCGCGCAGCGACGCGACCGCGTCCGGCGGCGCCACGGGCACGGCCAGGACGGCCCGGGCCGCCCCCTGGGCCCGCGCGACGCGGCAGGCGGCGCGGGCGGTGGCGCCGGTCGCGATCCCGTCGTCCACGATGATCGCCGTACGGCCCTCCACCGGGATCCGCGGCCGGTCGCCGCGGAACCGGCGCGCCTGGCGGCTCAGCTCGGCCTGCTCGGTCCGCTCGACCTCGGCGATCTCTTCCTCGTCCGCCCGGCTCATCCGGATGATCGCCTCGTGGACGACCCGCACCCCGCCCTCGCCGATGGCGCCGAAGCCCAGCTCGCGGTGGAAGGGGACGCCGAGCTTACGGACGATGATCACGTCCAGCGGTGCGCGCAGCGCCCGGGCCACCTCGAAGGCCACCGGCACCCCTCCCCTCGGCAGCCCCAGCACCACGGGTTTCTCCTCGGCCAGGGGCCGCAGCCGCTCGGCGAGGCGCCGTCCGGCGTCCACCCGGTCAGTGAAGATCATCGCTCACCCCCGGTTCGGATTCCTCTCCTTCGAATCAAGCCGACAATGCCCCGGACCGCAAACCGGCGGCGCGTCCGGCACCCTGGAAACATGGGCGTCCTGGTCGGCACATCGGGGTGGCAGTACAAGGACTGGCGCGGGGTCCTCTACCCCGCCGACTGCCCGCAGCGGCTGTGGCTGGAGGAGTACGCCAAGGGCTTCACCACGGTCGAGAGCAATAACGCGTTCTACCGGCTCCCCGAGCACGATCAGTTCGCGGTCTGGCGGGACCGTACGCCCGGCGGGTTCGTGATGGCGCTCAAGGCCAGCCGCTATCTCACGCACATCAAGCGGCTGCGCGACCCGAAGGAGCCGGTGGCGCGGCTGATGTCCCACGCGGCGGGGCTCGGCGACCGGCTGGGCCCGGTCCTGCTCCAGCTCCCGCCGACCCTGCGGGCCGACCCCGGACTGCTGGACACCGCTCTGGCCTGCTTCCCGGCCGGTATCCGGGTGGCGGTCGAACCGCGCCATGACTCCTGGTGGACCGGGGAGATCCGGACCCTGCTGGAGGACCACGGCGCCGCGCTGTGCTGGGCGGACGTGGGCTCGCGCCCGGCCGCCCCGCTGTGGCGGACCGCCGGGTGGGGGTACGTACGCTTCCACGGCGGCCGGGCCGAGCCCGCACCGCGCTACGGCCGCCAGGCGCTCGCCACCTGGGCGCGCCGGGTCCATGACACCTGGCCCGGCGAGGCCGACGTCTACGCGTACTTCAACAACGACACGGGCGGGGCGGCGGTCCACGACGCCGCCGTCTTCGCCCGTGCCGTCGCCGGGCTGGGCCGCGCGGTCAGCCGTACGCCCGCGCTGTGAAGGCGGCGGCTACTCCTTTACGGCGCCGCCCAGCATGCCCTCGATGAACCGGCGCTGGAGCGCCACGTAGACGACCACCACCGGCAGCGCGATCAGCACCGACGCCGCCGCGAGCAGCGACGCGTCCGAGCTGTGCTGCCCCTGGAAGAAGGCGAGGCCGAGGGGGACGGTGCGATGGGCCTCGTCGCTGATCATCACCAGCGCCATCAGGAACTCGTTCCAGGTCCACATGAAGGTGATGACGACCATGGTGGAGATCGCGGGACGGCCCATCGGGACGAGCACCCGCCACAGCGTGGTCCAGCTGTTCGCCCCGTCGATCCGGGCCGCCTCGATGACCGCCCGCGCGCTGCCCCGGAAGTACGTCCGCATCCAGAACACGCCGAACGCCAGCGACTGGGCGGTCTGCGGAAGGATCAACGCCCAGTAGGTGTCGGTGAGTCCGGCGTACCGCAGATCGAAGTAGAGCGGGACGACCAGGGCCTCCTGGGGCAGGGTCAGCCCGATCACGAAGAGGTAGAACAGCGGGGTGGCGCCGGGGAAGCGCATCACGCCGAACGCGTACGCGGCGAGCACGGCCAGCACGGTGGTGGCCGCGACCACGGCCGTGGTGACCAGCACCGAGTTGCCGAGGTAGGTGCCGAAGTGGCCACGGTTCCAGGCGTCGGCGAAGTTGCCCCAGTGCAGTCCGTCCCGGGGCAGCGAGAACCCGGTGTCCAGGGAGCCCTGCGAGCCGAAGGCGGTGGAGAGGATGCCGAGGACCGGGGTGAGCGAGAGGACGGCGAAGAGGGTGAGGAGGGCGTAGGTGACGGCGCGTTCCCGGCGTGTGGTCATGCCCGCCGCCCTTCCACGAGCCGGGAGACCGTGACGGTCAGGGCGAAGGTCAGGACCGTGAGGGCCACCCCGACGGCGGCGGCCGAGCCGACCTGGTTGGTCTCGAAGGCCCGGTGGTAGACCTCGTAGGCGGGTACGGAGGTGGCGTTCCCGGGGCCGCCGCTGGTGGTGACATAGATGAGGTCGAAGTTGCGCAGGCCCGCGACGATGGTCAGGGTCAGCGCCACCGCGATGTGCGGCCGAAGCCCCGGGAGGGTGACGGCGAAGAACTCCCGGACCGGACCGGCGCCGTCCATCCGCGCCGCCTCGTACAGCTCGCGCGGGACGCGCTGGACCCCGGCGAGGAAGAGGACCACGCACAGCCCGGTGCCCACCCAGGTGCCGACGATTCCGACGGCGGGCAGCGCCCAGGTGTAGTCGCCGAGCCAGGGGCGGGCGAGGGAGCCGAGGCCGACCGCGCGCAGGGTGTCGTTGAGGAGTCCGTCGGGGGCGAGGATGGACCGCCAGGCCACGGCGACCACGATGAGCGCCAGCACCTGCGGCAGGAACAGGACGGTGCGGAAGAAGGTCATGCCGTGGATCCGGATCCGGGACATCGCGGCCGCCAGCAGCAGCCCGATGGCCACCGGCAGGGCCGAGTAGAACACGAGCAGCAGCAGGGCGTGGGCGAACGGGGCGCGCAGCGCGGGATCGCCGAACAGGTCGCGGTAGTTGTCGAATCCGGCCGGGGTGGCGGCGGTCAGCCCGTCCCAGTGGAGAGACGACAGCCACACCGACTGCCCGAAGGGGTAGAGCAGGAACACCCCGTACACGAGCAGCGCGGGCAGGATGTAGAGATAACCGACAGCACGTGGCTCACCGGGCGCCCGGCGGCGGTATGCCCTGGTCAGGGCGGTGGGTTTCATCGCGACTCCGCCGGTGCGGGCCGTGCGTCGGGGTGGCGTTGGCGCTGCTTGTCCATGAAGGCGCCGTAGTCCCGTTGCAGGGTGTCGGCCAGCTGGTCCGGTGAGGTCTTGCCGCTGACGACGCCCTGGAGGGCGGCCGAGAGGGTGTCGTAGAAGGTGGGGGTGGCGTAGTCGAGGTACGGAACGAGGCCGTCGGCGGCGCTGAGCCGCTGCCAGCCGTCGATCATCTGGCCGTCCACGGTGTCCGGGCCGACCTTGGCCGCGGCCGGGCCGGGGACGGCGGGCAGCACTCCGTGGCGGGTCATGACGTCGGAGGCGTGCGCGCTGGTGAGGAAGTCGAGGTAGGCGGCGGCCACTTCGGGGTGGCGGGAGCGGGCGGTGATGGACCAGGCGAGGCCCTGGCCGCCGGTGGTGACGGGGGCGCCGCCGGGTTTCGCGGGCGGTGGCGGCATGAGGCCGAGCTTGTCGCCCATGGCCTTCTTGAGGTCGGCCAGCAGCCAGTTTCCGGTCATCAGATACGCGCCGTCGCCGGAGGCGAACTTCTTGGCCGCGTCGTCGTATCCGAGGCCGCCCGCGCCTTTCGGCAGATAGCCGCGCTTCATCCAGTCGCGCAGGGTCGCGGCGGCCTTCCTGGTGGCCGAGGTGTCGAAGCCGGGCCCTCGGCCGAGGACGGTGTCGCGGGCCTCGGTGGCGGCGTACTGGTCCTGGAGCACCCCGAAGGTGTGGATCGCGGGGTACTTGTCGAGGTTGCCGAACTGGACGGGCAGTTCGCCCCGCTCCTTGAGGCGGGCGAGCCCGGCGGTGAACTCGCCCCAGGTCCCGGGCGGTTTCAGGCCCGCCTTCCGCAGCACGTCCTTGTTGTAGTAGAGGCCGACGAACTCACCGGTCTGGGAGATGCCGTAGAGCCGTCCGCGGCCGAAGTCGGTGCCGTCGGCGGAGACCCGGTTGAGGTTCAGGAGAGTGTTCGGGTAGCGGGTGTTCCAGTCGTAGATCCCGGCGTAGTTGTCCAGCGGGGTGAGCAGCCCGGCGCGGACGAAGGAGACCATGTCCGGGTAGCCCTGGTTGGCCTGGATGACGTCGGGCGGGTTGTTGCCGGAGACGGCGAGCTTGAGGGTGGTCTTCAGATCGGTGAAGCTCCGCGCCACCCGCTTGATCGTTACGTTGGGGTACTTCTCCTCGAACTCCCGGTTCAGCTGGGTGATTTCGCCGTTCGTACCGCCGCGGATCTCCTGGTCCCACACGGTCAGCGTGGTCTTCCCGGCCCTGGCCGGATCGGGTACGGCGGTGGCGCCGCCGGTCCCGGGTCCGGCGGCCCCCGAGCCGTCGGTGCCGGGCACACAGCCCGCGGCGAGCAGGGTGGCGCCGAGGGCGAGGGCGGCCGGTAAGGCCCGGCGGGGACGTCCCATGCGGTTCTCCCTTGTCGTACGGGCGACGTGTGGGCGACTGTCGTACGGGCGGCGTGCGGCCGTCAGGCCCCGCGGGCGTCGGCCGCCCGGAAGCCGATGGTGGGCAGCGCCCGCAGCCGTGGCCAGTCGCGCACCCCGGGCGGGATCAGGCCGTCCAGGAAGCGGTAACGCGCCACCAGTTCGCGGTCCGCCGAGCGGTTCGTACGGTCCCACCACGCGGCGACCTCGGCCCAGCCGGGCGCGGCGAGTGAGCCGCCGAAGTGCTGGACGGAGAGGGCGGCGGTGAGGTTCGCGAAGGCGAGCCGGTCGGCGAGCGGCCAGCCCGCGAGCGTTCCGGTCATGAAACCGGCGACGAACACATCGCCCGCCCCGGTCGGGTCGAGCGCTTCCACGGCCAGGCCCGGCACCTCGGCGCTCTCCCCGGTGAGCGAGTCGACGCCGATGGCGCCCTCCGCGCCCCGGGTGACCACCGCGATCGGCACCCGCTCGGCCAGGGCGCGCACGGCCCGCTCGGGCGTGTCCGTGCGGGTGTAGCGCTGGGCCTCGGTGGCGTTGGGCAGGAAGGCGTGGGTGTACGGCAGGTCGGGCAGGGTGGCGAGGTCCCAGCGGCCGGACTCGTCCCAGCCGACATCGGCGAAGATCTTGGCGCCCTGGTCGTGTGCCTGGCGCACCCAGTCCTCGTGGCGGCCCGGTTCGTAGGCGGTCACACAGGCCCGGGAGCGGGGCGGCGCGGACCTGGTGGCGGGCGGCGGGGCGGGGTGCTCGTGGGTCACCATGGTGCGTTCGCCCTCGTACGCCATGGACACGGTGACCGGTGAGTGCCAGGCGGGGACGCGCCGGGAGTGGGTGAGGTCGACGCCCTCGGCGTGCTCCAGGCTCTCCCAGCAGTAGTCCCCGTAGACATCGGCGCCGAAGGCCGCGGCGAGGGTGGTGTGCAGGCCGAGCCGGGCGAGCGCGGTGGCCATGTTCGCGATGCCGCCGGGGCTGGAGCCCATGCCGCGCGCCCAGGTCTCGGTGCCGCGCACCGGGGCGTGGTCGAGGCCGGTGAAGATGATGTCCAGGAAGACGGTGCCGGTGAGGTAGACGTCGTGTTCGGGGTCGGCGGCGGTGCGCAGCGCGGCGAGCGGGTCGATCGGCTGTATCGGACCGGGGGCTGCGGACGTGGGGCTCACCGGCGCGCCTTTCCTTGTTCGTCGTGACGTCGGATGAGCGACACCATGCACCTCAGAGGGGCTTTATGCAAGAGGTCGGTCATACTCGCGCAGAGTCGCTCAGGTGGAGTACGTTGCCCCCATGCTGCGAGAGACCCGCCACGAGAAGCTGCTGAGCATCCTCGGCGAGCAGGGCGTGCTGCCGATCGGGGAGATCGCCAAGCGTCTGGAGATCAGCGAGGCGACGGCCCGCCGGGACCTCACCGAACTGGGCCGGGCCGGCCGCCTGACCCGGGTCTACGGCGGCGCGGTGGCCGCCCCCACCCCGGACGAGGAGCGCCCGTTCGGCGAGGTGGCGGTCGACGAACCGGCGGAGAAGGCGGCGGTGGCCGGGCGTGCGGCGGAGCTGGTCGCGGACGGCGATGTGCTGCTGCTGGACATCGGCACCACCACCCTCCACCTCGCCAGGCTGCTGCGCGGCCGTCCGGTCACCATCGTGACCAGCAATCTGGCGGTCTACGACGAGCTGCGCGACGACCCCGAGGTGACGCTGATCCTGCTCGGCGGGCAGGTGCGCGCCAACTACCGTTCCGTGGTCGGCTTCCTCACCGAGTCCAATCTGCGCCAGCTGCGGGTGGGGCGGCTCTTCCTCGGCGCGAGCGGGGTGCTGTCCGACGGCAGCGTGCTGGACAGCACGCATGTGGAGGTGCCCGTCAAGCGGGCCATGCTCGCCTCCGCCCGGGAGGTGGTGCTGCTGGTCACCGCGGGCAAGTTCCCGGGCGACACCGGGCTGGCCCGGATCTGCGGCCCACGGGAGATCGACACCCTGATCACCAACAAGACCGCCGACCCGGCGACGCTCGACGCTTTCCGCGAGGCCGATGTGGAGGTAGTGACCGTATGAGGCTGACTGTGCTGGGCGGCGGCGGTTTCCGGATGCCGCTGGTGTACCGGGCCCTGCTGGAGGACACCGGGGACGACGCCGGGCGCTGCACCGAGCTGGTGCTGTACGACACCGACCGGCACCGGCTGGACGCGATCGGCGCGGTCCTGGCCGAGCAGGCGAAGCAGCACCCCGTCGCCGTCGCGGTGCGGTCCACCACCGACCTCGACGACGCGCTGCGCGGCGCCGACTTCGTGTTCTCGGCGATCCGGGTCGGCGGTCTGGAGGGCCGCGCCCGCGATGAGCGGATTCCGCTGGCCGAGGGCGTCCTCGGGCAGGAGACGGTCGGCGCGGGCGGGGTGCTGTACGGGCTGCGCACGCTGCCGGTGGCGACGCGGATCGCCGAGCGGGTCGCGGCCGTGGCCCCGGACGCCTGGGTCATCAACTTCACCAACCCGGCGGGCATGGTCACCGAGGCGATGCGGCGGGTGCTGGGCGACCGGGTGATCGGCATCTGCGACTCGCCCGTCGGGCTGTGCCGCCGGGCGGCGCGGGCGCTGGGCACGGACCCGGACCGGGCGGTCTACGACTACGTGGGCCTCAACCACCTCGGCTGGCTGCGGGGCGTGGTGGTGGACGGCCGGGACCGGATGCCCGAACTGCTGGCCGACGCCGGGGCGCTGGAGTCCTTCGAGGAGGGCAAGCTGTTCGGCGCGGACTGGCTGCGGACCCTGGGCGCGCTGCCCAACGAATATCTGCACTACTACTACTTCAACCGGGAGGCGGTGGCCTCCATCCAGCAGGCCACGACCACCCGGGGCGAGTTCCTGCGCGAGCAGCAGGCCCGCTTCTACGAGAGCGCCCGCACCGCCGACGGCGGGGCGCTCGCGGCCTGGGAGCGGACCCGGCTGGAGCGCGAGACCACGTACCTGGCGGCGAGCCGGGAGGCCAGCGGCGGCTGGGAGCGCGACTCGTGCGATCTGGACGGCGGCGGGTACGACCGGATCGCGCTGGCCATCATGCGGGCCATCGCCCGCGACGAGCGCACCACGCTGATCCTCAACGTCGGCAACCGTACGGCCGTCCCCGGGCTGGACGCGGACGCGGTGGTGGAGGTGCCCTGTCTGGTGGACGCGGGCGGCGCGCGCCCCATGGCCACGGGTGCGGTGGCCCCGGACCAGCTCGGGCTGATGCTGTCGCTGAAGGCGGTCGAGCGCTCGGCGATCGAGGCGGCGGAGGCGATCACGGAGGCCGGGCCCGCCGCCGCCCGGGGCGCGGCGCTGCGCGCCCTCGCGCTGCATCCGCTGGTCGACTCGGTCAACGTGGCCAGCCGCATCCTCGACGCCTCGGGCCTGCCCGCGACCTCGTAGCACCTGTCCGAACGGGCTTTCCCTAGACCTTGATCACGCCCGAACGGGCTCCGTTTCGGCCACGTTTTCGGAAGCGGGCAGGAAACGGGCCCGACCTGCGCCGATGCAGGCGTCCGCGATCCTCACCGCTTCTGTGCTTACCAGGGCTGACCTGCTGAGATAACGTTCGTGAAACGGGCACATCCGGTCATGATCCGTCTCGTGTCAAGCCTGGCCACTCCCGTTGCGTGCTTGTAAAACTTCTCGCCAAGCCCGAAGAAGAAGCAGGTGATGCGGTGTGGACGCGGAGGAACGCCGTCGGGGGATCCTCGACATGGCGCGGCGTGCCGGGGTCGTCGACGTCGGCAAGCTCGCCGCGGACCTCGGGGTGTCCAAGGAGACGGTGCGCCGCGATCTGCGGGTGCTGGAGCAGCACGGGCTGGTCCGGCGCACCCATGGCGGCGCGTACCCCGTGGAGAGCGCCGGTTTCGAGACCACCCTCGCCTTCCGCACCACCATGCACGTCCCGGAGAAGTCGCGGATCGCGACCGCGGCCGCCGAGCTGCTGGGCGACGCCGAGACGGTCTACATCGACGAGGGCTTCACCCCACAGCTGATCGCCGAGGCCCTGCCCCGGGACCGGCCGCTCACCGTGATCACCGCGTCGCTCGCCACCGCGAGCGGGCTCGCCGGGCGCGAGAACACCACCGTGCTGCTGCTCGGCGGCCGGGTCCGCGGCGGCACGATGGCCACCGTCGACCACTGGGCGACACACATGCTCTCCGGCTTCGTCATCGACCTGGCGTTCATCGGCGCCAATGGCATCTCCCGGCAGTACGGGCTCACCACCCCCGACCCGGCGGTCAGCGAGGTCAAGGCGCAGGTGGTCCGGGTGTCCCGGCGGAAGGTGTTCTCCGGGGTGCACACCAAGTTCGGTGCCGTCAGCTTCTGCCGGTTCGCGGACGTGTCCGACTTCGAGACGATCGTGACCGACACCGGGCTGCCCGTGACCGAAGCCCACCGGTATTCGCTGCTGGGCCCGCAGATACTCCGGGTCTGACCCCGAAGTCCCCCTCTTTTCCCCTCTCCCCACGTCCCTCCGATTGGACCCGTTATGCCAGTCCTGACCCTTCGTGCTGCCCGGATACCGGTCGTGGCCCTGACCGCGGGCGCGCTCCTCGCGGGGTGCGCCGGTATGGGCGGCGGCAACTCCGGCGGCAACACCATCAACGTACTGATGGTGAACAACCCGCAGATGATGGACCTTCAGAAGCTGACCGCCAAGCATTTCACCAAGGAAACGGGCATCAAGGTCAAGTTCACGGTGCTGCCGGAGAACGATGTCCGCGACAAGATCAGTCAGGACTTCTCCAATCAGGCCGGGCAGTACGACGTCGCCACCATCAGCAATTTCGAGGTGCCGTTCTACGCCGAGAACAGCTGGCTGATGCCGCTGGACGACCATGTCGCCAAGGACAAGGCATTCGACCAGAAGGACATTCTTCCGCCGATGCGGGAGTCCCTGACCGCCGGTGACGGCCAGTTGTACGCGGAGCCCTTCTACGGCGAGTCGTCGTTCCTGATGTACCGCAAGGATATTTTCGCCGAGAAGAACCTGAAGATGCCCGCGCGGCCCACCTGGAACCAGGTGGCGGATCTCGCGGCCAAGGCCGACGGCGCCCGCAAGGGCATGAACGGCATCTGCCTGCGCGGGCTGCCCGGCTGGGGCGAGCTGATGGCCCCGCTCACCACCGTCGTCAACACCTTCGGCGGCACCTGGTTCACCAAGGACTGGAAAGCCCAGCTGACCTCGCCCGAGTTCGTCAAGGCGACCAAGTTCTATGTCGACTTGGTGCGCGAGCACGGCGAGGCCGGTGCCTCCCAGTCCGGCTTCGCCGAATGCCTCAACAACCTCACCCAGGGCAAGAGCGCCATGTGGTACGACGCCACCTCGGCCGCCGGGTCGCTGGAGGGCGCCAAGTCCCCCGTCAAGGGCAAGATCGGGTACGTCCAGGCGCCGGTGAACAAGACCGACAGCTCGGGCTGGCTCTACACCTGGGCCTGGGGCGTCCAGAAGGCCTCGCGCAACTCCGACAAGGCGTGGAAGTTCATTTCCTGGGCCTCCAGCAAGGAGTACGAGAAGCTGGTCGGCAAGACCTTCGGCTGGTCCAACGTGCCCGCGGGCAAACGGGCCTCCACCTACGCCAATCAGGACTACCGCGACTCCGCGGGCGCCTTCTCCGAGGTCACCCGGAAGGCCATCACCAGCGCCAAGCCGCGCGATCCCGGGGTGCAGGAGCGGCCGACCATCGGCATCCAGTTCGTCGACATCCCCGAATTCGCCGATCTCGGCACCAAGGTGGCCCAGGAGATCAGCGCCGCCATCGCCGGGAAACAGTCCGTCGACGAAGCATTGAAGAAGTCGCAGAAGCTGGCCGAGAAGGTGGGCGAGGAGTACCGAGATGAGTAATCCGACAACGGCGGTCCCCGTCCGTGGCGAGCGCCCGCCGACCGTGGCCGCCTCGCCCCGTAACACCGCACGGCAGCCGAGGAACCGGGCCCGGGAGTGGGCCACCCGGGCACCGCTGATGCCCGCGCTGATCTTCCTGATCGTGGTCACCCAGCTGCCGTTCGTGGCGACGCTGGTGATCTCCCTCTTCGACTGGAACTCCTTCCGCCCCGACAACCGTGAGTTCGCGGGTCTTGAGAACTACCAGACGGTGGCGAGCGACCCGGCGCTGCGCGAGTCGATCCTCACCACGGTGCTGCTGACCGCCACGGTGGTCATCCTCAGCGTGGTGCTGGGGCTGGCGCTGGCGCTGCTGCTGGACCGCAAGTTCCGCGGCCGGGGGCTCGTCCGTACGATGCTCATCGCGCCGTTCCTGCTGGTGCCGGTGGCCTCGGCGCTGCTGTGGAAGCATGCGCTGTACAACCCCGAGTACGGGCTGTTCAACGGCGTCCTCAACTGGCTGGGCGGGCCCCAGCCGGAATGGCTCAGCGATATGCCGCTGATGGCCGTGGAGCTGTCGCTGATCTGGCAGTGGACCCCGTTCATGATGCTCATCCTGCTGGCCGGGCTGCAGAGCCGTCCGCTGGACATGATCGAGGCGGCCCGGCTGGACGGCGCGGGCGCCTGGCAGATATTCCGCTTCCTGACCCTGCCCCATCTGCGGCGCTATCTTGAGCTGGGCACCCTGTTGGGGTCGATCTACATCGTGCAGAACTTCGACGCGGTGTTCACCCTCACCCGTGGCGGGCTCGACACCGCCAACCTCCCCTACACCATCTACGAAACCTTCTACAACGCCCACGAGTACGGGCTGGCATCGGCGGCGGGTGTCCTGGTCGTGATCGGCACGATCATCATCGCCACCTTCGCGCTGCGCGTGGTGTCGTCCCTCTTCCGTGAGGAGGCGTCCCGCGCATGACCACCCTGACCGCCCCTGCCACCGCCCCCGCCACCGTCACCGCGGTTCCCCCGGGCGCCCGCCGGGCCAAGCGGCGCGGTGCCGCGCTCGGCCTGCTGGCCTGGTTCATCGGCATCCTGTTCGTGCTGCCGGTGCTGTGGATGCTGCTCACCTCGTTCCACTCCGAGGCCGACGCCGCCACCAACCCGCCCTCGCTGGCGGCCCCGTTGACCCTCGACGGCTACAAGGCGTTCTTCGGCGTGGACGGCGGGGCCAGCCCCTGGCCCGCGCTGCTCAACTCGATGGGCACGAGCATCTTCTCCACCCTCTTCGTGCTGGTGCTGGCGCTTCCGGCCGCGTTCGCGCTGTCGATCCGTCCGGTGCGCAAGTGGACCGATGTCATGTTCTTCTTCCTGTCCACCAAGATGCTGCCGGTGGTGGCCGGGCTGCTGCCGGTGTACCTGTTCGCGAAGGACACCGGCTTCCTGGACAACGTGTGGCTGCTCGTCATCCTCTACACGTCGATGAACCTGCCGATCGCGGTGTGGATGATGCAGTCCTTCCTCGCCGACATCCCCGTGTCCATCATCGAGGCCGCCCAGATGGACGGGGCGCGGCTGACGACCATCCTGTGGCGGGTCGTCGCCCCCATCGCCGGTCCCGGCATCGCCGCCACCTCGCTGATCTGCTTCATCTTCAGCTGGAACGAAATGCTGTTCGCCCAGGTGCTCACGGGCGTGGTCGCCCAGACCGCACCGGCCTTCCTGACCGGCTTCGTCACCAGCCAGGGGCTGTTCCTGGCCCAGGTGTGCGCCGCGTCGATCGTCATCTCCCTGCCGGTGCTCGCCGCGGGGTTCGCCGCCCAGGACAAACTGGTCCAGGGCTTGTCGCTAGGAGCAGTCAAATGAGGGCCGCCGTCATCGAAGCCCCCGGCAAAGTCACCGTCGCCACCGTCGCGGATCCGGCCCCGGGGCCCCGCGAGGTCGTCGTCGACGTGGCGGCCTGCGGGCTGTGCGGAACCGATCTGCACATCCTCCAGGGGGAGTTCGCGCCGACCCTGCCGATCGTGCCCGGCCATGAGTTCGCCGGAGAGGTCGTGGGGATCGGCAAGGACGTCACCGAAGTAGCGGTCGGCGACCGGGTCGCGGTCGACCCCTCCCTGCACTGCCACGAATGCCGCTACTGCCGCATCGGCCGGGGCAACCTGTGCGACAACTGGAACGCCATCGGGGTCAGCGTTCCCGGTGGCGCCGCCGAGTTCGCCGTCGCGCCGGTGGCCAACTGCGTCAAGCTTCCCGACCACGTGGAGGTTGGCGATGCGGCCCTCATCGAGCCGCTGTCCTGCGCGGTGCGCGGCTATGACGTCCTCAGTGGCAACCTGGGCGCCGAAGTACTCATCTACGGCTCCGGCACGATGGGGCTGATGATGCTGGAGCTGGCCAAGCGGACCGGCGCCACCAGCGTCGACGTCCTCGACGTCAACCCCGAGCGGCTGTCCACCGCGAAGACCCTCGGCTGCTCCCGGGCCGGGGCTTCGGCCGATGAACTCGACCAGCCGCGCGGCTGGGACGTGGTCATCGACGCCACCGGCAACCAGGCCGCCATCCAGGACGGTCTTGGCCGCGTCGCCAAGGCGGGCACGTTCCTGCAGTTCGGGGTCTCCGACTACGCGACCCGGGCCACCATCGAGCCGTACAAGATCTACAACCAGGAGATCACCATCACCGGCTCCATGGCGGTGCTGCACAGCTACGAACGCGCCGCCGGGCTCTTCGCCTCCGGTGTCCTCGACCCGAAGATCTTCATCAGCCACCGGATGCCGCTCGCCGAGTACCCCGAGGCGCTGGAGCAGTTCCGGTCCGGCCAGGGCCGCAAGATCGTGGTCGAGCCGTAACCGCAGACGCGACGGATGGCCCAGGCCCGCACCACGGGGCCTGGGCCATCACCGTTGGTCGCGAGCGCGGGGGGCGTAGCCACTCCCCGCCACTCTTAACTTATAGCGCACAGGGGGCCTTGCGGCAAGGCCCCCGTCCCCCCGCAGAATTGCCAACCGTTCGACGTGTCTACGTGGGGGGTTTCATGATTGACGTGATCGTGGCCGGTGGCGGACCGGCCGGTTTGATGCTGGCGGGCGAGTTGCGGCTGCACGGTGTGCGGGTGCTCGTACTGGAGAAGTTGCCGGAGCCGACCGGCCAGTCCCGCGCGCTCGGCATCCACGCGCGCAGCGTCGAGATGATGGACCAGCGCGGTCTGCTGGACCGGTTCCTCGCGCTCGGGACGCGGCATGCGGCTGGCGGCTTCTTCGCGGGCATCGACAAGCCGTGGCCCGAGCGGCTGGACACCGCGCATTCCTACGTCCTCGGCATCCCGCAGAGCACCACCGAACGGCTGCTGGCCGAGCACGCCACCGGACTCGGCGCCGAGATCCGGCGCGGCTGCGAACTGGTCGGGCTGAGCCAGGACGAGCACGGGGTGACCGCCGAGCTGGCCGACGGCACCCGGCTGCGCTCGCGCTACCTCGTCGGCTGCGACGGCGGCCGCAGCACGGTGCGCAAGCTGCTCGGCGTCGGCTTCCCCGGCGAGCCCAGCAGGACCGAGACGCTGCTCGGCGAGGTGGAAGTGGCCGTGCCGCCGGAGGAACTGGCCGCCGTGGTGGCCGAAGTCCGCACGACCCAGAAGCGGTTCGGCACCATGCCCATGGGCGACGGGGTGTACCGCCTCATCGTGCCCGCCGATGGGCTGGCCGAGGACCGCACGGCCCCGCTGACCCTCGACGAACTGAAGCAACGGGTGCGCGCGCTCGCGGGCACCGACTTCGGCGCCCACTCACCGCGCTGGCTCTCCCGCTTCGGCGACGCCACCCGGCAGGCCGAGCGCTACCGGACCGGCCGGGTGCTGCTGGCGGGCGACGCGGCCCACATCCACCCGCCGACCGGCGGAATGGGCCTCAACCTCGGCATCCAGGACGCTTTCAACCTCGGCTGGAAGCTGGCCGCCGAGGTCGCCGGGTGGGCGCCGGACGGGCTGCTCGACAGCTACCACACCGAACGGCACCCGGTGGCCGCCGCCGTGCTGGACAACACCCGCGCGCAGACCGAACTGCTGTCCATCGAGCCGGGCGCCCAGGCGGTGCGCCGCCTGGTGGCGGAGCTGATGGACTTCGAGGACGTCAACCGCTACCTGATCGAGAAGATCAGCGCGCTCTCGGTCCGCTACGACCTCGGCGAGGGCCACGAACTGCTCGGCAGGCGGCTGCGCGACGTGGCGCTGAAACGGGGACGCCTGTACGAACTGATGCGCCGCGGCCGCGGCCTGCTCCTCGACCAGACCGGCCGCCTGTCGGTGACAGGCTGGGCGGACCGGATCGACCACGTCGCCGACATCAGCGAGGAACTGACCGCCCCGGCCGTACTACTCCGCCCGGACGGCCACGTGGCCTGGGCAGGCGAGGACCAGACGGACCTGCTCAGCCACCTGCCCCGCTGGTTCGGGAACCCCACCGACTGACCCCGCCCCCGCGTCCCGGACGGTGCCCGTTCGTCGCGCCGTCCCGCCCCCGCTGGTTCGGCGCCCCGGCCGGCTGGTCCGGCCCCCGAAGTCGGCCCGGGCGCCCCGGCCGGGCCCCCGGGCGCCCCGGCCGGGGGCCCGTTCCGCCGCGCCGTCCCGCCCCCGGTGGTTGAGCGCCCCGGTCGGCCAACCGCGCGGCTGACGTCCCGACCGGGCGGGGTGCCTGTCCGCCACCGCCCGTCCCCACACCACGCTGGTCCGCCAGCCCCGCCGCCTGACACGCGACCGCACCCCGAAACTGGCGCGGCCCGATCGTCGCCGCCACCCCGGCGCCACACCGATTCGGCGCGCCCGTCACCGCACCACGCGGCTGCGCCCAAGGGCGGGGCACCAGGACCTCGCACCACACTGGTCAGGCGAGCCCGGTCGCCTGACCACGCGGCTGGCGCCCCAAGACGGGGCACCAGCCCGTCGCCGCCGTCCCCACGCCACGCCGGTCCGGCGACCCCGCCGCCTGACCGAGCGGCTGCGCCCCGAACGGGCGGGGCCAGTCGCCGTCGGCCCGAGGCCACGCGGGTTCAGCGCGCCCGTCCCCTGAGCGCGCGGGGCGCCGGGCCATCGTCGACGTCCCGACGCCACGCCGGTTCGGCGACCCCGTCGCTCGACCGCGCGGGCGCGCTCGGCGTCGTCATGCCTGCTGTCCCCCGCGTCGCCCCGCGTGCGGTGGCGCCCCGGCCCCTGCCGACAGGGCCGGGGTCCGGGGCGGGCCCCGGTTTCGGGGAGGGGCGGGGTGGGGGAAACAGCCCCGCGCCTAGCCAGCGTTGGCGTCGCGGAAGTGGGCCGCGGCGGCCTGCTCCAGGTGGACCAGGTCACTGCTGACCGTGGCGAACGTAAAGCCCTGGGCCAGCCGCTTGGCGGCCGTGGCGCCGTCCGGGCAGTGGATCCCGGCCGCGATCCCCGCCGCCTCCGCGGCCTGCGCGACCTTGGCCAGGGCCGCGTCGAACCGTTCCGCCACCGAGGGGTCCGTGGACGTCCGCCCGCCGAGGGCGATCGTGAGGTCGGACGGGCCGATGTAGACGCCGTCCAGCCCCTCCGTCGCGCAGATCTCCGCCGTGTTGCCCAGCGCCTCCGCCGTTTCGATCATCACGATGCAGGCGACCTGCTCGTTCGCCTCGGCCGGGGTGGGGCCGACGCGCAGGCCCGAGCGCATCGGACCGTAGCTGCGGACGCCGAGCGGGGGGTAGCGGCAGGCGCTCACCGCGGCGGCGGCCTGCTCGGCGGTGTTGACCAGCGGGACGATGACGCCACGGGCGCCCGCGTCCAGGGCCTGGCCGATCCAGAAGCCGTCGTTGGCGGGGACGCGCACCATTCCGGCGGCGGTGCCGCGCGCGTCGATGGCGGTCATCGCGCCGAGGGTGCCCTTGTAGTCGAGCAGCCCGTGCTGGGCGTCGACGCAGACGTAGTCGTACCCCAGCCCGGCCAGTCGCTCGGTGCCGACGGGGTTGTCGAGGACGACCCAGTAGCCGAGGATCCGCTGGCGTGCGCGGAGACGGGACGCGAAGTCGGCGGGGGAAGTGTTCATGTTCTTAAGCTTCTCTCGTTTTCTCTCGTGGGGTCGATGGGGCGTACGGGAAGGGCGTGCCAGAGGGCGTACGCGAAGGGCCTACACCACGGCGTTCACCGGGGCCTCGCCACGCAGCACCCGCACCACGTCCGCGGCCACGGCACTGCCCATCGCCTCGTTGGCCTGGTGGGTGAAGGCGGAGCAGTGCGGGGTGAGCACCGTGTTCGGTGCGGTGAGCAGCGGGTTCCCGGCCGGGGGCTCGGTGGCGAACACGTCGATACCGGCCGCCGCGATGTGCCCGCTGTGCAGCAGCTCGGCGAGGGCGGCCTCGTCGACGAGCCCGCCCCGCGCCGTATTGATCACGCAGCAGCCGGGCTTCATGGCTTCCAGCTGCGCGCGGCCGAGCAGCGGCCCGCCGGTGGGCATCGGCAGGTGGAGGGTGATGGCGTCGGCCCGGGCGAGGAGTTCGTCAAAGGTCACGGACGGCACGCCCTGCTCGGCGAAGACGGCCTCCGGCAGATGTGGGTCGTACGCGACGATCTCCATGTCGAAGCCCCGGGCGCGCCGGGCGACGGCCTGCCCGATCCGGCCGAAGCCGACGATGCCGAGCGTGCGCCCGGCCAGCTCGGGGCCGAAGAAGCGGTCCCAGCCGCCGCCGGTGACGGAGGCGTGGGCGGGCACGATCCGGCGTACGGCGGCCAGCAGCAGCGCCATGGCCATGTCGGCGACGGCGGTGGTGTTGGTGCCGGGCGCGTTGACCACGCGGACACCGCGCGCGGCGGCCGCGGTGAGGTCGATGTTGTCGGTGCCGACCCCGTGCTTGGCGATGACCTTCAGCCCGGGGGCCGCGTCCAGGACGGCCGCCGTCACGGGGTCGAGTCCGACGACGAGGGCGTCCGCGCCCGCCGCCTCGTCGATCAGCTGCGCCTCCCGCAGCGGATGCGCGGCGCGCGCGGTGCGCACCGGGACTCCGGCCTGCTCGAACACCTCCCAGGGCGCGCGGGCGTGCTGGCCGAAGCTCGGCGTGGTCACCAGGACGTCATGTCCCATGGTCTGGCTCAACTCCCCACCCCGAGCCCGAAGACATCGAGGACCGAATAGATTCCGAGTGCGCCGATGGCCGCGCTGCTCAGCACGAGCGCGCAGTTCAGCGCGGCGTTGCGGCGGAAGCGCGGGGCCACCTCGGTGCTGCGCAGATGCCATACGGCGATGACGACCGCGACCAGGAAGATGCCGCCCGCGATGCCACCGGCCTGCACCATCAGCACCGGTTCCTGGACGAAGAGGTAGCAGGCCGCCCACAGCGGCGGCAGCACGACGGTGAGCACCCGGATGGTGCGCTGCCGCGTCGTGACGTTCTTCCAGTCGAGCAGCCCGAGCAGCCCGAGGGTGTTGGTCCACAGCCGGGGCACGCTCGCGGTGGACGCGATGATCGTCGAGTAGAGGACGGCGATGGCACCGGCCAGGAAGAGGTACTTGCCCCAGGGCCCGAGGGTGTCGGTGTACATCCGGGACAGCGTGCTGATCATCTCGTTGCCCTCGGGCACCAGGCCCTGCCGATGCAGGATGGCCGCGCCGATGACGTAGAAGGACAGCGTGCACAGGGTGCAGATCAGCCAGGAGACGAGGGCGTCGGCCCGCATGACCCGGATCCAGCCCTCGGCGCGCTTGGCCCGCGCCTCGGTGCCGTCGTCCGGGCCGGTCCAGCGGGCGTAGCCCTTCTCCAGACACCAGTACGTGTACGTGGTCATCTCGTCGGCACCGACGCCGGTGATGCCGAACATGGCGACGGCGAAGCCGAGCGTGCCCGCCGGGATGGAGAGCGTCAGACCGGACCCCAAGTCTCCGCCGCTGTACGGGAATTCGGTCCAGGGCAGGCCGACGGCGAGGGCGACCGTGGAGAGGGTGAAGATGACGACGGTGATGAACCCGGCCTTCTCCACCATCCCGTAGCGGTTGGTGTACATCAGCGCGACGACGGAGACGACCACGATCACGGTCCACGCCGTGAGCGAGGTGTGGCCGAGCGGATCGCCGCCGATCGGGGCGAGGATACTGAACGCCGCCGCGGCGCCGCCGATCATGCCGCCCCGCTGGAGCATCTTGGCGAAGTCCATCAGGATCCACAGCACATTGATCCAGCCGACCCGGCCGACCTTGGGGCCGACCTGGCTGTACCCGGCCAGCGCGGTCTTGCCGGTGAGGATGGTCCAGCGGGCCAGTTCCATCTGCACCCACACCTTGACCAGCGCGCTCGCGATCACCAGCCACAGCAGCACGAATCCGGCCTTGGCGCCGAGCGAGGTGGTGGTGATCAGCTCACCGGAGCCGACCACCGCCGCGGAGAGGATCATGCCGGGACCGAGGCGCTTGGCGGTGCCCTTGAGGTCGCTCGGCGGCTCCAGGACGTCGCCCGCCCGCAGTGCGTACGGATCGTCGGACGCGGGTTCGCTGTCCGCTCCGGCGTCGACCGGCACACTCTCGGCCTTCATGGACCCTCCCGTTACGTGCGTGTTGTGAGCGGAACGCTCGCACGCATGCACGTAACGCGCAAGAGTCTGGCCAATGTCCGCGATGAAACAGCGCGGAATGCGCAGACTGATAGGGTGCTTCACCAGTCACGCAGAGTCGCGGGAAGTCGCGGAGAGGATGGCAGGCGAAAATGACGTCCAACGGGGAAGGTCAGCGGCGGCTGCGCGCCACTGACCGCCGGGAACTGATCGCCCGCACGATCCGGACCGATGGCACGGTCGTCGTCGAGGAACTGGCGCGCTCACTGGAGGTGACCCCCTCCACCATCCGGCGGGACCTCGCCCTGCTCACCGAGCAGGGCACCATCGCCCGCACCTACGGCGGCGCGATGAGCGCCGGGCACACCCCCGAGCCGACGCTCGGGCAGCGCAGCGGGCTCGCGGTCGCCGAGAAGGACCGCATCGGACGGTGGGCGGCCGCACGGATCGCGCAGGGCGACACCGTCATCCTGGACGCGGGCACCACCACCGGACGGCTCGCCCACCATCTGCGCGCCCGTACCGAACTCACCGTGATCACCAGCGGGTTGACCGCGCTGCGCGCACTGGCCGAGGTCGACGGCATCGAGCTGATCACGCTCGCCGGGACGCTGCGCCATGTCAGCCAGGGCTTCGTCGGCCCGCTCGCCGAACTCACCCTGTCCCGGCTCACCGCGGACAAGGTCTTCCTGGGCGCCGACGGGCTCGACGCGCGGCGCGGGATCTGCGAGGCCAGTCTGCAGCAGACCTCGCTGAAGGAGATGATGGCCGACCGGGGCCGGGAGGTGTACGTACTCGCCGACAGCAGCAAGCTCGGCGAGTCGCCGTTCTCCGCGTGGGCCCCGCTGGACCGACCCTGGACGCTGGTCACCGACAGCGGCGCCACCGATGACCAGCTCGCCCCGTTCCGCGCCCTCCCCGACACGGAGGTCATCACCGTGTGAGGGGAGGAGGAGACGGCAGCGGGTGGGCCGGGAATCCCGGCCCACCCGTTCCCGGTCAGTCCTTGTACGTAGCAGCCGTCGCGCCGGACGCCTCGAGGAGCGCGAAGGCGTCCTCGACCTCGGCCTTCTCGGCCGCGTTGGGGTTGGCGTTGGTGCACGACGTACCGGCGCTGGCGCCGGACATCAGGCTGGAGCAGGGCCCCGGCTTCACATCGGGCAGGCCCAGGATGTGGCCCATCTCGTGCGAGGCGATCCGCACGGTGTTGTGGCCCTCGTTCACGGCCTGCCGTCCGAAGTAGATCGTGCCGCTGCCCAGGGCGGTGACCGAAGCGCGGGGCCAGCCGTTGTCGGCGACGATGCGCAGGTTGGCCCGCTGGCCGGAGGCGACCGGCTTGAGCTGAACGTTCTTCACGCTCTGGTTCCAGACTGCCGCGCCCTTGGTCACGGCGTCCTTGAACTCGGCGGCTCCGCCCGCGTCATAGGTGACCACGCGCGCGGCGGCGGTGGTGGGCGCGGTGGCGGCGGACGCCGGAGCGGCCACCGCCTGGCCGCCTGCCAGGGCGAACACCGCCGCGACGGCGGCGGGCAGAGCGCGGACGAGCCTTCTGGATGTCACATGGGCCTCCTCGTGGGGAAAGGATCCATCTGGACGTGGGCATGACGAACCGTCATGTCTCAATCGCCACTGTGCCCACGCCCGCCTCCATCCAACCCGCTCCCCCGTCGCCACGTCACACCGGGGGTCCGGCCCATCGGGGCACGGCATCAGTCCATTGGGGCACAGGGGCAGTTCGCAGATCTGGCCGTCCGGGCTCTCCCGCCGCACCCTGTGTTCTCCCTAAGCTGCTGGGCAACGTGTCCCACAATCTTCAAGGACGTGATCGTCATGGCGGACGCCGCCAATAGCGCCCGTACCCCTGCCTCCCCCTCCGCCGTCGGCGCGGGCCGCTGGGTCCTGGACCCGGCCGGAACCACGGTCCGCTTCGCGCACAAGACGTTCTGGGGGCTGAGCACCGTGAAGGGCGTCTTCACGGGTGTCACCGGGGAGGGCGAGGTACTGGCGGACGGCTCCGCGCGGGGCACCCTGACCATCGACGCCGCGTCGCTGGACACCCAGAACGCCAAGCGGGACACCCATCTGCGCAGCGCGGACTTCTTCGACACGGACCGCCACTCCGAGATCGTCTTCGTGGTCTCGGGCGCGCTGCCCGGCGAGGGCGCCGCCGTCCGGATCGACGGTGAGATGACCATCCTCGGCAACACCCGCCCGCTGTCCTTCCCGGCGCGGCTCACCGAGGCCACCGCCGACGCGGCCACGCTCACCGCCGACCTAGAGATCAACCGCGGCGAATTCGGTATGGGCCTGAACAAGCTGGGGATGATGCCGGGCCCCGCCGCGCTGACCGTCACCGCCCGGTTCACCCGCCGTTGACCAGGGCACCCCGTGGGACCTCTAGAATCGGCGGATGGCTCTTCCCGAAAACGGACCCGATGTCGTTAACGGCCCCGATGGCAGCGAAGCCCTGCGCGCGCTGCACCGCGTCTTCGGCTATGACGCGTTCCGGGGAGGCCAGCAGGAGATCATCGAGCATGTGATAGCCGGTGGTGACGCACTGGTGCTGATGCCGACCGGTGGCGGCAAGTCGCTGTGCTACCAGATCCCCGCGCTCGTCCGTAAGGGCGTCGGGGTCGTCATCTCGCCGCTGATCGCGCTGATGCAGGACCAGGTCGACGCCCTGCGGAACCTGGGTGTGCGGGCCGGGTTCCTCAACTCCACCCAGGACCTGGACGAGCGGCGGCTGGTCGAGGCCGAGTTCCTCGCGGGCGAGCTGGACCTGCTCTACCTCGCGCCCGAGCGGCTGCGCGTGGAGTCCACGCTGCGGCTGCTGGACCGGGGCTCGGTCTCGCTGTTCGCCATCGACGAGGCGCACTGTGTGGCCCAGTGGGGGCACGACTTCCGGCCCGACTATCTGGCCCTGTCCGAGCTGCACGAGCGCTGGCCCACCGTGCCCCGGATCGCGCTGACCGCGACCGCCACCGAGGCCACCCACGGCGAGATCGCGTCCCGGCTGAAGCTCCAGGACGCCCACCACTTCGTGGCGAGCTTCGACCGCCCCAACATCCAGTACCGGATCGCCCCGAAGAACGAGCCGAAGAAGCAGCTGCTGGAGCTTCTTCGCGCCGAGCACCCGGGCGACGCCGGAATCGTCTACTGCCTCTCCCGCGCCTCGGTGGACAAGACGGCCGAGTTCCTGGTGAGCAACGGGATCGAGGCGGTCCCGTACCACGCGGGTCTGGACGCCGCGACCCGCGCCGAGCACCAGTCGCGCTTCCTGCGGGAGGACGGTCTGGTCGTGGTGGCGACGATCGCGTTCGGCATGGGCATCGACAAGCCGGACGTGAGGTTCGTCGCCCATCTGGATCTGCCCAAGTCCGTCGAGGGCTACTACCAGGAGACGGGCCGCGCCGGGCGCGACGGGCTGCCGTCCACCGCCTGGCTGGCGTACGGGCTGCAGGACGTCATCCAGCAGCGGAAGATGATCGACACTTCCGAGGGCGACGACGCCCACCGGCGGCGGCTGGGCCAGCACCTGGAGGCGATGCTCGCCCTGTGCGAGACGGTCGAATGCCGCCGGGTCCAGCTGCTCGCCTACTTCGGCCAGCAGAGCACCGCGTGCGGCAACTGCGATACGTGTCTGACGCCCCCGGAGTCCTGGGACGGCACGATCCCCGCGCAGAAGCTGCTGTCGACGGTGGTCCGGCTCAAGCGGGAGCGGAACCAGAAGTTCGGCGCCGGACAGGTGATCGACATCCTGCTCGGCAAGAAGACGGCCAAGGTGATCCAGTTCGACCATGACGCGCTGTCGGTGTTCGGCATCGGCACCGAGCTGCGCGAGGCCGAATGGCGCGGTGTGGTACGGCAGTTGCTGGCCCAGGGGCTGATCGGCGTCGAGGGCGACTACGGCACGCTGGTGCTCACCGACGCGAGCGCCGAGGTGCTGGGGCAGCAGCGCGAGGTACGGCTGCGGCGCGAGCCCGAGAAGACGCGCGCCGGGAAGTCGGCGAAGGCGGGGTCGTCCGGGTCCTCGAAGCCGCGCAAGGCCGCGGTGGATCTGCCGGAGGAGGCGGTGCCGGTCTTCGAGCGGCTGCGCGCCTGGCGGGCGGCGAGCGCCAAGGAGCAGGGTGTGCCCGCGTACGTGATCTTCCACGACGCGACGCTGCGCGAGATCGCGACCGTCGTTCCCTCGACGCTGGACGAGCTGGGCGCGGTGAACGGGGTCGGCGAGAACAAGCTGCTCAAGTACGGGCAGCAGATCCTGGACAGCCTCGCGTCCTGACGCCACATGCCGAAGCCCTGCCCCGCTGGTCGGGGCAGGGCTTTGGCATGTCGTGAGTACAAGGGTTACCGCTGAGTATTACCTCGGGTAACTTGGGGGGTGGCAGTGGCCGCCGGGGGCTGGGGTACTCCGGCGGCCGCTTACCTCCCTCCCTCCGGACCTGTCCGGGGCCCGGCTACAGCTCCTGGATCCGGATGTCGCGGAACGAGACCACATCGCCGGTGCTGTGGGTCTGCAGACCGATGTATCCGGAGGCGAACCGGCGGCCGTCGGTGCCCGGGTCGTCCGAGCGCGGCGGGGTGAAGTCCTGGCCCCCGGCGTTCTCGAACTCATTGATCAGCACACCGTTGCGGTAGATCGAGTAGTGCTGGCCGACCACCCGGACCTCGTAGTCGTTCCAGCTGCCCTTGGGCGTCACGCCCGCGCCGCCCAGTCCGACCCGGTCGAAGCCGTAGACCGAGCCTGTCTTGTACATGTCGCCGTCGGGGCGGTCGTTGATCTGCACCTCGTGCCCGTACTTGATGGCGACCCACTCCGGACGGGACTCCTCGGGGTGGCCGTCGACATCGGGGAAGCGGACGAAGACGCCGCTGTTGGCGTTGCCGGTCCCCGGGGCGTCGTCACGGAACCGCAGCTTCAGCGAGAAGTCGTCATAGGTACGGCGCGGGAACCACAGCATGCCCATGCCGTCGACCGTGGAGCTGCTGGTCATGGTGGCATCGGCGTTCAGCCTGAAGGCGCCGCCGCCCACGTGCTGCCACTTGTCGAACGACGCCTTCGTACCGTCGAAGAGGTCGCGGTAGCCCTCGCTCTGGCCGGGCTTGCCGATCCCGGACTCGTCGGCGGCCGCGTTGATGGCCTCGTGCTCGCGCTGGTCGATGACGCCGTCCGAGAGCAGCTTGCCGGTCACCGAGGTGACGTGCTTCAGGAAGAGGGCGTGCGAGGACCAGTCCTTCTCGTCCTCGATCAGCTCGTTGATGGTGCAGCGGCCGCGGGTGATGCGGTTGGGGACGCCGGTGTCGACCGTACCGACGATCACGGTGAGCCGCTCGTCCCACTCGGGGCACGCGGGAGCGGGCACACCGCCGCCCGGGTCCACGGTGAACGCGAGCCGCCGGGGCGCCGAGGTGTTTCCGGCCTTGTCGGTGGCGCGGTGGGCGACGGTGTGGCGGCCGACCCGGTCGACGACGAGGGGGGTGGTGTACGCGAGGTACGGGCCGCCGTCGAGGGAGTACTCGGTCTTCGCCACCCCGGACCCGGCGTCGGTGGCGGTGATGGTCACCTTGACGCTGCCGAGGTAGTTGCCGTCCGAGTTCTTGGTGCCCTCCGCCTTCGCGGTGGTCTCGGGCGGGGTGGTGTCGTCGTTCGGTGGCGCGACCACGGAGAAGGCCACCGATTTCGCCTCGGAGGTGTTCCCCGCCCGGTCGGTGGCGCGGTAGCGCACCGTATGGGCACCGTGGGTGTTCACCGCCACCGGGGCGGTGTACTTCGTGAACTCGCCTTCGTCCAGGGCGTATTCGATGGCGTTGACGCCCGATCCGGTGTCGGAGGCCGTGATGGTGACGGTGGCCGTGTCGTAGTAGTCACCGTTCGGGCCCTGTTTTCCGGTGACGGTGGCGGAGGTCTCGGGCGGGGTGGTGTCCTCGCCCCCGCCGTCCCCGGTGACCACGAGGACGCCCTGCATCTGGCCGTGGCCGGGGATGGTGCAGTAGTAGCGGTAGCGGCCCGGGGTCAGGGTGACCTCGGCGGTGTGCTTGCCGCCGCTGTCGTCCGAGGGGTTGGCGAGGATGTTCAGCGGGACGTCGTTGTTGTAGTCGGGATCCGACACGTCGAACGTGAGGGTGTGCGGCATGCCCATGGTGTTGCCGGTGGCGGTGCTGTTCTCGAAGACGATGGTGGTCTTCCCGGCCACCGCCGTGGCGGGCGCCGAGACGTACTTGGTGATGTCGTCACCGGCGGTCCAGGTCAGGGTCTGCTGGACCGCCTGCTCGCCGGTGTCCCCGCCGGGTGCCGCCGCCGTGGCCGTGGACAGTCCCGTGGTCAGTCCGAGGACCATGAGCAGCGCGGCGAGCAGCGCCGTCCAAGGTCTCGGAGCCCCGGAGGGTTTGGGTCGCCGTCGTCTCACCGCTGCTCCGCCTTCCTGGCCACGTCCTTGGCGAGCGGGGTGGGCTCGCCGCCCTTGTAGGTGATGTGCCACAGCGCCGACTTGGCGTCGGAGGTGAAGAAGCCGCGCCCGTACTCGAGGACGTAGAGCGAGCCGTCCCGGGCGAACTTCCAGTCCATGAGGTTGCGGATGCCGTCGGCGCCCACCGGAATGATCTTCTTGAGGGATTCGGCGTGCACGGGCAGCCCGCCCTTGCCGACGGTCTTCGGGTCGGTCACCACCGCGTGGCGCGGCTGGTCGGCGTCGTAGAAGTCGCCGACGAACCACTTGCCGTCCCAGTACGCGGGCCATTTGGTGGTGCTGTTGCTGGTGTCGTCGTACCGGTAGACCGGGCCGTTCATGGTGGCCTGGCTACCGCCCTTGAGCCAGGGCAGCAGGAGCTTGGCCTCCGAGGCCTGGTAGCTGGGGATGCCGTCGGCGTCGCGCGGATAGTCGGGGGCGCCGCCCTGGGGCGAGTACCAGATGGTGTTCCCGGTGACCGGCGGCAGGTTCACCAGGCCGTTGTTGTTGGGCGACTCGTTCTTGGGGGCGTCGCAGTCGTACCAGCCCAGCGGCTTGCTGGGATCGGGGAGGTTGCGGTCGCGGTACGGCTGCTTGTTGCCCATGCAGTACGGCCAGCCGTGGTTGCCCGCCTTGGTGATGGCGGCGAAGGTGTCGTACTTGGCGGGGCCCCAGGTGGTGCTGGGCTGGCCCGCGTCGGGGCCGACCCAGCCCGCGTAGAGGGTGTCGGTCTTCTTGTCGACGAAGATCCGGGCCGGGTTGCGCACGCCCATCACATAGATCTCGCCACGGGTCTTAGCCCCGCCCTCGTCGGGCTCCTCGCCGGTGAAGAGGTTGCCCTCGGGGAGGGTGTAGGTGCCGTCGGCCTCGGGGTGGATGCGCAGGATCTTCCCGTTGAGGTTGTTGGTGTTCCCGGCGGTGCGGCGGGCGTCGGCGAAGGACACGCCCTGGTAGTTCGGCTGCGGGTTGTTGCCCGAGTAACCGTCGCTGAACTGGGAGGAGTTGTTGTCGCCGGTGGCGATGTAGAGGTTGCGCTTCGAGTCCCAGGCCAGGCCGCCGCCCGCGTGGCAGCAGCTGTGGATCTGCACCGGCCAGGACAGCAGCACCTTCTCGGAGCCGAGGTCGAGCTTGTCGGTCTTGAGGTTCAGGGTGAAGCGGGAGACCCGGCGCTCGGCCATGCGGGTGTCGCGGTTGATCCGGGAGTGCGGGGTGTAGTGCAGATACACCCAGCCGTTGGTGAGGAAGTCGGGGTCCAGCTCGATGCCGAGCAGCCCCTCCTCGTTCTTGATCAGCTCACCGCCGCCGCCCTTGTTGCCGAAGACGGTGAGCGCGCCGGAGAGGGTCACCTTGCCGGTCTTGGGGTCGTAGATGTGGATCTGGCCCTGACCCTTGCCGATGTCGGGGTCGTTCCAGTCGGTGACGACGGGCGCGCTGTTGTCGCCGCCGCCTCGGCCGATGTACAGCACCCGGCCGTCGGGGGCGGTGACCAGGCCGTGCGGCTCGCCGATCTGGTCCGACTGGCCGGGCTGGTTGGGCTTGGTGACCCGCTCGGCCTGGTAGTTGGCGGTGATGGTGGCCTGGCAGTCGGCGCGTACGAGGCGGGTGGTCCACAGCAGCGCGCCGCGCAGATGGCTGCGGAAGTCCGTCTCCCGGAAACCGGCGGCGGTGCCGCCCATGCCGGTGTAGAAGGACCGGCCGCCGTCGTAGTCGCGGCACCAGGAGACGGGGTGGTCCCAGCCGCCCGCGCCGGTGCCCGGCTGGTAGCTGCTTTCCCGGACCCGGGCGACGGTGTGCACCTGGCCGGAGGGGTTCGTCTTCCAGTTGAGCCAGGTGTCGGGGCGCTTCCACTCCAGCGGCAGGTCCTTGGTGGCCGGGTGGGCGCGGTCGCCGACCTCGACGACGGCCCGCTGCACGGTGGCCGGGCCGGTGTCGGCGGGGCGGGCGCCGATCAGGCCGGTGAACCAGTCCGAGAACGGCTCGTTGCGGGCCGCGTCGTGGATGCCGAGGAAGCCGCCGCCCGCCTCCATGTACGTCTCCAGACCGGCTTCCTGCTCCGGGTCGAGCACATCGCCCGCGCCGGTCAGGAAGACGACCGCGTTGTACGTGCCAAGCTTCGGCGCCGTGAAGACGGAGGGGTCGGCGGTGGCGTCGACCGTGAAGCGGGTCGCCGCCGGGCCCTGGCCGCCGATGCGTTCGATGGCCTCGATACCGGCGTCCACGGTCGGCGCCTCGTCCCCGGCCGAGCCGTGGAACACCAGCACCTTGACGTCGTCGCCGCCCGGCGGGGACGGCAGCGCCAGCCGGGGGCGCTCATCGGGGCGGGCGGCGGCCGGGGTGCCGCCGAGCATGGTCGCGGTGACGGCCCCGAACAGCAGGGCCGCCAACGCCGCGCGTCTCCTTCGCGGCCGACGCTTCGTCAGCCGACGCCTTTCCGAGGGCTTTTGGTACGGTTCATCCCGCATGAGTAACCCATCCCTCTCCGGTACCGGATACACCGCGAAGGAAGCTAGACGCCTTTTCGCACTCCGCCAATAGCTATGACCGCCGCTCGACGAGCTTTGTCCTGAGTGTGGATGAACGCGGTTTGTCCGGCTACCGTGTTGCCATCCCCCGGGACGCGTGCATGGCAACGACGGGACGGCCGCACCGAGTTGGGAGAGCGATGAGCGACGCACCCGGCACCATTCCCAGACGCGGCTTCGGCCGCCGGATTCTCGCCGGTGGCGCGGCCGCCGCCGCGATCGGCGGCCCGCTGCCCCTCGCCTCCTCCACCGCCTCCGCGCGGGCCCCGAAGCGCCGCGTGGCCACGGCGGCGGCCGGTGGCGCGGTCCGCCGCATGAAGCTGTACGCGGAGAAGCTGCCGGACGGACAGATGGGCTACGGCCTGGAGAAGGGCAAGGCGTCCATCCCCGGCCCGCTGATCGAGCTGACCGAGGGCGACACCCTGCACATCGAGTTCGAGAACACCATGGACGTCACCGCGAGCCTCCATGTGCACGGCCTGGACTACGACACCGCCAGCGACGGCACCCAGCTCAACCGGAGCGCCGTGGAACCGGGCGGGACGCGTACGTACACCTGGCGCACCCACGCCCCTGGCCCCCGCGCGGACGGCACCTGGCGGCCGGGCAGCGCGGGCTACTGGCACTACCACGACCACGCGGTCGGCACCCCGCACGGCACCATCGGCCTCCGCAACGGGCTGTACGGCCCGGTGGTGGTGCGCCGCGCGGGGGACATCCTGCCGCAGAAGCAGTTCACCATCGTCTTCAACGACATGACCATCAACAACACGTCGGGCCATGACGCGCCCGAGTTCCGGGCGACGGTGGGCGAGCGCGTCGAGATCATCATGATCACGCACGGCGAGTACTACCACACGTTCCATATGCACGGTCATCGCTGGGCGGACAACCGCACGGGCCTCCTGGAGGGTCCTGACGACCCGAGCCGGGTCATCGACAACAAGATCACCGGCCCGGCGGACTCGTTCGGCTTCCAGATCATCGCCGGGGAGAACACCGGCGCGGGCGCGTGGATGTACCACTGCCATGTCCAGAGCCACTCCGACATGGGGATGGCGGGACTCTTCCTGGTCGCCAAGGAGGACGGCACCATCCCGGGCTACGACCCGCACCACCGGTCGGCGGGGCACGGGTCGTAGCTCGCGCGCCGGTGCGTCAGCCGCCGAGGACGTGCACTTCGGTGGAGTTGGTGCCGGTGGCGCTCTTCTTCACCGCGAACAGGTCGGAGGTGCCGTCGCGGTTCCAGTCCGCGAGGCCGAAGTCGAAGGTGGCGCCGGTCTCGTGGAGCGCCGTACCGGTCTGGAGCACGAACCGCTGGAAGGTGCTCGCGGCCGACAGCACGTGCACCTCGGTGGAGTTCGTGCCCGTGGCGCTCTTCTTGAGGGCCACCAGGTCCTGACGGCCGTCCTTGTCCCAGTCCGCCACTCCGAAGTCGAAGGTGGCGCCGGTCTCGTGCAGCGCGGTGCCGGTCTGGAGCACGAAGCGCTGGAAGTTGCTGGCGCCCGAGAGGATGTGGACCTCGGTGGAGTTGGTGCCCGTGTTGCTCTTCTTGATGGCGGCCAGATCCGGACGGCCGTCCCGGTCCCAGTCCGTCACCGCGAAGTCAAACGACCCATCGGTCTCATGCAGCGCCGTACCCGTCTGCACGATGAACCGCTGGAAATTGCTCGCACCGGACAGGATGTGCACCTCGGTCGAGTTGGTACCGGTGGCGCTCTTCTTGATCGCGACCAGATCCGGACGGCTATCCCGGTCCCAGTCCGTCACCGCGAAGTCAAACGACCCATCGGTCTCATGCAGCGCCGTACCCGTCTGCACGATGAACCGCTGGAAGTTGCTGGCGCCCGAAAGGATGTGGACCTCGGTCGAGTTCGTACCCGTGGCGCTCTTCTTGACCTCGATGAGGTCCGGACGGCCGTCGCGGTCCCAGTCGGCGACCAGGCTCGTGAACGTGTCGTCGGTTTCATGGAGGGGGGTGCCGGTCTGCAGGACGAACCCGCTGAAGTTGGCGCGCACGCCGGAGTCGGCGGCGGACGCGCTTGCGGGGAAGGCGAGGATCATGCCCAGTAGTGCGGGGGCGACGACACCAATGGCTCTCTTGACGCGCATAGAAACGTCTCCCTGCCTCATGCCCTCGGGGGCTCCCGAGAGCCGGGTTGATGCTATGGGCGACTGTTGTGCCGAGCGCGCCGCGTGATGCGCCATAGGCCGGAAAGCACGGCTGAGCGACCGATTCCGGTCGGGGAGGCGCTGCGGGCGCCATGTGAAGACGGCCGCCCCCGGCGCCCGCGCTCAGGAGGGGCCGTCCAGGTCCCAGTTGAGCAACCGCACCTGGGCGACCGTACGGACGTGGCGGCGCATGGCCGCGGCCGCGGCCCGGGAGCGGCCCTCGGCGATGGCGTCCAGGATCTTCCGGTGCTGGGCGAACGACCGCTTGGGGCGGCCCGGCTGACGCAGCGACTCCTCTCGGCTCTCGCCGATCTGCTCGGCGATGGAGCGCATGAACTCGGCCAGCAGCGGGCTGTGGGCGGCCGCGGTGACCGCGGCGTGGAAGCGGCGGTCACCCTCGACGCCGGGACGGCCGGTCGCGATCTCGTCCTCCATCCAGTTGAGCGCCTGCTCCAGGGCGGCGAGATCGTCGTCGGTGCGGCGCTCGGCGGCGAGTTCGGCGAGCTTGGTCTCCAGCGCCTCACGGGCGTCCAGCACATCGGGCAGCCGCCGACGGCGCTCCATCAGCCGCTCCACGGGCTCGGTGTCGAGGCTGTCGCGCAGCAGTCGCATCCCGCCGCCCTGGCGCACCTCGACCAGGCCCTGCACCTCCAGGACGACGATGGCCTGCTTGACGGAGGCGCGGCTGATGCCCAGCCGCTCGGCGAGTTCCCGCTCGGTGGGCAGCTTGTCGCCCGCGCGCAGCCCGCCCTCCTCGACGTAGACCCGCAGCCGCTCCAGCACCTGCTCGTACAGGCGCTGACGGTTCATCGGGCGCAGTGCGTCATCGGCCATCCGAGCTTCCCCCTGCTGCAGCCGGCCGCTGCGGTTGGTGACGGCTCCGATCCGCAGCGTAGCACCGGGCCACTGGAGGAGTGGTCGAGTGGCTGAGCCAATGTGTCACGCATGTATTGACTGTCGCACCACCGCGCGCGCAACGTGAGTCGCGGCTGGGCCACTTGCGACGGGAGCGCGCTCGATGTCCGACGAACTGATCTCGATACTCGTGCTGGTGGTGGTCTTCGTGATCGCCACCACCAGATCGATCAACATGGGCGCGCTCTCCTTCGCCGCCGCCTTCGGCGTGGGGGAGCTGGTCGCGGGCTTCGACGCGGACCAGATCTTCGCCGGTTTCCCGGGCGATCTGTTCGTGGTGCTGGTGGGCGTGACGTATCTGTTCGCGCTCGCGCGGGCCAACGGGACCACCGACTGGCTGGTGCACGCGGCGATCCGGCTGGTGGGCGGGCGGGTCGCGCTGATCCCCTGGGTGATGTTCGCGATCAGCGGCGTACTGACCGCGATCGGTGCGGTGAGCCCGGCGGCGGTCGCGATCGTGGCGCCCCTCGCGCTCAGCTTCGCGGCGCGCTACGCGATCAGCCCGCTGCTGATGGGCGCCATGGTGGTGCACGGCGCCCAGGGCGGCGGCTTCTCCCCCATCAGCATCTACGGCTCGATCGTCAACGGGATCGTGGAGCGGGAGAAGCTGCCGGGTAACGAGGTGACCCTGTTCCTGGCCAGCCTCGTCGTCAACCTGCTCATCGCGGCCGTCGTGTTCGTCGTCTGCGGCGGGCTGAAGCTGCCCCGCACGGACACCGCGGCCGGTCCGAAGGAGGACGCGGCGCCGGACGCGGACACCCGGCTCACCCCGGCCCGGGTCGCGACCCTGGTCGCGCTGGTCGCGCTGGTGGTCGCGGTCCTCGTCTTCGACCAGGACGCCGGGCTCACCGCGATCACCCTCGCGGTCGCGCTCAGCGTCGTCTGGCCGGACCACGGCAAGCGGGCGGTCAACGAGGTCACCTGGCCGACCGTGCTGCTGATCTGCGGTGTGCTCACCTATGTCGGGGTGCTGGACGAGATGGGCACCATCACCTACGCGGGGAACGCGGTCACCGACATCGGCGTCCCGCTGCTCGCGGCGCTGCTGCTGTGCTACATCGGGGCGATCATCTCCGCCTTCGCCTCCTCCGTGGGCATCATGGGCGCGCTCATCCCGCTCGCCGTCCCCTTTCTCGCCCAGGGGGACATCGGCGCGGTGGGCATGATCGCGGCGCTCACGGTCTCGGCCACGGTCGTCGACGTCAGCCCGTTCTCGACGAACGGCGCTCTGGTGCTGGCGGCGGCGCCGGATGTCGACCGGGACCGGTTCTTCCGCCAACTGATGATCTACGGGGGCATCATGGTGGTCGTCGTCCCCGCCGCCGTCTGGCTGACGATGGTGGTCCCGGGCCTCGGCTGAACAGAGTCTGCCCCGGCCCGGGACCCCCGGGCTCAGCACATCTTGTAGTCGGCCCGGCTGCTGTTGTACGAGCAGGTGTCGACCGTGCCGCCGCCGCTCTTGCGGAGCGTGGCCTTGTCGCTGGTGTTGTTCCAGACGTAGGCGCGGCGGTCCTGGTACTTGGTGGCGGAGGTGTCCGAGCCGGTGCCGGTCCGCACCGTCACGGTCTTGCCCGCGCCGAGGGTGTACGAGGGGAAGGTGTACGCGTGGCGGCTCGCGTCCACGACCACCCACCCCTTGAGGCTCACTCCGCGCGAGGTGGAGTTCTTGATCTGCACATACTCGGCGTTGAGGCTCTTGGTGCTCCGGGTGTCCGAACCGGGAGAGTCGTAGTAGATCTTGTGCAGATGCACGGAGCCCGCGGCCCCGGCGGGCGTCGCGGGATACAGCAGCGCGATGGCACAGCCCGCCGCGATGGCGGCACTGACCCTGGCGGTCGTACGGAACATGACGTCTCTCCCCTAGCGTCGCGGTGGTGCGCACACAGACGGACGGACGGCCGCGCCCGAGATGGTTTGGGAGTCACGAGGTGACTCCCTCGGTGCGGCCGTCCGTCCGTCTTCCCCCACCTGTGTGGGCAACCAGAGTGGACCGCGGGGCTCCGTGGCGGCAGGGCTGCGCGGCCCCTGATCAGGGGCCCGTCCGGCCCTTGCGCGGGGTGAGTGTTGGTGCGGGGGCGCGTCAGCGTCCGTACTGCGCCCCGCCGTTGATGTGCAGCACCTGCCCGGTGACGTACGCGGCCTCCGGGGAGGCCAGATAGCGGATGGCGGCGGCTATCTCGGCGGGCACGCCCGGCTGTCCGGTGAGCGTCTGCCCGATCTGCTGGGCGATGAACTCGGGAGTGCCGCGCTCCCCGAAGAACTCCGTGTCCTCGACATAGCCCGGGGCCACCGCGTTGGCGGTGACGCCCTCCGCGCCCAGCCGCTTGGCCAGGTCGAAGGTGTAGGTGTGCAGAGCGGCCTTGGTGCCGCCGTACGAACCGGGGCCGCGCAGCGCCGCCACCGAGGAAAGGTGCACGATCCGGCCACCGGGGCGGGCGATATGCGGAATGAGGGCTTCGGTCAACAGCACGGCGGTGAGGACGTTGGCCTCGAAGTTGCGCTGGTACTGGTCGGCGATGCCTTCCAGGGTGCCGTCGTTGCCGGGTGCGACATTGCCGCCCGCGTTGGTGACGATCACGTCGACGGGGCCGTCGGCGGCGATTTCGTCGGCGGCGCGCCGGGTCTGCCCGGGGTCGCTGAGGTCGGCGCCGGTCCAGGTGACCAGACCGTCGCCATGGGCCGCGTTCAGCTTCTCGGCCGCCGCGCGCAGCACCTCGGTGCGGCGTCCCACGATGACGACCCGGTCGCCGTCCGCCGCGAAGGACTCCGCGGTCGCCAGACCGATGCCCGTACCGCCGCCCGACACCACGATCCGTCGCCCCATTACGGCCTCCATCGTGCAAATCGTTGAATCTCGATCATATGTGTGAATCGACGCTAAGCAGAAAGCGCTTTCCCGTCAAGGGTGTTGGCTTGCGTTCAGTATTGACAGGTTCTGTCGCGAATGGCCGAATGATCGGCGCCCCACCTTGTTCCAACAGCTGTTCCGGCAAGGAGGACATGTGCGTTTACGTTCGGCTCTCACCAGACCCGTTGTCGCGGCCCTCGTCCTGGCGCTCGGCGTACTCGGTCTGCTGACCGGCCCCGGCCCCGCCGCGGCCGCCGCATCGGACGACCGCGAGCCCGATCCCGTCATCAACGGCCTGCGCGGCGACTACTACCTCCAGTCCGCCCCGGGCGCCTTCGACTTCCATGAGCTCAAGGCGACCACTCTCGATCCGTCCCTCGACTTCGACAATCTGGAGCCGCGGCTGCAGACCGCCACCGGGCGGTCCGACGACGTCAGCGTGCGGTGGACCGGGAGCCTCGTCCCCGAGCGCTCCGGGGCGCACACGTTCTCCATCACCGGCGACAACGGCTTCCGGCTGTGGATCGACGGCAAGCCCGTCATCGACCACTGGGTCGACGACTGGGACAAGGAACAGGTGTCCGGGCCGGTCGAGCTGACCGAGGGCCGCGCGTACGACATCAAGGTCGAGTACTTCGAGCACTACGGCGGCTCCAACTTCCACCTCGCCTGGACCCCGCCCGGCCAGGCCAAGGAGCCGGTACCGGCGTCGGCGTTCCGGCTGCCCCCGGACTTCGGCTACGAGGGCCCGGTGAGCAGTGCCGTGCAGCCGGACGGCCGGACGCTGCTGATGGACTTCACCCGCCCGCTCGCCGCTCCCCCGGCCGGGCTGACCGGCCACCTCACCGCGGTCATCGGCGGCGCGGCCTGGCCGCTGGGCCGCGCCCGGCTGGACCCGGCCGACCCCTCGCGGCTGCTGCTCGCGCTCAAGGAGCCGGTGGTGGGCCGCGGCGGCGAGGCGATCGTGCGCTACGACGGCGAGGGCGGCCTGGAGAACGACCGGGGCACCGTCGATCAGTTCCTCGCCTTCGGCGGCAACAAGTCGACCTATCAGCTCAGCACCCCCTGGGCCAAGGACGTCGGCCCGGACAACGCCCACCCCGAGTACCCGCGCCCACAGCTGACCCGCGAGCGGTGGAAGAACCTCAACGGCACCTGGCAGTTCGCCGCCGCGACACAGGGCCAGGCGCCCCCGTTCGGGCAGCGGCTGCGGGAACGCGTCCTGGTGCCGTACCCGGTGGAGTCCAAGCTGTCCGGGCTGGAGCGCCACGAGGACCGCATGTGGTACCGGCGCACCTTCACCGTCCCCGAGAACTGGAACGTCGGCGACGGACAGCGGCTGAAGCTGAACTTCGACGCCGTGGACTGGCAGGCCGAGGTCTACGTCAACGGCACCCGGGTCGTCGAACACCGCGGCGGCTACGACCGGTTCAGCGCCGACGTCACCGACGCCCTGCGCCCCGGCCGCACCCAGGAGCTGCTGGTCGGGGTGTACGACCCGACCGACGCCAAGGACGGCGAGAACCCGCCGATGGGCAAGCAGCGGCTGGACCCCAGCGGCATCTTCTACACCCCCTCCTCCGGCATCTGGCAGACGGTCTGGATGGAGCCGGTGGCCGCCGACCACGCCGACAGCCTCAAGCTGACCCCGGATGTGCCGGGCAAGGCGGTCACCGCGGAGGTCCGCGGCGTACGGGACGGGGTGCCGGTCACCGCGACCGCGTACGACGGGAAGCGCGCGGTCGGCAAGGCGAGCGGGCGCACCGGCTCGGCCCTGACCGTCCCGGTGCCCTCGCCCCGGCTGTGGTCGCCCGACGATCCGCAGCTGTACCGGCTGAAGGTGACCGTCGGGCGGGGCGCGAAGGCCGACCGGACCGAGAGCTACTTCGGCATGCGCGACATCGCGGTCGAGGAGGTCGACGGCAAGAAGCGCATCGTGCTCAACGGGAAGCCGTTCTTCTCGATGGCCACCCTCGACCAGGGCTTCTGGCCGGACGGCCTGCACACCGCGCCGACGGACGAGGCCCTGGCGTACGACCTGAAGGCGCACAAGCGGATGGGGTTCAACTCCGTGCGCAAGCACATCAAGGTCGAACCCGACCGCTGGTACTACTGGGCGGACCGGCTCGGACTGCTGGTGTGGCAGGACATGCCGTCCATGAACACCATCGCGCCCTCGGAGAAGGCGCAGGGCCAGTACGAGCGTGAGTTGAAGGCCATGATCGACCAGCACGTCAGCAGCCCGTCGATCGGCATCTGGGTCACCTTCAACGAGAGCTGGGGCCAGTACGGCGGACCCAAGGTGCCCGCGCTCGCCAAGGGCTGGGACCCCACCCGGCTCATCGACGGCGCCAGCGGCTGGAACGACACCGGCAACGGCGACCTCGCCGACATCCACGCCTACCCCGGCCCCGGCGAACCCCGGCCCGACGCGAAGCGGGCGGGCGTCATCGGCGAGTACGGCGGTCTTGGCCTGGCCGTACCGGGGCACGCCTGGCCGGTGCAGCACACCTATGTGGGCGTGGACCAGGAGCAGTACACGGCCGAATATCTGAAGCTGCTCGACAAGGTGCGGCAGCAGGTGGCGTGCCATGGGAACAGCGGCGCGGTCTACACCCAGATCACGGATGTGGAGGGTGAGCTGAACGGGCTCATCACCTATGACCGCGAGAAGGTCAAACCCGATGTGGAGCGGCTGCGCGCGGCGCACCGGTCCCTGATCCGCGCGGCGGAGGACCCGGCGTCGATGGAGTGCACCGGCTAGACCGCGAGAAGCGGTGGCGCCCCGCCCGGTGGATCCCGGGCGGGGCGTCCTACCGGGTCTACTCGTCGACCCTGAGCTTGAAGTGGAGGAGCGGGCCCGCGAGGGTGAGGGTGCCGTGGCCGTAGGCGGAGTGGTAGCTGCCGGTGCCGCCGACGATCGCCGTCTTGGCGGTGACCGTCGCACGGCCCTTGTGGGTGACCTGGTCGCTGAGCACCAGCGAGCCCTTCTTCAGCCGCAGCACCCGGGTGCACTGGACGACGAGTTTGCTGGCGGTGACTCTGACGGTGTCGCACCGCGAGGTGCCGTTACCGGCGTACTTCTTGCCCTTCTCGGTGTACAGCTTGAGCCGGGTCTTCCAGCTGTCGCCGGGCTCGACCCGGTGGGGCTTGGTGCTGACCACGGTGACGCCGAGCAGATCGACCTTCTCGATGTCCCCGCCCGCGGCGGCCCCCGCGACGGACGGCGGGAACAGGGTCAGGGCGGTGGCCAGGGCGGCGGTGGTGACGGTGCCACGGACAGCTGACGGAATCATGGAACCTCCAGGCTCAGGGGTGGGGTGTGACCGGCGGGCGGCGTAGCGGACGTGAGGTCAGTCGTCGACGGCGAGCGAGAAGCGGATCCGGTCCCGCCGCACGGTGACGGTGCCCTGGCCCTCGGCGTCGTTGTAGTGGCCGGTGCCGCCGAGGATGGCGGTCCTGGCGGTGACCGCCGCGCGGCCCTGATGGGTGATCAGGTCGGCGAGGACCAGCGAGCCCTTCTTGAGGCGCAGCACGCGGGTGCACTGGACGAGCCGCTTGCGAGCGGTGACCTCGACGGCGGTGCACTGGGAGGTGCCGTCACCGGCGCGCTTCCGCTTGGGGGTGTAGAGCTTCAGATACATCGTCCAGGAGTCACCGGCCCGGACGCCGTCGGGCCTGTTGTCCGCCACCGTCACACCGGTCACCGTGACCTTCTCGATGTCCTTGTCGCCCGCGTCCGCCCCTGCGGCGGAGGTGGGGAGCAGCACACAGACGGTGGTCAGAGCGGTAGTGGTGACGACGCCACGGACGGCTGGACTGATCATGGAGCCTCCAGGCTCGCGGGATGCCCCGGACCTCCCGGAGCCCTGACCGGTCATTCCATGTAAATGATCACTTTGGGGCAAGGCGGCCCGCACAAGCGGACCGATGTGCCACCCGGTCAGATGCATCGCCCGGGCCGCGCCCGTGCCCTGCGCGGTCTTGAACGCCGCCCCGCGCCGTGTCAGCGTGACGAACCATCCGGCCCGTCCGACCATTCGGGAGACTCTGGTGACCGCATCCCCCTCCCTGCCCGTGGACATCGCGCGCGCCCGGCGCCACGGCATCGCCGATCTGCTGGCGCGCAGCGCCGCCCGGCTGCCCGGCAAGACGGCCGTGGTGTCCGGCGCGCTGCGGCAGACGTACGCGGAGCTGGACGCCCTGGTGAGCCGCACGGCGGGCGCGCTGGCGGCGCGCGGTGTCGCCAAGGGCGACCGGGTGGTGCTGTTCGCGCGCAACTCGCACGGCTATGTGGTGGCGTACTTCGCGCTGGCCCGGCTGGGCGCGGTGTCGGTGCCGGTCAACTTCATGCTGCGGCCGCCGGAGGTCGCGTATCTCCTCGCCCACTCGGGCGCGGTCGGTGTCATCGCGGGGGACGGTCTGCTGGAGGCGGCCGACGCGGCGCTGGCCGAGGCGGCGCCGGAGCGTCTCGTGCTGCGCGCGGCCATCGGCGCGGAGGAGCCGCAGGAGCGGGAGGAGCGGGAGGGCTGGGAGGACTTCGCGGCGCTGGGCGCGGAGTACGGCCATCCGGTGCCCGACCCGGCGCTGGAGGACGACGATCCGGTCCAGCTGATGTACACCTCGGGGACGGAGTCGCGGCCCAAGGGCGCGATCATGACGAGCCGCTGTCTCATCTCGCAGTATCTGACGACGATCGTGGACGGCGGGATGACGGCCGACGACGTCGAGGTCCACGCGCTGCCGCTGTACCACTGCGGCCAGTTGCACGCCTTCCTCACCCCGGACGTCCACCTGGGCGCCACCTCGATCATCCTGCCCGGCCCGGACCCGGCGGCGCTGCTGGCGACGATCGAGGAGGAGCGGGTGACCAAGCTGTTCGCGCCGCCCACCGTGTGGATCGCGCTGCTGCGGCATCCGGAGTTCGGGCGGCGCGATCTGTCGTCGCTGCGGAAGGGGTACTACGGCGCCGCGGCCATGCCGGTCGCCGTGCTGGCCGAGCTGCGGCGGCGGCTGCCGGGGATCGCGTTCTACAACCTCTACGGGCAGACCGAGATGTCGCCGATCGCGACCGTCCTGGGCCCGGCCGACCAGGAGCGCAAGGCCGGGTCGGCGGGGCGGGCCGCACTCAACGTCGAGACGCTGGTGGTGGACGAGGAGGACCGGCCCGTACCGCCGGGCACGGTCGGGGAGATCGTGCACCGCGGCCCGCACACCATGCTCGGCTACTGGCGGGATCCCGAGCGCACCGCGGAGGCGTTCCGGGGCGGCTGGTTCCACAGCGGCGATCTCGGGGTGATGGACGAGGAGGGGTATCTGACCGTCGTCGACCGCAAGAAGGACATGGTCAACAGCGGTGGGGAGAACGTGTCCGGGCGCGAGGTGGAGGAGATTCTGCATGCCCACCCCGCGGTGGCGGAGGCCGCGGTGTTCGGTGTGCCGCATCCGTACTGGATCGAGGCGGTGACGGCGGTCGTGGTGGCCAGGCCCGGGGAGCGGGTGTCGGCCGAGGAGATCACGGCGCACTGCGGGGAGCGGCTGGCCGGGTTCAAGGTGCCCAAGTACGTGGTGGTGGCCGCGGCCCTGCCGAAGAACCCCAGCGGCAAGATCCTCAAACGGGAGCTGCGCGACACCTACGGACACCTCGGCGCCGACGGTTGACGGTTCTGTGTCAACTGTTCGAGAGGGCCCTGGAAAGGGGTTTTAAGATGCGGTATTCCCCTGCCGTGCCGACGAACCGCCCGAGGGCCCTTGATGAGCAAAGTCCTGAATCTTGACGCTCTACCCGAGCCATCCAAGCTCAAACGCGTGAAGAGACGGCGGCCAGGGCTCTGGGTGGCCAATGCCGTGGTGCTGGTGTTCGCCGCGATGGCGGTGACCACGATATTCACCAACCCGCGCTTCGAGTGGGACACGGTCGCGAAATACTTCTTCGAGATCCGCATCATGAAGGGTATCGGGGTCAGCCTGGGAATGACCGCCGTGACCATGACATTCGCCCTGGTGCTGGGGACCGTTGTAGCGCTCATGCGGATGGGTTCCTCGCGGCTGATGTCGGCGGCCGCAGGCACGTTTATCTGGGTGTTCCGCTCGATTCCCATGCTGGTGCAGCTGCTTTTCTGGTACAACCTGGCGGCGCTGTTTCCCACCCTGTCCCTCGGAATTCCCTGGGGTCCGAGTTTCGTCACCTTCGACGCGAATTCCCTGCTGGGCCCGCTGACCGCCGCGGTCATCGGATTGACCCTGCATGAGACGGCTTACGTGGCGGAACTGATCCGTTCCGGTCTGCTCTCCGTACCGGAGGGGCAGCGCCAGGCGGCCGCCGCGCTGGGTTTGACGCCGACTCAGATCTTCTTCCGCATCACCCTCCCCCAGGCGCTGCGCGTGATCGTGCCGCCGATGGGAAATGAGCTGATATCTCTCCTCAAGGCGACATCTCTGGTCAGTGTGATCTCCCTGGCGGATCTGCTCTACTCGGTACAGCTCATTTATTCCAAGAACTTCCAGACCGTTCCCCTGTTGATTGTGGCCGCGATCTGGTACATGATCATCACCGGCGTCATCACCCTCGTGCAGCAGCGCCTGGAGCGACGTCTGGGGCGACACACGCTGATACCGGCCGAAAAGGTCGGCAAAGTGAAGAGGATCGAGCACTCGGTATGACCGTGGCATCGGAAAGGGGAGCGCAGCCCATCGTCTCCCTGCGCGGGATCGTCAAGTCGTTCCGCTCCACGGAGGTGCTGCACGGCATTTCCCTGGATATCCACCGGGGTGAGACGGTCTGTGTCATCGGCCCGTCCGGATCGGGCAAGAGCACGCTGCTGCGCTGCGTCAACCACCTCGAGGTCCCGGACGACGGCATGGTCGTGGTCGACGGCAGCGTCATCGGCTACCGGCTGCGCGGCACCTCCCTGCATGAGCTGGGCGCCCGCGAACTGGCCGCGCAGCGCTCGGCCATGGGCATGGTCTTCCAGAGCTTCAATCTGTTCCCCCACCTCACCGCCCGCGAGAACATCGTGGAGGCGCCGCGCCGGGTCCTCGGTCTGTCGAAGGCGAAGGCCGACGCCCGCGCCGAGGAGCTGATGCGCCGGGTGGGGCTCGGCCACAAGCTCGACAGCTACCCCGAGCAGCTGTCCGGCGGCCAGCAGCAGCGCGTGGCCATCGCCCGGGCGCTGGCGATGCGGCCGAAGGTCATGCTGTTCGACGAGCCGACCTCCGCCCTGGACCCCGAGATGGTCCAGGAGGTGCTGAGCGTCATCCGGGACCTGGCCCGGGAGGGGATGACCCTGGTGGTCGTCACGCATGAGATGCGCTTCGCCGCCGAGGTCGCCGACCGCGTCGTGTTCATGGACGACGGGCGGATCGTCGAGGAGGGCCCGCCGGACCGGCTGTTCGGCTCCCCCTCCCATGAGCGCACCCGTACGTTCCTGTCGAAGGTCAGCGCATGAGCACCGGACGTTCCCTGCCCGCCAAGACCCGCGCCCGGCTGGACCTGTGGGACGGCTACCGCTCGTACCACTACCTGGAGCCGGGGGCGGACTTCCAGGACTTCCCGCTGGTGCCCGCGGTGGGCCGGGTGCCCGGCTCTGCGCCGGTGTGGAGCGAGGACGTCGAGAGCCGGGCGCGGGACTTCGAGGAACGCCATCTGGTGATCTCCGCGCACGACCATCTGTCGCTGCGGCCTTCTGATCCGGCGGACTTCGCCGCGTTCCGCCGCCAGGGCCGGGAGGCGATCCCGTACGAGGGCATGGCGCACTCGGGCGTGGACCTGTTCTTCGACGGCGGCCCGGCCGCCGTCAGCATGATCCGCTCGCACACCCCCTGGGACTGGGACGACGCGGTGAGCGACCTGGCCATGCGGCAGGCCGACTTCGCCCACCAGCGCCTGGTGGCCCCGGTCCGCACCCTGGAGGACGCGGAGCGGGCCCGGGCCGGGAACCAGGTGGGCGTGGTGCTGACCCTGGAGTCCGCGTCCCCCATCGGCAACGACGTCGACCGGCTCGATCTGCTCTACGGGCTGGGCGTACGGCTGCTCGGGCTGGTCTACAGCGAGAGCAACCAGCTCGGCTCGGGGCTCGCGGACACCGGCGACACCGGGCTGACCGTGCTCGGCCGCCGCGCCCTGCGGCGCATGAACGACCTCGGCATCATCGTCGACGTCTCCCACTCCGGGGACGCGACGGCGCTGGACGCGGTGCGCCGCTCGACCGATCCCGTGGTGATCACCCACGCCGGGTCGCGGGCGCTGTGGCCGACGCCGCGGATGAAGCCCGACGATGTGATCCGGGCGTGCGCGGGCTCCGGCGGGTTCATCGGCGTCGAGGCGGCCCCGCACACGACCATCACCACCCGGCACCCCCGGCACAGCCTGGAGTCGGTGATGGAACACGTGGAGCGCTGCCTGGACCTGGTCGGCATCGACCACGTGGCCTTCGGCCCGGACACCAACTTCGGCGATCACACCGCCTGGCACCGCACGTTCGCCCCGCTCTTCGGCAAGGACGACGCGCACGACGGCCAGAGTTCCGCACCGCCGCCGCACGAGCCGGTCGACTACGTCCACGGCTGTGAGAACCCCGCGGAGGCCGTCGGCAACATGATCCGCTGGCTGTTCGACCACGGCTACTCCGAGGACGACGTGGCCAAGCTCGCCGGGGGCAATGTGCGGCGCGTCGCCGAGACCGTCTGGGGCCGCTGACCTCAAGGCCCGTACCCCCCCCACATCCCCCCCACGTCCGGATCAGCCGGATCTCCCGAAACGGAGCACAGCCCATGCGCCACCGTCCCAGCGCCGCCGGGTGCGCCCTGCTCGTGTCCCTCGCGCTCACCCTCACCGCCTGTTCGGTCGACGACACTCCGGACGACAAGGGCAAGTCCAAGGAGGCCATGCCCACGCCGACGCTCGCCCTGGAGCCGAAGGACGACGAGCTGGCCGCCCAGGTGCCCGCGGAGTACAAGAAGAAGACCCTGGTCATGGGGGTCAGCGAGTACGACCCGTATGTGACCATCGGCTCCGACGGGAAGATCACCGGCCTGGTCCCGGACCTCACCAAGCAGCTCGCCTCCCAGCTGGACATCAAGATCAAGGTGACGCGGACGCCGTTCGACGCGGTGATCCCGGGGCTGAAGTCCGGCCGGATCGACCTCAGCGCGCCCTCCGGTGACTTCGTCGAGCGCCAGAAAGAGGTCGACTTCGCCGACTTCGCGCAGAGCCAGGTGACCGTGATGGTGAACAAGGAGAGCGGGTTCCGCCCGGAGTCCGGCATCGGGATCTGCGGGCACAAGGTCGGCGTCGAGAAGGGCGCGGGCACCGAGAACGTGCTCGCGGGGCTGAGCAAGCGGTGCGCCAAGCAGGGCAAGAAGGCCGTGCAGCCGCAGGCGTACGGGGACCTGGCCGCCGCGAGCCTGGCGCTGCAGAGCAAGCGGATCGACGCGGTCGTGGCGCCCAGCGCCTCCAACACCACCGTCAGCGAGGCCTCGGACGACAAGTTCGAGACGCTGGAGCTGAAGGACTTGCTCACCCTCCCCGCGGCGACGGCGATCTACGGCATCCAGGCCAAGAAGGGCACCGGCCTCGCCGCCGTGATCGTCAAGGGGCTGCGGGAGATGCAGGAGTCGGGCACCTACGCGAAGCTGTTCGGCGGCTGGGGGATGCCGCTGTCCACCGTCACCCGGTCGGAGATGCTGCTCAACGGCTCGAAGCAGTCCCAGACCAAATGAGCGGCTCCCCCATGGCACCCACCGGGCGGACCGAGGCCGCGGAACACCTCGGCGGAGGACTGTGGCGCCACCTTCTGCGCGTACCCCTTCGGGACGGGGTGGTCCTCGCCGCGGATCTGTACGCGGCCGAGGAGCGGCCCGGTCCGCGCCCGGTGATCCTGGAGCGCACCCCGTACGGCCGCCGCGACATCCGCGAGTCGGACCGCTGCCGCCATGACGAGCCGGTGCCGACCCCCGAGGAGACGTCCGCCTTCTTCGTCCGCGCCGGATACCACGTGGTGCGGCAGGACTGCCGGGGCCGGGGGGACTCCGAGGGCACCTTCGTGAAGTACCTGGGCGAGGGGCCGGACGGCGCGGACACCCTCGACTGGATCGCCGGACAGCCCTGGTGCGACGGGCGGGTCGCGATGATGGGGGTGTCCTACTCGGCGCACGCCCAGACGGCGGCCGCGGCCGAGTCCCCCGCCCCGCTGGCCGCGATGTTCATGGACTCCGGCGGCTTCGCGAGCGCGTACGAGGCGGGCATGCGGATGGGCGGCGCCTTCGAACTCAAGCAGATCACCTGGGCGTTCCGGCACGGTGAGGAGAGCCCGGAGGCGGAGCGGGACCCGCTGGTGCGCAAGGCGTTCGCCGGGACCGATCTGCGGGACTGGTTCACCGTGCTGCCGTGGCGCACCGGCGTCTCCCCGCTCGCGCAGGTCGGCCAGTACGAGCGGTATCTGCTGGACCAGTGGCGGCACGACGCGTTCGGCGCGTACTGGCGGCAGCCCGCGATCTACGGGCGGGGCCACTACGACCGCTTCCCGGACGTGCCGACGCTGCACATGGCGAGCTGGTACGACCCGTATGTGCGCTCCACGATCGAGAACTTCACGGCCATGGGGCGGCTCAAGACGTCCCCGGCGTATCTGGTGATGGGGCCGTGGACGCACGGCGCGCGCTGTGTCACCTTCGCCGGTGACGTGGACTTCGGGCCCGCCGCGACGTTCAGCGACAACGTGGACACCTCATATCTGGCCTTCCGGCAGCGCTGGTTCGACGCGGTGCTGCGCGGCGGTGATCCCGAGGAGTTCCCCCGGGTGCGCTACTTCCTGATGGGCGGGGGCGACGGCCTCCGCGACGCGGCCGGGCGGATGCGGCACGGCGGCCGGTGGCACACCGACACCCAGTGGCCGCCGTCCGGGACCCGGGAGACCGCGTTCTACTGCCACACCTCGGGGGAGCTGAGCCGGGAGAGACCCGGGGGCACGGACGCGTGGGTCGAGTACGACTTCGATCCGGGCGACCCGGTGCCCACCCTCGGCGGTCAGGTGACCTCGGGCGAACCGGTGATGGTCGGCGGCGCCTTCGACCAGGTGCCGGACGAGCGCTTCTACGGCGCCCGCGAACCGTATCTGCCGCTGAACTCACGGCCCGATGTGATCTCGCTGGTCACCCCGCCGCTGGCGGAGCCGCTGGAGGTGGCGGGCCCGGTCACCGCCCGGCTGTTCATCTCCTCGACCGCGCCGGACACCGACTTCACGGTGAAGCTGGTCGATGTGCACCCGCCCAACGAGGACTATCCGCACGGGTTCGCCATGAACCTCACCGAGGGCATCTTCCGGTGCCGCTTCCACGCGTCGTTCGAGCGGCCCGAGCCGCTGGTGGCGGGCGAGGTGTACGAGATCGAGATCCCGGCGCCCGACACCGCCAACCGCTTCGGGGCCGGACACCGGCTGCGGGTGGACATCTCGTCGAGCAACTTCCCGCGCTTCGACGTCAACTCGGGCACCGGTGAGTCCGAGGCCGTCACCCGGCGCAAGGTGGTCGCCACCAACCGCGTGCACATGGACGCCGAGCACCCGTCTGCGGTGCTGCTGTGGACGCGGCCCGGCTGACCGATCGCTCATGCGCTGGTCAGCGCATGATGGTGGCCAGTACGTCCTGTCCCAGCCGGAGCAGGGTGCCGGTGGCCAGCCGGTGGTACACGTACTTGCCCTCACGCTCTGACTCCACCAGCCCGGCGTCCCGCAGCTGCCGCAGGGTGCGCGAGACCTGCGTATCGTCCAGGCCGAGCCGCTGCGCCAGTTCGGAGGTGGTGATCGGCTCGCCGAGCAGATGGCGGCACAGCTCCATCCGGCCCAGCGAGGCCAGCGCGGACATCCTCTCCCGCAGCTCCCGCTGGGTGAGCTGGCCGTCGGCCTGCCCCTCCAGGGCGGCGAACTGCAGCACGACGGGATGGGACTCCTCGTCCTTGACGGTCAGATGCGGCCATACGTGAACGGACGGGATCAGGAAGAGCGGGCGCGGGCCGATGTCGATCTCGGCGACGGCCAGCTTGTCGTAGCGCACCCGCGTACCGCCCTGGGAGACGACCGCGGTGGGGCTGAGCCCGGCCAGCACCTCGGCCAGGCCGCTTCTGCGGATGTCGGTACGGAACCGCACCACCGCCGCCTCCAGCCGGTCGTGCACCGCACGCCACTCGGCCGCGAAGAACGCGGTACCGCAGCGCTCCAGGAAGTCGATCAGCCGGGCCCGCATCCCCTCCGGCGAGGCCATCAGCTCATGCGCCAGCTCACCGCGCCGGAACGAACGCCGCTCGCACTGGGTGATGAAGCGGCAGGCGGCCTCCGGGTCGTGTCGCAGGCTGTGCGCGTCGGGCACCCGCTCCCGGAAGCCCAGCACACCCTGTGCGCACAGCTCCGTGAACTCCTCCAGCGGCAGCTTCTCCAGCAGCCGCAGCTCGTCCTCGAAGGACTGGTCCAGCGGCAGCGCCAGCGGGAACAGCAGGCGGCAGCGCAGCCGCGCCCACAGCGGCGACAGGGCGCTCATCTCCTGGGTGAGCGGCACGTCGAAGGTCGTGCCCAGGCGGCGCGTCCAGCGCTGGGCCTCGGGGTGGTGGTCGGGCTCGGCCAGGATGTGCAGCACCGACATGAGCTCGGCGAGCGGCGAGCGCCCGACGTGGACGTCGGCCGCTCGCGCTGACCGGAGGTTGAGCGTGATCCCCACCCGCGCAGCGTACCGCCGGACGCGGGCCGGGGGATCAGTCGCGGGGAAGGAGGGGGCCGAGCGGGCCGAGGTCGAGGTTCAGGTCGTCCTCGGTGAGCCCGAAGTGTTCCCGCAGCTCCTCCATGTTCTTCTCCAGCGCCATCAGCGTGAGCCCGAGCTTCTCGATCTGCTCGTCGCTGACCCCGCCCTGGTCGACGCGGCGCAGCGCCTGCCGCTCCATGAGCTGGCGCAGCAGCTCCACGATGGTCAGCACCAGACCGGCCAGGCTCTTGCGGACCGACTCCTCGTCCACTTCGAGTCGACGGTGCTGGCCAGGCGGATGGTCGTCAGGGCGCCGCTCGATGCTCATCTGCGTCTTCCATGTCGTCTACTCGTACAGAAGCGATCAGCGCGCGTAGGGATATGCGCACCAGATCGATGTCGGCGATGCTCAGCGTGATCTCCCCGGCGATCACCACGCCCCCGGCCAGCACCCGGTCGAGCAGATCGACCAGGGCCACTTCGCGCCGTTCGATCGCGTGGGTCACGACGCCTCCTCACGCTCGGGCGGCGCGGTGAAGGAGTACGGCGGCCACGGCCCGCTCAGCTCCAGGTCGACGTCCGGGTACCGCTCCCCCAGCTCGGTCACCTCGGCGGTGAACTCCTCCGTCCGGTCGTCCGGCACCAGATAGGAGTTGTTCAGCACCATCCAGCCCTCGTACGCGGCCAGCCGCGCGTCCTGCGGCGGATGGGCGGCGGACGCGGCGGCCAGCGCGGTGAGGGCGGTGTGGATCTCCTCCGCCCGCTCGGTGGCCCGCAGATGGGCGGTCTCCTTGTCGTCCCGCTGGGCGCGGCGGCGCAGCAGGTACGCGGTGCCGGGGGTGTCGCCGCCGGAGCCCTCCTCGTCGCCCGGGTCGGGCAGGAAGGCGCGCGGATCGACGTACGCCTTGACGCCCCACTCGGTCCGTCCTGCCACCCGCGCCAGCGTGTCCGTGAGGTCGTCGCGCCGCTCCCGGAGCATCGTGCGGACCCGGCCGTCGTCGTGGTAGATCGTGGCGAAGCGCAGCGGAATGACCTGGCCGTATCCGGCCGCCCGGCCGATGACCCGGTGGTGGGCCCTGGCCGCCCGCTCCAGCCACGGCAGATCCTCCAGGTGGGCACGGAGCGGCTCCTCGCCGAAGTCGGCCAGCGGTACGGAGCCGACGACGGCGGCCAGTCCGGCGTTCTCGACCAGGCGCACCGGTTCGTCGGCCACTCCGGTGAGCCCGGACGGGGCGCCGCCGCTCGCGTCGCGGGTCGCGGTGGTCACCGCGTACAGCCAGGTCGCACGGGCCTCCTCGGTCACGGTCCGTCCTCCTGTCCGCGCTCACCGGCGCGGCGGTCCGCGTCGTGGCCGGACTCCAGCTCGCCGACGCGCCGCCGCAGCCGCTCGTTCTCGTCCAGGACGTCGCGGGCGCCGGAGGAGAGCGTGGGGTCGTGCTCCCACCAGTCGATGCCCATCTCCTTGGCCCGGTCGACGGAGGCGACCAGCAGCCGGATCTTGATGGTCAGCAGCTCGATGTCCAGCAGGTTGATCTGGATGTCCCCGGCGATGACGATGCCCTTGTCGAGCACCCGCTCCAGGATGTCGGCGAGGCTCGACGACTCCCGGCGGGCCGGTTCCGGCGGGCCGCCCATGCGCCTGCTCGGCACGTTCCAGTCGGCGCCCTGGCTCATGTCCGCTCCTCCGACCTGCCGCGGTAGTAGCGCCGGGCGCGGCGGTACGAGACGAGTTCGCCCTCGTCGTCCACCTCGACCCGGTACTCGGCGAGGATGTCGGTGGAGTCCGGGATGCGGTGGGTCTCCAGCACTTCGACGCCGATGAGCCAGCCGCCGTCCCTCTGGCGCTCCACCGAGGTGACGCTCTCCGGGTCGTGTCCGGTCAGGTCCCGCAGCTGGCGGGCGGCGCTGCGGGCGGCGGTCCTGGCCGTGGTCGCGGGGCGGCGCGTCTCGGCGGGGGCGCGCCGGTTCGCGGGCGCGGGGCGCTTGGATTCGGGCGCTGGGCGGCGGGATTCGGGCGCTGGGCGGCGGGATTCGGGCGCTGGGCGGCGGGCGCGGCGGGGCCGCTCCCGCTCCTCGCCGTGGTCGCGTCCGTCCCGTTCCTCAGGGACCACGGCTCACACCTCCAGGCCCCCGCCGGGCGGGCCGCCCGCCATCAGCCGCCGGACGAGTTCGTCCTCCTGCCGGGCCGCCTCCTCCTCGGTCAGCTCCCCGGAGTCCCGCTGCTCCGCGACCTCTTCCAGGCGCTGCTGGATCACCCCGGGGTCGTACAGCTGCCGGTGGGCCTCGTCGTGGAGCTGCTCGGCGATCCAGACAACGCCGCGCACCGGGGCCAGCGGCCAGGTGACCAGTCCGCTGAACAGTCCCATGGCTATGCGCCTTCCTCGGCCGTTTCCTCGGCCGGTTCCTTGGCCGGGCTCATCGCGTCGGCCACGAAGTCATACGGGGCCAGGGGCCCGAGCAGCCGGATCCTGACCCGGCCGTCCCAGTGCTTGGCCAGCTCCTCGGCGGCCTGTTCGAAGGCCGTCCGGCGGTCGTCCTCGACCAGGAAGGACGCGTTCACCAGCCCCTCGGCGGAGGACGGTTCCGTAACTCTCGAGGCGAGCACGCACGGGCCCAGCCTGCGGTCCACCTCCAGCACGTCCACCGCGCGCTTGGCGGCGATGGCGTCCATGACCAGCTGGCCCAGCTGGATGCGCTGGTCGTACCCGGCCTCCTCGGGCAGCCCCTGAAGCTCCTCGCGGAGCCGTACGGCCTCGGGCTGCTCGGTCAGCACCTCGCGCAGCACCGCGTCCTGGACGTAGCGGGCGCGCAGGGTGAACTGGGAGCGGCCGCGCAGCCGGTCGAGGGCGCGCTCGAAGTCCTCGTGCCCCTCGGGGAGCAGTTCACCGGTGACCGCGGTGGTGTCGCGCACCACCGTGCCGAAGCGGAACGGCAGCACCGGCGAGGACCTGGCCGCCAGGGAGTCCAGCACCCGGGCGTGGGCGCGCAGATCCTCGGGGGTGCCCAGCGGCTTGTCCACGGGCACCTCGCTGACCACGGCGGCCTGGCCGCCGTGGCGCACCAGGGTCACCGCGGCGTCCGGATCGCCCACGGCGCCCAGGTCTTTGACGGCGTCGTCGCTCCGGTCGCCCGGGACGACCCCGTATACGTAGCAGGCACGTCCGTCCTCGGCCATCACCGCTCGCGCTCCCTGCTCGAACTCCGCCGGTGCCGGGGCCGGTCACCGGATTCCCGCCGTGGCGCTTCCTCGCGCTCCGCCGCCTCGTCCTCGAACTCGTCGCTCCCGTCGGCCTCGTCGGCCTGGTCGGCCTGGTCGTCGCCTTGGAGCAGATCGGAGACGGTGTCCTTGACGCCTTCCAGCGCGCCCTTGGTCTTCTTCCGCCCGCCGCTCTCCTGGATCTCGTCCATGAGGCCGGGCAGCCCCTTGGTCTCGGTGCCGCTGCGGGCGAGGTCGAGCCGGTTCGTCGCCTCGGCGAACCGCAGATAGGTGTCGACGCTGGCGACGACGATGCGGGCGTCGATGGTCAGGATCTCGATGCCCACCAGGGAGACCCGGACGTACACGTCGATGACCAGTCCCTTGTCCAGGATCAGGTCGACCACGTCGACCAGGGCGCTCGAACTGGCCCGGTCGAGATACTGGCTCTGCTGGCTTGCTACGGTCACCACGCTCACCTGTTCCGGGGACGGGACCCGTCAGCGCCGCGAAGGCCGCGCCCGCTCCTCGTCCTCCTCGTACTCCTCCTCGTAGGCGTCCTCGTCGCTGTATTCGTCCTCGGGTCCCTCTTCTCCGGGCTCTTCCTCTTCCTCTTCGGCCGCTTCGCCTTCCACGACCTCGCCTTCGCGGATCTCCCCGCGCCAGCCCTCGATCTCGTCGGGGTGCAGCAGCACCTCGGCCATCAGATGGCGGCGGAAGTGCTTCAGCTCCAGGCGCACCCGGCGGCCCTGGGCGCGCCAGATGTTCCCGGTCCGTTCGAAGAAGCCCTGGGGGTAGTACTGGAGGACGACCATGATCCGGGTCAGCTCGGGAGCCAGCTCATGGAAGGTGATCGCGCCGTTGACATGCCCCTTCTCGGCACGCGACGTCCAGACGATCCGCTTCTCGGGCACCTGCTCGACGATCTCGGCGCGCCACTTGCGGTGCGACCAGAAGACCTGGGCCTTCCACTCCATCTCGGTCTCGGACTCCTGCTGGACGTCCTCGACCTTCTTCATGAAGGTGGGGAAGTCCTCGAACTGGGTCCACAGGTCGTAGGTGAGGTCGATCGGGGCGCCGACGTCGATCTCCTCGACGATGTTGGTGACCTTGAGCTTCTTGTCCTTGTCGCCGCCCTTGCCGCCGTTCTCGCCCCCGCCGAGGCCCGGGATGGCTTCCTTGGCCTTGTCCACGGTCTGTTCTTTGAGCTGGTGCAGTCCGGCCTTGACCAGCGGCTTCACCGGGAGCCCTGGGCCTCCGTCGCCGAGATGGGTCACCGTGGTCAGGGCCTTCTCGCCGAGTGCGGTGACCAGGTTCTGCGCTTCCTTCATCAGCCGCTCGGTGGGCAGCTCCTTGGCGAGCGTGCCGAGGGCGCCCGTGCGCCCGTCGTCCGGTCCCTCAGCCATCACCGATCACCCTTGTCGCCCTTGTCGCCCCTGCTGCTTCTGGTCTCGCCGCCGCGGCCTCCCTCGGACGCGGTCCGCTTCCGGGGCCGGTCCGGGCGGTCGCCCGAGGGGCGCGTACGGTCTCCTCGCGAGGACTCACCGCGTGCCCGGCCGCCGCCCCCGCGCCGCTCGTCGTGCTTCTGCTCGTCGTCGGCCTTGTGCCCGTCAGGACCGTGGCCGTTCGGGCGCAGTGACGTGGCGCGCTGCTCCAGCCGGTCGCTCAGCGCGTCCATGCGGTGGCTGGCCGCCGACAGCGCGGCCGACCGCCCAGCGGACACCAGCTGGCCGCGCAGCCGCCCGATCTCGGAGGACGCCAGCTCCTGCATGCCGCCCGGGAGGTGTCCGGACGCGAGGCGTCGGCCCGCCGCCATCCCGGCGAGGGTGAGCGCCAAGCCCACCTTGTGGCCGCGCCCGAAGAGATAGCCGCCGGTGAAGGCGAGTGCCGCCTGGCTGCCCTTCATGATCGCTCCTCCTCTCGCCATGGAAGCGATACGCCCATATGGGCTCATTTTCCAATTATGGTGCATTTCACCCATTCGGCCATCAGGGGATGCGGGAGGCCCGCGGCGCCTGGTCCAGCGGCAGTTCACCCGGTCACCCTTGGTGAGCGTGGCGACACCGGGGCCGACCTCCTCGATGACGCCGAGGTTCTCGTGTCCGAATACGCGGCTCCGCCCCGCGGCGGGCCCGGGGGCTGGGGGTGTCCCCCAGTTTCGGGAAGGGGTGGGGTGAATCCACCGGGGCAATCCACCGGGGCCGGAGTCCGGCGTCAGTCGACCGGGACCCAGTTCAGGGTGCGCTCCACGGCCTTCTTCCAGCCCGCGTAGCCCTCCGCGCGCTGGTCCTCGCTCCACTGCGGCTCCCAGCGCCGCGATTCGCTCCAGTGCGAGCGCAGCTCATCGGTGTCCCGCCAGAAGCCGGTGGCCAGGCCCGCGGCGTAGGCGGCGCCCAGGGCGGTGGTCTCGGCGATGACGGGGCGGCTGACCGGGACGCCGAGGACATCGGCCTGGATCTGCATGCACAGCTCGTTGTCGGTGACACCGCCGTCCACGCGGAGGACGTCGAGGTGGATACCGGAGTCGCGCTCCATGGCCTCCACGACGTCCCGGCTCTGGTAGCAGATGGCCTCCAGGGTGGCGCGCGCCAGATGGCCGTTGGTGTTGTAGCGGGTGAGCCCGACGATGGCGCCACGGGCGTCGGAGCGCCAGTACGGGGCGAAGAGGCCGGAGAAGGCGGGGACGAAGTACACCCCGCCGTTGTCCTCGACGGTGCGGGCGAGCCGTTCGCTGCCCGGGGCGTCGTCGATGACCTTCATCTGGTCCCGCAGCCACTGGACGGCCGAGCCGGTGACGGCCATCGAGCCCTCCAGGGCGTACACGGCGGGGCTGTCGCCGAACTGGTACGCCACGGTGGTGAGCAGCCCGCTGGTGGAGCGGACCAGCTCGGAGCCGGTGTTCAGGAGCAGGAAGTTTCCGGTGCCGTAGGTGTTCTTGGCCTCGCCGGGGGCGAAGCACACCTGCCCGACGGTGGCCGCCTGCTGGTCGCCGAGGACACCGGTGATGGGGGTGGGGTTACGCAGCGGGCGGGAGGTGCGGGCCTGGCCGTACGCCTCGGGGTGGGAGGAGGGGTTGATGACGGGGAGCATGGCGCGCGGAATGCCGAAGATGTCCAGCAGCTCGTCGTCCCAGTCCAGGGTCTCCAGGTTCATCAGCATGGTGCGGCTGGCGTTGGTGACATCGGTGGCGTGGATGCCGCCGGAGGGCCCGCCGGTGAGGTTCCACAGCACCCAGGCGTCGGTGTTCCCGAAGAGGGCGTGGCCCGCTTCGGCGGCCTCCCGGACCCCGTCGACGTTCTCCAGAATCCACTTGATCTTGCCGCCGGAGAAGTAGGTGGCGGGCGGCAGCCCCGCCTTGCGGCGGATCGTCTCGCCGTGGCCGTCGCGTTCGAGGGCGGAGGCGATGGTGTCGGTGCGGGTGTCCTGCCACACGATGGCGTTGTAGTACGGCTGCCCGTTGCGCGGGTCCCAGATGACGGTCGTCTCGCGCTGGTTGGTGATGCCGATCGCGGCCAGGTCGGCGGCTGAGAGGCCACCGGCGCGCAGCGCGTTCTGCATGACGGAGTTGGTGCGCTCCCAGATCTCCACCGGATCGTGCTCGACCCAGCCCGCGCGGGGCAGCAGCTGATGGTGTTCGAGCTGGTACCTCGCCACCTCGCCGCCGTCGTGGTTGAAGATCATGAAGCGGCTGCTGGTGGTCCCCTGGTCCACGGCACCGACGAAGTCCGGCATGCCCACTCCTTCAGCTCTCGGGGCCCTCGGGGGCCGGGGTGCGGCCCACCTCCTGCGGTCCGGCCGCCGGGAGGAACCGGCTGATCAGGAACTTGTAGAGGGCGGCGCCGACCAGGCCGCCGATCAGCGGGCCGACGATGGGCACCCAGAAGTAGAGGTTTCCGTACTGGTCCCGCCAAGCGCTGTGGTAGCCGGTGAGGAAGCTGGCGAGCCGGGGGCCGAAGTCACGGGCCGGGTTGATGGCGTATCCCGCGTCGGCGCCCCACGCCATGCCGATCGCGACCACGATCAGGCCGATGATGAACGGCGCCAGGTTGGCCTTCGGGGGCTGGTTCAGCAGATCGGTGACGGCGAAGATCAGCAGTACCAGGATCGCGGTGCCGATGATCTGGTCGCGCAGCGCGCCCCACTCGCTGACCGGCAGCGAGCCGTTGCCGGGGAGGGTGGAGAACACGAACTGGGTCTTGAAGGTGTGTCCGGGGTCGGCGTGGCCCAGCACCTCGGTGTAGTTCCAGCGCACCAGCAGCGCCGCGACGAACGCGCCGAGCGTCTGCGCCACCACGTACGGGCCCACCTTGCGCCACGGGAAGCCCTTGAACGCCGCCAGGGAGACCGTGACCGCCGGGTTGATGTGGGCGCCGCTGAGCCGCGCCGCCACGTACACGCCGAGGGTGACACCGAGCCCCCAGGCCCAGGCGATGGAGTCGTGGTCGCCGAGCGCGCCGACCGGCTTGGTGAGCGCCCCGCCCGCCACCACCTGGGCCACCACACCGCAGCCGAAGAGGATCAGAATCATGGTTCCGGCGAACTCGGCGCAGAGTTCGCCGAGCATGCCGCCACGGGTGCCGGTGTTCTTCTCCCCCGCGTTCTTCTCCTCCGCCATGGCCGCCCCTCTCCAGCGGTGTGCGAGCGGCGGTACCGATCGCGTTCGCACCATCGTGTGCGCGGCCCCGGTCCGGTGGCCCGTCCTGCTGCTCCGTACGGGTCACATCGGGCGGTGAGCACGGCGGTCTGTACGGATCAGGGGGCGGGCCTGTACCAAGGTCCTTGCCACGTCCCCCCAGGCCCGGAGCGGGCCCGGCCCCCAGCGAGAAGCAGGAGCGCGGATGCTGACCACCGGAGCCACGACCAACTGGGCACGGAACATCACCTTCGGCGCGGCCCGGGTGCACCGCCCGGCCTCGCTCGGCGAACTGCGGCGGATCGTCGGCTCGGCCGACCGGGTCCGGGTGCTGGGCACCGGCCACTCCTTCAACCGCATCGCCGACACCGACGGCGATCTGGTGTCCCTGGAACGGATGCCACAACGGGTCGAGATCGACCCCGGCGGCGCGAGCGCCACCATCGCCGCGGGCATGCGCTACGCCCAGGTGGCCGAGGAACTGCACCTGGCGGGCTACGCCCTGGCGAACCTCGCCTCGCTGCCGCACATCACGGTCGCGGGCGCCTGCGCCACCGCCACCCACGGCTCCGGCAACGTACAGCGCTGTCTGGCCGCGTCGGTGGCGGGCCTGGAGATCGTGGGCCCGGAGGGCGATGTGTCCGAGCTGCGCCGGGACGCCGGAACCGACCGGCTCTCCGGCGCGGTGGTCGGGCTCGGCGGCCTCGGCGTCGTCACCTCGATGACGCTGGACATCGAGCCCGCGTACGAGGTGGCGCAGTGGGTGTGGACCGGGCTGCCGCTGGACCGGCTCGGCGACAGCTTCGACGAGATCTTCGCCGCCGCGTACAGCGTCAGTGTCTTCACCGACTGGCACGCGGACGAGGGCGTGGTGTGGCTGAAGTGCCGTACGGATCTGCCGGGCCCGCCGGAGCCGGGCCAGCCGTGGCTGGGCGGCCACCCGGCCGACCGCCACCACCACCCGGTGCCCGCGATGCCACCGCTGCACTGCACCGAGCAGCTGGGCTCGCCCGGGCCGTGGCATGAGCGGCTGCCGCACTTCCGGCCGAACTTCACCCCGAGCAACGGCGACGAGCTGCAGTCGGAGCTGATCCTGCCGCGCACCGCCGCCACCGAGGCCTTCGCGGCGCTGCGCGGCCTCGGGGACCGCATCGCGCCCCTGGTCCAGGTCTCCGAGGTGCGCACGGTGGCGGCGGACGAGCTGTGGCTGAGCCCCGCGTACGGCCGCGACTGTGTGGCCCTCCACTTCACCTGGGTGCCGGACCACGCCGCGGTCATCGAGGTGGTGGCCGCGATGGAGGAATTGCTGCTGCCACTGGGAGCGCGGCCGCACTGGGGCAAGCTCACGGCGGCCTCGCCGGAGCGGATCGTCGCCTCGTACGAGCGGGCCGCCGACTTCGGACGCCTGCTGGCCGACCACGACCCCGCGGGGAAGTTCCGCAACGCCTTCCTGGACGGCTACTTCCCGGCGGACTCTTGGCGCGCCACCCGGTAACCGGTGAACTGCCCGCTAGCCGGTCCAGGACCACTCCGCGACCTCGGGCATATCGGTGCCGTGGTCGCGGATCCACTGGTGGTGGCGGGCGCGGGCGTCCTGCATTCGCTGGCGTACGGACACGGCGCGCACCGCGAGTCCCGGGGTGCGGTCGATGACGTCCATGACCAGGCGGTAGCGGTCCAGGTTGTTGCGGACCACCATGTCGAACGGTGTGGTGGTGGTGCCTGACTCCTGGTAGCCGCGCACATGCAGCTGCGGGTGGACGGCGCGCCGGTAGGCCAGCCGGTGCACCAGCCACGGGTAGCCGTGGTAGGCGAAGATGACCGGCCGGTCGCGAGTGAACAGGGCGTCGAACTCGGCGTCCGGCATCCCGTGCGGATGCGCGTCCCGTGGCAGCAGCCGGGTCATGTCGACCACGTTGACCACGCGCACGGCCACATCGGGCAGATGGCGGCGGAGGATCCCGGCGGCCGCCAGCACCTCCTGGGTGGGCACGTCGCCCGCGGCGGCCAGCACCACATCGGGCTCGCCCGCGCCGGACTCCGTACCCGCCCAGTCCCAGCTTCCGGCGCCACGGGCGCAGTGGACCCGGGCCTGGTCGAGGTCGAGCCAGTCGAAGCAGGGCTGTTTGCCCGCGACGACGACGTTCACGTAGTCGCGGCTGCGCAGGACGTGGTCGGCCACGCACAGCAGAGTGTTCGCGTCCGGCGGCAGATACACCCGTACGACCTGGGGGCTCTTGTTGAGCACATGGTCCACGAAGCCGGGGTCCTGGTGCGAGAAGCCGTTGTGGTCCTGCCGCCACACATGGGAGGTCAGCAGGTAGTTGAGGGAGGCGATGGGGCGCCGCCAGGGCAGGTCGCGGGCCACCTTCAGCCACTTGATGTGCTGATTGACCATGGAGTCCACGATGTGCACGAACGCCTCGTAGCAGGAGAACAGGCCGTGCCGTCCGGTGAGCAGATAGCCCTCCAGCCAGCCCTGGCAGAGGTGTTCGGAGAGGACCTCCATGACCCGGCCGTGCCGGTTCAGATGCTCGTCGGTGGGGAGGACGTCCTCCTGCCACGCCTTGCCGGTGGCCCGGTAGACGGCGTCGAGCCGGTTGGAGGACGTCTCGTCGGGGCCGACGAGGCGGAAGTCGCGGCGGTCGGCGGTGTCCTCCATGATCTGCTCCAGCAGCCCGCCGAGGACCCGGGTCGGCTCGTGCAGGGTGACGCCGGGCTTGTCGACGGGCACCGCGTACCGCGCGAGGTCGGGCATGGGCAGATCGCGCAGCAGCAGTCCGCCGTTGGCGTGCGGATTGGCGCCGAGCCGCCGGTCGCCCTCGGGCACGCAGGCCAGGACGTGCGGGAGCGGGCGCCCCTGGCCGTCGAACAGCTCCTCGGGGCGGTACGAGCGCAGCCACCGCTCCAACTGCCGCAGATGCTCCGGGTTCTCCCGGACGGCGGGCAGCGGCACCTGGTGGGCGCGCCAGGTGTCCTCGACGGGCACGCCGTCGACCTCGACCGGTCCGGTCCAGCCCTTGGGCGTACGGAGTACGATCACCGGCCAGCGCGGGCGCTCGACGGCGTCCTCCTCGCGGGCGGTGCGCTGGAGGAGGGCGATCCGGTCGAGCGCCTGGTCCATGGCGTGGGCCAGCGCCCGGTGCGTCTGGAGGGGATCGTCCCCGGGGCGCGCGGCGACGTGGATCGGCTCGTGGCCGTATCCGCGCAGCAGATCGTCCAGCTCGGGGCCGGGGAGCCGGGCCAGCACCGCCGGGTTGGCGATCTTGTAGCCGTTGAGGTGGAGGATCGGCAGCACGGCGCCGTCGTGCACCGGGTCGAGGAACTTGTTGGCGTGCCAGGAGGCGGCCAGCGGCCCGGTCTCCGCCTCCCCGTCGCCGATGACGCAGACGGCCAGCAGACCGGGGTTGTCGAGCGCCGCGCCGTACGCCTGGGCCAGGGAATAGCCCAGCTCACCGCCCTCGTGGAGGGAGCCGGGGGTCTCCGGGGCGACATGGCTGGGCACCCCGCCGGGGAAGGAGAACTGCCGGAAGAGCCGGGCCATGCCCGCCGCGTCCCGGCTCACATCCGGGTAGACGTCGGCGTAGCTGCCGTCCAGCCAGGATCCGGCGAGCACCGCGGGCCCGCCGTGGCCCGGGCCCCAGACGCAGATCGCGTCCAGGTCGCGGGCCTTGATGACCCGGCCGAGGTGGGTGTGGACGAGGTTCAGCCCGGGTGAGGTGCCCCAGTGGCCGAGCAGCCGCGGCTTGATGTGCTCGGGGCGCAGGGCTTCGGCCAGCAGGGGGTTGGCCAGCAGATAGATCTGTCCGGCCGCGAGGTAGTTCGCGGCGCGCCAGTGGGCGTGCAGGGCGTGCAGTTCGTGCTCGGTGGGGGCCGTGGTCGCTGCGTCGGACATGAGGGATACGTACCCCTTTTGCCGCTCGGGTCACGGTCGGACCCGGGCCGTTCGGCCCTGACCCGACCCCGGGCAGCCCAAGTGGCCGGGCGGGCGGCCGGTGGAGGCTGTCCGCGAGGAGGCGGGGATGAAGCATCGCAAAATCGGCAACGTGATGACCGACGACGTCGTCCGGATCGGCCACGGGGCCTCGTCCGAGGAGGCCGGGGCGCTGCTCGCGCGGCACCGGATCGGCGGGCTGCCGGTGGTGGACGAGGACGACAAGGTCGTGGGCGTGATCACGGGCACCAACTTGGCCCACGCCGATGCCACGACGGCCGATCCAGCGACGGCCGATCCCGCCACGGCCGGGCAGTTGATGTCCCGCCCCGCCGTCACCGTCCGCCCGCAGGACACCATCGTCGACGCCGCGCGCTCCATGGCGCGCCACCGGGTGGAGCGGCTGCCCGTCGTCGACGAGGAGGACCGGCTGATCGGCATCGTCACCCGCCGCGATCTGCTCCGCGTCTTCCTCCGCCCGGACGACGAGATCCGCGCGGAGGTCATCGACGAGGTGCTGGTGCGGTCCCTGTGGCTCGGGCCGCACGCCGTCGGGGTGACCGTCACCGACGGTGTCGTACGGCTGGAGGGGGAGCTGGACCGGCACAGCGAGATCCCGATCGCGGTGCGGATGGCCGCGCAGGTGGACGGGGTGGTGGCGGTCGTGGACCGTCTCACCTACCGCGTCGACGACTCCCGTACGGCGGCCCCCTCGGGCGGTGCGTCATGACGGAGCCCGTACGGCCGACGTCGCGCAACGGCGGCCGGGTCGTGGTCGGTCTGGACGGCTCCGACAGCGCCTGGCACGCCCTGGACCGGGCGGTCGGCGAGGCGCGGCGGCGCGGCGCCACGCTGGAGATCGTGCACGCCTGGCCCTGGGCGCGGACCGATCCGCTCGCCTTCGACGCGGACACCGAGCCGCAGCGGCCCCCGGTCGAGGTCGCCCGGACCGTGCTGCGGCTGGCCATGTCGCGGGCCGCCGAGCAGGGCCCGGGCTTGCGGATCGTCCCCACCCTCACCCCGCAGGACGCGGTGCCCGAACTGCTGCGGATCGGCGAACGCGCCGCGCTCATCGTCATCGGCACCCGGGGGCTGGGCGGCTTCACCGGGCTGCTGCTGGGCTCGGTCGGCCTGCGGCTGGCCGCCCACACCCACCGTCCGCTGCTGGTCGTACGGGGCGACACCCCGGCCCCCGCGTACGGGCCCGAGGGCCACGGCAAGGTGCTCGTCGGCGTGGAGAGCGGCGCGGACGAGGCGGCCGCCCGGTACGGCTTCGAGGACGCGATACGGCGCGGCGCGCGGCTGCGCGTGCTGTACGCCTGGGCCCGCCCCCGCCTCTTCGCGGGCGACCACGCCCTCCCGTCCCGCGAGGCCGTGGCCCTGCGGGCCGAGCGGGACCAGGAGGTCACGTACCGCGTGGTGGCCGCGCTGCGCGAGGAGTTCGGCCAGGTGCGCGTGCAGGAGCACACGACCCACACCGCCCCGGCCCAGGCCCTGGTGGAGGCGTCGCGAGCGGCGGACGTCCTGATCCTGGCGGTGCAACGCCGAACGGCCCGCCTGGGCATGCAGCTGGGCCCGGTGACCCACGCGGTCCTCCACCACGCCCACTGCCCGGTGGTCCTGGTCCCAGTGGGCTAACCCCCACCCCGCCCCTCCCCGAAACTGGAGGCAGGCCCCCAGCCCCCCCCCCGGCGCAGTCGGCCGGGTCGGGGTTCGGCCCAGCGCTCCCAGGCCCGAGCCCTGCCCCGGCAGGGGCCAGCGGGCATCCGGGCCCAACCCCGACCCGGCCACGTCCGGCGAGGCCCAGGCCAGTCCCTGGCCTCGCCGGGGCCGGTGGGCCACCCGGGCCGAACCCCTGGCCCTGCCGGGCCTGCCGGGGGAGGGCTTGCCCCAATCAACCGGCCGAGGGGCAAGCGGTCAGGGTCCGGGGCGGCGGGGCCCCGGCGGCTCGCCCGGGGTGGTTGGGCCGGTTGACCTGGGGTGGGGCCGGTTGGCCCTAGGCGGGGGGTGGGGGCCTCGTGGTCGCCTGGAAGCGGCACCGGGGGCATTCGACACGACGCGGAGAAGCGGACCGGCAAGCACTCACCGCGTACCGCGCACCGCGCAATCCGGGCCCACGAGAAGCGGGCGGCCCCCGGCGCCGCGACGCCCCGCACGAGCGGAAGCACGAGAGGAAGTGGCCATGAAAGCACTCGTCTTCCAGGGGCAAGGGCTGTCCTCCTGGCAGGACGTGCCCGACCCCGGCATCGAGGACGCCACCGACGCCATCGTCCGCGTCGACACGGTCACCGTCTGCGGCACCGATCTGCACATCCTCAAGGGCGAGGTGCCCGACGTCAGGCCCGGTACGGTCCTCGGCCACGAGGCCGTCGGCGAGGTGGTCGAGACCGGCCGCGAGGTGCGGAGCGTACGCCCCGGGGACCGGGTGCTGGTGTCGTGCATCTCGGCCTGCGGCCACTGCCGGTTCTGCCGGGAGCGCGCGTACGGGCAGTGCCGTGGCGGCGGGGGCTGGATCCTGGGGCGTTCGATACACGGCACGCAGGCCGAGTACGTCCGGGTGCCGTTCGCCGATCTGTCCACGCATCCGCTGCCCGCGGCGGCGGACGCGCAGTACGCGGTGCTGCTGGCGGACGTGTTCCCCACCGCCTACGAGGTGGGCGTGCTCAACGGCCGGGTCGCGCCGGGCGACACGGTGGCGGTGGTCGGCGCGGGCCCGGTGGGGCTCGCCGCGATCGCCACCGCCGAGTACTTCTCCCCCGGCCGGATCATCGCCGTCGACCTCGCCCGGACCCGGCTCGACGCGGCCAAGCAGGTCGGCGCCGACGCGGTGGCGGACGCCGCCGAGGAGCCCGAGCGGCTGATCGACGACCTCACCGAGGGGCTGGGCGCCGATGTGGTGATCGAGGCGGTGGGGACGCCGCGGAGCTTCGAGATCTGCACCCGCATGGTGCGTCCGGGCGGACGGATCGCCAACGTCGGCGTACACGCCCGGCCCGCGACGCTGCACCTCGAAGAGCTGTGGAAGAAGAACATCACGATCACGACCGGGCTGGTCGACACGTACTCCACGCCCACGCTGCTGTCGATGCTGGCCGCTGGCCGACTGCCCGCGTCCTCGCTCATCACCCATCTGTTCGAACTCGACCAGATGGAGGAGGCGTACGACGTGTTCGCCCGGTCCGCCGACACCGGCGCGCTCAAGGTGGCGATCGGCGGACACCATCCACCCCTGGTCACCCGAGGGAAGTGAACGGCGATGGCCGAAGCATCGAGGACGGCCCACGCGGACACCCGGCCGATCGGCGCCGGAGGCGGCGGCGACCTCGGCCGCCGGGTGGCGCTGCGGCGCGAACAGCTCGGCCTCTCCCGGGCGGCCCTGGCCGCGCGGGCGGGCACCTCGCCGGGCTATGTGCGCTACGTGGAGGAGTACCCCGCCGATCCGGGCGCCGGAGTCCTGCTCCGGCTCGCCGCGGCGCTGGAGACCAGCGCGGCCGAACTGCACGGCGGCACCGCCATGTCCCCGCCCGGCCTCGGCCGGGCCGGGCACGACGCCGATCTGCTGGAGCTGAGCCCGCAGGAGTGCCGGGACCTGCTGGCCACGCACGGCGTGGGCCGGGTCTCGGTCTCCACCGCGCCGGGCCCGGCCATCGTGCCCGTGAACTACAGCGTCGTGGACGACGCCGTGGTGTTCCGGACCGCGCCCGACGCCACACCGGCGGCCGCGGCGGGCGCCGAGGTGGCCTTCGAGGTGGACCACATCGACGAGGCGCTCAGCGAGGGCTGGAGCGTGCTCGTGGTGGGCCGCGCCCAGCGGGTCACCGACCCGGCGGCGGTACGGCGGCTGGACGACGCGGCGTACACCCCGCCGTGGCCCGGCGGCGGCCGCGACCTGTGGCTGCGCATCGAGCCCGAGCGCGTCACCGGCCGCCGGATCCGGGTGCTGGGCGGCCCGGAGTGACAGAGCGCTGAGAGCAGGAGGATTCCGTGTCCCGGACCGCGCGCATCGTGAGCGATGTGATGACCCATACCGTCGTCGCCGTCGGCCGCGAGGCGCCGTTCAAAGAGATCGTCAGGACGCTGGAACAGTGGAAGGTGAGCGCCCTGCCGGTGCTGGCGGGCGAGGGCCGGGTCATCGGGGTGGTGTCCGAGGCGGATCTGCTGCCCAAGGAGGAGTTCCGGGACAGCGATCCGGCGCGCCTGTCCCAGCTGCGCGACCTCCCGGGCATCGCCAAGGCGGGCGCGGTGAGCGCCGGTGAGCTGATGACGAGCCCGGCCATCACGGTGCACGCGAACGCGACGCTCGCCGAGGCGGCCCGGATCATGACCCATCGGCGGGTCAAGCGGCTTCCGGTGGTCGACGGCGAGGGACGGCTGGAGGGCATCGTCAGCCGCGCCGATCTGCTGAAGGTGTTCCTGCGGCCGGACGAGGAGATCGAGGACGAGGTGCGCCGCGAGGTGGTGGCGCACCTCTTCCCGGCGCCGGGTCAGGCGGTCCAGGTGCGGGTGAGCGAGGGCGTGGTCACCCTCACCGGGCATGTCCGGGACGCCGTACTGATCCCGGCCGCGGCCCGGCTGATCCGGGCGGTCGAGGGTGTCGTGGACTTCGACAACCAGCTGACCACGGCGCATCTGACGGCGGGGCCACCGGCCTGAGATCACATGGCGTGCTCTACGTGTGGCGGCGCGTCCAGCGGGGCCCTACCTCGGCCCACGCCCGCTCCCACTCACGCTCCCGGCCCCGGTCCAGCCGCCACCGCACCACCCCACGGCCCACCAGCGACACCAGGCACACCCCCGCCGACGCCGACGCCCCGGCCAGCGTGGCCCGGGTCGCCGCCTGCCGCTCCGTGGGCGGGTCGGAGACGAGACGGCCGCGGTCATCGGTCCACACGGTGGTGGCCGTACCGGCGCGCCTGCCCTCGTCGACCCGCGCCGTGCCGGTGTGCACGACGCCGTCGGGCCCGGTCCACCGCACCTCGGCGCGCACCCGGGCGGTGTCCGTGCCGTCGGCGGCGGGCAGCGCGGCGGGCGCGTTCTCCAGCAGCACCGCGGGCACCCGGTGCCGGTCCGCGCGCTCCTGCCGCAGGCCGTCCGCGACGGCGTCGCCGGTCGCGACGCCCGCCGCCGGGCCGCCGACCACCATCACCAGGCCGGTCACCAGGACCACCCAGGCTTCCACCACGTCCGAGCGGCGTTTGAGGGGATTGCGCCGCCATCGCCACAACCACCGCCCCCGCACGTTCGTGCCCATGATTCAGACCGTGGCACGCGTACGGAGGTGAGACGAGGGCCGGGCAGCCCTCTCCACCCGGGGCCTTTCGGTCCCGTCGCGGCCGTGCGGGGGCCCGTTCGGCCCTGGTGCGGTGCGGGGCGGATGCGCCACGCTCGACTACCGGGGGCCGGGCGGACGTACGTACGTAGCGGAACCGACAGGCGGACGAGCGGCGAGGGCGCCATGACCGAGACCTGGGCCGGGACACGGGTGACACCACCGGCGCCCATCAGGGTGTTCCTGCTCGACGACCACGAGGTGGTACGGCGCGGGCTGCACGATCTGCTGGACGCCGAGCCGGACATCGAGGTCGTCGGCGACGCGGGCACGGTGGACCACGCGCTGGCCCGGGGCCCCGCGCTGCGGCCCGACGTGGCCATCCTGGACGTCCGGCTGCCGGACGGGGACGGCATCACGGTCTGCCGGGAACTGCGCTCCCGCATGCCGGGACTGGCCTGTCTGATGCTCACCTCGTTCGATGACGACGATGCGCTGCTGGACGCGATCATGGCCGGGGCCGCGGGCTATGTGCTCAAGCAGATCAAGGGGTCCGACCTGGTCTCCGCCGTACGGACCGTCGCGTCCGGCCAGTCGATGCTGGACCCGGCCACCACGGCCCGGCTGATGAGGAGCCTGCGCGGCGACACCGCCCCGCAGGAGCCCCGGGACGAGGCGCTGGCCGGGCTGTCGCCGCGCGAGGGGGAGATCCTGGCGCTGATCGGCGAGGGGCTGACCAACCGGCAGATCGGCAAGCGGCTCTTCCTGTCCGAGAAGACGGTCAAGAACCACATCTCACGGCTACTGGCCAAGCTGGGCGTCGAACGCCGTATCCAGGCCGCCGTCCTGGCCAGCCACACGCCCCCGTCCCCGCCCCCGGCGCAGGCTCCCGACGCCCGTCCTGCCCCGCCCCGCTGACCCTGCCCGTCCCGTTCCGACCATCGGCCCGCCCCCGGCGAGGAGAAGCCCATGCAGCCCGCAGTACTGGACGCGGCGACGCTGGAGAAGCTGATCTCCGCCGCCGTCGCCGCTCCGTCGATGCTCCACGCCCAGCCGTGGCGGTACCGGCTGAACCCGGACACCGTCACCCTGGAGGTCCGGGCCGCCCCGGAGCGCGGGCTGCGGCAGGCCGACCCCATGGGGCGGGCGCTGTGCGTCTCCGCCGGGGCCGCGGTGTGCAATCTGCGCGTGGCCGTGGCCCACTTCGGCTGGGAGCCGGTGGTACGGCTGCTGCCGCACCGCTCCCAGCCGGACCTGCTGGCCACCGTACGGCTGACCATGGCCCCGTACGGCGTCCCCGCCCCGCACCCCGACGGCGCCCACCCCACCACCCTGTACGACATGATCTGGCGGCGGCCCGGCGGCCGGTTCCCGTTCCCGGGGCGCAGGCTGCCGCCACGGGAGCTGGGAGCGTTCACCGAGGCCGCGCGCCTGGACGGGGCGTCGCTCTATCCGGCGGGCCCCGAGGAGACCGCGCGGCTGCTGGAGTTGACGGCGGAGGCCGAGCGGCGCAGCGCCGATGACCACCACGGGCCGGGGGCGGACGGCTGCCGGGGGCGCGACAGCGGTCCGTACGGCATCCCCAAGGGCCTGCCGGTGACGGCGCTCGTCGAGAGCAGGCCGACGATCGCCGTGCTCACCACGGCCCACGACCGGCGCGCCGACTGGCTGCGGGCCGGTCAGGCGCTGGAGCACGTCCTGCTGCTGGCGACGGCGCACGGCATCCGGGCCTCGCTGCTGCACCAGGCGCTGGAGTGGTCCGATCTGCGCTGGGCGCTGAGCGACGGGCGGCGCGCGCCCGGCCATGTCCAGATGCTGATCCGGCTGGGAGGCGTCAGCGCTCCGGAAGCCAGCGCTACGCAAGCGGGCGTCAGCGGTCCGGAAGGGGCACGTCCCACACCAGCCGGGTGCCACCGTCCCGGGGTGCGCTGAGGTCCAGCCGTCCGCCCAGCTTCTCGGCGCGCTCCGCGAGGTTGCGCAGACCGCTGCGGCGGCCGCCGTCCGGGATGCCGACGCCGTCGTCCGTCACGGTCAGGGTGAGCCGTGCGCCCCGTACGATCAGCGTCACCTCGGCGGTGTGCGCCCGGGCGTGCCGGGCCACGTTGGACAGCGCTTCGGCGAGCACCGCGACCATGTCGTCCGCGACCGGCCGCGGCACATCGGTGTCGACCAGGCCCTCGGTGCGCAGCGCGGGGGTGAAGCCGAGCGCGGGCACCGCCTCCTCGATGGTCTTGGCGGTACGGACGCGCAGCCCCTGCACCGCCGGACCCGCCTCGTGGGAGCGCAGCCCGAAGATCGTGGAGCGGATGATCTTGATGGTGTCGTCGAGGTCGTCCACCACCCGCAGCAGCCGTTCGGAGCCCTCGGGGTGCTGGACGAAGCGCAGGGTGGACTGGAGTGTCATCCCGGCCGCGAACAGCCGCTGGATGGCCAGGTCGTGCAGATCGCGGGCGATGCGGTCGCGGTCCTCCAGCAGGGCGAGCTGTTCGGCGTCGCGCCGCCGCTCGGCCAGCTTCATGGCGATCGCCGCCTGGCCCGCGAAGCCGAGCAGGGTGTCCGTCTCGATCTGGGTGAAAGCGGGGCTGCGCTCCGTACGGGCCAGGGAGAGGACGCCGCCGACGCCGTCGCTGGTGCGCATGGGGACCGCGACGGCCGGGCCGAGGCCGTTCCAGCGCCGGGGGCCGACCGTGATCCGGGGGTCGTTCGCGACGTCGGTGCTGGTGACCGGCTCGGAGGCGGTGAAGGCGGCTCCGGCGAACGTGCCCTCGCGGGGCAGCACCAGACCTCGGTGCGCCTCCGCGTCGGTGCCGGATGCCAGCGCGACCTGGAGGGAGTCGGAACCGGTGACGGGCAGCATCAGCACGCCCAGGTCGGCGGCGAGGATGCGGCGGGCGTGGTCGACGATCAGCTCCAGCACCCCGGTCTCGTCCACGCCGGACAGCAGGTTGTTGGTGACCTCGGCGTTCGCCTCCAGCCAGTGCTGGCGATGCCGGGCCTCGTCGTACAGCCGGGCGTTCTCGATGGCGACCCCGGCGGCCACGGCGAGGGTGGACAGCACCGTCTCGTCCTCGCCGTCGAACTCCTTACCCCCGCGCTTCTCGGTGAGGTAGAGGTTCCCGAACACCTCGTCCCGCACCCGGATGGGCACGCCCAGGAAGGAGTGCATCGGCGGATGGCCGGGCGGGAATCCGTACGAGGCGGGGTGCTCGGACAGCTCGGCCAGCCGCAGCGGCTCGGGGTGGCGGATCAGCTCGCCGAGGATGCCGTGCCCGGCCGGGAGCGAGCCGATCGCCTCGCGCTGCTCCTGGCCGACGCCCACCGGCAGGAACTCGGCCAGCCGCTGGTCGTCGCCGACGACGCCCAGGGCCCCGTACTCGGCGTCCACCAGCACCACCGCGGCCTCGACGATCCGCCGCAGCACCTGGCGCAGATCCAGCTCGCGGCCGACCGAGAGGACGGCTTCGAGCAGGCTGTGCAGCCGGTCCTGGGTGCCGCGCACGGCGTCGATGCGCACCTGCAGCTCTTCCAGCAGCTCGTCCAGGCGCAGCCGGGGCAGGTACTCGGAACCTCGTACGTTCTCCATGCCCACCACCGTGTTTCCCGTCAGCGTGGCCCGGCCGCCCCGCCGAGCAGTTCGCCGAGCCGGTCGAGGAAGAGCTGCTGCTTCGCGACGATCTTCGTACGGGCCCGGTCGAGGTCCAGCCAGGCGACCCGGTCCAGCTCCGGGAACTCCCGTGTGCGGCCGGATCCGCGCGGCCGCTCCATGGCGAACGTGCCGGGGGTGATCCGCTCCGGGTCGAGGTCGCCCGCCAGGGCCCACGCCGTGACCAGCTTGCCGCCGGTCTGCCGTACGGTGCCCAGCGGGCGGAGGTCGCCCGGGGGCGGCGGCAGCCCCAGTTCCTCCTGGAACTCGCGCCGCGCGGCGGTCTCGGGCAGCTCGTCCCCCTCGTACTCGCCCTTGGGCACGGACCACGCGTGCTCGTCCCGGGCGGCCCAGAACGGTCCGCCCATATGGCCCAGCAGAACCTCGGTGTCCGGGCCCGTCCCGCGGTACAGCAGGATCCCGGCGCTGCGTTTACCCGTCACAGTGCCAGTGTGCGCCGGAACGCGCGGGCTGCCGCGTTCAGCGCTTGACGGCGTATCCGAGGTAGGTGACCCGTGGCCGGGCGTCCGGGGCCAGGACGAACCCGGCCAGCGGCGGGATCCGCTCGTCGGTGATCCGGCCTCGGCGGCGGGCGACGGTGGCCTTGATGAGGCCGCGCGGGTCCCGGGGGCGGAAGTCGCAGATGTCCTCGTTGCGCAGGCCGTGCCGGTCGAGCGCGGCGGCCATGTCGGCGGGGGTACGCAGCCGGGCGGCGGAGTAGCGGCCCGGGGGCATGATCCGGGTGAGCGGGAGGCGCTGGAAGGCGCCGAGGTAGACGAGCCGGGACAGCGGGGTGCGGTTGACGGTGTCGTAGACGAGGACGCCGCCGGGGCGCAGCAGGCGGGCGGCCTCCGCGAGCACCCGGTGGAGATCGGGGGTGATCTCGAAGGTGTCCGCGTAGTAGGCGAGGTCGAACGAGGCGTCGTTAAGGCCCAGTTCCCCGGCGGGCGCGGTCCGGTAGTCGACGGCGGGGTGGCCGTGCGGGTGGGTCTCGCGGGCGATGCGGGTGGCGGCGGCGGACGGGTCGGCGGCGGTGACGCCGAAGCCGAGCCCGGCCAGACCGCGCGCCAGCAGCCCCCGGCCGCTGCCGACCGCCAGGGCCCGGCGCCCCGCCGGGGTGCGGCCGAGGGCGGTGAGGGTGGTGCGGACGTAGTCCATGCGGCACTTCTGGAAGGCGACGGCCCTGATCTGGCGGCCGTCGACGGACTCGGGCGAGGGTGCGTCCAGCTCGATGCGCGGGATGGCGGCCATGGTCTTCCTCTGTCGCGGGAGTGGGTGAGTTCCCTGAGGGAACTTAACATCCCTGGTTCCCCGAGGGAACGCGGGTAGGGTCGGGGCATGACCCGTACTCCGCTCGCCGATGTGGCCTGCTCGATCGCCCGCGCCACCGATCTGTTCGGCGACGCGTGGACCGCGCTGATCATGCGGGACGTGCTGTCCGGGGTCAGCCGGTTCGACGACCTCGCCCATGACCTCGGCATCTCCCGCAAGGTGCTGGCGGCCCGGCTGTCCCGGCTGGTCGAGGAGGGCGTTCTGGTCAAGGAGCGCTATCAGGAGCGGCCGCCGCGTGAGCACTACCGCGCGACCGGGAAGGGCGAGGAGCTGTACCCGGTGCTGCTGGCGCTGATGGCCTGGGGCGACCGCTGGTGCGCCGGTACGGACGGGGCCCCGGCCCGCGTCCACCATCTGACCTGCGGCCGGGACACCACGCCCGTCACCGCGTGCGCGCACTGCGGCGATCCGCTGACCGTCGACAACACCACCCAGCTGCCGGGCCCCGGCGGCCGCACCGGCCCCGGCACCCGGGTCCTGGGCCCGCTGCTCGCCTCCCGCGAACCGCAGTGACGATCCGGGGGGGGGCGACGCACCGGCGGCCACGGGGTCTGGGACTCCGCGGCCGCCGGTGGTCCGCCTCCGGCCGGGAGCTGACCGGGGGCCGACCTGGAGGCTGCCGCTCCGCCGCGTACAACCGGGGAGAGACACCGCGGAGCGGCAGCGAACCGAGTCTCGGGAGGACCCGGACGAGCCGCGGAGGCGTGGGATTCCCCGGCGGCTCAGGGGCGGGTACGGAGCGCGCCCGCGCCGCGTTCACTCATTGTCCGATCGTGAGCATCAAGCGGAGGTTCCCGTTCCGCGCACGGCCGCACGCCGGACGGATTGCCCCGGCCCGGCCTCCTTGCCAGGCTGTCCCCATGCCCACCACCTCCCTGTCCGAGCTGGTCGAAGAGCTGCTCGACGGCTGCCGCCCACTCCCCATCGTCTCCGCGGGTCTCCCCGTCCTGCGGCAGGCCGCGCTCCCCTACGACGGCCAGTTGTCCCCCGGCCAGCTGGACCGGCTGCTGACGGCGATGCGCGAGACGATGCACAACGCGCCGGGCGTGGGGCTGGCCGCTCCGCAGATCGGCGTGCCGCTGCGGCTCGCGGTGATCGAGGACCCGGCCGAGGTGGCGGCCGAGGTGCGCGAGGCACGCGGCCGGGTGCCGCAGCCGTACCGGGTGCTGGTGAATCCGTCGTACGAACCGGTCGGCGACGCCCGGGCGGGGTTCTTCGAGGGGTGCCTGAGCGTCCCCGGCTGGCAGGCCGTGGTCAGCCGCCCCGAGCGGGTCCGGCTGCGCGGGCAGGACGAGACGGGGCGTGAACTGGACGAGGAGTTCACCGGATGGCCCGCCCGGATCGTCCAGCACGAGACGGACCATCTGGACGGTGTGCTCTATCTGGATCTGGCCGAAACCCGCTCCCTCTCGTCCGCACAGGCCGTCGCCGACCACTGGTCACAGCCCACCCCGGCCGCCGCGGCCCGGGCGCTGGGCTTCCCGCTCCCCGGGGACCAGGGGCCTCATGGACGTCAGGACCCCCACGGCACCCCATAACACCTCGCCGACCGACCTGTGGCATGTTTTCGTCATCGGCTGGCAGTCGTCGAATCACCACGCGGACACTGTGCCGTTCGGAGCCGGAGCAACAGTGGTGGCATCACCGCTCCTGACGGTCCCCTGAACGGAGAACAGGAATGTCCGTGCTCACGACGTCCCCGGCTGCGGCCTCCACGAGCTCGTACGTCACCTCCATCGCCCATACCGAGGAGCAGATCCACGCCGCGCAGCGACTGCGCTACCAGGTGTTCGGCGAAGAACGGGGAGGGGTGCTGACCACCCCCTTCCCCGGCCGTGACGTGGACGAGTTCGACGACGTCATGGACCACCTGATCGTCACCGACACCGCGACGGACACCGTGGTCGGCACCTACCGGCTGTTGCCCCCCGGGCGCAGCGAGCGGCTCTACTCGGACACCGAGTTCGATCTGCGGGGGCTCCCCGAGGAGGTGCGCTCCTCGATGGTCGAGGCGGGGCGCGCCTGTGTGCACCCCGACCACCGCTCCGGCGCGGTCATCAACCTGATGTGGGCCGGTCTCGCCCGCTACGTCCTGCTGTCCGGCCACCGCTACCTCGCGGGCTGCGCCTCGGTCCCGCTCGGCGAGGGCGAGCAGGCCGCGGCGAACGCCTGGCTGCTGGGCACCAGCAAGCACGCCGCCCCGCCCGAGCTTCGGGTCCACCCGCTCGACCCGTGGGCTCCGACGCAGACCCTGGACGCCCAGCCCAGCTACTCCGAACTGCCGCCGCTGCTCCGCGGCTATCTGCGGGTCGGCGCCTGGATGTGCGGCTCCCCGCAGCACGACCGCGCCTTCAACGACGCCGACTTCTTCGTCCTGCTGGACACGGAGCGGATGAACGACCGCTACCGCCGCTACTTCCTCGGCGATTCCCGGTGACCCTGCCGGTGAGCGTCAACGCGAACGTTCCGGCGCACGCGTGGGCGGCCTGGTCCCCCTGCTCCCCCAGCTGTGTGTCGCACGCGGCGGAACGGCTGCCCACCACCCGGATCGCCCGCCGTTACGCGGCGTTCAGCCGGGCGATCATGGGCGCGCTCCTCCGGGGCGAGCGCATCGCCGACCCGGAGGCGCTGCGTTCGACCGCCGCGGCGATGCTGGACGCGCTGGACATCCGGCTGGAGGTGGCGGGCGACCGCACCCTCAGCGCACCGGGCGGGACCGGCACGCTGGTGGTGGCGAACCACATCTCCTGGCTCGACATCATCGCGCTGCTCGCCGTCGAACCGGTGGTCATGCTGGCCAAGCGGGAGGTGGGCGCCTGGCCGGTGGTCGGTCCGCTGGCGAAGCGGGCGGGCACGATGTTCATCGACCGCGGCTCCCTGCGTCAACTCCCCCACAGCGTAAGGGAGATGGCGGACCTGCTGCGGTCCGGTCAGTCGGTGATGGTCTTCCCGCAGGGCGTCACCTGGTGCGCCGGGACGGGCGGCAGCTTCCGGCGGGCCACCTTTCAGGCGGCGCTCGACGCGGGCGCCCCGGTGCGGCCGGTGTCGCTGGACTACGTCCAGCACGGCGCACCGACCACGGTGGCCGCCTTCGTCGGCGAGGACGACTTCAGCAGCTCACTGCGCCGGGTGGCCAGCGCCACCGGGCTCACGGTGCGGGTCCGTACGCACCGGCCGCTGCGCCCCGCGCCCGGGACCGACGACCGGCGCGCCCTGGCCGCCCGGGCGCAGGCGACGGTGTGCGGTGCGCGGCTGTCCGTTCACGAAGAACAGATAACAGCTGACAGGTATCAGGTATCAGGTAACAGCTGACAGATGACGTACGGTGTCCGGCCCCGCGCCGGACACCGTACGTACTCAGTTCCGCTCCTCCGCACCGCCCGTGTGCGGGATCCGCCCGGCGGGGATCACGCCGAGGCGGCCGCTCTGGAAGTCCTCGACCGCCTGGGCGATCTCGGCCTTGGTGTTCATCACGAACGGGCCGTAGTGCGCGACGGGTTCACGGATCGGCTGGCCGCCGAGGATCAGCACGTCGAGGTTGGGCGTGCGGCTGTCCGGCCGCACGGTGGCGGCGACGCTCAGGGAGCCGCCCTGGCCGAAGACGGCCAGCTCGTGCGCGTCCAGCGGGCGCTGTTCTGCGCCGACCGTGCCGCGTCCGGACAGGGAGTAGACGAGCGCGTTGAAGTCGGGGCGCCAGGGCAGGTCGAGCCGGGCGCCCGGGCCGAGGGTGGCGTGGATCATGGTGATCGGGGTGAAGGTGCCGCCCGGCCCCTGGTGTCCGGCCACGTCACCGGCGATGACGCGCACCAGCGCCCCGCCGTCCGGCGAGGAGAGCAGCGCGGCCTCAGGACCCTCGATGGACTGGTACTGCGGCGGGTTCCACTTGTTGGCGCGAGGCAGGTTCACCCACAGCTGGATGCCGTGGAAGAGGCCGCCGGAGACCACCAGGTGCTCCGGGGGCGTCTCGATGTGCAGGATGCCGCCACCGGCCGTCATCCACTGGGTGGCGCCGTCGGCGATCAGCCCTCCCCCGCCATTGGAGTCCTGGTGTTCCATCTGGCCGTCGATGATGTAGGTGACGGTCTCGAAGCCGCGGTGCGGATGCCAGGGGGTGCCCTTGGGCTCGCCCGGCGCGTACTCCACCTCGCCCATCTGATCCATGTGGATGAACGGGTCGAGATCGCGCAGCGAGGCCCCGGCGAAGGCCCGGTGGACCGGGAAGCCCTCTCCCTCGAAGCCGCGCGGGGCGCCCGTCACCGAGCGGACCGGGCGCGGCGGCGCGGTCTGCGGATCGGGGGCGGGGACATGGGGCAGCTGCACGGTGCTCTCGACGGTGACGGCGGGCATGGCGCTCTCCTCCCTGCGGGTGCTCGGCGGCCGGTCGGCCACCGCTGTCTAGTTGAACGCTAAACCATTCGGGTGCATTCCCGCATCCGGGCAATGGCAGGGAAGGCGCTGAACAACCGCTTCCGCTCGTCCGTACCCCTGGGTGTGAGGTACGCACCGGAAGCGAGAGGGAGCCTGATGGAAGCTTCACCCCACCCGGTCAGAACGCGGCGCCGCCCCGGGCGGCGCATGGCGCCGGTGCTGGCGGTGGCGAGCGTGCTGCTGGCCACCGGCTGCGGCGGCAGCGGCGGCTCGGCGGACGCCAACGCGGGCGGCAAGGGCGGCAAAGGCGCTACGGCGCGGCCGGGCGGCGGCGAATCGAGCGCCGCGCCCAAGCCCGCGCGGGTGGAGCAGCTGGCGAAGTCCGCGGGCTGTAAACCGGAGTTCACCACCGAGGTGGACGACTACCGGCAGGCGGTGTGCACGAACTCCAAGGGGAAGTTCCTCTTCCTCGACTTCATCAGCATGAAGGCGCAGCGCGACTGGCTGGAGACCGCGCAGATGTACGGCGGGGTCTATCTGGTCGGCAACCGCTGGGCGCTGTCCTCGTCCCCGACGAAGAACATGAAGACGCTCCGGGGCGAGTTCGGCGGCACCATCGAGGAGAGCGGCGCGTTCGGCTCCTCGCCGGGCGCCGCCTCCTCATCGGGTGCGGCACCGTCCTCGCCCGGCACCGGCTGACCGCTCACACGGCGGCGAGCGCCCGGAGCGTCGCCGCCTCCCTCGGCAGCAGCCGTTCGTCGTCCCCGGGGACGAACTCCAGCAGCACGTCCAGCGGCGCCGCGCCCTCGGTGCTCAGCCGCTCGAACGCGCGGCGCCACAGCGGGGCGCGCGCGGTCAGCGGCAGCCGGGTGGTGCCCGGCCACCAGGAGAAGGCGTGGACGGCGGCGACCCGGCCGCCGAGCACATCGAGCCCGGTCAGCGCCTCCGCGTCGGGCAGGTCGACCGGCGGCTGCCAGTAGGTGCGCACCCCGGGGCGGTCCACCTCGTCGAGCAGACGGAGGGTGTGGGCGGCGCCGTCGGTGAGCGTGTCGCGGTGGAACTCGTAGGCCAGTTCCACGCCCGCGTCCGCCGCGAGCGCCGCAGTGCGCCGGGTGTCCTCGACCACCGCCCGGCGCTGTTTGGGCGGTGTCGCGTCGGTGCCCGTGACGCCCGCCCAGATGCGCACCCGGGGCGCCCCGAGGGCCACGGCCGAGCGCAGCACGGCGTCGAACTCCCCCGGATCGGTGTGCCCGGCGCGGTAGTACGAGCCGTACGAGGCGACCGCGAGCCCCGCGTCCACGGTGGCCTCGCGCACCGCCCGGGCCACGGTCGTATCGCCCGGGGGCACATGGACGTCGCCGCCCCACTCGACGCACTCCAGACCCGCCCCCGCCACGGCGGAGATCACACCCGCCGGGTCGAGGTGGCGAAGGGTGACCGAGCAGATGCCCAACCGGCTCACGCGCTCTCCTCCGTCACGGTGGGAGCGGTGCGCGCGTCGCCGAAGTCCACGACGGTCCGGGCGCCGTCCGGCCAGCGCACGGTGACGGTGTATCCGCCGACCTCCACCTCGGCGAGCCCGGTGAGCGGGGCCGGTCCGGGGTCGCCGGTGAGCGAGGCGAGCGCGGCGAAGAGGGTGCCGTCCGGGTCCTCGCCGACGCTGCCGGTCAGCTCGGGGACCAGCGCCCAGGACCCGTACGCGGTGCCCCGGGGCGCCCGTACCGTACGGGAGGTGTCCCAGCCGTGCAGGGCGAGCAGCTGGCCGGTGACCTCCGCCCCGGCGAGGGTGACTTCGGGGGCGCCGTCGGCCGCGTCGGTCTCGGCGGCCGTGCCCGGGGGCAGCGCGATGGCCCAGCCGGTGTGGTGGACCGCCGTCCCGGCGGGGATGTTGACGGTGCGGTGGACCCGCAGCTCGAACCTGCCGCGCACCAGGGTCAGGCTGTCGAGGCGCGCCGCGGGCAGGACGGGGCCGCCGGGCGGGAAGAGCGGGATGTGCGAGGAGGCCAGCCAGCCGGGGCCCGAGGCGAGCGGTTCGATGCGCAGCCGGTCGCTGCGCACACCGCGCATCCGGAGCGCGATGTGGTTGTCGGGGATGTTGTCGGCGCTGGTGGGGCCGGTGCGGGTGGAGTAGGCGAGCCGCCCGTAGAGGGGTTCGGCCGGTGGCCGCTCCGCCTCCCAGGGGCGCACCTTGCAGCTGCCGTGGTTGTGCAGCCGCACCAGCCCGTCGCTCGCGGTGGTCTGGACGAGCAGCCCGGGGGCGGGCAGCGCGAGCGCCCGGTCGGGCCCTTCGGCCGGGGCGGCCTCCTCGGGGGCGGTCCATACGGGGTGGTCTGCCGGGAGCAGCAGGCCGAGGAAACCCTTCGACGCCCAGTACGGCGAGGCGGGTCCGGAGTAGCGCTGCACGGTCGGCAGGTGCGGCCCGTACCAGCCGAGGCCGAGGATGCCGTCCGTGGTGAGCGCGCCTCGGTCGAGGAAGTGGCGGAGCGCGCCACTGAGCAGGCGGCGGGTGGCGCCGGGCGCGAGCGGGGTGTGGCCGGTGAGCCCGCCGAGCGCCACGGCGGCTCCGGCGGCGAAGCGGTAGGTGAGGGAGCGCCCGTGGTGGATGGGGGCGCCGTTCGCGTCGAAGAGCAGCCCGAAACCGTCGAGGAATTCCTCCAGCCGGGGGCCGAGCCGGTCCAGCAGGGCTTGGTCCCCGGCGAGGTGGGCGTGGAGCAGCGGATACATGTGCAGCGCCCAGCCGTTGTAGTGGTCGAAGGCGCGTCCGTCGCCGTCGGAGTACCAGCCCTGGCCTTGGTACCAGCCGTCGAGCAGGCCGAGGGCGCGGTCGATGGCACGGGTCGTCTCCGCGTCGCCCCGGCCGACGGATTCGAGGAAACCGGCGACGGTGAGCTGGAAGAGGTACCAGTTGTTGGGCGCGGGCGCGTGGCGCAGCGCGCCGCGCAGCCACTCCTCGGTGCGGTCCCGGGCGTCCGGGGTCAGGGCCTCCCAGGTCCACGGCGCGGTCAGGCGCAGCCCGAGCGCGATGGAGGCGGACTCCACCATGGGCTGGCCCTGCACGCCGTGGTGTCCGATCAGCGGCCAGGACTCGGCGTCGTCGCGCCCGGGGGTGCGGGTGCCCCGGTCGATGCCCTCGGCGTAGCGCTCCAGGAAGCCCTGCGGGTCCTTGCCGTGGTCGCCCGCCGCGCGGAACGCGGCGAGCAGGAAGGTGCGGGCGAACCCTTCGAGCCCGTCCGAGCGGACCCCGGACTGGGACGGCGGCCCCGGCAGGTCGAGCAGCGCGTGGTGGGGGGTGGCGAAGCGGAGCGCGGCCCGCAGCAGTCCGTCGGCGGCGGCTTCCCAGTGGGCGCGGGTGTATCCGGTGTGCGGGCTGAGGGAGCGGTCGTCTTCGGGGAGGTCGAGTACGAACATGTGGGGGTGTGTCTCCTTGTCCGGTGCGTCCGGTGCGTCCGGGGCGGCCGTGCTGCAGGGCTTACGCGGAGCGGTCCAGCCGTTCGTGGAGGACGGGATGCGCGAAGTCCCGGCCCGCCACGTAGTTCTCGACCTCGCCGATCGCGAGGTCGGCCAGCCGCCGCAGCTCACCGCTCTTCGACCCGGCGATGTGCGGGGTGAGGAGCACGTTGTCGCAGGTGTACAGCGGCGACTCGGCAGGCAGGACCTCCGGCACGGTGACGTCGAGCACCGCGTGGATACGGCCCGCCACCACCTCGTCGGTCAGCGCCGCCTGGTCCAGCACCGCGCCCCGCGCCGTGTTGATCAGGGTGGCGCCGTCCGGCATGGCGGCCAGCAGCTCCCGGCTGACCAGGCCGTGGGTGGCGGGCAGCAGGGGGGTGTGCACGCTGACGACGTCGCTGGTGGCGAACAGCTCCCGCAGGCCCACCTGGCGTACGCCGAGATCCCGGGCGTCCGGGGCCGTGACGTACGGGTCGTACAGCTGGACGTCGAGGTCGTACGGCTCCAGCAGCGCGATCACCCGGCGGCCGATCTCCGAGGCGCTGAGGATGCCGATCGTCCTGCGGTAGTTGCCCGCCCGCGGGTAGCGTGCGCTCCAGTCGATGGCGTTCCGTTCGGCGCGGTAGTCGCGGGCCATGTCGAGGACGCGCTTGTTGGAGAGCAGGATCATGGCGAGGGTGAATTCCGCGACGGGTACGGCGTTGGCCGCGGCCGCCGAGGAGACCGCGATGCCGCGCTCCCAGCAGGCGTCGGTGATGTGGTGGCGTACCGTCCCTGCGGTGTGGACGACGGCGCGGAGCCGGGGCGCGGCGGCCAGGGCGCGGCCGTCGAGGGGCGGGCAGCCCCAGCCGGTGACGAGGAGTTCGGCGTCGGCGAGGGCGCGGCGCGCGGCGGGGGTGGTGAAGTCGTCGAGGACGAGGTCCGGATCGAGGTCGAGGAGCGTGGTGAGCCGGTCCAGCGCGCCGGAGCTGAGCACCTGGCGGGCGGTGCGCTCCGTCATCGCCAGGGCGGCGCGCGGGCGGGGGCCGGACGGCGCGGGCGACTGCGGGGGTTGCTGCGGTGCGATCACTTGACACTCCCTGCGGTCAGTCCGGACTTCCAGTAGCGCTGCAGCATCACGAACGCCACGATCAGCGGTACGACGGCGAGCAGCGAGCCGATGACGACCAGCGGGTAGTACTCGGGCGAGACGGTGGCGGAGCTGTTCCAGGTGTAGAGGCCGAGGCTGAGCGGATACAAGTGCTGGTCGGACAGCATCACCATGGGCAGGAAGAAGTTGTTCCAGATGGCCGTGAGCTGGAACAGGAAGACGGTCACGAAGCCGGGGCCGAGCATGCGCAGGCTGACCCGCACATAGGTCTGCAGCTCCCCCGCGCCGTCGACCCGGGACGCCTCCAGCACCTCGTTCGGTACGTAGCCGCTGCTGAGCAGGCGGGCCAGGTAGACGCCGAAGGGGTTGAAGAGGACGGGGATGAAGACCGCCCAGAAGGTGTTCACCATGCCGATGCCGGAGGCCACCAGGTACAGCGGCAGGGCGAGGACGGTCGGCGGCACCATGACGCCCGTGAGGACGAGGGCGAACAGCTTCTCCTTGTGCCGGAACTCGTACTTGTCGAACGCGTAGCCCGCGGCGACGCTGATCAGCGAGCCGGTCAGGGCGCCGACGACCGCGTACAGCAGGCTGTTGACGTACCACTCGCCGTACAGCCCGCCGTCCATGGAGAACAGGTCGGAGAGGTTGCTGGCGAAGGAGAAGTTACCGAAGGAGAGGATGTCGCTGCCGAAGAGCGCGTCGGCGTTCTTCGTGGACGCCAGCACCAGCCACAGGGCGGGCAGCATGGTGTAGAGGGCCGCGATCAGGACGACGGCGTTGGCCACGCCGCGGCTGGTCAGCCGGGACCGGCCGCCGGATCTGGGGGTGCGCAGGGGGCTGGTCGGGGTGGTCGTGGTCATCGCGCGCTCCGTTCCCGGCGGCCCGACCAGCGCGTCACGGCGTACGACAGGGCGCAGGTGACGACGAGCAGGATGACCGAGGCCGCGGAGGCGAGTCCGTAGTTGTTGCGGCGGAAGGCCGCGTCATAGATGTACATGTTGGGGGTGAAGCGGGAGTTGACCATCGGGGTGGCCTGGTTCATCAGCATGGGCTCGGTGAACAGCTGCAGCGCGCCGATCAGGGAGAACATGCACACCATCACCAGGGACCCCCGGATGATGGGCACCTTGACCTGGAGCGCGGTGCGGATGCCGCCCGCTCCGTCGATGGTCGCGGCCTCGAGCACCTCGCGCGGCAGCGCCTGGAGGGCCGCGTAGAAGATGATCATGTTGTAGCCGAGGCCGCTCCACAGGGCGATGTTGACGATCGACGGGAGCACGGTGTGCAGCCCGAGGAAGTCGATGGTGATGTCGGCCTGGCCGAAGAGCTTGATGATCGGGCTGAGCCCGGGGGTGTAGAGGTACAGCCAGAGGATGGCCGCGATGATGCCGGGGACGGCGTGCGGCAAGTAGAGCAGCATCTGCGCGGTACGCCGCAGCCGCACCAGGCCCGAGTCGAGCAGCAGGGCGACCGCGAGCGCGCTGAGGACCACGAGGGGGACGAAGATCACGCAGTACAGGGCGATGGTGCCGAACCCGGTGAGGAAGCTCGGGTCCTGGAGCACCGCGAGATAGCTGCGCAGTCCGGTGAAAACGGTACGCCCGCCGCCGAAGCCGAGCCCTTCGTGGTCCTCGGCGAAGAAGCTGAGGTAGATGGCGTAGCCGACGGGGACCAGGAACACGGCGACGAGCAGGGCCGTGAACGGGGTCAGCAGGACGGCGGCGGCGATCCGCTGCTGGCGCCGTCCGGCTCTGGAGGGTGGTTCGGCGGCGGCCGCCGGTGGCGGCGCCGTCGGTTTCGGGGAGATGACGGTACTCACGGGATACCTCGGCTCACGGTGAAAGGGGAAGCCACTGAAGTCGCGGAGTCACAGGGGGGGTCAGCGGGTGGTGACCGACAGGCCGAGGCTCTTCAGGTCGGGCATCGTCCGGTTCTGGGCATCGCGCAGAGCCTCCAGGACGCTGCCGCTGCCGACACCGGCCTTGGCGAGGCCGTCGTCACCGGAGGTGGTCGTCGACACCATCCGCGGTCCCCACTTCCAGGTGGGCGAGATCAGCTTGGCCTGCTCACCGAAGAGGCCGAAGATGTCCTGCCCGGAGAAGTAGCTGGTGTCCATCTCCTTACGTGCCACCGGGAGCAGACTCGGCACGGACGGGAAGGCGCTGCTGACACCGCTGGAGAGCTTGGCGCGCAGGGCGCCGGGGCTGGTGACCATCCAGGAGATGAACTCCATGGCCTCCTTGGGATGGTTGCTGTCCTTCGTGACCATGAAGGTCGAACCGCCCTGGGTGCTCACCTTCGGCTTCGCCGCGTCCCACTGCGGCACCGGCGCGATGGCCCACTTGCCCTTGCCGTCGGGGGTGGACGCCATCATGGAGCCCGCGGCCCAGGCGCCCGCCAGATAGCCGGCCGTCTCACCGCTGCGCAGGTGGGCCCGCCACTGCTGGCTCGACCCGGGTTCCACGCGCACCAGGTCGTCGTCCATCAGGCCCTGCCAGTAGTCCGCGACCTTGCGGGTGGGGGCGTCGTCCATGGACACGCGCCAGGTGTCGCCGGAGGTGTCGTACCACTGGCCTCCGGCCTGCCAGGCGTACGCGGCCATGTAGAGGGTGCCGCCGGTGGTGAAGAGGCTGGCGATACGGGACGTGGGCTCGGCCTGCTTGAGCTTGCGGGCCGAACTCTCGAACTCCGTCCAGGTCTTGGGGACCGGGATGTGGTTCTTGGTGAAGATGTCCTTGCGGTACAGGAAGACCATCGGCTCGATGTCCACCGGTACGGCATAGGTGCGCCCGTCGAAGGTGGTGAGGTCCAGCGCCTGCGGCAGGATCTTCTTGCGCACCGAGTCGGGCAGCAGCTTGCTGATGTCCCGGGGCACCCCGTCGATCGTGAAGCCGGGCAGCTGCGGGTATTCGATGGTGGCGATGTCGGGGGCGTTGCCCGCGCGCGCGGCGTTGCTGAGCTTGGCCCAGCCGCCCTGCTCCCCCGAGGGCACCTGCGCGAAGTCGACCTTGATGTTCTTGTGGGTGCGGTTGAACTCATCCACCACTTCCTGGCTGCCGCGCAGCGCGGACCAGAAGGTGAGGCGGACGGGGCCGTCCTTGGCGGTGTTCGCTCCGCCGCCGGAGCAGCCCGCCAGCAGGAGGGCGAGAAGTGCGAGCAGTGCCGTTTTTCGTCTGTGACCGGGCATGGTCCTCCCCTGTGCGCGGTGGAGCGGTGGAGTCAGGGGGAATCCTGATCGCTTGACGGAAATACCGTCAATACATCGAACAGAAGAAACCAAAGCGGTCAAACGCTCAAGCGGGCTCGCTCAGGAAAGTGGAGTGGTCGAATCCCTGATCACCAGACCGGGCAGCAGCTCCAGATGGCGGGCGGCGCCCGGCCACCGGCCCTCCCGGGCGTGGTCGAGCTGCCGGAGCAGCAGCCCGAGGGCGGCCCGGCCGACCTCCGCCTTGGGCGGGGCGACGGCGGTGAGCGCGATCTGGCCCATGTCGGCCACCACGTCGTTGTACGCGACCACCGAACAGTCGCGCGGCACCTCGACCCCGGCCTCCCGCAGCCGCTGGATCAGCACCAGCGCGTCCATGTCGCTGTGGATGAGCGCGGCGGTGGCCCCGGTCCGGCGCAGCGTCTCCGCCAGGTCGACCGCGCGCGGATCGGGGACGCGCGGATCGGGGCCCGCGGTGCGCGAGCTGAGGATGGCCGTACAGCCCTCGCCCAGCCCCCGGGCGCCCGTCTGGGCGGCGAACTCCGACCGGATCACGCGGGCCGTCGGGCTGTCGTCGCGCGCGGCCAGCACGATGCGCCGGTGGCCGAGGGAGGTCAGATGGCCGAGCGCCAGATGCACCCCGTACGCGTGGTCCGAGCGCACGCAGTCCAGCCCGTAGAGGGAGCTGCCGCGCTCGGGGCGGCGCTCCAGCAGCACCACGGGGACGTCCAGGGCGCGCAGCCAGGAGTGGTCCCGCGCCGCCTCGGCCGCCGTGCGCCAGTGCGGCGAGAGCAGCAGTCCGCGCGCGCCGGCCTCCAGCGCCGAGCGCGCCGCGGTGCGCTCGGCGTCGTCCTCGTCGGCCGCGATGTGCAGCGCGAGCCGCAGCCCGGCCTTCTCGGCGGCCTCCCGGGCCGCCTGCACGGCCTCGGTCAGATAGGTGTTGCGCTCCGGGACCACCATGCCGACGGTGTCGCCGGTGGCGGTGGACTCCTCGGCCATCGGCTGCAGCGAGCGCGCCACCCCGTGGCCGCGGCGCACTTCGCCACGGCGGGCCAGCTCCTCGACGTCCCGCCGTACGGTGACGACGGAAACCCCCAGCTCATCCGAGAGATCGGTGATCCGCACGGACCCCCGGGACTCCACCAAGCCCGCGATCCGCGCCTGCCGCTTCCGCGCCGGCTCCCGCATGTCCTACCGCCGATCGGCTTTCGTTATCCACTGAACAACGCCATAGTAGCGATCATTCGATCAGCGGCAGCGGGGACATCCGCACACCGGCGCCGTCACGCACCGGTCGGGGCGTTGTCAGGGAAGCCATCAGGGGGATAGCGGCGCATCAGCCACTCGGCCTGCACCTCCAGAACGCGTTGCTTGCGCCGTCCGGAGCGGACCATCAGGATCAGCGCCGCCTCCAGGAAGACGAAGAAGACGGCGGGCACCAGCAGCACGGGCTTGCCGGTCAGTATCAGCTGCACCACCAGCCAGATGGCGATGAACGGCACCACCGCCATGGCCGGGACCAGCCTGACCACGTTGCGCTCCCGCTCGATCATCTCGGCGTGGTTCCGGGCGGCGCGGGCGCTGCGGCCGTGGAAGGCCGGATGCCGGGCGGCCACCTCGAAGGGGGTGCCGGGCGGCACCGCCTCGCGCCGCGCCCCGGCGTCCTCGTCCGGTATGAAGACGCGGTAGCGGAGCGACTTGGAGCCCCGGGTGCGCTGGTGGCGGTAGCCGTACGCGGTGGCCAGCTGGACCGCCTGGTCGGGGCGGAGTTCGGTGGCGCAGATGTCCACCTCGGCCCGCCCGTCGAAGAGATGGGCGTAGTGGCCGGGCAACTCCTGGCGCGCCTGGGCCACCCGCTTCGACAACATCTCTCGCACCGCGGCCACGTCCCACCTCTTGCTGCACCCTGTACGACCGGCTGACCCGGCCCACGCTACCTGCGCCACGGGTGGGCCGTATCGGCAGGTCAGGGAGACCGCGGGGCTACGCGGCGTCAGGTCCTCCAAGGGGCCGCCCGCCCCGGTTCTCTCCCCTATAACGGCTCGCCCCCATATAGGGGACAGAACTGGGTCCGGAAACGAGACGCAGAGAGGGGAGAGACCCCGGGGCAGGGCCCGCTTCGCCGTCACCGTACGGAGGCAGACCCCGGCCGCCCGGGAGCAGCCGGACCACCGCGGCGCCCGTCCCCTCCGCGGCGGGCTCGTGGGGCGCGGGCTCCCGCCGCACCGGGGTCCGGTCCCAGGCCGATGGCAGCGGCCGCGGTGTCCACGCGGGACGGTTCCCCGGGACGGTCCGCGAAACACTGGTCACCGGCGTCGGGTTCATCGCAGTCGCTCGCACGGCTCGGGCCCTTCCTGTCGTGGTGATGACGAGGGGTTCTCCCTGCCGTACGTACGGCCGCCGCGCTGTACTCAACGCCGCGGAAAAAACTTTGAACGGCACGGATTTACCGGCCATTTCGGCGCTATCCGGGTGCAATCCGATGCCCCCAACGCGCGGGCGCGGACAATAGCAACAAGAAGAGATCTCTGTCCCGGCTTTATTCACTAGTGATGAGGTCTCCACGACCGTGCCACACCAGGCACTAGCGTCCGGTGTCACTCCGAAGCAAGGAGGGCGCTGTGCGATCAGCAATCCTGAGCAGATCCAAGGCATCCAGCCGTACTGTGGGCAGCGGGCTCATCATTGGTGCGCTCGCCGTGACGCTTGCGGCAATCCTCATCCCCGTGAGCCTGTTCAGTTCGAGCAGCGCCGCGGTACTCCCCAACGGCGTCGCGGACGACGGCGGAGGAACGGTCAGTACGCAGTACGGACCCCTCACGCCGACCGACCGGGACTTCGTACGCAAAGTCAAACTCGCCGGGCTCTGGGAACTTCCCTCTGGACGCATGGGCAAGGAGCGCGGCACCACGGCAGCCGTCAAGACCGCGGGCCAGCACCTCATCGACGGCCATACCGAACTCGACCGCCGTACCAACGAGACCGCCCAGGCCCTGGGCGTCAGCCTGCCCACCCAGCCCAACGACCAGCAGCAGGGCTGGCTGAACGAGATGTCCCAGGCACCGAGCAGCGCAGAATTCGAGCGTTTGTTCGCGCAATTCCTGCGCAGCGCCCACGGGAAGGTGTTCAATCTGGTGGCGCAGGTACGGGCTCAGAGCAAGAACTCCATGGTCAGGTCTCTGGCCACCAGGGCCAACACCATCGTTCTCGACCACATCACGGTCCTCGAGGACACCGGGCTTGTCGACTACGACGCCCTCTAACGACTAAGTGAAGTGATCTCATGAGGCAACAGACCCACAAGCGCGGGCGGTTCAAGAACAAAACGGTCGCCATCGTCGCCGCACTGGCACTGGGCGGCGGCGGGGCCGCGATCATTACCGCCAACGCCTCAGCCAGCGGTGACAAGAACGCTTCCGCTCAAGATGGGGCCGTATCAGCCAAATCAGCGGGCGGGACGATCAGCTGCCCCGACGTGAGCCAGAAGCTGAGCGATGTGCCGAAGGGTTCCCAGGCCCAGGTCGCCAAGGGCCTCGGTGAGCTGGACAACCAGGTGGCCACCGCCTACCAGCAGATGAACAAGGGCCAGGCTTCCGGCGACGCCGTGCTGAGCAAGCTCAACGACCAGCGCCAGCAGACGCTCAATCAGATGAGCCAGGCGATGGGCCAGGGCGGCGGCCAGAACCAGATGCAGGGCATGGCCGAGTGCCAGATGCAGCCGGTCGCGCAGCAGGCGGGCCAGCAGGGCCAGCAGGACGGTCAGCAGCAGGGCCAGCAAGGCGACCAGCAGCAGGGTCAGCAGGGCGGTGACCAGCAGCAGGGTGGCGACCAGCAGCAAGGTGGCGACCAGCAGCAGGGCGGCGACCAGGGCGGCGAGCAGGCCGGTGGCGAGGGTGCCAACGAGGTGCCCGGCAACGCCGGCGGCCAGGCGGGCAACGGCCCGGCGCAGAACGACTTCGTCGACATCAACCAGGTGCAGCCGAACGTCCAGGACGCGCCGGAGGCCCAGGAGGGCGGCTCGACCGGCACCTTCACCTCCGAGTGCGGCGTCGGCGAGGCGGGCCTGCGCAACAGCGACAACGTCATCGTCGCCCCGGGTGTGACCAACGGCGCCCACCACATGCACGACTACGTGGGCAACGACGCCAACGACGCGTTCGCCAACAACCAGACCTTCGAGCAGGCCGGCACCTCCTGCGCCAACGGCGACAAGTCGACCTACTACTGGCCCGTGGTCCGTCTGCAGGACGGCAAGGACGAGGCGGACGCCAACGAGCTGGGCGGTGGCCAGGAAGGCAACGTCGGCACGATCCTGACCCCCAAGGCCTCCAAGATCGAGTTCAAGGGCAACGCCCAGAGCAAGGTCGAGGCCATGCCGAAGTTTCTCCGGATCATCACCGGTGACGCCAAGGCCTTCACCAACGGTGACGCCAACGCCAACGCCGCCTGGAGCTGCAGTGGCTTCGAGGACCGTCAGCTGACGGACAAGTACCCGCTCTGCCCCGAGGGCAGCGACCTGCTGCGCGTCTTCGACTTCCAGGGCTGCTGGGACGGCCAGAACGCGGACAGCGCCAACCACCGTGACCACGTGGCCAACGCCAACGAAGACGGTTCCTGCCCGGACGGCTTCAAGGCCATCCCGCAGCTGGTGAACACCATCAGCTACGAGAACCCGGGTGACACCCCGTTCGCCGTGGACGGCTTCCCCGAGCAGTTGCACAAGCCCATCACCGATCACGATGACTTCATCAACGTGATGCCGGATGACCTGATGAGCAAGGCTGTTGACTGCATCAACAACGGCCAGCAGTGCACCTGATGGGTGACGAACACCAGGCGCGCGCCGGCCGTAAGGTCGGCGCGCGCCGCGCTGCGTCGCACCACCGGGCGGCAGGTGACACGGCCGCCGACGATCCCGACGGGCACCATCCCGGCCACCCCGGCCACCCCGACCGTCCGGTCCTTCCCGCCCCCCGGGAGCCGGGCGGTCCGTGCGTGCGGGGGGTCTCCGCCACCGGCGCCGGTTCGCTCCCCGACCAGGAGCTGACCCGGCGGCTCAGGGACGAGTACGCCTCGGGCGCCACCAGCCCCGCCTCGGGCGACGTGCTGTACCGGCGCCACCACCGGGCGACGCTCTCGTACGCCCGGACCTGCTGCCGCGCGCTCCATGACGCCGAGGACCTGGCCTCCGAGGCGTTCATCCGCACGTTCCAGGCGGTCAGGGCCGGCGGCGGCCCACGCGGTCCGTGGCGGCCGTATCTGCTGACCGTCGTGCGCCACACCGCGCTCGAATGGAGCGACGGGGACCGCCAGGTCCTGCTGACCGCGGACTTCGAATCGTGGCGGCAGCACGCGCACACGGCCGATCCCCAGTGGCATCTGGTGGCGCGCGAGGACCGTCAGCTGCTCATCCGCAGCTTCCGCAGACTTCCCGAGCGGTGGCAGACCGTGCTGTGGCACACCCTGGTCGAGGAGGAACCGCCGCAGCGCGTGGCGTCCTTATTGGGCATCTCCCCCAGCGGGGTCACCTCACTGGCCTTCCGCGCCCGAGAGGGGCTGCGCGAGTCGTATCTGCAGTCCCATCTGGAGTCCGCGGCGAACGACCGCTGCCGCCACTTCAGCGCCATGATCGGCGCCTCGGTGCGGCGTGGCGGAGTACGTGGCCACGCGCTGGCACGCCACTTGGCGGAGTGTGCTTTCTGCGCCCACGCGTACAAGGAGCTGCTGGGGCTCAACGCCGCGATGCGCACGGCGGGCGCCGGGGTGAACTGAGGCCACGCCACTTCGACGCACACGCACAGCACACGCACACGCACACGCACACCGGACTGCCGACCGCGATCGCGCGGTCGGCAGTCCTTTGTGGTGTCGCTTGGTGGTGTCGCTATGGGTCAGAGGCCGTTGACGCGCGCCTCCCGGGCGATACCCAGCGGACGGACGCCTGGGGCAGCGCCGGTACGGGGGCGTCGGTTCACCCGGGACGCGTGGCGCCGGATGCGGTCCATCTGCGCCATCAGCCTGCGGCCACGCAGCGCCATCTCCAGCTCGAACCGTATTCGCGGGTCACGCAGACCAGGGCCGAAGAGCTTCTCGATCTGGCGCAGCCGGTACCGCACGGTCTGCGGATGCACCTTCAGCGCCTTGGCCGCCTCGGGTGCGCCACCGCCCTCCAGCCAGGCCAGCAGGGTCATCTGCAGCCGTTCGCTCTGCCGGGGGGTCAGCCCGACCAGCGGCTTGAGCCAGCGCGAGGCCAGCGCCCGGACCAGGGACTCGTCCTGGAGCAGCAGCAGCATCGACAGATGGTCGTCGACGAAGAGCACCCGGGGCTCGGCGCCACCTCGGCCGGGGGCCATGGTCAGCAGCCGCCGGGCCCACCGGACCGAGGACGCCGCGTCGTTCAACGGCACCACATGGCCGACGGAGGCGTTCCGGCCGCGCAGCGCGGCTTCCAGCGCGCCACGGGTGCCGGGGTCCGCGGGCGCCTCCCGGTCCGGGTCCCGTTCGCCGTCCTGGAGCCGGTCCACGCCCTGGTCGGGGGCGGGGTCGGCGTCCGCGTCCGGGTCGGGGATCAGCATGCACAGCTCGTCACCGACGGCACCGATGAGGGTGTCTCCCAGCACGGCGGCCAGGGGCGGCGCCTCGCCCGGGGTGGGCAGCGCGATGGCCTGGACCGTCTCCGGGAGTGGCCACCGGGCCGCCCGGGACAGCTCGGCCAACGTCCGCTCGGACACCGGGACTTCGCCGATCAGGGCCTCGAACAGATCGCGCCGGGCCCGCTCGGGCGGGATGTCGGTGAGCGGCTCCTCGCCGTGCGAAGCGTCGGAGAGGGCCAGTGTCCCGGCGCCCTCCTCGCCCGCCTTCCGGTAGCCGAGCGCCGTCAGGATGGCCTGCTCGACCTCACCGCGGACCTTTTCGCGCTCAGTGTCCTCCAGAAGGTCGGCGAATCCCGGGATTCTCTGCCGGAAGTTCTCGACCACCTCGTCGGCCAGGGACGGGAGTTCATTGCGCAGCACGCGGGTCCACTCGCCACGGGGGCGGGACCAGATGCGGTTCACCAGTTCGCCCATCATTACCTCGTTCTTGCCGGGGGGAGGCCCGACCGTTGGGGGGTCGGTCGGACCCGTGGAGGTTGCCTCCGTCTCCGGCTTCATCCGGACCGGAATGGGAGTCGAGGGTCCTCCGCTACCTCATAGAGGACCCTCGCGCCCACCGGTCCCGGCGCTTTGCCGGGTCTTTGCCATCGGGATGACAGTGGATCAGCCGAAGACGGTCTGGGCAGTGTTCATACACGAGAAGTTGTCACGTTACGACAAATCTTATGGAGATCACGTGTAGTTCCGAGAAGCTGCTGCCCCCAAGACGACTTTGACGTATCTCGTCATCCGCGCGAACACGCGCGATCGGGAGGCTCCAATGTCCATGTCCCAAACGCCTTCTCCCTCACAGGGGCGCCACGGGGGACGCCAAGCACCTGGGGGACGACGAGCCGCTCGCCGGACTCGGCAGGACCGGCCCGGTATCGGCTGGTCCCGCAACATCCGCATCTACGCTATCGTCGCGACCCTCGTGCTGTCCCTCATCGTGACGTACAACGCCGGCGCTTTCAGCCAGACGTTCCTGTTCCTCGACTTCGGCGCCGGGGTGCTCGCCCTGGTCTGCCTCAGCTCCGCGGTGCTGTGGGGGCTCGCCGCGACCGACCAGCTGATCCTGCACTCCAACCACCGGTTGATCGCCCAGGGCATCCACCGGGCGGCCGCAGTCGCTGGCCTGCTGTTTCTCGGCATTCACATCTGGGTGAAGGTCGCCGAGAGCCACACGAACGCAGCTTCGATCGTGCTACCGTTCGCTGACGCAAAGCAGCCGGTCCTGATCGGGCTCGGAACCATTGCCGGTTACCTCTTCGTCATCGCGGCGGTGACCGGAGCGGTCCGCAGCTCCTTCGCCGCGGCGGGCAACTCCCGCTGGCGGTACCGGTGGTGGCGGGCGCTCCATGTGGGCGCCTACCCCGCCTGGGGCCTCGCGCTGGTCCATGGTCTGAAGGCCGGACGTGAGGCCAAGATCTGGGCGACATACGGCTACATCGCGGCTCTGGCCGGAGTGGCCATCGCGCTGTGGATGCGGCTCGCAGCCCGGCGCAGCCAGGACGACGATCGAGGGGATGGCATCTCGGTGAGGAACCCGCCCGCCCGCAGCCTTCAGGAAGGCCGCACCCGGCGCGCCGCACCCACCGTGCCGCGCCCGCGCTCGGCCGACTCCGGCCGGCGGGACGGTGCCTCGCTCGGTGCCTCCCGTGGGTGGGACCGGTGATCAAGACAAAACCCAGGCTGGCCTGTGTCGATCCGCCCCGGCTGCTGGCCGGGCTGGACGAGGCCTACCGGCTCGACCGGGTCGGCCACCTGACGGTGCACGGCACCATGCCCGCCCTGAGGGCGGACGAACTCGTCGCGCTCGCGGAGAACATCGATCTCCGCGGGCGCGGCGGCGCCGGTTTCCCGTTCGCCAAGAAGGTCACCGCGGTCGTCGAGGCGGCGGGCCGCGCGGGCGGCCGTTGCAATGTGGTGGTCAACGGCAGTGAGGGCGAGCCCAGTTGCCTCAAGGACACCGCGCTGCTGCTGCACACCCCGCATCTGGTCATCGACGGCGCCACGCTGGCGGCCGAGGCGATCGGCGCCGAGGAGGTCGCCATCGCGGTGCACCGCCCGGACGTCGAGGAGTCGCTGAACGCGGCCGTGGCCGAGCGCGGCCCCAGCGGGGTCCCGGTGTCGGTGACCCTCACGCCCGACCGGTTCGTGGCCGGTGAGGGCGGCGCCGTCATCAACGGCATCAGCGGCGCCCCGGCCATCCCCAACGGCCGGAAGATCCGGTCCAGCGAGAACGGTCTCGGCGGGCTGCCCACCCTGCTGTCCAACACCGAGACCTACGCCCAGCTCGCCATCGCGGCGCGGATGGGCGCCCTGCCGTACCGCTCGGTGGGGCTGCCCACCGAACCGGGCACCACGCTGCTGACGGTCGGCGGCAAGTACGTGATGGAGACGCCGACCGGGGTGCCGCTGACCTACGTCCTGGAGCTGTGCGGGCTCTCCCCCGGCCAGGGCGTGCTGGTGGGCGGCTACCACGGCAAGTGGCTGGACCCGAAGAGCATCAACGCCACCACGATCTCGCGCGAGTCCATGAAGAAGTACGGCGCGCGGCTGGGCGCGGGCGCGGTGCTGCCCATCCCCGAGGACACCTGCCCGCTCGGCGAGACCGCGCGGGTGGCCCGCTGGCTGGCCGCCGAGACGGCCGGTCAGTGCGGCCCGTGCTTCATCGGCCTGCCCGCCCTCGCGGACGCGATCGGGCAGGTGGAGCGGGGTGGCGGCCAGTCGTCCATCGACAACGTGCGCGCGTACATCAACTCGGTGCGCAAGCGCGGCGCGTGCAGCCATCCCGACGGTACGGCCGGTTTCGTGACCACGGCGCTGGACGCGTTCCCCGAGGAGTTCGAGGCCCATGCGCTCGGCACGGGCTGCGGGCGGCCCACGATGGGTGTGCTGCCGCTGCCCGAGGAGTCCCAGCCGCTGGCCCTGCCGCCCGGTCCGGCGGCCGCGCCGCCGCGCGGTGAGCGGCAGCAGCGGGGCCCGACGGAGAAGCTCCTGGTGGACTGGTCGCTGTGCCAGGGCCACGGGCTGTGCGCGGACATCCTGCCGCCCGAGGTGCTGACGCTCGGCATCGACGGCTATCCGTCCTCCGCCCGGATGGATGTACCCCGCCAGCTGCGCGCCCAGGCGGTGCGCGCGGTGCGCCGCTGCCCCGCGCTGGCGCTGCGCATCGAGGAGTAGGCAGCAGCGAAGTACCCCTTCCACGACGGCCGTTGTTCAACGGCCGTCGATTGCTGTGCGCTCACGCATCCAGCGTTTTGTGCGTCTGGTGACAAATTTTTAACTGGCTGAACGACGGTCGGCCCGGGCTCCGTATGGACATGGCGTCGGCGCCTTCACCGCCGGACACCGAGAAGGATTTCGCAGGGAGTGGTCATGGAGAAGCGGCGTCAGATCGCATTCGCGGGAATGTCCGTGGCGATGGTCATGCTGACGGCGGCGTGTGGCAGCAATGACACCTCCGCGGGCAGCGCGAACGTCCAGCCCGTGGGTGGCAGCAGCCAGGCGGCGAGTGCGGGCGCGGGTGCTTCGGCGTCGGCGGGTGCGGGCGCGGCGGCCGCGGGGGCCGGCGCGACCGGTGGTTCCAGCGACACCGGTGCGGCGGCGGGCAGTGGCTCCTCCGCCAGTGGCGGGACGAGCCCGGCGAAGCAGCTGGCGGTCAAGACCGACGCCAAGCTCGGCAAGTTCGTCGCCGACAGCGGGGGTCTGACCCTCTACCGGTTCGACGAGGACACCCCCAAGCCGGCCAAGTCCAACTGCAACGACGCGTGCGCCACCAAGTGGCCGCCGGTGCCCGCCGACGACGCCACCGCCGGTGCCGGTATCGACTCCGCCAAGCTCGGCAAGGTCAAGCGCGACGACGGCACCGAGCAGCTGACCCTGGAGGGCTGGCCGGTCTACCGCTACGCGGGCGACACCAAGGCGGGCGAGACCAAGGGCCAGGGCGTGGGCGGCACCTGGAACGCGCTGGCCCCGGACGGGAAGCCGGCCGGGAAGAAGGCCGCGGGCGGCGCCCTGGAGCTGATGGTCAACAACAACGCCGACCTCGGCAAGATCATGGTCAACAGCAAGGGCATGACCGTCTACCGCTTCGACAAGGACACCCCCTGGCCGATGAAGACGGCCTGTGTCGACGCCGCCTGCCTGAACACGTGGAAGCCGGTCAAGGCCGTCGACACCACCAAGGTCTCCGGGGTGGACGCCTCGAAGGTCACCTCCTTCACCCGCCCCGACGGCACCAAGCAGGCCGCCTTCGACTGCTGGCTGCTGTACACCTTCGCCGGTGACAAGAAGCCCGGGGACACCAACGGCCAGGGCGTCAAGGGCACGTGGTTCGCGCTCGACGACAAGGGCAAGAAGGTGACCCAGTAAGACGGCATGATGGTCCACCCCGGCGGGGGCCCGGGAGCGCACACGCTCCGGGCTCCCCGCCGGACCTCGACGGGAGGTTGATGTGTCACGCGCACTTCGTGCCACCGCGCTCTGCGCGGCAGTGCTGTTCGCGAGCGGCGTGGTGAGCGGCTGCGGCGGGAGCGGCCAGGCCCACGTGAAGAAGCCGGAGAAGGACCGGGCGCCCGCTGCCAAGGAGCTGGGGAAGCCCGGGAAGCCGGCGGCCCTGACGCAGATCGCCGATGCCATCGGCTGCAAGGCGACCATCGTCACCGAGGCGGACGAACTGCGCCAGGGCTCCTGCCAGTCCGGCAAGGGCGACCGGTACACCATGGTCACCTTCGCCACCGAGAAGGGTCAGAAGGACTGGCTGAACACCTCGAAGGACTACGGGGGCACGTATCTGGTCGGCGCCCGCTGGTCGGTCACCGGTCTGTCCTCGGGATCCCTCAAGCCGCTGCGCGCGAAGCTCGGCGGGGACATCGAGCAGGGCTCGATGATGCACCACGGTGGGTCGAAGTCCCAGGGCGATTCCTCGTCCGAGGATGGCTCCTCGTCCAAGGGTGGTTCCTCGTCCCACGGCGGTTCCTCGTCCCACGACGGGATGAAGATGGACTGACCGGTGACACGGTCCCCTTCGGTCCTCAAGCCGCCCGGGAGTCAGCCCATTTGAGCAGGTCGGGATCGGCGAGCGTGGAGACCCACAGGTCCACCGGCGGGCGCTCGTCGACCGGTTTGCGCGGACCCACGCCGAGCACCCTGAGCCCGGCGCGGGAGGCGGACAGGAAGCCGCAGTGGGAGTCCTCCACGGCGAGCGCGTCCGCGGGGGCCGCACCGCAGAGGCGGGCGGCCGCCAGATACACATCGGGATGGGGCTTGGGCCGCACTTCCCCGCCGGGGACCAGCACATGGTCGAAGTAGCGCAGCAGCCCGGCCTTGGAGAGCCCGTCCTCGACGACGTCGCGCGGGCAGTTGCTCGCCACGGCGAGCGGTGCGAACGCCGCCGCCTTGTGGACGAGTTCGGCCGCGCCGGGCATGGTGACCGGGTCGTCCGCCACCAGTCTGCGGAACGCGCTGAGGAGTTGCCGGGTGATCTCGTCGGCGAGGTCGGGGAACCCGGCGAATTCGGCCATCATGCGGCCGCATTCGGTGTAGTGGAGTCCCTTGGTGCGCCGCGCGAACTCCTCGTCGCAGACGGTCCCGTAGTCCGCGAGCACGACTTCGCGGGCCTTTTCCCAGTGCCGTTCGGAGTCCATCAGCGTGCCGTCGCAGTCGAAGACGATGGCGGCGGGGGTCCATGCGAGAAGTGTTTCTGCTGTCATCTGCCTGCCGTTCCAGGAGAGATGGGGGGATCGGCGCAGGAAATGCCTGTAAGCCACGGGGAGCAGCGCGGTGAATTTCAGGGCGGCGCTGCGTCGCGGAATGCCGGACGCGGCATGGAAAGCCATACAGGCGAAGAATTGCCTGCCCGAAACATAACGATCACTACGTTAGTGAGATGACTCCGGGTAAGCAAGAGGTAACTGAGCGTCGGCGGTTTGTTCGTCGCTCAGTACGTTCGTCGCACGAGGCGTTCATAGGTCATCGCGTTCGTAGCACAGGGTGTTCGTCGGCCAGCTGTGCGGTCAGCCGTACTGGAGCACACCGACCGCCGTACAGATGTCCGCCTGGCGCAGCCGGAAGACACACGTTCTGCCGTGGGAGACACACTCGACCACGGCGGGCGGATGGGACTCGGTGAACCGGATCGCCTTCATGCGGCAGACCAGGGGGCGGATCAGCAGCCCACCGGTGGCCAGCGCCGCGGCCTGCCGGGCGCCCTCCAGCAGCACCAGCCCCGGCACATGGTCGCTCCAGTGGTCGAAGAAGAACGGGTGACGGGGGTCCGCGGGGTCGAGGTACACCACTCCCCCGTCCCGTACGACCAGCACGTCCCGGGCCGCCGCCACGCCCAACTGCGCTGGTGAGGGCCGTACGGCGGCGCGCAGTCTGCGCCCAGCGGTCTGGCCCGAGTGCGCGGAGCGGGTCTCCGCGTACGCCGTGCCGTCGAGGAAGCGGGCGGTGCCCCCGGCCCGCGCGAAGATCCTGCCGCCCGCCCACAGGCCGACGTCGAGCCGCATCCCGGACACGGACCGCCCGGTGGGTGCGGCGGTGCGAACGTCCGTCACGGCGATCCGGCAGGTGATGTCGGTGGCCCCGTGCGGGGCGCGGGGCTCGGTCTCGGGGTCGAGCCGGAAGAACAGGTCGCGGATCAGGAAGTGCGCGCCCGCGGGCACCGCGTAGTAGCGGGTCGGGATGTAGATCCCCAGCTCGCGCAGGGTCTCGGCGATCATCAGCGGGTGATGCAGACCGTCCCCGCCGTGCGGGAACGTGGGATGGGAGCGGGGCCACTGGGCGGCCGCCTCGAACCGTCCGTCACCCAGCGTGCGGACGTCGGTGAGCAGCACCTCGGCCACCGAGACCCGGTGCACGGCCTCACGTGCCACGGTGCGGGACCAGCTGAGCGGCCGACCGGTGGGACCGGTCGGCTCCGAAAGGCCGCGAGCCTCACGAACGATCACCATAAAATACTAATAATGTTTGACCTGTCTGTCCTCATCACCATCGGCGGCCGAAAGTCCGCTAAGTTCACTCCGTCACACCCGACCGGCTGATGAAGGACGACGAACACGTGCAAGAACGGGCCGAACAAACACGCCGGTCTCTTCTGGAAGCGGCCGCATCGCTTTTCGACGAACGCGGATACGCCGGGACGAGCATCAGCGACATCACCGCCCGGTCGGGTCACACGAGTGGCGCCATCTACTTCCACTACACCAGCAAGGAGAGACTCGCCCTCGCCGTGGTGCAGGAACACTTCGCCACCTGGCCGCCCCTGATCGACCGGCACACCGGGTTGCGGGTGCCCGCGCTGGAGCAGCTCATCCGGCTCAGCTTCGCGGTGGCCCGCGCCTTCCGTGATGACATCGTGGTGCGGGCGGGGGCCCGGCTGTGGACTGAGCGCTCGCTGATCGCGGCACCGTTCCCGCCCCCGTTCATCGGCTGGATCGACGCCATCGGGGCCATGCTGGAACGGGCCCACGGCGAGGGCGAGCTGGCCGCCCATGTCGATCCGCTGCCCGCCGCCCGGACCATCGTCTGCGCCTTCTTCGGTCTGCACACGGTGTCCGAGGCCCTCGACGGGCGGCGGCTCGTCGAGGACCATCTGGCCGAACTGTGGACCCTGCTGCTGCCCTCGCTGCAGGCCGCCCCCGGACACCCCGGGCACACCGCCGAACTGTTGGCGGCGGCCCGGGGCGCGTGAGGCGGGACCGGGTTACTTCCAGATCTCGCCGACCCACTCCGGGTGGTCGATGAACGGGTTCCGGTTGTGCTGGAAGTCGTCGTAGATGACCTGGTTGCGCTTCTTCTCGAAGGCGTCCGGCGGGTCCTCGTCGCTCCACTTCTTCAGCACGGAGAGCCGTCCCATAAAGGGCTGGCTGCCGTTGTCGACCTTGTCGTTGGGCTCCAGGTCGGGGAAGCCCTCGCCACCCTCGTAGCGGACCGACATGTACAGGATCATCCGGGCCACATCGCCCTTGACCTGGTCGCGGGGCTCGAAGGAGTCGTCGTCGGTGCGGTTGCCCGGCGCCTCCTCCACCTCCGAGCCGCCCTCGTCGAAGTCCTTGTTGCCACGGGTGCTGTTGACCGAGACATCGGTCGGGCGCAGATGGTGGATGTCGGTGCCGGGTCCGGTGGCGGTGCCGAAGTCGCCGTGTGACTTCGCCCAGACGTGTTCGCGGTTCCAGTCGTCGGCGTTTCCGCCGTTCGAGTCCTTGCTCTGGGAACGGCCGGTGTAGAGCAGGACGACGTTGGCGGAGTTGTCCGGGTCCTCGTCGGTCTTCTTGAGGGCGTCCCAGACCTCGTCGTACGAGAGTTTGCTGACGTCCTTGCTGATGATCTGGTGCAGGGCGTCCTTCAGCGGTTCCCCGGTCTTGCCTATCGCGTCCTGGTAGTACGTGTCGTCGTACGCGGTGGCGGTGGCGGTGGGTGCCGCGGTGGCCGGGGTCTGCGCCGTGACGGCTACCGTCACGACTCCGGCCAGCAGCGCCAGGGATTTCCAGCGGGTCACACGGGTCATGTGTGGTGTCCTCTCCCCGATTACGACCGTTGTTCGATCACCGAAAAGAGTGTCAGACACAGGATCGTCCAATGGTGAACATCAAGAAGAGATTCCGTGTCAGGGCCATGACCGCGTGAGCCCTGGGGGTGGTCGTCAGAGCGAGGCGCCCCCGCATATCACCAGCGTCTGACCGGTCACCGAACCGCCCTCCGGGCCCAGCAGGAAGGCCGTCAGACCGGCCACCTCCTCGGGGCGTACGAGCCGTCCGAGCGGCGGCATGACGGGCGGGGTGCGGCTGCGGCCCGGGTCGCGCAGCATCGGGGTGTCCGTGGGCCCCGGCGCCACCACGTTCACGGTGACCCCGCGCGGCGCCAGTTCGGCCGCCCAGGACCGGGCCAGGCCGGTCAGCGCCGCCTTGGTGGCCGCGTACTGGCTCTTGCCCGGTACGCCGGTCATCGTCCGGCTGCCCACCAGCACCACCCGTCCGCCGTCCCGGACCCGGTCCACCAGCGTGTCCGCCAGGACGGTGGCCGCCTGGACGTGGATGCGCCACATGAGGGACCCGTCCTCGGCGTCGAGTTCGCCCAGCCGGGCGGAGCGCTGGACGCCCGCCGCGTGGACGAGGGCGTCCAGCGGGCCGTCCTCGGCCATCGGGGTGAGCGCCGTGGGCAGCTCCTCCGGCCGGGCCAGGTCGGCCGGGAGCCAGCGCAGCCGGTCGTGCGCGTGGGGCGGGGCCGTGCGGCTGATCCCGGTGACCCGCCACCCCTCGTCCAGCAGCCGGGTGGCGATGGCGGCGCCGATGCCGGAGCTGGCGCCGGTGACCACGGCGTGGCGGTGGCGGGGCTCAGCCATTCGCGGCCCAGTCCGGGCTGACGCGGACGTACTTGATGGCCTGGCGGTGATATGTGTACGCGATGTGCAGGGTGCCGTCCGGCGTCTGCCGGATGGTGGGATACGACAGCTCCCGGTTGAGCCGGTCGCGTGAGTTGTTGGTCAGGCAGTGTCCGTCGCCGACGTCGAGATCCCGCCGTACGGGCCAGGTGCGGCCGCCGTCGGCGGAGAGCGCGAGGGTCATGGGCGCCCGGGGCGCGCCCCAGAAGGCCCCCGGCGCATCTTCTCGCTGCGCGGCCGGAGTGTCCCCCGCCAGCCCATCCTCATCGATCTCGTCGTAGAGCGAGACCCGGCGGGCCGTCGCGTCCGCGCGGCTGCTGTGGTTGTAGACCAGCGCCAGCCGTCCGTCGCCGAGCGGGACGTACTGCACGGAGGAGTTGTTGTTGGGCAGCTCCGTGGGCTCCGGCTCGCTCCAGCTCTCCCCGCCGTCCGTGCTGTACGAGCGGTACACCGCATCGGCCCAGCGGCTGCGGAACAGGGCCAGCAGCGTGCCGTCCGGGAGCGGGTGCACGTTCATGTGCACACAGCCGGTGGAGCCCGGCACGGACCGCTCCCGCCACGTCCTGCCCTCGTCGTCGCTGATCATCACCGCGCTGGTGTCGTGGTCGCCCACCCACTTGACGCCGGGCGTGGCCACGCAGTGGAACACCGGCAGCAGCCACCGCCCGTCGTCCAGTACGGCGATCGGCTGACGGATGAACACCCCGCCCGAGCCGGTGGCCGGGAAGAGGGTACGCGGCGCGCCCCAGGTCTCCCCGCCGTCCCCCGACACCCGCACCCGCACCTCGGCGGTGTCCTGGTTGCCCGCCTGCTGGGCGGTGTAGAGCAGCCACAGCTCACCGGCCGGGGTGGGGAACAGCAGCGGATTCTGCTCGGAGCGCGCCGGGTCGTCGGAGAGCCGGACGGGCTCCGACCAGGTGTCGGCGTCCGGTGCCAGCCGGGAGAACCACACGGAGATGTCCGGCACGCCCTCCTGGGTCCCGCCGAACCACACGCACCCGAGGTCGCCACCGGGCAACACGGTCAGATTGGCGGCATGGTTCTGGACGGCGGGCGCGGGCAAAAACGCCTCCAGCCGCCCCGAATCCCCCTGCCGCGGCCGCAGCCGCCCGTCCGTCAGCGGTATCGCGATGTCATGTTCGCCGGTCATGGTCGCCGTGCTCCCTCGTGGTGTGCGGTGGTAGATCTGCGTACGTCATCCCCCGGTCGCCCCCACCCCGGGCACGCCAGGGCGCCACCCGGCACCCGGCCGCGCGGGGACATGCCCGAGGCGTTCGCGGGGCCGGGGGCGGAGCCCCTGGGTTCGGGGAGGGGCGGGGTGGGGGAAGCCACGGGTTACCTGTTGTACGCGGGCATCGGGCCCCGCAGCCTCGCGCCCACCTCGTCGCACGCCGCCACCACGTCCTCCGGCAGTGGCCCCGCGGTCGCCGCCGCCACGTTGGCGCGCAGGTGCTCCAGGCGGGAGCCGCCCAGGAGCAGGGCGTCGACCCCGTCGCGGCCCAGGAGCCAGCGCAGTGACAGGTCCGTCAGGGGGATGGACGCCTCGTCCGCGATCCGGCCCAGGTCGCGGACCGCCTCGAAGAGGCGGGGGTCCCAGTAGCGCTGGCGGTACATCGCAGCGAGCTTGGAGTCGCCGAAGCGGCCGGACTCGGGGGTCTCCTCGAAGGCATGACGGCCCGTCAGCAGGCCGCCGCCGAGCGGGTTGTAGACCATCGTGCGCAAGCCAACGGTGGCCGCGTACTCCCGGTACTCCTCCTCCACGCGCCGGGCCAGCAGGTTGTACAGCTGCTGCGCCACCACCGGGCGCGGGGCACCGACGCGGTCGGCGGTGTGGGTCAGTTCGGCGATCTGCCAGGCGGCGTAGTTGGAGACGCCGAGTGCGCGGATCTTGCCCTCGGCGACGAACTCGGCGACCGTGCTCAGCGTCTCCTCCAGCGGCGCCGCGCGGTCGGGCTGGTGGAGGTAGAAGAGGTCGACGTGGTCGGTGCCGAGGCGGCGGAGGCTGCCTTCGAGGGCCGCGCGCATGCCGCGCGCGGACAGCGGGGAGTGCTCACCGGCGTCGGCGTGCGGCATCCCGGCCTTGGTGGCGAGGACGATCCGGTCGCGGCGGCCGGGCAGCAGCTCGGCGAGGATGGTTTCGGTGACGCCCCCGGCGTACGCGTTGGCGGTGTCCACGCCCGTCACCCCGGCGTCGAGCGCGGTGTCCAGCATCGCCTCGGCGCCCGCCCGGTCCACCGTGTCGCCGAAGGTCATGGTGCCCAGCACCAGCCGGGACAGCGGCACCGGGGCACCGGGCACGCTCACTCCGCCGGGGGACGCCTGGGAGGTGGTGTGGGTCTGCGCGTGCGCGTTCACTGCGTTGCTCCTGAAGTTCGGTGATGGTCCTGGCCAGGACCACGGTCCTGACCATGGTCCTGGTCGGTCGCGATCGCGGACACGAGGGCGCGCGGTTTGCGTCCCCGCATCGTCGCCGGGTCGAGCGCCGCGCGCCGCAGCGCCCTGGTGTACGGCTGGGTGGGCGCGGCGAGCACATCCGCGGTCGGGCCGGTTTCGACGATCCGCCCGCCGCGCATCACCACCACCTCGGAGCTGATCTCGCGGACCACGCCGAGGTTGTGGGAGATGACGATGTACGCGAGGTTCTGTTCGGCCTGGAGTTCGCGCAGCAGCTGGAGCACCTGGGCCTGTACGGAGACGTCCAGCGCGGACGTGGCCTCGTCGCAGACCAGCAGCTCGGGCCCGCTGGCCAGGGCGCGGGCGATGCCGATCCGCTGGCGCTGGCCGCCGGAGAACTCGGCGGGGCGCCGCTGGAGGGCGCTGGTGGGCAGGCCCACCTGGTCGATCAGCTGGGCGGCCCGGCGGCCGCGCTCGGCGGCGGACCGCGTCCCGGCCAGCCGCAGCGGCTCGGCCACGATCTCCTCGGCGGTCAGATGCGGGTCCAGGGATCCGTACGGGTCCTGGAAGACCATCTGCACCCGGCGCCGCAGCGGCCGCAGCCGCCGCTCGGGCAGGGACGCGATGTCCGCGCCGTCGAGCAGGATGCGCCCCTCGGTGGGGCGCAGCAGCCGGACGATGGCGCGGGCGATGGTGGACTTGCCGCAGCCGGACTCGCCGACGATGGCGAGCGCGCCGCCGGGCTCGACGGTGAAGCCGACGCCGTCGACCGCGCGGAACACGCCGCCCGGGACCGGGTATTCGACCACCAGGTCCTCGACGGCCAGCAGGGGTGTGGTCATCGCGAGGCCTCCTCGGGGGATGGGGCGGCGGGGGTTTCGTCCCAGGGGCCCAGAGTGGGGACGGCGGCGAGCAGATCGCGGGTGTACGCCTCGGCGGGGTGTTCCACGATCTGTTCGACGGGGCCGGATTCCACGAAGCGGCCGCCGCGCATGACATGGATGCGGTCGGAGACCAGCCGGGCCACCCCCAGGTCGTGGGTGATCATGAGGATGCCGATGCCGGTGCGTTCCTGAAGCTCCATCAGGAGGTCGAGGACGCCCGCCTGGACGGTGACGTCGAGGGCGGAGGTCGGCTCGTCGGCGACCAGCAGCTCGGGTTCGGCGGCGAGCGCGATGGCGATGAGGACGCGCTGCAGCATGCCGCCGGAGAACTGGTGGGGGTAGGCGCCCCACCGGGTCTCGGGGCGGGGGATCCGTACCCGGCCGAGCAGGTCGATGCCCTGGGCGCGGGCGTCGGCGCGGGACAGCTCCGGGTGGCGGATGCGCAGCGCCTCGCCGAGCTGGCGGCCGATGGTGTGCACCGGGCTGAGCGCGGTCATCGGGTCCTGCGGGATGAGGGAGACGCCACGGCCGCGGATCCGGCGGGCCGCGCGGGGGTCGGCGATGACGTCGACGCCCCGTACGCGGGCGGTGCCGGACAGCACGGCCAGTCCCTCGGGCAGCAGCCGCAGCAGGCCCATCGCGGTGGTGGACTTGCCGGAGCCGGACTCGCCGATGAGGGTCACGGTCTCGCCCTTGGCGAGGGTGAAGCCGACGCCGTCGACCGCGCGGACCACACCGCGCTCGGTGATCAGCTCGATCTGGAGGTCCTCGACCTCCAGCAGCGGGGCCTGCCGGTCACTCGTCGCGTCGCTCATCAGGAGCCCTCCGTCGTACGTCGCCGGGTACGGTCGCGCAGCCCGTCGCCCAGCAGGTTGACCCCGACCACCAGCAGCGCGATCACGAGGCCGGGCAGGGTCACCAGCCACCAGGAGGTGGTGATGTAGTCCTGGCCGTCGGAGATGATGCGCCCCCAGGTGGCGAACGGCCGCTGGGGTCCGGCGCCGAGGTAGCTGAGCGCGCTCTCCAGCAGGACGGCCTGGGCGAGCAGCAGCAGGACGACCAGGGACGCCTGGCGGACGATGTTGGGGATGATGTGCCGGGCCAGGATGGCGATCTGGCGCAGCCCCAGCACCCGCGCGGCCGCCACGTACGGTTTCTCGCGCTCCACCAGCACCAGCGAGCGGGTCAGCCGCGCCACCTCGGGCCACTGGGCGATGGCGATGACGCAGGTGATGACGGTGACGGACGGGCCGAACAGGGCGACGACGAGCAGCAGCATCATCAGCAGCGGCAGCGACATCTGCGCCTCCAGCAGCCGGGAGACGATGGCGTCCACCCAGCGGCCGAAGTATCCGGCGGCGGCGCCCGCGACGATGCCGATGAGGCCGGAGACGAGGACGGCGAGCACACCGATCGACAGGGACACCTGGCCGCCGTGCAGCACCCGGGAGAGCAGGTCGCGGCCGAGCTGGTCGGTGCCGAAGAGGTGGCCGTCGGTCAGCGGGGCCAGCCGTCGGCGGGCGAGGTCCTGGTCGTTCGCGCCGGGCAGCGGCAGCACCTGCGCGAGGGCGACGGGCACCACCACCAGCAGGGTGCACACCACGCCCGTCCACAGCTTGAGGCTCGCGCTGCGGCGGCGCCGGGTGGCGGCAGCGCGGGCCAGGTCGCGGGCGGTGACCCGGCTGGGACGGGGCGCGGACGTGACCTGGGCGGTGGCCTGGGCGCGCGAGGGGGAACCGGCGGGGACCGGGGGTTCGAGGGCGCCTTTCATGGCTCAGGCCGCCTTTCCCAGGCGTACCCGCGGGTCGAGCAGCGGGTAGGCCAGGTCGATGAGGAGTTGGACGAGGACCGCCAGGGCGGCGGTGACCAGGACGGTCGCCTGGATCAGCGGGTAGTCGCGGGTCTCCAGGGCGCGGACGACCAGCGAGCCGACGCCGGGCCAGCCGAACACCACCTCGACCACCACCACACCGTTGAGCATCGCGGCGAACCGGGTGCCGAGCGCGGTGAGCACCGGGATGGCCGAGTTGCCCATGGCGTAACGCCAGGTCAGGGCGCGTTCGGAGACACCCCGGGAGCGGGCGGTGGTGACGTACGGCGAGCTGAGGGCCGCGGCCATCTCGCGCCGCACCAGCCGGGAGATGAGCGCCATCTGCAGGGTCGCCACGGTGACGGTGGGCAGTATCAGGCCGCTCCAGGTGGTGAAGCCGGAGGCGGGCAGCACCGGCATCAGCACGGCGAAGACGGTCAGCAGCATGACGCCGGTCCAGAAGTCCGGCATGGACTGTCCGGCGATGGTCAGCACATTGGCGCCGAGTTCGCGCTTGGTGTCGGCGCGGCGGGCCATCCACACCCCCAGCGGCACGGCGACCAGGGTGGTGAGCAGGATCGCGGAGAGGGCGAGGGTGATGGTGTACGGCACCCGGTCGAAGACCACCTCGAAGGCGGGGGCGTGGAAGGAGTAGCTGGTCCCGAGGTCGCCGGTGAACAGATCGCGCAGGAAGACGCCGTACTGGGTGAGCAGGCTCTGATCCAGCCCGAACTGTTCACGGATCCGGGCCAGATCCGCGCTGCTGGGGTTCGGTCCGGCCAGGGCGGCGGCCGGGTCGCCGGGTGCCATGCGCACCAGGACGAAGACGGTGGAGAGGGTCAGGAAGATGGTCAGGACGCTCTGGCCAAGGCGGCGTATCAGATAGCGCGGCACGGCTCAGCCCTCCAGGCGCACGGCGGCGAGGTCGTAGGAGTTGAGCTGCAGGAGCTTCACGTCCCGGACCCGGGAGCGGCGGGCCAGCACCACGTCGGGGACGAAGGCCCACAGACAGGGGCGGGTGTTCCAGATGTCCTTCTGGACGGCGGCGAGCTTGGCGTTACGGGTCTTCTCGTCGGTTTCGGCGGAGGCGTCGGCCAGCCGGTCGGCGATCTCCGGGAAGACGTAGCCCTGGTAGGTGTCGCGGGTCTTCTCCTTCTCCTTGGTGCCGCCGTACATGCCCTGGAGGCTGGTGCTGGCGTGTCCGGTGGGGACGGAGAAGCCGTTGCCGAGGACGTCCCAGTCGCCGCGGCGGCCCTGCCGCCACTGCTGGATGTCGCCGCCGGGCTCGAACTGCTGGAGGGTCGGGCGGACTCCGGCGTCGCGCAGCATCTCCAGGACGGCTTCCATCACCGAGGTGTCGCCGGGGAACTCCCCGGACTCCCAGATGATCTTCACCTTGAGGTCGCGGTGGCCGAGCGCGGCGAGCTGCTTGCGCGCCTTGCCGGGGTCGTGGACGTAACCGCCGGTGCGTATCGCGCCCTTGAGTGCGAGCGGGACCACGCCCTCGGCCTGCTGGGCGGAGCCGGTGAGTACGTCGTCGACGAGGGACTTGCCGTCGATGGCGTAGCTCAGCGCCTCGCGTACGCGCGGGTCGGCGAGCGGATGGCCGCGCGGTTTGCGGAAGTTGAAGAACAGCTGGTTGACGCGGGTGCCGGTGGTGCGGTCGAGGCGCACCCCGGGCAGCCCGCGCAGCTGCTCGGCCGAGTCGGGGGTGATGGTGTCGATGACGTCCAGCTCGCCGCTGCGGAGGGCGACCACCCGGCTGGACTCCTCGGGGACGAATCGGACCCGGATTCCCGGGGTGGCGGGGCGCCGCCCCCAGTAGCGCCGGTTGGCGGCGAGCGCGTACTCACCGGTGCCGGAGTTGGCCGAGGTGACCACGTACGGTCCGGAGCCGACGCCACCGCCCAGCTCCTCGGGCCGGTTCTTGGCGGCCGGGCTGATGAGGATATTGGCCATCAGCTGGTCGAGGATGGGGACCGGGCGCTTGGTGTGGAGGTAGAACGTCCGCTCGTCCACCGGCTCCAGCGCGGGCCGCTCGGGGAAGAGGCCCACGATGAACGAGCCGTTGACGCCCCAGTACATCTTCAGCGCGGTCGCCACGTCCTTGACGGTGACCGGGCTGCCGTCGGAGTAGCGCACCCCGGCCCGCAGCCGCACCGTCCAGCGGGTGGGCTCGGTCATCTCGAACCGGTCGGCGAGCACCAGCTCCGGCAGCAGGCCCTTGCCCATCCGGGTCAGGCCCTGGCGGACCGCTCGCTGCACCGTGACGGCCGCGTCGAACTGGTTGAGCTTGTTGTCGAGGCTGACCAGGGAACGGTTCAGCCCCAGGCTGATGGCGCCGGGGCCGGGGCCGCCGGTGGGGCCCGCGCACCCGGCGAGCGGGGCGAGGGCGAGACCTGCGGAGGCGCCCGCTCCGAGGCGGAGCATGGCCCGGCGGCTGATGTCCGGGGCTTGGAGGATTCGGGTCATCGTCGACCTCTCGGCAGTACTAGGTGTCGCGGCGGTCACCGTGACATGGCTGCGCGCTTTACGCAATACCTCTCGCGCGGTTCGCGCAACGTGTGTCATCATCGAGACTGCGGCGACAGCGTGTCCGCTGCCTGACCACGTCTGATCGCTCCCCCTGTCATGGCCATTCAAGGAGGTACCGGTGGAGATGCCGCCCTTCCGGAGGCTGCTGGCCATCGCGGACGACCTGTCCGGCGCCGCCGAGACAGCCGCCGGACTGAGTTCGCGCACAACGCGCAGTCAGATCCACCTTCTGGGGCCCGCCGGAACGCCTCCCGAGGAGCGGGCCTGCGCGGAGGTGACCGTGCTGGACCTCGACTCGCGCCACCTCCCGCCGGAGGACGCGGCCGACGCGGTCCGCGCCGCGCTGAAGTCCGCGCCGGGCGCGCTGGTCCTGAAGAAGATCGACTCGCTGCTGCGGGGCAATGTCGCCGCCGAGGTCGCCGCGCTGGCCGCGGACGGCGCGGGCGTGGTCGTCGCCCCCGCCCTGCCGGTCGCGGGGCGCGTGGTGCGCGCGGGTGTGGTGCACGTCGGCGGGGTGCCGCTGCACGAGACCGACGCCTGGCGCGCCGAGGCCACGCCCCCGCCGTCCTCACTGCCCGAAGCGCTGGGCGGCCTGCCCACCGCCCTGATCCCCCTCGCGACCGTCCGCGCCCCACGGCCCGCCCTGCGCTCCGCCCTGCGCGCGGCGGTGGCGGCGGGCCGGGTGGCGGTCTGCGACGCGGAGACGGACACCGACCTGGACGCGATCGTCGAAGCCTCGCTGTCCGCCGCCCCACCCCCGCACCTGGTGGGCACCGGCGGCCTGGCGACGGCCCTGGGCCGCCACCGGACAGCACCCGGCGGCGCGCACGCCGACGCGTCAGCGCGGGCAGAAGCCGCCACCGACCGGCCCCTGCTGGTCGTCGTCGGTACCGCCGAGCCGGGCGCCGTCGAGCAGGTGCGCCGACTGGTCGCCGATGGCGCCGTACACGTCCCGCTCGACCTGGCCGGTCTGCTGGCGGAGCCGCCCGAGGCCGCCCTGCCCCCGCTGACGGCCCCCGTCACGGTCGTCACCATCGCCCCGGCCGAGGCCCCAGGGCCGCCCCGGCGGCTGGTGCACGGGTTGGCCCGGACCGTCGGCGCCGCGCTCGCGGAGCACGCGGGCGGCGTCGACCTCGTCCTGACCGGCGGGGAGACGGCGCGGCGGGTGCTGGACGCGCTCGCCGTCGACCGGCTCGACCCCGTCGGGCAGGTGCACCACGGCGCCGTACACCTCCGCACTCCCGACGGGCGGTCCGTCGTGACCCGCCCGGGCAGCTTCGGCGATCCCGATTCGCTGCGTCACATCGTCCGGGCGCTGCGCCCCCACACCCGAACGGAAGGTCCGTCCATGCCGCCCAAGAACCCCTCCACCAGCCCGCTTCCGCTCATCGCGGTCACCATGGGCGACGGCGCGGGCATCGGCCCCGAGGTGATCGTCCCCGCCCTGCTCGCGCCGGAGACGCTGCGGCGCTGCCGTCCGGTGGTCATCGGGGACGCGGAGCGGCTGCGGCAGGCGGCCCGGCTGCGCGACATCGCGTGCGACATCGTCACGGTCGGGGCGCCCGCCGAGGCCGAGTTCACGCCGGGCCGGATCAACATCGTCGACCTCGGGCTGCTCCCCGCCGACCTGCCCTGGGGCGAGCTGTCGGCGGTCGCCGGGGACGCCGCGTACCAGTACGTACGGACGGCCGCCCGGCTCGCCATGGACGGTGAGGTGCAGGGCATCTGCACCGCGCCGCTCAACAAGGGGGCTCTGCACGCGGGCGGGCACTTCTTCCCCGGCCACACCGAGCTGCTGGCCCATCTGACCGGCGTCGAGGAGGTGTCGATGATGCTGGCCACCCCCACGGTGAAGGTCATCCACGTCACCACCCACATAGGGCTCATCGACGCCGTCAACAAGATCGAGCCGGGTCTTGTCGAGCGCACCGTGCGCCGCGGCCACGACGCGATGGTCCGGGCCGGGACCCCGGAGCCGGTGATCGGGGTGTGCGGGATCAACCCGCACGCCGGGGAGAACGGGCTGTTCGGCTACGGCGAGGAAGAGGAGAAGATCGTGCCCGCGCTGGAGGTGCTGCGCGGCGACGGCATCGACGCCCGCGGACCGCTTCCCGCCGACACCGCCTTCTTCCTGGCCGGGCGCGGCGACTACGACCTGATCGTGGCGATGTACCACGACCAGGGGCACGGCCCGGTCAAGGTGCTGGGCCTGGAGGCCGGGGTCAACCTCACCGTCGGACTCCCCGTCATCCGCACCTCCGTCGACCACGGCACCGCGTTCGACATCGCCGGTACCGGCAAGGCCGACGCCGGTAGCATGATCGAGGCGCTGCGGCAGGCCGCCGACATGTCGCCCTCGCCCGCCAGCTGAAGCCCTGAAGCTCTGAAGCCTTGAAGCCCTGAAGCCACATGATCGAGAAGATCGAGAAGGACGAGTGACATTGCCGGTACAGGGAGCGCGGGCCCGGCGCGACCAGATCGTCCACCTCGCGACGACCACGGGCCTCGCCAGTGTGGAGGAGCTGTCCCGCACCTTCGGGGTCACCGCCTCCACCATCCGCCGCGACCTCGCGCAGCTGACCGCCGACGGACGGCTGGCGCGGACGTACGGCGGGGCGATGGCCCTGGTCGCCCACCCCGAGGCGTCGCTGCGGCAGCGCACCGGCGAGGCGTTCGAGGCGAAGCGGGCCATCGCCCGCTGGGCGGCGTCGACCATCCGTACCGGCGAGACACTGCTGCTGGACGCGGGCTCGACCGTCGGCGCCCTCGCCCATGAGCTGCGCACGGCCGAGGAGCTGACGGTGGCCACGACCGGGCTCACCGCGCTCCAGGAGCTGGCCGACGTGGAGTCCGTCCGGGTCGAGTGCCTGGGCGGTACGCTCCGCCCGCTGAGCCAGAGCTTCCTGGGCCCGCTCGCCGAGGCGGCGTTGGAGCGCATGACGTTCGACCGGGTCTTCCTGGGCGCGGACGGGGTGACGGCCGAACACGGCATCTGCGAGGCGGATCTGCGCCAGACCCGGCTGAAGGAGCTGATGGCCCGGCGCGCCGAGCGGGTGTACGTGCTGGCGCACGCGGCCAAGGTCGGCCGGCGCCCGTTCCACACCTGGATACGGCTGCCACCCGGCTGGACCCTGGTGACCGACAGCGGCTCCGACGAGGCGGAGATCCGGGCGCTGCGCGCCGGGGGCGTCGAGGTCGAGATCGTGGACGCCGCGACGTCACGGCGAACCGCCGAGGAATAGTGTGGACAGGGGGCGATCGGGCACCCGCCCCGAAGATGACGTGACCACCGTCTCGCGAGCTTTTGGAGGACACTGTGGCACGGCAGACCGACCCGACTTCCACCGCCGCCGACCCGACGCGGCCCGACCCGGTGCCGCCGAGCCCGACCCCCTCGCCCGGGCCGGGCGGACCCGAGCCGGGGCCCGTGCCAGGGCCCGTGCCCGGACCGCCGCCGGGGCCACCGCCGGACCCGGTGCCGTCCCCTCCGCCGGAGCCGCCGAGCCCCACGCCGGGGCCGCCGCCGGGCCCGTCCCCGGATCCCGTACCGCAGCCGCCGGGCCCCGATCCGGTCCCCGACCCGTCCCCGGCGCCGGGCCCGCTGACCTGATCCGGAACCCAGATTCGTCACCCAGATCCGCAACCCGCCCCTCCCCCCGCTGGCGTAAGCGGAAGGGTGCGGGCGCGGCGGCGGTGAGATGGTCGGAATCCCGGACCCGTCGAGGAGCCGAGATGCCGCGCACCACACCGCCCCGCCCCGTTCTGGAGCCCGCAGCCACCGCGCTCGCCGAGGCCACCGCGAAGCCGCCGTACCTGTACCAGATGTCGCCCGCGGAGGGCCGCAGGACGGTCGACGAGCTGCAGTCCGGTGAGGTGCCCAAGCCCGAGGTGGACGAGGAGTGGATCAGCGTCACCGGGATTCCGGCCGGGAGCGTGAAGGCGCGGATCATCCGTCCGCCGAATGTCTCCGGGACCCTTCCGGTGATTCTCTACGTCCACGGCGCGGGCTGGGTGTTCGGCGACGCGCGCACCCATGACCGGCTCGTCCGGGAGCTGGCGGTCGGCGTCGGCGCGGCCGTGGTGTTCCCCGAGTACGACCTCTCCCCCGAGGCCCGCTACCCGGTGGCACTGGAGCAGTGTTACGCGGTCGGGCAGTGGATCGTGGCGCACGGCGAGGGCGCCGGGCTGGACCCGGACCGGCTCGCGGTGGCCGGGGACTCGGTGGGCGGCAACATGACCGCCGCGCTGACGCTGCTGGCCAAGGAGCGCGGCGATGTCTCCCCCATCCAGCAGGTGCTGTTCTACCCGGTGACCGACGCGAACTTCGACACCGGCTCGTACGAGCAGTTCGCCGACGGCTACTACCTGACCCGCGAGGCCATGAAGTGGTTCTGGGACCAGTACACCACCGACCCCGCACAGCGCGCCGAGATCACCGCCTCCCCGCTGCGCGCGGACGCCGACCGGCTCAAGGGGCTGCCGCCCGCGCTGGTCATCACCGGTGAGGCCGATGTGCTGCGGGACGAGGGCGAGGCGTACGCGAACAAGCTCCGGGACGCCGGGGTGCCGGTGACCGCGCTGCGGATGCAGGGCATCATCCATGACTTCCTGATGCTCGACGCGCTGCGCGACACCCATGCGGCACGGGCCGCGCTCACCCTGGCCGTGGACACCCTGCGCGACGCGCTCGGCACCGCCTGAGCCCGCCGCCGCTTCAGCCCGCGCCGCCCGCCTTGGCCTGCTTCTTCATCTGCTGCTTGTACGAGCGCACCTTGTCCAGCGACTCGGGCCCGGTGATGTCGGCCACCGAGCGGTACGAGCCCTCCTCGCCGTACGCCCCCGCCGCCTCGCGCCAGCCCTCGGGCCGCACGTCGAAGCGCTTGCCGAGCAGGGCCAGGAAGATCTGGGACTTCTGCTTGCCGTAGCCGGGCAGGGCGTTGAGCCGCTTGAGGAGTTCGGCGCCGGTGGCGGCGTCGCGCCACAGCGCGGCCGCGTCGCCGTCGTGGTGCGCGACCAGGTACTGGCACAGCTGCTGGATCCGCTTGGCCATCGATCCGGGGTAGCGGTGCACGGCCGGTTTCTCCGACAGCAGCGCCGAGAACCGCTCGGGGTCGTACGCGGCGATCTCATGGGCGTCGAGGTCGTCGGCGCCCAGCCGTCGCGCGATCGTGTACGGGCCGGTGAACGCCCATTCCATGGGCACCTGCTGATCGAGCAGCATGCCGGTCAGCAGGGCGAGGGGGCTGCGGGCGAGGAGGGCGTCGGCCTCGGGCTGCTGGGCGAGGCGAAGGGTGGCGTCCATCCCCGGCGGATACCCAGCGCTCCGGTACCGAATCACCCGGTGTCACAATTCCCCCCAAAGATGCAGAAATAGGTGGGCGATTTAGCCGAATTGCACGACCTTGGGGGGCATGCGAGCCTGGTTGCGACCGCAGAACCGACCGTGAAACCGATCGCCCCCAGAGAGCGGGACCCACCGCATCACCGCTGTGCCTCGGGCAGGCCGTGACATCGGACCACGGAGGCGAGTGACCATGCCAGCAACCGTGACTCGCCGCCGACGCCACGACGACACCCCCGACACCGGCGGCGCCTTTCTGCGCATGTCCCGGCTGCCGTCCGGGCCCGAGCGCGACGCGCTGCGCGAGGCGATCATCTGCGCGTGGCTGCCGGTCGCCAAACGGCTGGCGCTGCGCTTCCGCAACAAGGGCGAGAACATGGAAGACCTCACCCAGGTCGCCTCGCTGGCCCTGGTGAAGGCCGTCGACCGCTACAACCCGGACCTCGGCCACGCCTTCCCCTCGTACGCCATCCCCGTCATCACCGGCGAGCTGAAGCGGCACTTCCGCGACTATCTGTGGACGCTGCACATCCCGCGCAACATCCAGGAGGTCCGCTCCCGCACCCGCTCCGCGCGCGACGCGCTGGAACAGGAGCTGGGCGGCCGTACCCCGACCGTCGGGGAGATCAGCCTCCGCACCGGCATGCCGCAGGAGGACGTACGCGCCGGTCTGGAGGCCAGCGCCTCCTGCACCCCGCTGTCCCTCAACGCCGCGGTGCAGGGCGCCGAGGAGCGGCTGCTCGCCGAGACCGTCGGCGCGGACGACGCCGCGATCGAACGGGTCGTCAACCGGGAATCGCTGCGGGTGCTCATCGCGAACCTCTCCGAACAGGACCGCTACGTGCTCTACCTGCGGTTCTTCGCCGGGCTCTCGCAGAGCCAGATCGGCGAGATCCTCGGCTTCTCGCAGATGCACATATCCCGTCGGCTGTCCCGGCTCTACAGCGAGCTGCGCCAGGGGCTGCTGGCCCACGCGTAGCGCTCCCGGGAGGAGGTGGCCACGATGCGCTCCGAGACCGCCCGTATCGCCGCCGACGACGCCCTGCTCGTGGGCGATCTGGCCCTTCCCGAACCGCCCGGACAGCCCATCGGGGTAGTGGCCTTCGCCCATGGCAGCGGCAGCTCCCGGCACAGCCCGCGCAACCGCGCGGTGGCCGGGGTGCTCCAGTCGGCGGGGCTCGCGACGCTGCTGTTCGACCTGCTCACGGACGCCGAGGAGCGGGTGGACGCGATCACCGCGGAGCACCGCTTCGACATCCCGCTGCTGGGACGGCGGCTGGTGGCGGCGGTCGACTGGCTCGCCGGGCACCCCGCCACCAGCGGACTGCCGGTGGGCCTGTTCGGCGCCAGTACGGGCGCGGCGGCCGCCCTGACCGCCGCCGCGGAGCGGCCGCAGCGAGTACGGGCCGTGGTGTCGCGCGGCGGCCGCCCCGACCTGGCGGGCGGGGTGCTGAACCGGGTGGGCGCGCCCGTACTGCTGGTGGTGGGCGGGGACGACCATGAGGTGCTGCGGCTGAACGAGCAGGCCGCCGCGATGCTGGCCGCGCCGCACGAGCTGTATGTGGTGCCCGGCGCGACCCATCTCTTCGAGGAGCCCGGCGCGCTGGAGCAGGCGGCGGAGGCGGCGCGGGACTGGTTCGCGCGCATGGCCGAGCAGCGCGGCGCCAAGCGTTAGAGCGTCGGCGGCGCCCAGCGCTAGAGCGTGCGTCAGCCGCCCAGCACCTCGCTCAGGTCGTACGACACCGGCTCCTCCAGCTGCGCGTACGTGCACTCCCCCGGCTCACGGTCGGGCCGCCAGCGCCGGAACCGGGCGGTGTGCCGGAAGCGGTCGCCCTGCATGTGGTCGTACGCCACCTCGCACACCCGCTCCGGGCGCAGCGGCAGCCAGGACAGGTCCTTGACGCCGGTCCAGCGGCTGGGCGCGCCCGGCATCCGGCTCCGCTCGTGCGCCTCCTCCCGTGCCCAGTCCGCCCACGGGTGGCCCTCGACCGACTCCATGCGCAGCGGCTCCAGTTCGGTCATCAGCTCCTGGCGGCGGCGCATCGGGAAGGCGGCGCAGACACCGACGTGCTGGAGGCGGCCGCTCGCGTCGTGCAGGCCGAGCAGCAGGGAGCCGACGACCGGCCCCGACTTGTGCAGCCGCAAGCCCGCCAGCACGCAGTCGGCGGTGCGCTCGTGCTTGACCTTGATCATGACGCGTTCGCCGGGCCGGTAGCCGAGGTCGGGGCGCTTGGCGACGATGCCGTCGAGCCCGGCGCCCTCGTAAGTGTCGAACCACCGCCGGGCCACGTCGAGGTCGTCGGTCCAGGGGGCGGTGAACACGGGGTCGGCGGCGTCGCGCAGCGCCTCGGTCAGGGCGTCGCGGCGCGCGGTGAGGGGTGCGTCCAGGTAGGAGGTGTCGCCGAGGGCGAGGAGGTCGAAGGCGACGAAGCCCGCCGGGGTGGTCCGGGCCAGCATCCGTACCCGGGAGTCGGCGGGGTGGATGCGCTCCAGGAGGGCGTCGAAGTCGAGGCGGCCCTCGCGGGCGATGACGATCTCGCCGTCCAGGACGCAGCGCGGCGGCAGCTGGGTGCGGAAGGCGTCGACGAGTTCGGGGAAGTAGCGGGTGAGCGGCTTGCCGGTGCGGCTGCCGACCTCGATCTCGTCCCCGTCGCGGAACACGATGGCCCGGAAGCCGTCCCACTTCGCCTCGTACCGCATCCCGGGCGGGATGCTGGCCACCGACTTGGCCAGCATCGGTGCCACCGGGGGCATCACCGGAAGGTCCATGATGTCTTCGATTGTGCGGCCGCCGGGCCCCGCGCGCCCGCCGGGAGACGGCTTCCGGGAGGTGGAGCGGGCGGAGTGGCCCTAGCGTTGGTGTATGGCAGAGACGGTGGAGCTTGACGTCGGTGGGCGCGCGGTGCGGCTGTCCAACCCCGGGAAGGTGTACTTCCCGGAGCGCGGATTCACCAAGCTCGACCTCGCCCGCTACTACCTCGCCGTCGGCGACGGTGTGCTGCGGGCGCTGCGGGACCGGCCCACGACGCTGGAGCGCTACCCGGACGGGGTGGAGGGGGAATCGTTCTTCCAGAAGCGCGCGCCGAAGAACCTGCCCGACTGGATCCCGACCGGCCGCATCTCCTTCCCCAGCGGGCGGTACGCGGACGAGCTGTGCCCCACCGAGGCGGCGGCCGTGGTGTGGGCCGCCAACCTGGGCTGTCTGACCTTCCACCCGTGGCCGGTGCGGCGCGGCGACACCGAGCACCCCGACGAGCTGCGTATCGACCTCGACCCGCAGCCGGGCACGGACTACGCGGACGCGGTGCGGGCGGCGGGCGAGCTGCGCCAGGTCCTGGACGAGCTGGGGCTGCGGGGCTGGCCCAAGACCTCGGGCGGGCGCGGGCTGCACGTCTTCGTGCCCATCGCGCCGGAGTGGACCTTCACCCAGGTGCGGCGCTCGGCGATCGCGGTCGCGCGGGAGCTGGAGCGGCGGGCGCCGGAGCGGATCACCACGGCGTGGTGGAAGGAGGAACGCGGCCAAAAGATCTTTGTAGATTACAATCAAACCGCGCGGGACCGCACCATCGCCAGCGCCTATTCCGTACGCCCCCGGCCGCACGCCCCGGTCTCCGCCCCGCTGCGCTGGGACGAGGTGCCGGACGCCCGGCCGCGCGACTTCGACCTGGCCACCATGCCGGTGCGCTACCGCGAGGTGGGCGACGTACACGCGGACATGGAGGAGCACACGTACCGGCTGGACGGCGCGCTGGAACTGGCCGACCGGGACGAGCGGGATCACGGTCTCGGCGACCTTCCGTATCCGCCGGAGCACCCCAAGATGAAGGGCGAGCCGAAGCGGGTCCAGCCGAGCCGCGCCAAGCACTGACTCTGTTGTGCGCCCGAGGTGCGAGAATCGGGCCATGGCCGCTGCCTTCACCCACCCGGACCGCCACCGGGTGGCCGTGCTCGTGCGGCACGGGCTGCTGCCGTTCGAGCTGGGCATGGCGCACCGGCTGTTCGGCCGGGCCGTCTCGGCGTCCGGCGAGCCGCTGTACGAGGTGGTGACGTGCGCGCTGGTGCCCGGTGAGGTACGTACGGACTCCGACGTCAGCGTGAACGTCGCCCACGGGCCGGAAGCGCTGGCCGAGGCCGACACGGTGATCGTCCCGGCCGCCAACGAGAAGGACGCGCCGCAGACCGAGGGCCGCCTCGGCCCCGCCCTGGCCGACGCTTTCGCCCACATCCGGCGCCCCGGCACCCGCATCGCCTCCATCTGCACCGGCGCCTTCGTCCTGGCGGCCGCCGGTCTGCTGGACGGCCGCCGGGCGACGACCCACTGGCAGGCCGCCGACCAGTTCCGGGCGCTGTACCCGTCGGTCGAGCTGGACCCCGACGTCCTGTACGCGGACGAGGGCGACGTCCTCACCTCCGCCGGGGACGCCTCCGGCATCGACCTGCTGCTGCACCTGATCCGGCTCGACCACGGCTCCGCGGTGGCCGGTGAGGTCGCGCGCGGCGCCGTGGTGGCCCCGCACCGCGACGGCGGCCAGGCCCAGTTCATCCGCCGCCCCGTCCCGGCCCCGCACGGCACCTCCACGAGCGAGGCCCGCGCCTGGGCCCTGACCCGCCTCGACCGCCCGCTGACCCTCGCGGAACTGGCCGCGCACGAGTCGATGAGCGTACGGACGTTCTCGCGCCGGTTCCGGGAGGAGGTCGGTATGACCCCCGTGCGGTGGCTGACCCAGCGCCGCGTGGAACGCGCCTGCCAGCTCCTGGAAGAAACCGACCTCCCGGTGGACCAGGTAGCGGCGGAAGCGGGCTTCGGCACGGCGGCGTCGCTACGGATGCACCTGCGCGAGGCCCTGGGCATCTCCCCCACGACGTACCGCGCCACGTTCCGCGGCGTGGAGTAGCGGGCCGCGGGAGCGGGCCAGTCCACTTTGTCGTCACTGGCTATGTCCCAACCGACCGGCGCCCGTTGGGATGAAGCTGTTATCCGCTACCGAAAGGCCGTGATGACCATGCCGCGCACCCGCGCGTTCGTACAGGCTGACGTGTTTTCCACGACCCCCTATCGCGGCAATCCGGTCGCGGTCGTCCTCGACGGGACGGACGTGACCGACGAGGAGATGCAGCACCTGGCGCGTTGGACCAATCTGTCCGAGACCACGTTCGTGCTGCCCGCCACCGTCCCGGAGGCGGACTACCGGCTACGGATCTTCACGCCCCAGAGCGAGCTGCCGTTCGCCGGACACCCCACCCTCGGCTCCGCTCGCGCCTGGCTGGACGGCGGCGGCATGCCGCGGCACGCCGACCGCATCGTGCAGCAGTGCGCCGCCGGTCTGGTCACCGTTCGCCGCGGCGACGGCGTTCTGTCGTTCGCCGCCCCGCCGCTGGTCCGCGACGGCGCGCTGGACGACGCGTACCTGAAGGAGGTCGTCGCCGCGTTCGGCATCGGCCGTGACCGTGTCCTCGCGCACCAGTGGGTCGACAATGGACCCGGCTGGGCCGTGCTCCGACTGCCCACGGCCGAGGAGGTCCTCGCCCTCGAACCCGACCTCTCCCTCATCCCGGACGCGATGGTCGGCGCGATCGGGGCCTACTCCGCCGGTTCCCCGCACGACTTCGAGATGCGCACCTTCGCGCCCCGCTGCGGAGTGGCCGAGGACCCCGCCTGCGGCAGTATGAACGCCGCCGTCGGACAGTGGCTCACCACCACCGGCACGGTCTCCTCGACCTATCGGGTCTCCCAGGGCGCGCGGGTGGGACGGGCCGCGACCATCGAGGTCACGGCCGACGCGGACGGCACCGTCTGGGTGAGTGGTGCCACGACCATCTGTATCCGCGGCACGATCGCCCTGTGACCCGTCCACAGGTGGCGCCATGAGCACAATATTGCTCGAATCGCTCCCCTAGCACCATCCAGTGCCTCGCTCCGGCGCAATATGCTGCCAACATTGCTGAGATCGGTTCACTTCGACGGACCCGTCGGCCACGCTTGAGCGCGTCATACCGATGGACCACGAAGGGGCAACCATGCCGGGCCACAGCACCGTCACCGTCCACACCGATCGAGAGGTCCGGCCCAGCCGCGCCGTGGCGCCGCCCATCTACCAGACGGCGGCGTTCTCGGCCGCGGACGCGGAGACGTTCGCCGGCGCCGCGGTCGACCGGCGGGGCCAGGACTTCTACACCCGCTTCGGCAATCCGAACCACGCCCAGGTCGCGGCCGTCGTGGCGGAGCTGGAGGGCACCGAGGCGGCCATGGTCACCGCGTCCGGGATGGCCGCGCTGACCACCGCCGTGCTGGCCCTGGTGTCCACCGGTGACCATGTCATCGGGCAGCGGTCCACCTACGGCGGCACGGCGTCGGTCCTGCTGAACCTGCTGCCCCGCTTCGGTGTGTCGACCACCCTGGTGGACCAGACCGGCCCGGAGGCCTTCGAGAAGGCCCTGACCCCGCGGACCCGCCTGATCCTGGTGGAGTCCCCGAGCAATCCGCTGCTCCAGATCACCGACCTGCGCGCCGTCGCGGACCTGGCCCGCGCGCACGACGTACCGACCATGGCGGACAACACCTTCGCCACGCCGCTGAACCAGCGCCCGGCGGACTCCGGCATCGATCTGGTCTGGCACAGCGCGACCAAATACCTCAACGGTCATTCCGACGTGTCCGCCGGAGTGCTGGCCGGCCCGGCCGAGCTCCTGGACCGGATCTGGGATACCGGTCTGCTGACCGGTGCCGTCCTCGGCCCGTTCGACGCGTGGCTGCTGCTGCGCGGGATGCGCACCCTTCCGCTGCGGATGCCCCGGCACAACGCCAACGGCCAGGCGCTCGCGGAGGCCCTGAACGACCATCCCTCCGTGAGCCGTGTGCACTATCCCGGCTTGGCGTCCCACCCGCAGCACGAGCTGGCCGCACGTCAGATGAGCGGGTTCGGCGGGGCGCTCGGCATCGAGTTCGCAGGCGGTTTCGAGGCGGCCGACGCGTTCCTCGGCCAACTGCGCTACGCCCGCCGGTCGGCCAGCCTCGGCGGCGTGGAATCGCTGGCCGTGCACCCCGCGTCCATGTGGCGGGGCATGCTCAGCGAGGACCAGCTCGCCGCCGCGGTTCCGCCGGGCCTGGTCCGGCTGGCCGCGGGCACGGAGGACACGGCCGACCTGGTCGCCGACGCGCTGGCCGCGGCCGACGCGGTGGCCGCCACCGCCGTGGGCACCTGAGCGGATCGTGTGTCACGGGGTGTGGGCGGAGAGCGTCTTCATGGTGACGTAGCTGTTCACCATGGCGACGCCGGGAAGGTCGGCCAGCCGGTTGGCGTGGAAGTCCTCGTAGGCAGCCAGGTCGGCGACCTCGACCTGAAGCAGGTAGTCGTAGTTGCCGGTGACGTGATGGACGTGGACCACCTCGGGCAGTTGGACCACCGCCCGTTCGAACGCGGTCACGTCGGCGCGCTTGTGCCTCATGAGCCGGACACCGGCGAACACGCGGAGGCCGCGGCCGAGGGCCGCGGGGTCGATCTCCGCCCGGTAACCGCGGATCACGCCGGTTTCCTCAAGCCGGTTCACGCGCCGCAGGCAGGGGGACGGCGACAGGCCGACCCGGGCGGCGAGCTCGGCGTTGCTGATCCGCCCGTGCTTTTCGAGCACGGCGAGGATGGACCGATCTACCTCATCCATAAGGGCAGATTATTGCTCGATTTTGCTGTGTACCACAACTTGATGGCTCGTTCGGGCGCAATTTCCTGCCAACGTTGCCGAGATCGACCCATGGCGACGCGCTGATCAACAACACTCTGCCGAGTCGTCGACCCGGACGAACAACCCCCTTTCTCGTGGAGGAGTTTTCAGATGAGGACCCTGCTCACCGGCGGCACCGTGGTCAGCATGGACCCGGCCGTCGGCGATCTCGAACGCGGTGACGTGCTGATCGAGGACGGCGTGATCGCCGAGGTGGCCGAATCGATCGAAGCCCCGGACGCCGAGGTGATCGACGCGACCGACCGGATCGTCATGCCCGGCTTCGTCGACACCCACCGGCACACCTGGCAGACCGCGTTCCGCGGCGTCGGCGCCGACTGGACGTTCCCCGAGTGGGCGGTGGCGATGCACGGCACGCTCAAGCCTCACTACCGGCCCGAGGACGTCCACCTGGGCACCCTGCTCGGCCGGCTGGAGGCCCTCCACTCCGGTGTGACGACGATGCTGGACTGGTTCCACTGCGCACAGGGCCCCGAGCACGCCGACGCCGCCGTCGAGGCGCTGCGCGACACGGCCGGACGGTCGGTCTTCTGCCACGGCGCGGGGTGGGGCACCACCGGCCCGGTCGACGCCGAGATCCGCCGCGTCCGGGCCGCGCTTCCCGGGGACGGGCTGGTCACCATGGCGTTCGGGCTGCGCGGCGCGGACGACACCAGCATGGACACCGTCGCCGAGGAGCTGAAGCTGGCGGCCGAGCTGGACCTGCGGACCAGCGTCCACGTCACCTCCGACGGCACCCAGCGCCCGATCGCGGACCTGCGCGAGCACGGGCTGCTGCGGGACACCACGACATTCGTGCACGCCAACGGGCTCGGTGACGACGAGCTGCGGATGCTCGCCGACGCCGGCAGCTCGGTGTCGATCAGCCCGGACGTCGAGCTGCGGATGGGCTTCGGCTGGCCGATGACCGGCCGGATGCTGGCCGCTGGAGTGCGCCCGACGCTTTCCGTCGACGACGTCCCGTCCGTCGGCGGCGACATGTTCGCCACCATGCGCACCGCCTTCGTGGTACAGCGCGGTCTGGACGGCGGCCTCAACTCCCGGGACCTGCTGGAGTTCGCCACCGTCGACGGCGCCCACGCGCTGGGCCTCGCCGCCCGCACGGGCAGTCTCACGCCCGGCAAGGACGCCGATGTGATCCTGCTGAGCACCGACGACATCACCGTGCTCCCGGCAACCGATCCGGCCGGCACGATCGTCGCGGCCGGTCACCCCGGCCTGGTCGACACGGTTCTCGTCGCGGGACGGGTCGTCAAGCGGGACGGCGCGCTGGTGGACGTGGACCTGCCCGCGTTGAAGACACGGCTGGTGGCATCCCGCGACCAGGTCGCCGCGGCCGCCGGAATCCCGCTCGACGGCACCTGGCGTCCACGGCCGGAGGCGGCGTAACTCCCCACGCCGGCCCCAGGCCCGTCACACCCGTTCATCACCCACGCCCCCGGAGGAATCGATGCGGATCGGTGAGCTCACGATCCATCCCCTCACCGACGGGACCTTCCGCGCCTCGCCCGCCTACTTCGGCGAGCACGCCCACCCCGAAGGCCACGAGGACCTGTTCCTCCGGCCCGACGACATGGCCTGGCTGCCCATCGGCTGCTTCCTCGTCCGCACCGGCGACCGCGTCGTCCTCGTCGACGCCGGTATGGGACCCGCGATCGACGACCACAGCCCCCGCCGGCTTCTCGTCGGCGGTCAGCTCCTGATGGGACTGCGCGCCATCGGTGTGGCGCCTTCCGACATCACTGACGTCGTCTGTACTCATCTCCACTCCGACCACTGCGGGTGGCTCTTCGACCGCAACGCCGACCCGGTGTTCGCCGGTGCCACCATCTGGTTCGGCGCGGGCGACTGGGACCACTTCGTCGACGGCCCGAACGGGGCGATGCCCGACCACATCCGCGACGGCCTCAGGGCGACCGCCGAGCGGGGCAGCCGCCTCCAACTGCTTGACCAGGACACGACGGTGGCACCCGGTATCACCCTGACCATGACGCCCGGACACACCCCCGGGCACCTGTGTGTCATCGTCGCTTCCCAGGGCCGCCGCGCGATTCTGCTCGGCGACGCGGTCGTCTGCCCGGTCCAGCTGGACGAGCCCACCTGGCGTTCCATGGGCGACGTCGATCCCGGGCTCGCGCAACGGGTGCGCGAGCGGCTGTTCCGTGAACTCGAAGACGAGACGGCTATCGGCGTCGGCGCCCATTTCCCCGAGCTGGAGTTCGGCCGCGTACTCACCGGGCAGGGCCGCCGCTGGTTCACCTGACCAGGCGTTCTGGGCCCAGGGTGGTGAACCAGCGCTGGATGCGGTCCTCGTTGTGGGTCTTCGCCAGCGACAGCGTCAGCAGCAGCCGGGCCTTCTGCGGCGTCAGATCCTGCGCACCGACCACACCCCGCACATCAGGGTCGTACACCGCACCCGACCCCGTGCGCGAGGCCGACGCGAAGAGCACGCCGTCCTTCACCGCGTCCGCACGCGCCTCCGTCATGGCCGGGGAGAGACCGCCCGCCCCGGTGCCCGCGGTGACGATACCGGCCGCACCCGCGTCGGCGAACGCCTTGACGGCCTCGGGCCCGGCGCCCTGGTAGCTGTAGGCGATCTCGACCTTCGGCAGCGGCCGCCGGGCGAGACGATCCAGGTCGAAGGGGGTCTGCCAGCCCGGCTTGCCGCATTCCCGCACGCGCGCCGGGGCCCGGTCGAGGCGGATGTGGTTCTGGTCGACGACGCCCAGCTCACCGCTGCTGCCGCTGGTGAAGGCGTTGAGCCGTAGCGCGTCGGCCTTGCGGACATCGCGCGCGGCCTGGATCTGGTCGTTGAGCATGACGACGGTCCCGAAGCACGTGGTGCGGCCGCTCGCCGCGAGGTGGATCGCGTTGTAGAGGTTGGCGGGGCCGTCGGAGCCGATGACCGTCCAGGGGCGCATCGCGCCGGTGAGCACCACGGGCTTGTCGCTGCGGACGGTGAGGTCCAGCCAGTACGCGAACTCCTCCATGGTGTCCGTACCGGTGGTGACGACGACCGCGTCGTTCGTCCGCAGCGCGTCATCGACGGCGGCGGTGAGCTTCCGGTATTCGGAGACGGAGTAGTCGTTGGAGTCCTTGTTGCCGAACTGCCGGGTCCGGACGTCGGCGAGCCGGTTCACCTCGGGCCTCAGGTCGTCGACCAGCCGGGACACCGGGAGCTGGCCGGACTCGTAGTTCTGGAAGGACACCCGGCTCTTGGCCACGCCCGCGATGGTGCCGCCGGTGCCGATGACGGCGACCTGGGGCTCGGGGCCGCGCTCCGGCTCCGGCGCCGCGCGGGCCCCGGCCGTACCGCCGACGCCAACACCAACGCCGAGGCCAAGGACGACGGCGATCAGGACGATCAGGACGGTGGACGCGCGGGCGAGCTGGTGCATGGGAACAATGCCATCCCGATTCCGGTCGCTTCCGGGCATGTACGGCTTATCCCACCGTACCCATGTCACGAGCGCCCGCACAGCCGGGCCAGCAGCAGCGCCACGTCGTCGTCCGGCGCCCCGTGCAGCGCCGCCAGCACCTGGTCGCAGATCCGGTCCAGCGAGCCGTGCCGGTGGCGGCGCAGCAGCTGGACCAGGGTGTGCAGGCCGACGTCCAGCGACTCGTGCCGCTTCTCCACCAGGCCGTCGGTGAACAGGGCCAGCACCGCGCCCTCGGCCAGTTCGCAGTCGACCGAGGCGAACGGAACGCCGCCCACCCCCAGTGGTGCGCCGCTCGGGGTGTCGATCAGCTCGGCGGCGCCGCCCGGGTGGACCAGGACCGGCGGCAGATGGCCCGCGGTGGACAGCTCGCAGTGCCCGGTGCGCGGGTCGCAGACCGCGTACAGGCAGGTGGCGATGGAGTCCCCCAGAGTGCTGGTGATCTCGTCGAGGTGGCGCAGCAGCTCGACGGGCGGCAGGTCGAGCTTGGAGAAGGCGCGGGTGGCGGTGCGCAGCTGCCCCATGATCGCGGCGGCGTGGATGCCCTTGCCCATGACGTCCCCGACGACCAGGCCGACCCTGCCGTCCTCCATCGGCAGCACGTCGAACCAGTCGCCACCGGCGGCGCTGACCGCGGGCAGATAGCGGGAGGCGGTCTCCAGGCCGTCGAGGTCGCGCGGCGGCAGGGACAGCAGGCTGCGCTGGAGGGTGAGCGCGGCGTCGCGTTCCCGCCCGTACAGGCGGGCGTTGTCGATGGCGAGGGCGGCGCGGATGGCCAGCTCGCAGGCGAGGGTCAGATCGTCCTCGTCGAACGGCCGGGGGTTGACCGTGCGGTGCAGGCTGAGGGTGCCGAGCACGCTGCCGCGGGCGATGAGCGGGGCCGCGATGTAGGAGTGGACGCCCTCGCGCCGCAGCACGTCGGCGGCGGCCTCGTCGCGGGCGATACGGCGTATGTCCTGCTCGGACGTGTGCGGCACCAGGATCGGCGCGCCGTCGCGCACGCACTGGGCGATCATGCGGTTCGGGCCGTAGCGGGCGATCTCGCCGACCGGGTCGGCGGCGTGGACGGCCTCGGTCGGGTAGCCCGCGGCGACGGCGAGCGCCCGGAAGCGGGCCGAGCCGTCGCTGCGCACCCGGGCCACGGGTTCGCGGTGCACGACCGCGTCGAGGACGTCGACGGCGGCGAGGTCGGCGAGCCGGGGCACCGCCACGTCGGCGAGTTCCTGGGCGGTCTGCCGCAGGTCCAGGGTGGTGCCGATGCGGACGCCCGCGTCGGCGACGACGGCCAGCCGCTCGCGCGCCTCGGCGACCTCGCTGGCCGCCCGGTGGCGCGCGGAGACGTCGATGACCGAGACGGCGATGCCCAGGACCCGGCCGCCGGAGTCCTCCAGCCGGTAGTACGACTCCGACCAGGCGTGGTCGTGGTCGGGGTCGGCGGGGGTGCGGCCGATGGTCTGCTGGTCGAGGATCGGTTCCCCGGTGGCCAGGACGCGCCGCATGGCGGTCTCGATGGCCTCGGTGTCGAGCCCGGGCAGCATCTCGCTGATCCGGCGCCCGCGCACCAGGGGTTCGGCCATGCCGTTCATGCTCTGCAGCGACGGGTTGGCGCGCAGCCACCGCAGCTCGGTGTCGAACACCGCGAGCCCCACCGGCGACTGCTCGATCAGCAGGCCCGATACGGCCAGGTCGGTCTCGACGCGCCGTACGGTCGCCTCGTCGGCGGCCAGCCCGAGGGCGTACGCGTCGCCGTGGCTGTCGTGGAGGCCCATGGTGTGGAACTCGACGCGCACGGTGGAGCCGTCCCGGCGGCGGACGGGGAAGACGCCCGCCCAGGTGTCGCCCGCCCGGACCCGGGCGAACAGGTCCGCGGCCGCCCGCCGGTCCTCCGGGCGGACGAGCAGCAGGTCCGCGCGGCGCCCCAGCGCCTCGGCGGCGGGAAAGCCGAACAGCAGCTCCGCCTCGGGGCTCCACAGGGTGACGCGGCCGTCGGCGTCGAGCACCACGGCGGCGACCCGCAGGAGGTCGAGCACCCCGCCCGCGACGGAGGCCAGGCCGTCGTCACCCGCCCGGTCCGCCTCGCTGTCCTGGTCAAGACGGTCATGCGTCGTCATACCGGCACCTCACCGGCTCGCCGTGCCCTCCCTCTGTCATACCTCGCCCCGCGCGCCACCGCACCACCGATGGGGGACCCGGCCACCGTCAGATGGTGAACGGGCGCTGCCCGGCGAAGGCGGGGCGCGCGGCTCCGGCCGTCGCCAGATGGGGGGTCTGGTCCGGGGGCATCCGCCGGACGATCTCCCGGTGCAGCGCGCGGTAGCTGCCCGGGAACACCCCGCCCCGCCAGACCTCCAGCAGGGTGCCGGTGAACAGTCCGTTGACGGTGCCGTCGGCGGAGGTCTGGTTGTCCTGGCAGCCGGAGATGTGGAGCACCCCGGCGTCGATCCTCGCGAGGTCCTTGGCGGTGCGGGTCTTCTGGATGCGGTCGTAGAGGTCGCGGTCGCGCGCGTAGACGGCGGCCTGTACGGGCTGGGGCATGGCCCGCAGCCGCCTGCCGATCTCGCGGGGGTCGTCGGTGTCGAAGCGGCGCCCGAGTTCGTCCGCGCTGAGCACCTCGGGCAGCCGCCGGGCGACCGCGCCGCTGTGGCAGCTGTCCGACAGCATCCAGATGCGCACGCCCTTGGCGAACTTGCCGAACAGCGCGAACAGCTCGTCGTCGACCAGCTGGCGGTCGTACAGCGCCCAGGTCGCGTCCAGCCGGTCGCCGCTCTCGTCGTGGTTGAGGTCAGGCACCTGACCGCCGTGGCCGGAGTAGGTGAGGAAGAGGATGTCGCCCTCGACCAGCCGCCCGGCCGCGGTCTCCAGCGCGGAGGTCACCGCCTCGGCGGTGGCACCGCCGCTCAGCAGCGGGCCGGTGACCTCGAAGCCCGCGGCAGCGGCGAGCCGGGCCATGTCGGCCGCGTCCTGCTCGCACGCCTTCAGCTCGCCGCTCCAGCCGTCGTACGCCACGGGGTCGACCTGGTTGAGTCCGATATGGACGGAGAGACCGGTGGGCATGGGGGCTCCTCGGGTGGCGGTCGACCGGACAGTGCGCGGCGCGGCCGCCCCGCGGGCGACGGATCGCCCTCCCCAGGATGATGCGGCGCCCTCCCCCGCCCCGCCCTGTTTTCCGGGCCCATACGGGGCTAGTCCGCTACGTCCCGCTGCGCGGAGCCGGTCAGGGCGTGGGTGACGAGGTCGGCGGTGCGCTCCAGATAGCCGGGCTCCGGCGGCACCCCGCGCACCGCGATCCGCCAGTAGACGGGCGCGGCGAGCAGATCGAGCGCCAGCTCGCGGTCCAGGTCCGGCGGCAGCTCGCCGCGCGCCACCGCGCGGTCCAGCACCACAGCCCCACGGGCGCGGCGCGGCGCGGCGATGGTGTCGGCGAGCGCCCGCGCCAGCCCCTCGTCCCGGCGCGCCTCGGCGACCAGGTCCGGGACGATCCGGCTGAACTGCGGATGGGTCAGCCAGTCGGCGACCGCCCGCAGCGCGGCCAGCACATCGCCGCGCAGCGACCCGGAGTCGGGCAGCTCGACCATCGAGACGCTCAGCTCGGACGCGACGTCGATGACCATCTGCTCCTTGGAGGGCCACCGCCGGTACAGCGCGCTCTTGCCGACCCCGGCCCGCTTGGCGACGGCCTCCATCGACAGCCGTCCGTAGCCCTGTTCGGCGAGTTCGTCGAGCACGGCCGCGCGGATGGCCTCGGTCTTGGCCGGGCGCAGCGTGGCGGCGCCGCTCGGGGCGCGCCGGGCGGGCGGGGAGGGGCGAGTGGGTTCCGGCATGGGCCGACCCTAGCAGATGGACGGGACGGTACCGTTCTGTTTAGATGACGAACGGGACGGTACCGTCCCGTCCATTCAATCCGAGGAGAAGACCGTCATGGATGACCGCGTCACCGTGTACGAGCGGGCCAAGAGCCTCCTGCTCGCCCACGACATGCGGGGATTCGCCGATCTGTGGGCCGAGGACGGCACCATGGAGTTCCCGTTCGCCCCGCCCGGATGGCCGCGCAGGCTGGAGGGGCGCGAGGCGGTGCGGGAGTACGTACGCGACTACCCCGACCACATCGATCTGCGGGCCGTCGCCCATGAGGTGGTCCACCGGACCGCGGACCCCGGCGTGCTGATCGTGGAGTTCGCGGTGGACGCCGTCGCCGTCCCCACCGGCCGCCCGCTCCGGATCGACTACGTGGCCGTCATCACCGTCCGGGACGGCGAGATCGTCTCGTACCGGGACTACTGGAACCCGCTCCTGCTGAGCGACGGGCTGGACTTCACCGCCGAAGGAGGCCGGACCGATGGCTGAACCGACCGTGCTGGTCACCGGCGCGACCGGGAACACCGGCTCGCGCGTCGTACGACTGCTGCGGGAGCGCGGCGCGCCGGTGCGCGCGGCCGCCCGGCGGCCGGGCGGGGACGGGGTGCGCTTCGACTGGTACGACCCGGCCACCCACGCCGCCGCACTGGCCGGAGTGGACCGGATCTACCTGGTCGCGCCCGTGGGCGAGGCCGATCCGGTGCCCGTGGTCGAGCCGTTCCTGGCCGCCGCGCTCGACCGGGGCGTGCGGCGGGTGGTGCTGCTCACCTCCTCCGCGATCCCCGCCGACGCGCCGGGCATGGGCGCGCTGCACCGGCTCGTCCGGGACACGGTGCCGGAGTGGGCGGTGCTGCGGCCGTCGTGGTTCATGCAGAACTTCACCGGCGACCACGCGGTGGCCCACGCCATCCGCGGCGACGGGCAGATCGTCACCGCCACCGGGGACGGCCGGGTGGCCTTCGTCGACGCGGACGACATCGCCGCCGTCGCCGCCCAGGCCCTGCTGGACGACCGTCCGCACAACACGGACCACGTCATCACCGGACCGGAGGCGCTCAGCTACGCCGACGCGGCGTGCGTCGTGGCCGAGGTCTCCGGGCGCCCGGTCGGCCATGTCACGGTGACGGCCGAGGCGTTGTCGGAGAGGCTGGTGGACTCGGGGATTCCACGGGAGTTCGCGGCGGTACTGGCGGGCCTGGACGTGGACATCCGGGGCGGCACGGAGGACCGTACGACGGACACGGTCCGCCGCATCACGGGCCGCGCCCCGCGGTCGTTCGCGGACTTCGCCAAGGCCCACCGGGCAGCCTGGCTCTAGCGTCACCGCAGCAGCAGCTGGACTCCGCCCAGCACGGTCGCCGCGATCACCAGCCGCTCGAAGAGCAGCTGGTTGATGCGGTCGACGCACATCTTGCCGAGGATCGCGCCGGGTATCACGAAGAGCGCGAGGCCCGCGTCCAGCAGCAGGGAGGGGCCGTCGATCAGGCCGAGACCGACGCTGAAGGGCACCTTGCACACGTTCACGATGAAGAAGAACCAGGCCGAAGTGCCCAGGAACCCGAGCTTCCGGAAGCCGGAGGAGATCAGATAGAGGGACATCACCGGGCCGCCCGCGTTGGCGACCATAGTGGTGAACCCGCCGAGCGCGCCGTACGAACCGGCCTTGACCCGGCCCCCGGCGCCGCCGTCCGGCCGGGCGGACGCGGCCGCGTCCGCCCCCGTACGCCGCCGCCACACCGTGACCCCGGCCATGAACAGCAGGATCGCGCCGATCGACACGCGCACCGCCGCGTCGTCGGCCCACAGCATGAACACCCAGCCCGCCACCACCCCGACGGCGACCGCCGGAAGCAGCCGCCACAGGGTGGCCCAGTGGGCGTGCCGCCGGTAGGTGATCACGGCGAGCACATCGCCGACGATGAGCAGCGGCAGCAGCACACCCGTCGACTCACGGGCGGGCAGTACGGCCGCGAAGAGGGCGAGGCTGACCGTATTGGCCCCGCTGACGGCGGTCTTGGAGAAGCCGACGAGCAGGGCCGCACCGGCGAGCACGGCCAGTTCCCAGAGGGCGAGGGTGTTCATGCCACGACACGATGCTACGTCCCCACCTGCGCGGATACGGCGGGGTGGCTTTAAGGGGGGGGGCTTGCCCGCTACGCCCTCCAGAGCGGGCGCGGAGGGCCCGCCTCCTCCAGCGCGGCGCGCAGCGTCCGGCTGTCGGTGAGGCCGTCCCCGGGCCGGGTCAGCCAGACGTGGCCGCGCCGCACGCACCCTGGGCGCGGGCACCGCAGCACCCGGCCCGCCCCGGCCGCCGCGACCGTGCGGCGGCGGGCGTACGGGGTCCCGGCCAGCCAGCGTTTCCACTCGGCCGCGGAACCGGGCGGGACCAGGAACGTCAGCACATGGCTGGAGGTCGCCAGCATCACGGGCCCGGTCGCGGCGTCACGCCGCTGCAGGGCCTGGATCACCGCCGTCCCGATGTCGTCGGCCATCCGGACCAGGTCGAAGACGGTGCCCACCGGCAGGTCGGCGAGGCCGTCCCCGCTGGCCCACTGGAGCCGCACCCGCCCGGGGTCGTCGCTGGCGGACAGCAGCCAGTCGGCCGCGTCGGTCTGCACGGTGCCGCCCACAGGGCTCATGAGGCCCGCTCGAGCGGCAGGGTGAACCACACCTTCTTCCCCTCGCCCCCGGGGTCCGGCGGCTCGGTGCCCCAGTCGCTGGCCAGGCAGTCGACGATGGCGAGCCCCCGGCCGGACTCCTCGGTCGGCGAGGCGCTCCGGAAGATGGGGATGACGGGCGAGCCGTCGGCCACTTCGACCCGTAACTCATGGCCGAAGGGTCCGGCGGCGACCTCCAGGGAGACGGTGATGGTCACGGTGTCGGCGGCGCCGTTGCTGCCGTGCTCGACCGCGTTGGCGAACAGTTCGTTGGTGGCGAGGACGGCGCCGTCCACGAGCGCGCCGAGCCGCCATTCGTTCAGATGGCCGGTGACCATGCGCCGCACCGCGGCGGCACGGTCGGGAAGGGCGGGGAATTCGGCCCGGAAGAGCCGTCGGGTGACGAGGGCGCTCATCGGCCCCTCCCCGCACGGCTCGGGCCCGGTGATCCGGACGCGGTAGCGGTTGACGGACACCGCGAGGGCAGGGCGGTCGCGCCCCAGGTCCTCGTCATCGGCCGGTGCCGGCCGCTGCGGCAGTCCTGGGAGGGATCGGCTCACGGTGTCCGTCCTCGTCGGTCTGTGGGCTCTCGTGACATACAGGCACATGGGGTGGTTGATGTCCGGGTATGCGGGTAGGCGCTTGCTGGCGACTGACAGCGCCGCATCTGAGCCGGTGGCGGTAGGTGCGCGCCCCCCGTCCGACCCGCCTGGACCGGCTGCCACGGACGGAGTCGACGCGGTCGCGGTTGGTGCCGGAAACCGGCATGGTTCCTCCTTCGAAGGCAGCTCGGAGCGTCATCGGTCACCGTCATGTAGAAAAACGGTTGAACCGACCGGAGGGCGAGAGGGCATGGGGGTTGTCCGGTTGTACGGGCGTAGTGGTTCGGGCTGTACGGCCCGTGCGGGGCAGCCGTGAACGGGGCGTTCCGCCTGGACGGCAAGCGGGTGCTGGTCACCGGGGGCACCCGGGGGCTCGGCGAACAGATCGTGCGGCTGCTGGCCGCGTCCGGCGCGCGGGTGGCCACCTGCGCGCGGACGGCCGGGGATCTGCGGGCCCTTGAGGCCTCGCTACATACGGAGGGACATACGGCGGAACCCGGGGCGCTGTTCACCGAGGCCCTCGACCTCACCGCACCGGACCGGCTGGAGGCATTCGTCCAGGCAGCGGCGGAACGTTTCGGCGGGCTGGACGGCGTCGTCGCGTCCGCCGGTGGCGCACGCGGCCGAGGCCTGGAGGAGGCGGACGCCCGGGACTGGTCCGCGACCTGGGAGCTGAACGTCGGCCATACGGCGCGGCTGGTCAAGGCCGCGGCACCGCAGCTGCGGCGGTGCGGCGGCGGCTCGGTGGTGGTGATCGCCTCCATCTCCGGGTGGAAACCGGGACCCCAGGCGCAGTACGGGGCGGCCAAGGCCGCCCAGATCCATCTGGCGGCCTCACTCGCCCGCGAACTCGGCCCGGACCACATCCGGGTGAACGCCGTCTCGCCCGGCTCGATGCTCATCCCCGGCAAGCGCTGGGACCGGATGCGCGCCGAGGAGCCCGAGCGGTACGCCCGGTTCACGGCCGAGGTCCCGGGCGGCGAGCTGGTCACCCCGCTGGAGGTCGCCCACGTCGTGGCGTTTCTGCTCTCCGACGCCTCCAGCGGGGTCTCCGGCGCCCATCTGCCCGTGGACCGGGCCCAGAACGCCCCCACCCCGAACGGCTATTGACGCCACGTCAACAAAAGCCCTCGGGGGTGTCCCCCTGATCGGGAGACACCCCCTGGGCCCCTGCGTCCTCGCACGCGGCAGCCCCCCGGTCCCCCGCTCCGGGGGCCCGCCGCGTGTCAGGCCGCGGACCCGAGCACCGACCGGGAGCGATGCTCGAAGTCACGCACCATGGGCTCGCCCCGCCGGGGACGCAGCCGGGAGCGGAAGTCGCGCAGCGCCTGGATCGAGCGCTCGCTGTGCACCCCGCTGAGGGTGTCCAGCGCCTCGCCCGCGGTGCCGATGGCCTCGTCCAACCGGTTCTGCTGGAGGTAGGCCGTGGCGAGGACGGAGCGGCTGATGGCCTGGCGGCGGCGGCGGTCGGCGTTGGCACGCACCGACTCGGCGGCCGCAAGCTCGGCCTCCGCCGCGTTTCCCAGGTCCCGGAAGCACAGGGCCGCCTCGGCCGCCAGATAGTGGTGGTCCAGGAAGCGCACCCAGGGCGACTCCTGCTGGGCACCCCGGCTCGCCTCCAGCTGGGCGTCGGCGGCGCGCAGCGACTTGGACGCCTCCCGGGGCTGGTCGAGCGCGGCATGGCCGCGGGCGGCCATGGCGTGCAGCCGCATCAGGCCGAGCGGGCTGCCCGCGTTCTTCGCGGTGGCGACGCCGACTCTGGCCAGCTCGACCCCCGCCTCCGGCTGGCCGAGGTTGGTGGACAGATGGGACAGACCGGCCAGGATCTGGCCGCCGAGCACCCGGTCGCCGCCCTCGGCGCACAGCCGCAGCGCCTGGGTCATATAGCGCTGGGCCAGGCCGTATTCGGCGTTGTCGTAGGAGCTCCAGCCGGCCATCGCGGCCAGCTTGGCGGCCGCGGTGAACAGCTGGCGCCGCTCGTGCGGCGGCGCGCCGCGCTGCTGGAGCATGGGCACGACCTCGGTCGACAGATAGAGCACGATGCTGGCGCGGACCTGGCCGCCGCCGAAGCGGTTGTCCATCTCGTCGAACATGCTGATGGCCGCGTGGACCTGCTCGACGCGGCCGCCATCGGCCGCGGAGGAGAGCCGGGGGGTGTCCTGGTTCTCGACCAGCCACAGCAGCCATTCGCGCTGCGGGGTCACCAGGGCTCCGGCGACGAAGGGCACCGCGCCCAGCAGGCTGCGGCGGGAGATATCGGTGGAGCCGAGTTCGGCGAGCGTGTGCAAGGTCTCTGCTACGTCCTCCCGGTAGGCCAGCGCTCTGGCGACGACGGGGCGCTGACGGTCGGCGATGAAGCCGAGCTCGGCGGGCGCCAGCGGCCGGCCGAGCCGGTGGGAGAGCACGGCGGCGATCAGCTCCGGCGTGTTGCCGCGCGGCTGACCGCCCTGCAACCAGCGGGTGACGGACGCCTTGTCGTAGTTCGACTCGTGTCCTTGTCTGCGGCCCAGCTCGTTGACCCGGTGCGCCAACGAGGCGTAGGAGCACCCGGATTCCTTGAGGGCCGCGGCCAACGCGGCGTTGGCGGGGGCACTCTGGCGCCCGCTTCCCGGCTGTGCGCCCGGCATCACCGTAATCCTCCCCGGCACGCGCCACGGAGGTGTACGGGATCCCCGCCGCGCGGCGCCGCACTGTGCATCGGCTTCGTCAACGACGTTGTGGACAAAGGAGGTTGGGAGCCCCCGCCGTGGAGGGTGAGATGGGTCACCTGCTCACTATGCGTGGTGAGTCGCTCACCCCGCAACCTTCGTTCTGATAATTTCAGAACGATCCGCATAGCTCTGTCTGTGTCGTCCGGCTCGTGGCACACTGTCCAGGCACACTGTGCAGGCATATGACAGCCCTTCAGGGAGGCGGGACGTGAGCGAGGCACGGCCGAGCGGCGCCGCCCCCACCGTCTTACGCAGGGTCCTCGGGAAGCGCCTGCGGCACTTACGGGAGCGGGCCCGGATTTCCTTCGAAGAGGCAGCTCAGGCCATCGAAGTGACCCCGTTGACGGTGCGCCGGATGGAGAAGGCGGAGGTCGGCCTCAAGATCCCGTACGTCAAGGAACTGCTGCGGAATTACGGCGTCCGGGGACCCGAGATCGAAAGCTTCCTCGCCCTCGCCCGGGAGGCCAACCAGCCCGGCTGGTGGCATCAGTTCCGGGACGTACTGCCTGACTGGTTCAGTGCGTATGTCAGCTTGGAAAGCGAGGCCACGGTCATCCGTGCGTACGAGCCGCACTACGTCCCCGGGCTGCTGCAGACGGAGGACTACGCCCGGGCGGTGCTCCGTATCGGTTTCCCCAACGACACCGAGGAGGAGCTGGAGCGCCGGATCGCGCTGCGCCTCCAGCGGCAGTCCCTGCTCACCAAGGCCGACGCGCCGATCATGTGGGCCATCCTCGATGAAACGGTGCTGCGCCGCCCGGTCGGTCCCAGCGAGGTGATGCGGGACCAGATCGACCACATCGTCGACACCCTGTCGATGCCCAAGGTCCGGCTGCAGATCATGCGCTTCGCGTCCGGGCCGCACCCCGGGGCCTTCGGCCCCTTCCACTACTTCCGCTTCGGGTTCTCCGAACTGCCCGACGTGGTCTACACCGAGAGCCTCACCGGCGCGGTCTACGTGGACCGGCCGCATGAGGTCGTGGCCTATCTGGAGGTCCTGGACCGGATGGCCGTCCAGGCCGACCCGATCGGCGATACCAGCACCATCCTGGCCGAACTGCGTAAGGAGCTGTGATGACAGACCCCGTCTACACCGGGATGCCGGCCACGGACCTGGGCACGGAGGGCTGGGAAAAGCCCTGGAGCGGGTCCAACGGAGGCACCTGTATCGAGGCCAAGCGGCTGGAGGACGGCCGGGTGGCCCTGCGCCAGTCCACCGACCCCGGCGGCCCCGCCCTGATCTACAGCCGCTCCGAGGTCGCCTCCTTCCTGGAGGCGGCCAAGGCGGGCGAGGCCGACTTCCTGATCGGCTGATCGCCCGGGAGGACGTCGGGGAGTGCGCCGGGCGCACCCCCTGACGGGCCACGATTCGAAAACCACTACGGTCGCACAACCGCACAACCCCGTAGCGCACTCCCGCCCCCGCCGTACCGCCACGCACACTGAAGGCGCCGTGGCGGGCGGCGGTGTCGTCCCTCCATCCAATCCGGGTCGCTCCGGAACGACGGGAAGACGGGATGAAGCTCCAGCATGCGTATCCACAGCGGCGCACACTGATCGTGGAGGGCTGTGACGGCGTCCGCCGGGACGGGCTGCTGGCCGGGCTCGCGGACCGGCACGGCTTCGCCGTCACCCACGCCTCCCCCGACCTCCCGCACCTCGACCCGGTCCGCCCTTACCTCGAACTGCTCCAGCAGGACGGGGCGCTCGCGGTGGACGCGGGGCTGGTCGGCGAGCTGGTCTACGGGCCGATGCGGCGCGGGCACTCCCGGGTGACCTGGATCCAGGCGTTCGACTTCGCGGAGGCGGTCGCCGAGCGCGACGGGGCCTTCGTCCATGTGACCGCGCCCGCGGCGGTGCTGGAGGACCGGCTGACGGCCGCGCGCGGCGCGGGTGCGGCCGACCTCGCCGAGATCGGCGCCGCGCTGATCGGGTTCGACCGGGCCTTCCGCACCCTCGCCCAGCACGCCCCGGTGCTCACGGTCGGCGAGGAGCCGGATCCCGGTTCCGGACCCGGCGCCGAGCCGGGCCCCGGCGAGACTCCGGTGACGCTCCAGACCGCCTCGTTCGCCCGCCGCCTGCCACGGATTCGCTCACCCGTCCGCCGCTATGCCGGGAATCGATGAACTCCCGGTAGTAGTGGGTAAGTTGGAGCCTCTCGCAGGCATGACGTACGGCAGGAGAAGTCCCGATGACCAACGGTTCGTCCGCCCCCGGCACCAGCCAGCAGGCGTGGTCGAAGATCGACACCACCGTGCCGCACTCGGCGCGGATCTGGAACTACTGGATGGGCGGCAAGGACAACTACGAGGTCGACCGGACCGCCGGTGACCAGTACCGGGAGGTCGCCCCGAACATCGAGGTCATGGCCCGCGCCTCGCGCGCCTATCTCATCCGCACCGTCACCCATGTGGCGGGCGAGTGCGGCATCCGCCAGTTCCTGGACATCGGCACCGGGCTGCCCACCTACGACAACACCCACCAGGTGGCCCAGCGGATGGCGCCCGAGGCCCGGATCGTCTACGTCGACAACGACCCGCTGGTGCTCCGGCACGCCCAGGCGCTGCTGACCAGCACCCCCGAGGGCGTGACCGACTACATCGACGCCGATCTGCACGAGCCCGAGCGGATCCTGGAGATGGCCGCCAAGACGCTGGACTTCGACCGGCCCGTCGCCCTGATGCTGATGGGCATCCTCGGCCACATCCAGGACTACGACGAGGCGGTGTCGATCGTCCGGCGGCTGCAGGCGGCGCTGCCGTCCGGCAGCTACTTCGTCCACTACGACAGCACCGACACCGACCAGGCGCTCAAGGAGGCCCAGCAGGGCTACGACGACACCGGCGCCGTGCCGTACGTGCTGCGCGGCGTGGAGCAGGTCAGCCGCTTCTACGACGGCCTGGAGCTGCTCGAACCGGGTATCGTCTCCTGTCCGCTGTGGCGGCCCGAGCCGTCCGAGACTCCCATCGAGACCACGGATGTGCACGGGGGTGTCGCGCGGAAGCCATGACGACAGCTGTCGCCGTGCCGACCAAACGAATGGTTCGGCCACCGGGGAGGTAACCCGCGGCCCCGCCCCGTCGTCAGACACGGCACCGGGAAGCCGAGGCGGAGGGACGCGCGGGTGTTCGAGGTCGGAGCCTGGAGAGTGCCCTCGGTCAAGCGGCTGCTGCGGGCGTCCGTCACCGACCCGCCGCCCGCCGTCGTACGGCAGTGCCGCGGCCCCCGTGGCCCCCAGGACGACGCCCCGGGGCTGCCCCGGCATCTCGCCATCATCATGGACGGCAACGGCCGCTGGGCCGCCCTGCGCGGCCTCTCCCGCACCCGGGGCCATGAGGCGGGGGTGCTGGCGCTGCCACGGGTGGTGGACACGGCGCTGGAGGAGGGAGTCGAGCATCTGTCGCTGTTCTTCTTCTCCACCGAGAACTGGAACCGGCCGCGCGCCGAGGTGGCCGCCCTCATGCGGCTCACCGCCCAGCTCGCCGACGTGTTCCGCGCATACGGCGAGCGCGGCGTACGGCTGCGCTGGCTCGGCTCCGAGGCCCGCCTCCCCCGCTCCACCCTGGCCGCCCTGCGCCGGGCCGAGGCCGAGACGGCCGACAACCGCGCGATGACGCTGGCCTTCTGCTTCAACCACGGCGGGCGGGAGGAGATCGCCCGCGCGGCGACCTCACTGGCCCGGGCCTCGGCGGACGGGGCGCTGGATCCGGGCCTGATCGACGAGGCGCTGTTCACCCGGCACCTGCCGCACGGCGACCTCCCGGACATCGACATGATGGTGCGGACGTCCGGGGAGCAGCGGATCTCGAACTTCATGCTGTGGCGCGCGGCCTACGCGGAGCTGTTCTTCGTGGACACCCTGTGGCCGGATTTCACGGCGGAGGAACTGCGGGACCTGCTGGCGGCGTTCGCCCGGCGCAAACGCCGCTTCGGCGCGAGGTGACCCCAGGACGGCTCCGGCGTCTCAGCGGATCGGGACGCCGGAGAGGGTGCGGGCGATGACCAGGCGCTGGATCTCGCTGGTGCCCTCGAAGATCGTGTAGATCGCGGAGTCGCGGTGCATGCGCTCGACCGGGTACTCGCGGGTGAAGCCGTTCCCGCCGAGGATCTGGACCGCCTGGGCGGTGACCGTCTTGGCGGTCTCGCTGGCGAACAGCTTGGACATGGAGCCTTCGGCCGAGTCGAAGGGCTTGCCGTTCACGGCCATCCAGGAGGCCCGCCACACCAGCAGCCGCGCGGCGTCGATCCGGGTGCGCATGTCGGCGAGCTGGAAGGCGACGCCCTGGTTGTCGATGACGGGGCGGCCGAACTGCTGCCGGGTCTTGGCGTAGTCGAGCGCGACCTCGTACGCGGCGCGGGCGGTGCCGACGGCCATGGCGCCGACGGCCGGGCGGGACGCCTCGAACGTGGCCATCGCGGCGTTCTTCAGCCGCTCGCCGCCCGAGGTGGCCCGCTCGCGGGCCCGGGCCAGGCGCTCGTCCAGCTTCTCCTTGCCGCCGAGCAGGCAGCTGCCGGGCACCCGTACGTTGTCGAGGACCACCTCGGCGGTGTGGGAGGCGCGGATGCCGTGCTTCTTGAACTTCTGGCCCTGGGACAGACCGGGGGTGTCCGGCGGGATGATGAACGACGCGTGGCCCTTGGAGCCGAGGCCGGGGTCGACCGCCGCGACCACGACGTGGACGCTCGCGATGCCGCCGTTGGTGGCCCAGGTCTTGGTGCCGTTGATGACCCATTCGTCCTTGGCCTCGTCGTAGACGGCCCGGGTGCGCATGGCGGAGACGTCGGAGCCCGCGTCAGGCTCGGAGGAGCAGAAGGCGGCGACCTTCACATCATTGGCGTCGCCGTACATCTGCGGGATCCAGGTGCCGATCTGCTCCTCGGTGCCGTTGGCGAGCACGCCCACGGCGGCCAGTCCCGTGCCGACGATGGACAGGGCGATCCCCGCGTCGCCCCAGAACAGCTCCTCCATGGTCATGGGAATGCCGAGACCGGTGGGGTCGAAATACTGCTGGGCATAGAAATCCAGCGAATACAGGCCGATCTTGGCGGCCTCCTGGATAATCGGCCAGGGCGTTTCCTCGCGCTCGTCCCATTCCGCGGCGGCGGGGCGCATGACATCCGCGGCGAAGCCGTGGATCCACTCGCGCACTGCCTTCTGATCTTCGTTGAGGTCGAACGAGAACTCCGCCATGGCCCCTCCACCTGCTGCATCTGCTGTTACCTGCGGTAACAGCAGTGTGTTACCGGCGAGTAGGCGATGTCAACTCCACGGCTGCGCGAACCCCTTACCCCGGGCGGGTGTTACGTTGCGCAGATACGCGGAGCCCATCTATACGCGTGAAACGTCAGGGGGCGGGGAGGCCACGTCATGGAGACCGGGACCAGTCAGCGCGAGGATCAGCAGCAGGCGGCCGCACGGCGCCGCAAGGAGCTGCTGGAGGCCGCCGACCGGGTGGTGCTGCGCGACGGCCCCGAGGCCTCGATGAACGCGATCGCCGCCGAAGCGGGCATTACCAAGCCCATTCTGTACCGCCATTTCGGCGACAAGGGAGGGCTCTACCGCGCCCTCGCGGTACGCCACACCGACGCCCTGCTCGCCTCGCTGCGCAAGGCCCTGGACGCCCCCGCTCCCGACCGCCGAGGCCGGGTGGCGTCCACGCTGGACACCTATCTCGCGGCGATCGAGGCCCGGCCCCAGGTGTACCGCTTCCTGATGCACCCGGCCGACCAGGGCCATCAGCAGGAGCAGGAGCAGGGCTTCGACGTGGGCCACCACTCCGCCCCGCTGCTGCGCCGCATGGGCGACGAGCTGGCCAAGGTGATCGCCGACCGGGTCGAACTCGGCCCCGGCGGCGAGGAGGTGGCCCGGATCTGGGGCCATGGGATCGTCGGCATGATGCACGCCGCGGGCGACTGGTGGCTGCGGGAACGACCCTGCTCCCGCGAGCGGTTGGTGCACCACCTCACCGATCTGCTGTGGGGCAGGCTGGCCCTCGTGGACGACCGGTTCGGCGCCCCGGGGTTCTGAACCGGGGTTCTGAGCGCCCCGTAAGCCCCCTACGTCCGCTCGCGCGCCCACGGCGCGCGGCGGGCCGCCCACAGCACCCGGCGCCGCCGCAGCCCGTCCAGCCGGTCCAGGAACAGCCCGCCGTCCAGGTGGTCGCATTCGTGCTGGAGGCAGCGGGCGAAGAAGCCGGTGCCCTCGACCCGCACCGGGTCCCCGGTCACCGTCACGCCCTCCACCACCGCGCGGTCGAAGCGCGGGGTGCCCGACTCGACGCCCGGCAGCGACAGACAGCCCTCGGTGCCCCGCACCGTCACCCCGTCGGCCTCCGTGAGCCTCGGGTTGACCACATGCCCCAGATGGCGCCGGTCCTCGTCGTCCGGACAGTCGTAGACGAAGACCCGCAGCCCCACCCCGACCTGGTTGGCGGCGAGACCGACCCCGCCCGCCGCGTACATCGTGGCGTACAGGTCCTCGACCAGCCGGGCGAGCGCGGCGTCGTACGCGGTGACCTCCTCGCACGGCGCGCGCAGCGCCTGATCGCCGAGCAGCCGCAGGGGCCGTACCGTCCCCCGGCTTCCCGGGATCGCGCCGTTTCGCATGAGAGCCAAGCGTACGGTCCCCCGGAAGGGGCGACGGGATTCGGGACACCGCCCGGATCTCGATAGGCTGATCCCCGACCGTGGCCTCCCGGCTGGCGATTCGGCACGGAGGGGGCGTACCACCGGTGCCTCGGGGGGCAGGTGCGGCGCCGGTATGCGAGGAGGATCGAGAGACGATGGCAGGCAACTCAGAGCCGCTGTCGCCACGTGCCAAGCTGGCCGTGACGGCGGGCAAGGCCGCGGCGGCGGTTTCGAAGGCCGCGGGCCGCGGCAGCGGATCGGTGATCGGCGGCAAGGTGGCCCTGCGCCTCGACCCCGATCTGCTCAGCAGGCTGGCGCACCACCTGGACGTGATCCTGGTGTCGGCGACCAACGGCAAGACCACGACGACCCGGCTGATCGCCGAGGCGCTGCGGGCCGCGGGCCCGGTGGTCTCCAACGCGCTCGGGGCCAATATGCCCGCGGGCATCACCTCGGCCCTGGCGGGCGGCTCCGACGCCCGCTACGGCGTGATCGAGGTCGACGAGAAGTACCTCGCCGGGGTCGCCCGCGACACCGAGCCCAAGGCCATCGCGCTGCTCAACCTGTCGCGCGACCAGCTCGACCGGGCCGCCGAGACCCGGATGCTCGCCGAGAAGTGGCGCGAGGGCCTGGCCGGTACGAAGGCCACGGTGATCGCGAACGCGGACGACCCGCTCATCGTCTGGGCCGCCTCCTCCAGCCCCAATGTGGTGTGGGTCGCGGCGGGCCAGGAGTGGAAGGACGACGCCTGGTCCTGCCCGGCCTGCGGCGGTGTGCTGCAGCGCCCCGGCGACGACTGGGTGTGCGGCGAGTGCGGCTTCCGCCGCCCGGTGCCCAGCTGGGCGCTGAACGGCGAATACGTGCTGGACCCGCACGGCGCGGCCTGGCCGATCCACCTCCAGCTGCCCGGCCGCGCGAACCGGGCGAACGCGGCCACCTCGGCGGCCGTCGCCGCGACCTTCGGCGTGCCGCCGCAGGTCGCCCTGGAGCGGATGTACCAGGTCCAGGCCGTCGCGGGCCGCTACGACGTGGTCACGTTCCAGGAGCGCGAGCTGCGGCTGCTGCTGGCGAAGAACCCGGCCGGCTGGCTGGAGACGTTCTCCCTGATCGACCCGCCGCCCACCCCGGTGATCCTCTCGGTGAACGCGCGCGGCGCGGACGGCACCGACACCTCCTGGCTGTGGGACGTGGACTACACCCGGCTCGCCGGGCACCCGATCTGCGTGATCGGCGACCGCAAGCTGGACCTCGCGGTGCGTCTGGAGGTCGCCGGGCTGGACTTCCGGGTCTGCGCCGACGCGGACGAGGCGGTGCGGATCTCGCCGCCCGGCCGCATCGAGGTGATCGCCAACTACACCGCGTTCCAGGACCTGCGCCGCCGGGTCGGCAACTGACCCCCCGTACGAGGAGACACGACGATGCGTAGCACGAGCCAGAATGGCCTGCGTCTGGTCTGGATCTACCCCGACCTGCTGAGCACGTACGGCGACCAGGGCAACGTCCTGGTGGTGGAGCGCCGGGCGCGCCAGCGCGGGCTGGACGTCTCCCGGCTGGACGTCCGCTCCGACCAGCAGATCCCCACCTCCGGGGACATCTACCTGATCGGCGGCGGTGAGGACCGCCCGCAGCGGCTGGCCTCCGAGCGGCTGATGCGGGACGGCGGGCTGAACCGCGCGGTCGCCAACGGGGCGATCGTCTTCTCGGTGTGCGCCGGGTACCAGATCCTCGGCCACGAGTTCGTCAACGACCTCGGCCAGCGCCAGCAGGGCCTGGGCCTGCTGGACGTGATCAGCACCCGCGGCGAGGGCGCCCGCTGCGTCGGCGACGTACTGGCCGACATCGACGACCCGCTGGGGCTGCCGCCGCTGACCGGGTTCGAGAACCACCAGGGCGTCACCCACCTGGGCCCGACCGCGCGCCCGCTCGCGCGCGTCCGGTTCGGCAACGGCAACGGCACGGGCGACGGCTACGAGGGCGCGTACAAGGACACCGTCTTCGGTACGTACATGCACGGCCCGGTGATGGCCCGCAACCCGCACATCGCGGACCATCTGCTGAAGCTGGCGCTCGATGTGAACGGGCTGCCGCCGGTGGACGACCAGTGGTACGAGGCGCTGCGCAACGAGCGCATCGCGGCGGCCACCGCGCAGCCCGCCTGAGCACCCTCGCGCACGGCTGAGCCGCCGGGTGACCGTATGCCGGACACCTGGCGGCGAAGCGCTTCCCGGGGCGTCCGGCGCTTGTAGGGTGTCGTCGTCCAGCCGGACAGCGCGGTCCGGATGTCCGCTCCAACGCAGACAGAGGAATCACGCGCCATGCGCATCGGTGTGCTCACATCCGGCGGCGACTGCCCCGGGCTGAACGCGGTCATCAGGTCCGTCGTCCACCGCGCCGTCGTGGACCACGGCGACGAGGTGATCGGCTTCCAGGACGGCTGGAAGGGCCTGCTGGAGGGCGACTACCGCAAGCTCGACCTGGACGCCGTGGGCGGCATCCTGGCCCTCGGCGGCACCATCCTCGGCTCGACCCGGGTTCAGCCCGCGCATCTGCGGGACGGGGTGGAGCGCGCGAGGGGCCATGTCGAGGATCTGGGCCTGGACGCGGTCATCCCGATCGGCGGCGAGGGCACCCTGAAGGCGGCCCGGCTGCTGTCGGACGCCGGGCTGCCGATCGTCGGCGTCCCGAAGACGATCGACAACGACATCGCGTCGACCGATGTGACCTTCGGCTTCGACACCGCGGTCGGGGTGGCGACCGAGGCCCTGGACCGGCTCAAGACCACCGCGGAGTCACATCAGCGGGTCCTGATCGTCGAGGTCATGGGGCGGCACACCGGCTGGATCGCGCTGCACTCGGGCATGGCCGCGGGCGCCCACGCGATCGTCGTACCGGAGCGCCCGTTCGACATCGAGGAGCTGGCCAGGACCGTCGGGGCCCGCTTCGAGGCGGGCAAGAAGTTCGCGATCGTGGTCGCCGCCGAGGGCGCCAAGCCGCGCGAGGGCACGATGGACTACGCGGCGGGGGAACGCGACGTCTACGGCCACGAGCGGTTCGCCGGTATCGCCCGCCTGCTCTCCGTCGAACTGGAACACCGGCTGGGCAAGGAGGCCCGGCCGGTGATCCTGGGCCATGTGCAGCGCGGCGGCACGCCGACGGCGTACGACCGGGTGCTGGCCACCCGCTTCGGCTGGCACGCCGTCGAGGCGGCGCACCGCGGCGAGTTCGGCAAGATCACGGCGCTGCGCGGTACGGACATCGTGCTGGTGCCGCTCGCGGAGGCGGTGGAGCGGCTGAAGACGGTACCCGCCGAGCGGTACACCGAGGCCGAGTGCGTGCTCTGAGCTGACGGGTTCTACGCTGGTGCGGGCACATTTGGTGCACACCGGGTAGAGCAGGAAGGCCGGGGATACTCAGATGGATCACGGCGGACACGGCATGATGATGGATCTGCCGCCGTTCACCCTCGCACGCGGACTGGCGTTCGGCGGTGATCCCTTCTTCCTTGTCGGCTGTGTGCTGGCGCTCGCGCTGTACGGCTGGGGCGCGGTGCGGCTGTGGCGGCGCGGCGACAGCTGGCCGGTGGGGCGGCTGGTGGCGTTCGTGGCAGGTGTGCTGACGATCGTGGTCTCGATGTGCACCGCGCTGAACGACTACGGCATGGTCATGTTCAGCGTCCACATGGTCCAGCACATGATCATCAGCATGGTCTCCCCCATCCTCCTGCTGCTGGGCGCCCCGGTGACGCTGGCCCTGCGCGCCCTCCCGGCGGGCGGGCGGGGCCGCAAGGGGCCCCGGGAGCTACTGGTGGCGCTGCTGCACAGCCGCTACATGCGGATCATCACCCACCCCGTGTTCACGATCCCGCTGTTCATCGCGAGCCTGTACGGGCTCTACTTCACCCCGCTCTTCGACTTCCTGATGGGCTCCAAGGCCGGGCACATCGCGATGATGGTCCACTTCCTGGCGGTGGGCCTGGTCTTCTTCTGGCCGATCATGGGCGTGGACCCGGGCCCGCACCGGCCGGGCTATGTGATGCGGATGCTGGAGCTGTTCGCGGGCATGCCGTTCCACGCGTTCTTCGGGATCGCGCTGATGATGGCGAGCGCGCCCATGGTCGGCAGCTTCGAGCACCCGCCCGGCTCGCTGGGGATCGACGCGCTGGCCGACCAGAACGCGGCGGGCGGCATCGCCTGGGCGTTCAGTGAGGTGCCGTCGGTGATCGTGCTGGTGGCGCTGGTGTACCAGTGGTACAAGTCCGACCAGCGCCAAGCGCGGCGTGACGACCGTACGGCGGACCGTGACGGCGATCAGGAACTCGCCGCGTACAACGCCTATCTGGCCTCGCTCCAGGCTCGCGGACGCTAGCCGCGGACCCCATGGCCGAGAGACGATGGGGTCTCGGCCATGGGGCCGGTGTTCCGGCGCCGGGGTGCCGGGACCGCCGTGAGGAGGTCGGGTATGACCGGATCTGCCAAGGGAATGACGGCGTGCGCGGTGGGCGGCCTGGTGGTGGTGACGGCCTACACCGTGGCACTCGGGAGCAACGGCTGGCTGTGGTTCGCCTGGGTCGTGCTCGCGCTGCTGGCGGTGGGGACGCTGCTGGCCCGCTGAGGGGCGTAGCGCCCGCTGAGGGGGCGTTACGTCATACGGAGGTGCCGCGCAGCCACCGCCACAGGGACGTCCACCACGGGACGCGGGCGGGCCGTGCCGCAGTACCGGCGGTGGCGGTTCCGCCCGCGGGTAAGGCTTCCTCGTCGCCCGCGGGCCGTCGCCGCATGGGGCGCAGCTTGGGCGCGAGCAGCATGCCGGAGGTGTCCACCGGATCGGTCTCGGGCCTGCGCGGCATGAACGCGACCGGCAGCGCGACCAGATGGCGGGAGATCCACGACGCCACCCAGGTCAGCTCGGGCTCCGGCACGTCCAGACGCAGGTCGGGCAGGCGCAGCAGCAGGGTGTCGATGGCGGTGTCCGCGATGGCGCGGCCGATGTCCTGGCCGGGGCACTCGTGCGGGCCGCCGCTGAACGACAGGTGCGAGCGGTTGCCGTACATGGGCGCGCCGAGGTCGGGGCGGATGGCGGGGTCGACGTTCCCGGCGGCGAGGCCGAGCAGCAGCATGTCCCCGGCCTTGATCTGCCGTCCGCCGAGTTCGGTGTCGCCGGTGGCCCAGCGGCCGGGGATGACGGTGAGCGGCGGTTCGTTCCACAGCACGTGCTCGATGGCGTCCGGCAGGGTCATGTGACCGCCCGCCAGGGAGGCGCGGAAGCGCGGGTCGGTGAGGACCATGCGCAGCGTGTTGGCCATGAGGTTGGTGGTGGTCTCGTTGCCGGTGAGGAGCACGAGCCGCAGATGCTGGACGACCTCCTCCTCGGTGAGTTGGGAGGGGTGGCTCAGCAGCCAGGACGCGAGGTCGCTGCCGGGTTCGGCGCGCTTGCGCTCGACGAGCTGGCGGAGGGTGTCGGTGACGTACTGGTCGCTGCGCAGGGCCGTGTCGGAGCCCTTCATCAGGTCGCGGGTGGCCTCGACCAGCCGGGGGCCGTACTCGTCGGGCATGCCGAGCAGCTGGGTGAGGACGAGCATGGGCAGCCGCTGGGCGAATCCGGTGACCAGTTCGGCCTGTCCGTCGGCGCAGAAGTCGTTGACCAGCTGATGGGTGAAGCGGGTGATGTGGCGGCGGATGCCGCGGCGGTCGACGCGGTTCATGCTGTCGGTGAGCGCGGCGCGCAGCCTCTCGTGCTCGTCGCCGTCGGCGAAGGTGCACATGGGCTGCCAGCCGACCACGGGGAGCAGCGGCGAGTCGTCCGGGATGCGGCCCTCCGCCCAGGCGCTCCAGTACCGGGAGTCGCGGGAGAAGCGGGAGGGGGTGCGGGCGACCTCCAGGTTCTCGCGGTAGCCCAGCAGCAGCCAGGCCGGTACGTCGCCGCCGAGCCGCACCGGGGCCACCGGTCCGTGTTCGGTGCGCAGCCGCTCGTACAGGCCCATCGGGTCCTTCTCGTTCTCGGATCCGAAGAGGTCCACCACACCGGCGAGGGGGCTCCGGGCGTGGGCGGGGCACTGGTCGGGAGGAGGGGTCACGGTGTCTCCGGGGTCACGGTGGTGAGGTGCTGCAGATAGCGCACGAGGCTGAGGAGGGTGTCGCGGCTGGAGGCGCGGTCGCGGGCGTCGCAGTCGATGATGGGGACGGTGTCGGGCAGGTCCAGGGCCGCGCGCAGCCGTTCGACGGGGTGGGCGGGCGCCCCGGGGAAGGCGTTGATGGCGACGACGAAGGGGACGCCGCGCTCCTCCAGCCGCCCCAGGACGTCGAAGCTGACCTCCAGGCGGCGGGTGTCGACGAGGACGACGGCCCCGAGCGCGCCCTCGAAGAGGCCGTTCCACAGGAACCAGAAGCGCTCCTGGCCGGGGGTGCCGAAGAGGTAGAGCACCAGCCGTTCGTTGAGGCTGATCCGGCCGAAGTCCATGGCCACGGTGGTCTCGGTCTTGCGCTCCACCCCGGCGATGTCGTCGACGCCGACCCCGGCCTGGGTCATCGTCTCCTCGGTGGTCAGCGGGCGGATCTCGCTCACCGAGCCGACCATGGTGGTCTTGCCGACGCCGAATCCGCCGACGATCACGATCTTGACGGCCGCGGTGGCGGAGGCCGGGAGGGTGTCCTCGCTGCGGGGTCCGGCGAGCGTCTCAGAGGTTCTGTAGTCCATGCATCACCGCTTGGAGGAGTTCGGTGTCGGGCAGCACGGCGGCCGGGACCGGGGACCTGGCCTCCACCCGCTGGTGGGCGAGCAGGTCCGCGAGGAGTACGGTCACGGTGCTGACGGGCAGGGTCAGGTACGCGGAGATCTCGGCCACGGAGAGCGGGAAGTGGCACATCCTCAGCACGGCGGCGGCCTCGGGCAGCATGCCGGGCTCGGGTTCGGTCCGGGCCACGATCAGGCTGACCAGTTCGATGGTGTCCGCCCGCGCGGACCGGCCGGGGGCGCCGCCGTCGACCATGTAGAGCCGTTCGGGGCCGCCTTCGTCGGCGCCCTTTCCGGTCCGGCTCATGTGAAGCGTCCGTCGGCCCGTGGCGGGCTGCTGAGATGTTCGCCGAGCCGGGCGACCAGGTCTCTCATGCACTGGCCCATCAGCCCGGCGTCCACGCCGTCCTCGGCGAGGACGGCGAGGTAGGAGCTGGTCCCGGCCGCCATCAGATAGAAGAAGCCGCCGTCGACCTCGATGACCACCAGCCGCATCCGCCCGTCGCCGGTGGGGAATTCGGCGGCGATCGCCGTCGACAGGCTCTGCAGCCCCGCGCAGGCGGCGGCCAGCCGGTCGGCGGTGTCCCCGTCCGTACCGACCTGGGCCATGCACAGGCCGTCCGAGGACAGCAGGACCACGTGGCGGGTCTGCGGAACGCTCTTGGCGAGGTCCCGGAGCATCCAGTCCATGTTGAACCGCGCTTGCGTCACTTGCTACTCACCCTTATCCGAGGCGTTGTCCCAGGCGTGCGACGTGTCCGACGGCTCTTCGCCGTACCGGTGGCCGGAGGTGTCCACCGGATCCGCCTCGCCGGAGACGGCCTTGGTGAACGCGGCCAGCCACATGCCCGGCTGTACGGGCGGCTCGGCCGGGGCCGGGGGGCCCGCCGGGGCGGGCTCCGGGTCGGCCTGGATCCGGATGGGCGGGGTCACGGTCGGCATCCGGCGGCGGCGCTGGGGCAGTCCGGCGGTGTTGTGGCGGATGCCGTTGTGGTCGTGGGCGACCGGTCCTGTGATGTTGTCGGGCAGCGGCGGATAGGGCGCGGCGCGCTTGATGGGCTTGGGCGGCGGCAGCTTCTGGGCCCGGGCGATGGCGCCGCCGGGGGCGGGGGTGGGGCAGATGACGTCCTGCGGGACGACGAGCACCGCGCGGACGCCGCCGTACGCGGAGGGCCGCAGCGAGACCTGGAACCGGTACTTCACGGCGAGGCGGCCGACCACGGCCAGGCCCAGCCGGGGCGTCTCGCCGAGGTCGTCGAGGTCGAAGCCGGTGCCCGCCTGGTCGAGTACGTACTCGGTCCGCCTGCGGCTCTCCTCCGAGAGGCCGACCCCGGCGTCCTCGATCTCGACCGCGACCCCGGACTGGACCTCGACGGCGGTCAGATGCACCCGGGTCTTGGGCGGGGAGTAGCGCGTGGCGTTGTCGAGCAGTTCGGCCAGGGCGTGGATCAGCGGCTCCACGGACGGGCCGACGATGCCGACGTCGGCCACCGAGTGCAGATCCACCCGCCGGTATTCGAGGATGCGGGACATGGCGCCGCGCAGCACGTTGTAGAGCGGCACCGGGTTGCGCCACTGGCGGCCGGGGCGGGAGCCGCCCAGTACGGAGATGGAGTCGGCGAGGCGGCCGATCAGGGCGTTGCCGTGGTCGAGGTGGAGCAGATCGTGGAAGACCTCGGGGGCGGCCCCGTGCTTGTCCTCCATGTCCCGCATGTCCATGGCCTGTTGGTGGACGATGGCCTGCACCCGGCGGGCGATGTTGACGAACGCCCGCCCGGCCGCGTCCCGCAGGTCCTCCTCGGCCCGCACGATCTCCAGCACCGACCGCAGGACGGCCAGGTGCGCGGACTCGAAGTCCGGGTCGAGGACGGGCGAGGGCTCGATGCTCCGCATGACGACGTCGACCTCGGCCCCGCGCTGCAGCCGGGCCACAGCGGCGGGCAGCACCTCCTGGGCCAGCCGCCGGGTCTCCGTCTCCTGGTGGGCCAGGCGCCGTTGGTACGCGGCGTCCTGTTCGGCGAGCCGGGCGCGCAGCCTGCCGATCCGGCGGCCGCGGCGGGCCGCCTCGGCCGCCGCGAAGGCCACCGCGAGCGTCGCCGCCGCGCCGCACGCGGCGACCGTGGCCCGCGCTCCGGCGGACACCACGGTCACGGCGAGCGCCGCGCAGGCCGCCATCGCGGCGGGAGGGATGAGCCATACGAGCACGGAGGCGGGCCGTCGGCCTCCAGGTGACGCGCCGGCGAAAACCATCGGCTTCCTTAAAAGCAGCGGGAGAAAATACGTGCGAAGAACTCGCTATGGGCCCTGGAGCATAGCGGTTATGGCACATCCCGAAATGACGATGATTTTTTCTTGGTAACAAATTCAGGGGGTGAATTCCGTGGGCGTAAAAAAGCGATCGCATTCGCTCACACCCCTGGAGAACTCGAAACCCCACACCGCCAACTTGTGGCGCATACACGGTGATTACGGACATCATGCGCCGACTCGCCGGACTCGGCGGCGAGTTGTACAGTCGGCAGTTTTCCCGGACATACGAACGGCGGCCGCCCCGGGTGGGACGGCCGCCGTGGTGGGCCCGCTTCCGTACGCGCCGACTCGTACGGAAGCGGGCCCGGCCGACCGTTACGAGACGGCCCCGGCGGCCTTAGCGGCCGTGCCGGTCTTCGCGGGCTTCGGAGTGGCGTGCGGAGCGCACGTCACGTCCTTGGCGTCCACCGTGCCCTTGAGCAGGTAGGCGTCCACCCGGTCGTTGACGCAGGCGTTGACCAGCCCGGTGACGCCGTGCGAACCGGCGTCCTTCTCCGTGATCAGACGCGACCCCTTGAGCCGCTTGTGCAGCTCGACCGCGCCCTCGTACGGGGTCGCGGCGTCACGGGTGCTCTGCACGATGAGCGTCTTCGGCAGCCCCTTGCCCGCGCCGACCTCCAGCGGGGTGTGCTGCTTCGACGGCCAGGTGGCGCACGGCAGGTTCATCCAGGCGTTGGACCAGGTCAGGAAGGGGTAGTCGCGGTGCAGCCGGGTGTTGTCCCGGTCCCACTTCCGCCAGCTGGTCGGCCACTTGGCGTCGGCGCACTCCACGGCGGTGTACACCGCGTTGCCGTTCTCCGAGGCGATGTTGCCCGCGGTGTCGGACAGGTCCGGGCCCGCGGCCTCGACGAGCGCCTTCTCGTCACCGGCCAGGTAGTCGCTCCACACCTGGGCGACCGTGGCCCACGACGAGTCGTAGTACGGCGCGCTCTGGAAGAAGCCGAGCAGCTCGGCCGGGCCGACGACCCCGCCGATCGGCTTCTTCTTGGCGGCCGCGCGCAGCTTCTCCCACCGCGCCTGGACCTTCTCCGGGGTGTCGCCGAGGTGGTAGGCCGCGTCGTTCTTGGCGACCCACGCCTTCCAGTCGTCCCAGCGCATCTCGAACGCGACGTCCTGGTCCAGGTTGGCCTGGTACCAGATCTTCTCCCGCGAGGGGTTGACCACGGAGTCCACGACCAGGCGGCGCACATGGTCCGGGAAGAGCGTCGCGTAGACCCCGCCGATGTACGTCCCGTAGGACACGCCCAGGTAGTTGAGCTTCTTGTCGCCGAGCGCGGCCCGGATGACGTCGATGTCGCGGGCGGTGTTGGGCGTCGTCATATGCGGCAGCATCCAGCCGCTGCGCTCCTCGCACCCCTCCGCGTACTCCTTGGCGAGCTTGCGCTGCGCCCGCTTGTCCGCCTCGCTGTCGGGTACCGGGTCCGCCTTGGGCGCCTTGACGTACTCCTGCGGGTCGACACAGGAGATGGCGGCCGAGTGGCCGACCCCGCGCGGGTCGAAGCCGACGAAGTCGTACGCCTTCGAAGTCTTCGTCCACAGCGGGTTCTTGTTGGTGACCCGGGTCGGGAACCGCAGCCCGGAGCCGCCCGGTCCGCCCGGGTTGTAGATCAGCGAACCCTGCCGCTCGGAGGCGGTCCCGGTGCTGACCGCGCGGTCTACCGCGATCTTGATGGTGCGTCCGTTCGGCTTGGCGTAGTCGAGCGGAACGGTCACATAGCCGCACTGGATGGGCTTGGCCAGGTTCCAGTCGGCGGGACAGTCCGTCCAGTCGATGCCCGTCTTCGCGGCCCGGGCCGCGGCGATGGCCGCCCCGCGGGCCTCGGCGACGCCCCCCGGCGTCCGCGTGGGCTCCGACGCCCCCGCCGTGGGGGCGGCCAGCGCACCGGTTATCAGCGCACCGGTCATCACGCCGCCGGCCACGCCGAAGAGTGCTGTGCGTTTCACGTAGTAATCCCCCTGCTTTGTCGCGCCGCCCGTGCGGCGATGATCACAGAGTGTCAGGAGGATCCTCGCGCCTCGCTTACCGCTGAGTACAGGGCAAACCACCGTTTCTTTATCAACACGTCACCTTCACAGCCCGCTCAGCCTTCGATCACGGCGGCGATGAGGGCCTGAAGCTGCTCGGCGGTGTGATCGAGGGGCTGAACGCTGCGCTTGGCGCGGCACATGGCCACGGTTCCCTCGACGGCCGCGACGACGAGCGTCGCGAGCTGCTCCGCCTGCGCGGGCGCGGCGCCGTGCTCCCGGAGGGAGGCGGCCAGCAGCCGCTCCCAGTCGTCGAAAACGGCCGCTGCGGCCGCCAGGGCGGGCGGGATCTCGCCGGGCGGGGGCTCCTCGATGGAGACGGCCAGAACCGGGCAACCGGCCCGGAAATCGGTGTCGATGACGATCCCGCGCCACAGGGCGAGGAACGCCCGCAGCCCCGCGGCCGGGCCCGCCTCCAGCTCCTCGCGGAGGATGCGGGCCACGGTCTCGCCCGCGTACCGGACGGCCTCGGTGGCCAACTGCTGCTTGCCCTCGGGGAAGTAGTGGTACGTGGAGCCGAGCGGCGCCCGCGCGTGCTTGGCCATCTCGCGGATGCTCGTGGCGTTCAGGCCGCGCCGACTGATCATGTCGGCGGCACCGGCCACGATCCGCTGCCGGGCCTGCGGGCCGCCGCTCTTGGTCATGCTCACTCCACCCTCTGGCTATAACGCTCGTCATAGTCTAGCGTGACGTCGCGTTATAACGACTGTCATAGTTGAGAGCTGAGGAACAGCCATGCCGATGATCCGGCTGACCGTCCCGACCGGTGCGCTCACCGAGGAGCGCCGCAAGACCGGTCTGGTCGAGGACGCGACCCAGGCCGTGCTGAAGGCCGCCGGGCTCTCCCCCGACGAGGCGCAGCGGGTGTGGGTGCTGATCCACGAGCAGCCGGACGGCACCTGGGGCGCCGGTGGATCGGTCATCCGGTACGCCGACCTGGTCGCCCTGGCCCGCCAGAGCCGGGAGGGGTCCGCGGATGCGTGAACTGACGTACGTCGCACGGCACACCGTCGAATGGCGCGAGGCGCCCGATCCCCGGCTGGAGTCCGGCCGGGACGCGATCGTCGCACCGGTGGCCGCCACCGCCTGCGACGTGGACTCGGCGATCCTCGCCGGGCACGGCTTCGTTGATCCCCCGTTCCCGCTCGGCCACGAATGCGTGGCCCGCGTCGTGGACGTCGGCGACGCGGTGACCGGCGCCGCGCCCGGCGATCTCGTCGTCGTGCCCTGGTCCATCAACTGCGGCGACTGCGACCACTGCCGCGCCGGGCTGACCGCCCACTGCACGTCCGTGCCGCACATGGCGATGTACGGCGCGCCGATCGGCGGCAGTTGGGGCGGGCTCTTCTCCGACCTGGTGCGCGTGCCGTACGCGGACGCCATGCTGGTCCCGCTGCCGCCGGGGCTCGACCCCATCGCCATGGCCTCGGCCAGCGACAACTGGTCCCTCGCGCGGCGCCTGGTCGCCCCGCATCTGGCGGCCCGCCCGGGAGCGCGGGTGCTGGTCGTCGCGCGGGGCAGCATCGGGCTGTACGTGTGCGACGTCGCCCGCGCGCTCGGCGCCTCCGACGTGCTGTACGTCGACCCCGACCCGGAGCACCGGAAGCTCGCGACGAGCTACGGCGCCCGTACCGCCGAGGCGATCGAGCCGGTCCGGCACGGCTTCGACATCGCCGTCGAGGCCACCGGGCGCGTCGACCAGCTCGCCCTGGCCCTCACCTCGCTCGCCCCCGAGGGCGTCTGCGAGAGCGCGGGCAACCACTTCCGGCCCGGCGAGCTGCCGCTGCTCGACATGTACCTCACCGGCGTCACCCTGCGCGTCGCCCGGGACAACGTCCGCAGCCATCTGCCCGACGCGCTCGAACTCGCCGGTTCCGGGAAGGTCGCGCCCGAGCGCGTCGTCTCCCATGTCCTGGACTGGGAGCAACTGCCGGAGGCGCTGCCGGAGAAGCGGCTCAAGCCGGTGTTCGTACGGGACATCGCCCCGGCATCGGGCTGAGCGACGCCTCGTCCGATGCCTCGTCCAGCATCCGGCGCAGCCGCAGGCCGTCCGTGGCCACCGCGCTGACCAGGGCGGCGGGCCCGGCGAGCGGGGTGATGATGGCCGTGTCGCCGAGCAGACGGGGCGGTACGGGGTCGTGGTCGAACGCCGGGTCGACCACGAGGAGTTGACCGGCCGCCCGGTGCCCGCCGAGCACCGCGCCGCCGTCCCAGCCGGGCGCGCCGGGGCCGTACGACAGCTCCTGGTCCAGCAGCGGGCGCCCCGCGCGGTGCACGGTGAGGCGGCTGGTCAGCCGCCCCGGGGGCTCGCCGGAGCGGCCGAGGATCTGCTCCTCGCGCAGCACCAGGCGGGCGGTGGGGGCGAGTTCGACGGTGGTCGTCATGCGCAGATCGCTGCCGTGGGCGGAGATCAGGGGTTCCGGCAGCCAGTGCAGGGTGGCGCCGTCCGCGACGGTCAGCCGGACCGCGTAGTGGGCGGGCTCGGCGGAGCGGCCGGGCAGCGCGAGCGTGGCGGCCGCCGAGCCGACGCGGAGCCGGGCGCCGGGGCCGATGCTCGCGGTCAGCGCGAGGTGGTCGCCGCCGAGCGGGGCGCTCATCGCGCCGACCACGGTGACGCACGCCGCGCCGTCGCCGGTCGCCCGGGTCCGCCGCAGGGCGAGCGGCCCGTCCCCGGCCAGCACGGGCAGCGCGGTGCCGCCGCGGCCGTCCGCGACGGCGACGAGGCGGGCGGCGGCGCGTACGGCGGTGTCCGTCACGCCGCCGCCCAGGCGGCCAGCCGCTCTCGTACCCAGTCGGCGATCGGACGGACGCCGTCCGGCGCGACCAGGGAGGTGAAGGCGACGGGCAGTTCGCCGCGCTGCTCCTTGGCGTCGCGCGCCATGCGCTCCAGGTCGGACCCGACGTACGGGGCGAGGTCGGTCTTGTTGACGACGAGGAGGTCGGCCGTCGTCACGCCCGGGCCGCCCTTGCGCGGGATGTCGTCGCCGCCCGCGACGTCGATGACGAACACCTGCGCGTCGACCAGGCCCTTGGAGAAGGTCGCGGTGAGGTTGTCGCCACCGGACTCGACCAGCACGAGGTCGAGCGGGCCGACGCTCTCCTCCAGGTCCTCGACCGCTTCGAGGTTGGCGGAGATGTCGTCACGGATCGCGGTGTGCGGGCAGGCGCCGGTCTCCACGGCGGCGATGCGCTCCGCTGGCAGCACCGCGTTGCGCAGCAGGAACTCGGCGTCCTCGCGGGTGTAGATGTCGTTGGTGACGACGGCGATCGACAACTCGTCCCGCAGCGCCCGGCACAGGGCGGCGACGGTCGCGGTCTTGCCGGAGCCGACCGGTCCGCCGAGCCCGACGCGCAGCGCCCGGCGGGTGCCGTCGGGGCGGCGGGGGTCGGCGCCGTGGGTGTGGCGCTGCGGGTAGGTCTCGGGGTGGTCGAGGTGCATGGCGGCTCCGGGGTGGCGTGTCATGAGGCGAAGAGGCGTACGGGCCAGGCGGCGTGCTGCTCGGCGGCGATGTCGAGCAGCGGCGCCGAGGCGGCGGGCAGGATGCCGGGCCCCTCGGTCAGCGCCCGGTGCGCCGCCTCGGCGGCGCGGGCGGCGACCTGGTCGATCTCGGGGGCAAGGCGGGCGAGGACGCCGGTGGCGTCGAACGGGTCGAGGCTGAGCAACCGTACGGCGGCGGACGCCGGTCCCCCGGCCGACTCGTACGCGGCGGCGTACGCGGCGGCCGTGGGGCCGAGCCCGGCGGCGCGCGCGGCCAACCCCTGGACGACGGGCTGGTGGGCGCCGCGCGGCCGGGCGGCGGCGAGGGCGTCCAGCTCGGGCGAGGGCCAGGTGGCGCGCGCGGCCCGCATCAGCTGTCGCCCGAGCCGCCGCGCGGTGGCGCGCAGCGCGGGGGCGGGGGTCCGGGCGTCGGCGGCCTCGTCGAGCACGAGCGGATCCACCCCGGCGGCGGCCGCGGCGGCGAGCGCGGCGGCGGTGAGCCCGGCCGTATGCAACCGCCCCCGGCAGAACGCCTCCAGGGAGACCGGGTCCTGGACGCGCCCGGCCTTGACGGCGCCTTCGACCCCGCCGGAGTGAGCGTGCCCTCCGGCCGGAAAGCGCCCGTCGGCGAGGATGAGCAACGCGGCAAGGCCGTGTCCCCCCGCGCCCGGGGACCGGTCCCTAGCCCCCTCCCCTTCGCCGAACGCCGGGGGCGCAGCCCCACCGGACGCCTGCGGCACAGCCCCAGCCGAAGCCCCACCCGGCGCCACGGACAAACCCGCATCCGGCCCCACGAGCACACCCCCGCCCGGCCCCACGGGCGCAGCCCCATCGGGCGCAACCGCCACGGCCCCAGCCCCTGCCGCAGGCGAACCCGCGCCAGACGCAGCGGCCGCGACCTCGCCAGCCCCCGAGAGCGCACCCCCGATGGGGGCCAGCGGGGCGGCCCCAGCCGAAGCCGGGGGCGAGCCCGCGCCAAGGGCTGCGGGCGCAGCCCCGTCGGAGGCGGCCGCCGACGCGGCCCCCGCCCGAGCCGCAGGCGAACCCGCACTAGGAGCAACGGCCGCAGCCCCGCCGGACGCCTGCGGCACAGCCTCCACCCGAGCCGCAGGCGAACCCGCGTCGGGCGCGACGGGCGCCATCCCGCCAGGCGCAGCCTCATCGGGCCTCTCGGGCCCCGCAGGAGCAACCCCGTCCCGCGCCGCTGGCGCAATCCCACCCGGCGCCACCGGCGCGGCCCCGCCCGGCGCAGGGGACACAGCTCCGCCGAGGGCCATCGGCACAACCCCAGCCGGGGCCACGGGCGAACCCGCACCAGGCATCGCGGGCAGCACCCCACCGGGCGCCACGGGCACAACCCCACCGGGCACCGCCGACGCGGCCCCAGCCCCAGCCATGGGCGCGCCCGCACCAAGCGCTGCGGGCGGCGCCCCGCCCGGGGGCGATGGCGCGGCCCCGCTGGGAGACGTGGCGGCCGCGCCGGGCACGGGCTGGCGCGGGGGCATCGGCATGGTGTCGTCCATGGTCATCGCGGTCAGAAGAGGAAGTACCGCTGGGCCATGGGGAGTTCGGCCGCCGGGGCCGGGTCGACGGGGGTGCCGTCGATGGTGACCGTGAAGGTGTCCGGGTCGACCTCCACCCGTGGCATCGCGTCGTTCTCGCGCATGTCCGCCTTGGTCACCCCGCGCGTCCCACGGATCGGCACGAAGCGCTTCCCGAGGCCGAGGCGGTCCGGCAGGCCGTCGTCCAGGGCGGTTCGCGTCACGAAGTTGAGGGAGTTGGCGGCCGGGGCGCGGCCCATCGCGCCGAACATGGGCCGGGGCAGCACGGGTTGCGGGGTGGGGATGGACGCGTTGGCGTCGCCCATCTGCGCGTACGCGATCTGCCCACCCTTGAGCACCAGGTGCGGCTTGACGCCGAAGAAGGCGGGCTCCCACAGCACCAGGTCGGCCAGTTTCCCCGGCTCCACGGAGCCGATCTCGCCGTCGAGGCCCTGCGCCACCGCCGGGTTGATGGTGTATTTGGCGACGTACCGCCGCGCCCGCCGGTTGTCCGCCCGCCCGTCCCCCGGCAGGGCACCCCGGCGCCGCTTCATCACGTGCGCGGTCTGCCAGGTCCGCAGGATGACTTCGCCGATGCGGCCCATGGCCTGGGAGTCGGAGGAGATGATCGAGATGGCGCCGAGGTCGTGCAGGATGTCCTCGGCCGCGATGGTGCCGGGCCGGATGCGGGATTCGGCGAAGGCGAGGTCCTCGGGGACCGCCGGGTTCAGATGGTGGCAGACCATCAGCATGTCGAGGTGTTCCTCGACCGTGTTCACGGTGTGCGGCCGGGTCGGATTGGTGGAGCTGGGCAGCACGTTCGGCTGGGAGACCACGGTGATGATGTCGGGCGCGTGCCCGCCGCCCGCGCCCTCGGTGTGGTACGCGTGGATGGAGCGTCCGGCGATCGCGGCGAGGGTGTCGGCGACGAACCCGGCCTCGTTGAGGGTGTCGGTGTGGATGGCGAGCTGGGCGCCGCTCTCCTCGCAGACGCCGAGGCAGGCGTCGATCGCGGCGGGGGTCGCGCCCCAGTCCTCGTGGATCTTGAATCCGAGGGCCCCGCCGCGCAGTTGGGACCACATGCCGTCCCGCGAGACGGTGTTGCCCTTGCCGAGCAGCCCGATGTTGACGGGGTACGCCTCCAGCGCCTCGAACATCCGGGCCAGATGCCAGGGGCCGGGGGTGATGGTGGTCGCCTTGGTGCCCTCGGCGGGCCCGGTGCCGCCGCCGACCAGGGTGGTGATGCCCGAGGACAGCGCCTGGTCGACGAGGGTCGGGGAGATGAAGTGGACGTGGGCGTCGATGGCGCCCGCGGTGAGGATCCGGCCGTTGCCCGCGATGACCTCGGTCTCGGGCCCGATGACGAGATCGGGGTGGACACCGTCCATGGTGTCGGGGTTCCCGGCCTTGCCGAGCGCGGTGATACGGCCGTCCCGCAGCCCGACGTCGGCCTTGACCACGCCCCAGTGGTCGAGCACCACGGCACCGGTGATCACCGTGTCGGGGGCGCCCTCGGCGCGGGTCGTCCTGGCCTGGCCCATGGACTCGCGGATCACCTTGCCGCCGCCGAAGACCGCCTCGTCGCCGGAGCGGCCGGGGCCGCCGCAGCGGTCCTCCTCGATCTCGACCACCAGGTCGGTGTCGGCGAGCCGTATACGATCCCCGGCCGTCGGTCCGAACAGGTCCGCGTACGTGGCGCGGCTCAGCTCCGTCACAGCGCGCCTCCGCTCTCGCCGCGCAGCCCGGGGACGACCCGCGCGCCCGCCAGTGGCACCAGCTCCACCTCGACGGGGAGGCCCGGTTCGAAGCGCACGGCGGTGCCCGCCGCGATGTGCAGCCGGTGGCCACGGGCCGCGGCGCGGTCGAACGTAAGGCCCGGGTTGGCCTCGGCGAAGTGGTAGTGGGAGCCGACCTGGACCGGCCGGTCGGCCGCGTTGAGCACGGTGAGCCGGATGACCGGCCGCCCTTCGTTGAGCCGTACCGGCTCGTCCGCGTAAAGGATCTCTCCGGGGATCATGGAACGCCGTCTCCCGTCAGACGATCGGCTGGTGGACGGTGACGAGCTTGGTGCCGTCCGGGAAGGTGGCCTCGACCTGGACGTCGTGGATCATCTCGGGGACGCCCTCCATGACCTCGTCCCGGGTGACCACCTTGCGGCCGGAGGCCATCAGTTCGGCGACGGTACGGCCGTCCCGGGCGCCTTCCAGGATGTGCACGGTGATCAGTGCGATGGCTTCGGGGTGGTTGAGCGACACGCCCCGTGCCCGACGCTTTTCAGCCACGTCGGCGGCCACATGGATGAGCAGCCGTTCCTGCTCGTGCGGCGTCAAGTGCACGTTTCTCCACCTCATCCTCGCCCTCGGTGTCCGCAGGCTAGTTCCGTGGCGTTTCGGTGGCGTTAACGGATATGCGGCGGTCCCGGCGGATGACCCTTGACGATCGTGCGGCCCACCCATGATCCTCATGTGCGCATCACATGATCCATCAGCTTCGCTCCAACCCCCCACACTCATGGAGCCATCTGTGAACCGAATAGTGCTGATCCGCCGCGGCGCGCTCGCGGCCGGAACCTGTGCCGCCGTCGCCGCCGCCCTGCTGGGCGGCGCACCGGGAGCCGGGGCGGCCGCCTCACCCCGGGCCGCCGCACCGGACATCGACGTGGCGGCCGTCAAGGCCGACCTCGGCAAGCTGCAGTCGATCGCCGACGAGAACGGCGGCAACCGCGCCCACGGCCAGCCCGGCTACCGGGCGTCCCTGGACTACATCAAGGGCAAGCTGGACGCGGCGGGGTTCAAAACTGGCGTCCAGGAGTTCACCTCCGGCAGTGCGAAGGGCTACAACCTGGTCGCCGACTGGCCGGGCGGCAGCGCCGACCAGGTGCTCATGGCCGGATCGCATCTCGACTCGGTCGAGGCGGGCCCCGGCATCAACGACAACGGATCGGGCTCCGCCGCGATCCTGGAGGTCGCGCTCGCCGTGGCCAAGGCCGACCTCAAGCCCACCAAGCATCTGCGGTTCGCCTGGTGGGGCGACGAGGAGGACGGCATGGTCGGCTCCACGCACTACGTGGACAGCCTGAAGTCGGACGAGAAGTCGAAGATCGACTCGTATCTGAACTTCGACATGCTCGGCTCCCCCAACCCCGGTTACTTCGTCTACGACGACGACCCGGAGCTGGAGAAGGTCTTCAAGGACTGGTACGCGGCCAAGGACATCGCGACCGAGAAGGAGACCGAGGGCGACGGCCGCTCGGACCACGCCCCGTTCAAGGACGCCGGGGTGCGGGTCGGCGGGCTGTTCACCGGCGCCGAGACCGCCAAGACCCAGGCGCAGGCGGACCAGTGGGGCGGCGAGGCGGGCGAGCCGTTCGACCCGTGCTACCACTCCGCGTGCGACAAGACGTCCAACGTCGACGACACCGCGCTGGACCGCAACAGCGACGCCATCGCCCACGCGGTCTGGCAGCTCAGCTCCTGATCCAGCCCCTCAGGACCCGCTAGGGACCCGCATCATTCGCGGCCCGGACGCCGATCCCCGGCGTCCGGGCCGCGGTGTTCTGCCGCGATACCGAAGCGCCGCCGTTCGCCGGGAGCGGACGAGGTCGGGCGCATCGCCGACACCGTACTGATCACCTGCTCCTCCGCCTCCGCCTCGATCGCGTCGAGTCGTTGCAGGTCAGCCGAGGACACGAGGGCCACCAGCGGCTTTCCATGCCGGGTGAGGACCACCCGCTCACCGCCGTAGACCACGCGGTTGATCAGCTCCGCCAGCTCCGCCCGGGCTTGCGTCACCGGAATCTCGTACGCCATGCTCCCCATCGTACGGGACGTACATCCTGTACATTTTTCACAGAGCCGAGTCCCAGAGGTGACCGCGATGGAACGACCTGCCGCGCGCTATGTCCTGCCCGAGTTCACCGAGCGCACCAGCACCGGCGTGCGCACCATGGACCCCTATTCGAAGCTGCTCTCCGAGCGCATCGTCTTCCTCGGCACGCCCATCGACGACACGGCCGCCAACGATGTGATCGCGCAGCTCATCCACCTCGAACACGCCGGGCCCGACCAGGATGTCTCGCTGTACATCAACTCCCCGGGCGGCTCGTTCGGCGCGATGACGGCGATCTACGACACGATGCGCTTCGTGACCTGCGACATCGAGACCATCTGCCTGGGCCAGGCCGCGTCGGCGGCCGCCGTGCTGCTCGCCGCCGGGGCGCCGGGCAAGCGGCTGGCGCTGCCGGGCGCGCGGGTGCTCATCCACCAGGCGGCGTTCAGCGAGCCCGTCGAGGGCACCACCTCGGACCTGGAGATCCAGGCCGCCGAGCTGCTGCGGACGCAGGCGCTGCTGGAGGAGCTGCTGGTGCGGCACACCGGCCAGAGCGCCGAGCGGATCCGCGCGGACATCGACCGCGACCGGATTTTCGACGCCGCGGCGGCGGTGGCGTACGGGCTGGTGGACGGGGTCACCGAGAGCCGTAAGCGTCCGGGTTCGCTGCCCGGGGAGAGGTGAGTGTGCCGATGCTTCCGCCGGAACTGCCCCCGCTGCCCGCGCTGACCCGGGCCGAGGGAGACCTCGTGGACGGCTATCTGGAAGCGGTCGATCTGCTCGGCCGGATCAATCCCGCCCGTGGCCATGACACCTACAGCGGGCTGCGCGCCGCCCAGGCGCTGGTCGGGAAGGCCATCGCGCTGCGGGACGCGCTGGCGAGGATGCACGACCGGGGCGAGAGCGAGCTGCACACGGCGACGCTGGCCCGGGCGCTGCGGGTGCTGGACGGGGAGCGGCGCGCCGAGCGGGTGACGCTGCCGACCGTCTCACCGCGCTGAGCCCGGGGCCGCCGCCGTTCGCCCGCCGCGCCGAGTCGGTCCCGGGGCCTCGCGGCGTCGCCCGAACGGCGCAGTCCGGATCCCGGCCCGCCGCCGCCCCCGGCTTGCGGCCGCCGTCGCCGATAGCGCCGTCGCCGCAGGCCGGAGCCCGGGCCACGGCCCGCCCCGGTCACCCGAACGGCGGAGCCGTGACCACCCTCACACCCCGCCCGCTCGGCTCGGAACCGGCGGCCTCGGCGGGCGACCATCCCTGGGAACGACCGAAACCCGGTCACCGAAGGGTGGTGTGCGAGATGACCGCGCACATACGGATCCCCAGAATGGTCTCCCGGGCCGGTGCCGTCTCGGCCCTCACCGCCGCCGCAGTCGGCAGCACCGTGACGGTGCCCGCGCTGCCACAGCAGGCCGACGCGGCGACCGTGGCGGTCAAGGCGCTGCGGATCGCGGCGTCGAAGAAGGGCGCGCCCTATGTGTACGGCGCGGCGGGGCCCCGCCGCTTCGACTGCTCGGGGCTCACCCAGTACGCGTACAAGCGGGCCGGGAAGCGGCTGCCGCGCACCGCCGCCGCCCAGTACAACCGCACCCGCCACGTCAAGGCCTCCGCCCGCAAGGGCGGTGACCTGGTCTTCTTCCATTCCGGCGGCAGCGTGTACCACGTGGGCCTCTACGCGGGCAGCGGCCGGATCTGGCACGCGCCGAAGGCGGGCACGGTGGTGCGGCTGGAGCGGATCTGGACCACGAAGATCAGTTACGGGCATGTGCGCTGAGCGGGCCGAGTGTCAGTGCCCGGCGGTAGGTTGACGGCGGATCAGGGCAATCGCCCCTGGTCCCCCGTCCCCACCGGAGGAACCGCATGGCGTATCTCAGCCCCGTCCGGCACATCTCCTTCGACGCCCACGACCCGTACGCCCTGGCGCGGTTCTGGTCCCAGCTGACCGGCTGCGCGATCACGGACGAGGAGGTGCGGCGGCTGCTCGGGCTCGGCGCGCGGACCGTGGACGACCGGCGCACGGACGACGGGATGGGGTGGGTCGTGATGGCCGATCCCGAGGGCAACGAGTTCTGTGTGGAGCGCGGCGCGGTCGAGCGCGGTCTGGTGTGAGGGCCCCCGTGAGGGGTTAGCGTGGGCCGGGGTCCGCCGGTTCGGGGAGACCGGCGGCGGGAGGGGGAGCGCGTCGTGAGCGATCAGTTCGAGGCGGACCGGACCTACGACCAGGTGTATCTGGTCTTCGTCGACACCTCCGGCTATTCGACGATCGTCCGCTCGAATCCCAGGGACCGGGCCGCCCACGGCTTCGATCTGCTGCGGGAGCGGATGCGGGCGCGGATCGGCCAGGTCTCCGCACGGCACCGCTGTGCCCGCAGTGATCTGTGGAACTGGCGCGGGGACGGCGGGTTCTTCGCGATCCACGACGACAGCGAGAGCGTCGCCCGGGATGTAGCGCTGGAGGCGGCCCGGGCGTTTCTCACCCTCGATCTGCGGCATCTGCGGGACGAGTTCGCGCAGGCGGGGGTGGACGGCGAGCTGCATGTGCGGATGGCGGTGCACAAGGGGGCGATCCGGCACACCGGCGAGGGCCGGACCGGCACCATCCACTCCCCCGACATCAATCTGGCCGCGCATCTGGAGAAGGCGACGCCGCCGGACTGTCTGGCGGTCTCGGAGGACGTGTACCGCACCGCGGGCCGGTATGCGGAGCTGTTCGCGCACGTCGGCAGCCATGAGGGCAAGGACGTCTATCTGATGGCGGGCGACGGCGGCCCGCCCGAGGCGGCCAAGGCGTGGCTGGCGGGCCGGGGGCTGGCGGGCGGCACGCCCGTGCACGCCTATCCCGAGCGGCCCAGCTCGCCGGAGAAGGCGCGGCTGCTGGACGCGGCGTCGGCGGAGGTGCTCGACATGGGCACCGCGCTGCGCACCTCGTCGTCCCGGCTGGTCACCACGGAGCGCCCGGCCCGCTACCGCGACGCGGTGCTGGGCCTGCTGCGCCGGGGCGGGGTGTACCGCTGCTATCTGCTGGATCCGTCCTCGGACGCGGCGGCGACCCTGTCGCGGCAGTACCAGGAGGACATGGCCCGGAAGATCAAGGATTCGCTGGAGCGGTTCGGCCGGTTCAAGGAGCGGTACGGGGCGGCGGCGGACGGTTTGCGGGTCTACCAGACGGACGAGTTCCCCGGCTTCTCGGCGCTGGCCGTCGATCCGCGCCAGCCGAACGGGCTGATCCTCTACTCCTCGTATCTGATGGGCACGAGCCCGTACGGGGTGATCGAGCGCGGCGATATGCCGCACTATCTGATCAGCCCGGACGCGGGCCGTACGTACGCGCGCATCCTGGAGCTGACCGAGGCGCGGACGGCTACGGGGCAGGTCGAGCGCGTAGTGTGACCGGTTCCGGTAACCCAGATACGTATGAAGAACGACGCCCCGAGAACCGTCCGTCGCGAGACCGCGCTGGAGCGTGACGACCGGAACTTCGCCGAGCTGCTGCAGGAGCTGCGGGTCACCCAGACGGGTGTGCAGATCTTGTTCGCCTTCCTGCTGACCCTGGCCTTCACCGACCGCTTCGCATCGCTGGACGCGGTGCAGCGCGGCACCTACGTCTCCACGCTGCTGCTCGCGGTCGTGGCGGCAGCCCTGTTCACGGCCCCGGCGGCGCTGCACCGGGCGCTGTTCCGGAGGGGGGCCAAGCGGCGGGTGGTGGACGTTTCGGGGAAGCTGGCCACGGCCGGTCTGTGCGTGCTGACGATGGCGTTCACCGGGGCGGTGCTGCTGGTGGTGGACGTGGTGCTGGGGCGCGCCGCGGGGATCGCGGCGGCGTCGGGCACGTTCGCGGTGTGCTGCGGGCTGTGGGGCGTCCTCCCCCGGTGGGTCCGCCACCAGGTGGGCCGCGCCGCACCGGCCGCCACGTCGACCGAGCCGCGCGCGCCGCACGCACCGCACACGCCGCACGACGGCAAGGCCTAGCGCACCGGCACGGTCCACGGCAGGGCGATCCATACGGTCTTGCCCCCGTCCGGCGTCGGGGTCACGAACACCTCGCCGCCCGATTCGGCGGCCAGAGCGCCGATGATGACCAGGCCCCGTCCGTTGTCCTGATGGGCGGCGGCGGTCAGCCGCTGGGGGCGGCGCGGGTGGCTGTCGGTGACACCGATCTCCAGCCGCCCCTCGTGGTCGAGCCTTATGTCCACGGTGAAGGTGGGCGACTGGCCCAGGGTGTGCTGTACCGCGTTGGTGGCGAGCTCGGAGACGATGAGCCGCACGGTGTCCGCGGCCTCCTCGCCTTCCCCGAGTCCCCATTCGGCCAGCACGCTCGCCACGTGGGCGCGGGCCGCGGGGACCGAGGCGGGCGCGCTCGGCAGAGTGACGGATGCTTCCTGATGGTCTGCCATGACGGTCTGTCCCTTTCCCGCCGGGGCACGGCTGCGGACGCGTTCGGATGGCGCCGGCGCAGCCTGGGGGTCCGGGTGGGCGGCCCCGGCGGCTCCGACCGTCAGACTGCCACCGATGCCCTCCGTGACGGGGGCGATCCACCGAGTTATGCATATATCTGTCGCCCGAAGCGGTGAACTCTGCTACGGAAGACCGGATTTGCCGGGCAGACTAAGCCACGGTCACGACACGGCATGACAGGGCGGGACAGCGGATGGCAAGCGGGAGGGAATTCGGATGCGGTACGGCCCGGCGGTACGCCGCCGCAAGCTCGGCGCGGAACTGCGCCGCCAGCGCGATCTGGCGGGACTCACCAGCGGCGAGGCCGCGCGGCGGCTGGACTGGCACCAGTCGAAGGTGAGCCGGATCGAGACCGGGCGCAGCGGGGCGAAACCCGGCGACGTGGCACGGCTGCTGGAGGTGTACGGGGTCACCGACCCGCAGCTGCGGGCCCTGCTGGAGGCGCTGTGCGGCGGCGGCCCCTCGGATCCGGAGGGGTCGCGGCGCGGCTGGTGGTACGCGTACCGCGATCTGCTGCCGCCCGCCTACCGGGACTTCATCAGCCTGGAGGCGGAGGCGTCGGAGGCGTACACGCTGGAGACCACGGTGGTGCCGGGGCTGCTGCAGACCGCGGACTACGCGCGGACGGTGACCCGGGCGGCGCTGCCGGACCTGCCGGAGGATCAGCTGAACACGCTGGTCGAGGTACGGATCGCACGCCAGTCCGTGCTGCGCGAGGGCCGCCGCCCGCTGCGGCTGCACGCGGTGCTCGACGAGGCGGTGTTACGGCGCGGAGTGGGCGACGCGGAGGTGATGAGGGCTCAGCTGCGGCAACTGGCGGAGCTGGCCGCGTTACCCCAGGTGCGGTTGCAGGTACTGCCGTTCACCGCGGGAATGCCCATCGGTATTACAGGTCCTTTCATTATCTTCTCTTTTCCGCACATTACTGACCTTGACGTGGTAGTTCTCGACCATTTGACGAGTAGCCTCTATCTGGAGCGGAAAGAAGACCTCCGGGCGTACAGCAGCGCATTCGATGTGTTGCGGACCAACGCCCTGACACCAGAGGATTCCTTGTCCTTCATCAAAGAAATCGGGGGCGGCGCCTGAGGGGGCACCATGTCCGATCTGTCCGCCAAGTCCGTCGTCTGGCTGCGCAGCAGCTATAGCGTCGGAATGAACAACTGCGTCGAAACGGCCCGGCTGACTCCGGGCCTGCTCGCCGTGCGGGACTCGAAGAACATCGCGGGACCCGCTCTGCTGTTCCCCCCGTCCGCCTGGGCCTCGTTCGTCGGGGACCTGTGCGACGGCGATCTCGGTGACCCCGGCTCCGGGGGTGCCTCCCGGCCGTAGCCGGGAGTCTCCACACCGCCGGACACCGATCCGTCAGGCGGCCGGTGCGGTCCCCACGATCACGTCGGCCGCGTTCTCCACCTGCTGATCCGTCAGATCCGCGCGAGCGGTGAGCCGTACCCGGGAGATGCCGTCGGGGACGGACGGGGGACGGAAGCAGCCCACCACCAGACCGGCCGCACGGCACTCCGCGGCCCAGCGCACCGCCTGCTCAGGGGACGGCGCGCGCACCGACACCACCGAGGCGTCGGGCCGCGCCGCCCTCAGCCCGGCGCCGGTCAGCCGCGCGTGCAACGCCGCCGCGACCGTACGGGCCCGGGCGGCACGCTCCGGCTCCCGGCGCAGCAGCCGCAGGGCCGCCAGGGCGGCGCCCACGGCGGCCGGGTTGAGGCCGGTGTCGAAGATGAACGTACGCGCGGTGTTCACCAGGTGCTCGATCACCCGGGCGGGCCCCAGCACCGCCCCGCCCTGGCTGCCCAGCGACTTCGACAGGGTGACCGTGACGACCACGTCCGGCGCGCCCGCGAGCCCGGCGGCGTACGGGGCGCCGCGCCCGCCGTCGCCCACCACCCCCAGCCCGTGCGCGTCGTCCACGACCAGCGCCGCGCCGTGCGCCCGGCAGGCGGCGGCGAGCCCGGTCAGCGGCGCCACGTCGCCGTCCACCGAGAAGACGGAGTCGGAGACGGCGAGCGCGCGGCGGCCCGGATCCTCCTTCCGGGCCCCGTCGAGGACCTTGGCGGCGGCGGCGGGGTCGGCGTGCGGGGCGACGGCGACCTCGGCGCGGGAGAGCCGGCAGCCGTCGATGAGCGAGGCGTGGTTGCCCGCGTCGGACACGATGAGCGCGCCCCGGCCGCTCAGCGCCGAGACCGCGGCCAGGTTGGCGGCGTACCCGGAGGAGAACACCAGCGCCGCCTCGAAGCCGCAGAACGCGGCCAGCTCCTCCTCCAGCGCCGCGTGCAGCTCCGTGGACCCGGTGACCAGCCGGGAGCCGGTCGATCCGGCGCCCCAGCGGTGCGCCGCCTCCGCCGCGGCGGCCGTCACCTCGGGGTGCCGGGACAGGCCCAGATAGTCGTTGCTCGCCAGGTCCAGCAGCGGCGAGTCGGCGGGCCGGGGGCGGAGTACGCGCCGCAGCCCGGCACGGCCGCGCTGCTCCCGTCCCGCGTCGATCCACGCGAACGGGTCGTCCTGGCGGTCCTGGGGCATCGGCTTCCTCGCCTTCCTGTGGGGTCCGGATAGAACGTAGTCGTGCGCATGCGTGGGCAGGGTGTGGCAATACACACACCCCGAACGCCGCGTCTTGTACGGTCCCTCCTTGGCCAGGAGCGGTGGGGTAAGACAGGATCTCCGCCATGGACCTGCTGAACACGCTGGTGGACAAGGGGCTGCGGGGCGAGTCGCCGACCCGCGCAGAGGCTCTCGCGGTATTGGCGACTTCCGACGACGACGTACTGGACGTGGTGGCCGCCGCGGGCAGGGTGCGCCGTCGCTGGTTCGGGCGGCGGGTGAAGCTCAACTATCTGGTGAACCTCAAGTCCGGGCTGTGCCCGGAGGACTGCGGGTACTGCTCGCAGCGGCTCGGCTCGAAGTCCGAGATCCTCAAGTACAGCTGGCTCAAGCCGGACCAGGCGGCCGCCGCCGCGGAGGCCGGGGTCGCGGGCGGCGCCAAGCGGGTCTGCCTGGTCGCGAGCGGACGCGGGCCGACGGACCGGGACGTGGACCGGGTCTCGAAGACCATCGCCGCGATCAAGGAACAGAACGAGGACGTCGAGATCTGTGCCTGTCTCGGACTGCTGTCCGACGGGCAGGCGGCGCGGCTGCGGGACGCGGGCGCCGACGCGTACAACCACAACCTCAACACCTCCGAGGCCACGTACGGCGACATCACCACCACCCACACCTACGCCGACCGGGTCTCCACCGTGCAGCAGGCCCAGTCCGCGGGCATGTCGGCCTGCTCCGGGCTGATCGCGGGCATGGGCGAGCGCGACGAGGACCTGGTCGACGTGGTCTTCTCGCTGCGCGAGCTGAACCCGGACTCGGTGCCGGTCAACTTCCTGATCCCCATCGAGGGCACCCCGCTGGCCGGGGACTGGAACCTCACCCCGCAGCGCTGTCTGCGCATCCTCGCCATGGTCCGGTTCGTCTGCCCGGACGTGGAGGTGCGGCTCGCGGGCGGGCGCGAGATCCATCTGCGGACGATGCAGCCGCTGGCCCTGCACCTGGCGAACTCGATCTTCCTCGGGGACTATCTGACCACCGAGGGCCAGTCGGGCAAGGACGACCTGGACATGATCGCCGACGCCGGTTTCGAGGTGGAGGGCACGGACACCAGGACGCTGCCCGCGCACCGCGCCGACGCCCTCGCGGCCGCCGGGGGCGGCTGCGGCTCGCACGGCGCGGAGGGCGGCGGCTGCGGCCCCTGCGGTGACGCCCACGAGGCCCCGGTGGCCGACACCGAGCCTCTGGCAGAGCCCTCCGCCGAGCCGGTCGCCGTGGCGGCCGGGGAGTCGCACGCGGATCTGGTCGCGGTGCGCCGCCGGGGCGCGGGGACGGAACTGCCGCCCAATGCCTGAGCCGCTGACGCCCGACGTGCTGCTGGCCCTGGACCGGCAGCACGTCTGGCATCCGTACGGCCCGATGCCCGGCCGCACGGACCCCCTGGTCGTGGAGTCCGCGTCCGGGGTCCGGCTGCGGCTCGCCGAACCGGCCGAGGGCGTACGGGAGCTGGTGGACGGGATGTCGTCGTGGTGGTCCGCCATCCACGGCTACAACCACCCGGTGCTCAACGAGGCGGCGCGCGGCCAGCTCGACCGGATGAGCCATGTGATGTTCGGCGGGCTCACCCATGAGCCCGCCGTGCGGCTGGCCGCCCGGCTCGTGGAGATCACCCCCGAACCGCTGCAGCACGTCTTCCTGGCCGACTCGGGCTCGGTGTCGGTCGAGGTCGCGGTCAAGATGTGCCTCCAGTACTGGCGCTCGCTCGGCCGCCCCGCCAAGCAGCGGCTGCTGACCTGGCGCGGCGGCTACCACGGCGACACCTGGCAGCCGATGGCGGTGTGCGACCCGGACGGCGGCATGCACCGGCTGTGGTCGGGCGTCCTGCCGGAGCAGATCTTCGCCGACGCGCCGCCGCCCGGCTTCGACGCCGAGCCCGACCCCGCGTACGAGGCCCACGTACGCGAGCTGGTGGCCCGCCACGCGGACGAGCTGGCCGCGGTGATCGTGGAACCGGTGGTGCAGGGCGCGGGCGGTATGCGGTTCCACTCCCCCGCCCTGCTGCGGATGCTGCGCGAGGCGTGCGACGAGCACGATGTGCTGCTGGTGTTCGACGAGATCGCCACCGGCTTCGGGCGCACCGGCACCCTGTTCGCGGCGGAGCACGCCGGGGTCAGCCCGGATGTGATGTGCGTGGGCAAGGCGCTGACCGGCGGTTATCTGACGCTGGCCGCCACCTTGTGCACCTCGCGGCTGGCGGAGGGCATCTCGCGCGGCGAGCTTCCGGTGCTCGCCCACGGCCCGACGTTCATGGGCAATCCGCTGGCCACCGCCGTCGCGGGCGCCTCGATCGACCTGCTGCTGTCCTACGACTGGCGGCAGGAGGTCAAGCGGATCGAGACCGGGCTGCGGGAGGGGCTTACGCCCGCCGCCGAGCTGCCGGGCGTACGGGACGTACGGGTGCTCGGCGCGATCGGCGTCGTCCAGCTCGACCAGCCGCTGGACGACGCGGGCATGGCGGCGGCGTCCCGGGCCGCGGTGCGCGCGGGCGTCTGGCTGCGGCCGTTCCGCGACATGCTCTACACCATGCCGCCCTTCATCACGGGCGACGACGATCTGGCCCGTATCTGCGCGGCGGTACGGTCCGCCGCCGCCACGGCGGGCTGACAGCACAACAGACAAGACAACAGCGAAAGGCACGAAGCAACAGATGTCAGTACTGGTCGTGACCGGCACCGGCACGGAGGTCGGCAAGACCGTCACCACAGCGGCCGTCGCGGCGGCCGCGCTCGCGCGCGGCCGGTCGGTCGCCGTGCTCAAACCCGCGCAGACCGGCGTGGGCCCGGATGAACCGGGCGATGCCGCCGAGGTGGCCCGGCTCGCCGGTGATGTGACCCTCCGGGAACTCGCCCGCTACCCCGAGCCGCTGGCGCCCGACACCGCGGCGCGCCGCGCCGGGCGCCCCGCCGTGCGGCCACGGGAGATCGCGGAGGCGGCGGAGAAGCTGGCCGCCGAGCACGATCTGGTGCTCGTCGAGGGCGCGGGCGGGCTGCTCGTACGGTTCGACGAGACCGGCGCGACGCTCGCCGACGCGGCCCGGCTGCTCGACGCCCCCGTCCTGGTCGTCGCGCACGCGGGGCTGGGCACGCTCAACGCCACGGCCCTCACGGCGGAGGCGCTGCGCGCCCGGGGCCTGCGCTTCCCCGGCGTCGTCATCGGCAGCTGGCCCGCCGACGCGGACCTCGCCTCCCGCTGCAACCGGACCGATCTGCCCGAGGCGGCGGGCGCCCCGCTGCTGGGCGCCGTCCCCGAGCGGGCCGGGGCCCTTTCGCCCGCCGACTTCCGCGCGGCCGCCCCGGGGTGGCTGGCCCCACGGCTGGACGGCGTCTGGGACGCGGAGCAGTTCGCCAAGGAGCTTTCGTGAAGGAGCACCGCACGGCGTAGCGGTGGGGGCGGCATGGGCAGACTCCCGGTACCGGTACACAGCCGTCCCGCTGGAAAAGGGGTGTCACCCATGCCCGTCCGCCTCCGTCGGCCCCCGCGTGAAACCGTCCACCACCCGCTCTTCGCCCGCTTCTATGCCAAGGTCAGCCCCCTGGCCGACGAACGGGCCGGGGTCGCCGAACTCCGTAGTGAGCTGCTGGCCGGGCTGTCCGGCCGGGTCATCGAGATCGGCGCCGGGAACGGCCTGAACTTCGCGCACTACCCGAACACCGTCTCCGAGGTCGTCGCCATCGAGCCCGAGCGCCATCTGCGCCGTCTCGCGGTGCGGGCGGGCCACCGGGCGGAGGTGCCGGTGGACGTGGCGCCCGGGGTCGCGGAGGCGCTGCCGGTCAAGAGCGAGGCGTTCGACGCGGCGGTGGCCTGCCTGGTGCTGTGTTCCGTACGGGACGTCCAGCGCGCCCTGGCGGAGCTGCTGCGGGTGCTGCGGCCGGGCGGGGAACTGCGGTTCCTGGAGCACGGACGGGCCGAGGGGCGGGCGATGGCGGCGGCCCAGGGGGTGCTGGACCGGACGGTGTGGCCGCTGATGTTCGGCGGCTGCCACACAGGACGCGACGTACGGGCGGAGCTGGCGCGGGCGGGCTTCGAGCCCGTCACCCGCCGGTCGCTGCGGCTCCCCGAGCGAGGGCTGCCGCTGCCCACGTCGCACTGCACCCTGGGCGTGGCGCGGCGCCCTCCGGCGTAACGGCTACACGCTCCAGCTGCGCAGCTCGTCCGCGATCGCGTGCACATCCACCGCGCCGTCGTGCACCAGGCGCGCCAGATCCCGCACCCGCTCGGGCGAGGTGGTCACTTTCAGCCCGCTCGCGACCAGGTACGCGTACGCGACGGCCGACGCGAACAGCGCGTTCGACCGCTCCAGGGCCGGGACGAGGAGCAGCAGCTGCAAGAGCGCGGCAGCCCGTTCCTGTGGGTCGGTGTAGATCGGGGTGCCGAATATCTCCGCCTCGTGGCGGCTCACGGCGGCCACCAGCACGCCGTAGTCGGTGACGCGCGGGTCCCCCGGGGTGTTGTGTTCGGCGATCATCAGAAGCCAGGCGAGGTCGATACGCACGGTCAACGGCGCGCTTCGCCCCCGAGCTGCCGTCCGGGCTCCCGGCCGAACTCCTCGTCGAAGACCGACTCGTACTGCTTCATGAAGTCGGCGGCGGCTTCCACGAACTTCTGGCCCACCTCGCCCGCGTCCTGCCGGACCAGCTCTTCGATGTAGCGGTTCACGCTCACTCCCCGCTGCAGTGCACGCTCCCGGGCCACCTCAGCGGTGGTCTCATCGACCCGGACGTTCAGCTGTGTCTTAGCCACACCCTCACGCTAGCGCATAATTGCTAGCGGCGCCAATGGCGCGCAAATCCATGCCGGTCCCTACCATCGAGGGCAAACCGTTCCGACACGGGAGGCGTTTGTGTCCACACCGGCGGCAACGAAGACAGACGGGGACGCGGCGGGCGGCGCTCGCCCGGCGGCCCGGGCCCGCGACCTGACCAAGGCGTACGGCAGCGGCGAGACCGCCGTGGTCGCGCTGGACGCGGTGGACGTGGAGATCGAGCGGGGCAGGTTCACCGCGGTGATGGGGCCGTCCGGCTCCGGCAAGTCCACCCTGATGCACTGCCTGGCGGGTCTCGACACGGTCTCCTCGGGCCAGGTCTGGCTGGGCGACACCGAGATCACCGGACTGGGCGACCGCCAGCTCACGCAGCTGCGCCGCGACCGGATCGGCTTTATGTTCCAGTCGTTCAATCTGCTGCCCACCCTGAACGCGGCCGAGAACATCACCCTGCCGATGGACATCGCGGGCCAGAAGCCGGATCCGGCGTGGCTGGAGCGGGTCATCGACACCCTCGGGCTGCGGGACCGCCTCAAGCACCGGCCCGCCCAGCTGTCCGGCGGCCAGCAGCAGCGGGTGGCCTGCGCCCGGGCGCTGGCCTCCCGCCCCGAGCTGATCTTCGCGGACGAGCCGACCGGCAACCTGGACTCGCGCGCGGGTCTGGAGGTGCTGACCTTCCTGCGCGAGGCGGTGGACGACCTGGGCCAGACGGTGGTCATGGTGACCCATGACCCGAGCGCCGCCGCCCACTCCGACCTGGTGCTCTTCCTCGACGACGGCCGGATCGTCGACCGGATGGAGCGGCCCACGGCCGAGTCGGTGCTGAACCGCATGCAGATCTTCACCAGGGCGTACGTGGCACACGAGGGCTGACCAACGAGAGCCGTTCTCCGCTACGTTCGGGTTATTTCCCGATCAAGGAGGGCGCATGGCAAGGCCGTTCCGTTTCGGAGTCAATCTGCTCACGCTCGAATCGGCCCCGACGTGGCGCGAGAAGTGCCGCCGCGCCGAGGGTCTGGGCTACGACGTGCTGCTCGTCCCCGACCATCTGGGCATGCCCGCGCCGTTCGCGGCGCTGGTGGCCGCCGCCGAGGTCACCGAGCGGCCACGGCTCGGCACCTTCGTCCTCAACCTGGGCTTCTGGAACCCGGCCCTGCTGGCCCGTGAGGTGGCCACCTGCGACGCGCTCACCGGGGGACGGCTGGAGCTGGGCCTCGGGGCGGGGTATGTGAAGGCGGAGCACGACAGCGCCGGGCTGCCGTTCGGATCGCCGCGCGAGCGGGTGGACCACCTGGAGCACACCGTCCATGAGCTAGAGCGGCTGCTGACCGACCCCGAGCAGCGGCCGCGCCCCGCCCAGGCCCCGCGCCCGCCGCTGGTCCTGGGCGGCAACGGCAACCGGCTGCTGCGGGTGGCCGCACGTCATGCGGAGATCGCGGCGTTCACGGGTGCGGTCCCGGCCCCGGACGACGCAGCCGTCCCGCTGCAGATGATCAGCCCGGAGGCGCTGGAGGAGCGGGTGGCGGCCTTCCGCGGCTTCGCGGCCGAAGCCGGAAGGGGACCGGATCCCGCCGAGCTGAACTATCTGATCCAGATCGTCGACAACACCGGCGACCACCGCGCCAAGGCCCGCGAGCTGCGGCCGTACGCCCCCGACCTCACCGAGGACCAGCTGCTGGAACACCCCGCGCTGCTGCTGGGCGACCCCAAGGACATGGCGGACCAGCTGCGGGCCCACCGCGAGCGCTTCGGCTTCTCGTACTTCACCGTGCTGGAGCACCAGATGGAGGCCTTCGCCCCGGTGATCGAAGAGCTGCACGGAGCGTGACCGACGTGCATTGACGTAACAGGAGCGGGGGTGCAAACCTCAGGTCGTGCAGGTGACCATTCGAGACGTCGCGAAGGCCTCAGGGGTCTCGCCGTCCACGGTGTCGCGGGCGCTGGCCCCCGGGGGAACGGTCAGCGTCGTCACGCGCGAGCGGGTGCGGGCCGCCGCCGACCGGCTCGGCTACCAGCCCAACCGCGCGGCACAGGGCTTGATCACGGGACGTACCGGCCATCTGGGCGTGATCGTCCCCGACCTGCTGAACCCCTTCTACGCGGAGTGCTGCAAGGGCGTCCAGTCCCGGGCCCGGGGCCTCGACTACGCGGTATTCGTATCCGACGCCGAGCGCGACGAGGCCCTGGAGCTGGACGCGATCCGCACGCTGGCCCCGCAGGTGGACGGGCTCGTCCTGGTCTCCCCGCATCTGAGCGGCGAGGAACTGCGGTCGCTGGACGAACTCGCCGCCAAGCCGACCGTGCTGCTGCACCGCAGGGAGCCCGGCTTCGCGAGCGTCACGGCCGACCTGATGGCGGGCATGACCGACGCGGTGGCCCATCTGCACGCCCTGGGCCACCGCAAGATCGCGTACGTCGGCGGGCCGCGCAGCTCCTGGGCGGCGCGGGAGCGGGCGGCGGGCGTCGAGGCGATGGCGGAGTCGGGCAAGGTCGAGATCGTCCACGTGGGGAGCGTGGCCCCGCAGTTCGACGGCGGGATCACCGGCGCGGCCGATGTGGTGCTCGCCAGCGGGGCGAGCGCGGTGGTTGCGTTCAACGACATCGTCGCGTTCGGGCTCATCAGCCGGTTCACGGCGCGCGGGGTGCGGGTGCCGGACGAGATGAGCGTGGTGGGCTGCGACGACTTCGCGCTGTCCGGGATGGCCGCGCCCCCGCTGACCACGGTGTCCGTGCCGAAGGCGTACGCCGCGCGGGCCGCCGTCGATCTGCTGTCCCGCATCCTGGGCACGCCCGCGGTGGAGGGGGCGGAGCCGATGCAGCGGGTGCTGGAGACGCATCTGGTGGTGCGGGGGTCGACGGCCGCGGTGGAGTGAGAGCCGTACGGAACTACCAGCGCGGCAGCGCCGGGTCGAAGTCCGGCTCCACGGTCCTCATGTAGAGCGCGTCGTGCCGGTGCTCGCGCCCCAGGTCCAGGTATGTGGCGTGCAGCCGGTCGAGGACGGCGCGGTCCAGCTCGACCCCGAGACCCGGGCCCGGCGGGACCCGCACGGCTCCGTCGGCGAAGGCCAGCGCACCGGGCGCCACCACGTCATCGGCGGCGTTCCACGGGTAGTGGGTGTCGCACGCGTAGGCCAGCTCCTCGGTGGCGGCGGCTACGTGGGTCATCGCGGCGAGGCTGATGCCCAGGTGCGAGTTGGAGTGCATGGACAGCCCCCAGCCGACCGCCTTGCAGACGTCCCCCAGCGCGGCGGTGGTCCGCAGCCCGCCCCAGATGTGGTGATCGGCCAGCACGATCCGCACCGCGCCGTGGTCGAGGGCGGGCCGCATGGTCTCCAGCGAGTTCACGCACATGTTGGTGGCGAGCGGGATCGAGGTCCGCGCGGCGAGGGCGCCCATGTCCTTTGCCCCGGCCACCGGGTCCTCCAGGTATTCGAGGACGCCTTCGAGTTCGCGGACCGCCGTCAGCGAGGTCCGTAGCGTCCACGCGGCGTTGGGATCGATACGGAGCGGATGCCCGGGGAACGCCGCCCGCAGCGCGTGGATGGCCGCGATCTCCTGATCGGGTGGGAAGACCCCGCCCTTGAGCTTGAGCGAGCGGAAACCGTACCGATCCACCATGCGCCGCGCCTGGGCGACGATGCCCTCGGGGTCCAGGGCGGCGCCCCACTCGTCCTCGATCGCGGGGGCGCCGTCGCGTGCGGGGTGCCGCTCCCATTTGTAAAAGAGGTACGCGCTGTAGGGCACGGCGTCCCGTACCCGGCCGCCCAGCAGATCGACCACCGGTACGCCAGTCAGTCTGCCCTGCGCGTCCAGGCACGCGACCTCGATCGCCGCGTACACGCGCCGTACGTCGAAGGCGGGCGCGGGAATCGGGGCGGGGCCGCGCGATTCGGGCGGGCTCGTACGGTCGGACCAGCGCCGCCACGGCGCGTCGGGGCCGTAGTCGACGCCGTCCGCCCGGCCGGACAGCAGCGCGCGGACGGTCCGGCCGACCGCCGCCGTGTCGTAGACGGGGAGGCCCGCCAGCTGGGCGCCGACGAGGGTCAGCCAGTCGAGCTGCCAGGCGTGACCGGCGCATTCGCCCAGGCCGGTCACCTCGCCGCCCCGGCCGTCGTCCACGACGAGTTCGACGACCGCGCGCAGGACGTGCGGCTGGTGTACTCCGTCGGCGTTGAGCAGCGGGGGGTCACGGAAGGCGATCGGGGTGACCCGCAGTTCGCGGATGATCATGGCTCAGCCCTGCGGCACGGTGGTGTGGAACTTCTCCATCATCTGGGCGGCGGCCGCCCGTACGCTCTGCTTGCCGAAGATCACGTCCTGGTAGACGCTCTCGAACTCCAGCTTGTCCTCGTCGGAGCCGGGCGGCGGCAGCGGGGCGGGCGCGAAGTCCTTCTCGTACGCGGTGACGTACTCGTAGACCATGCGGTCGCCCTTGGTGAAGCCGGGCGCGAGGCGGTCGAGGTTCGGCCGGTTCGGCGGGAGGCCGCGTACGACGCCGAGCGCGCGGCCCGCCTCCGGGTCGTTGAGCAGGAAGTCCAGCAGCAGCGCGGCCTCCCGCTTGTGCGGGCTGCGCTGCTGGACGCACATCATCCCGGCCCCTGCGGTCAGTCCGAGCGGGGCGCCGGAGGACACCGTGGGGAACGGCACGGCGGCGACCTCGCCGTAGGCCTCGAAGTAGGGCGTGACCGTGGAGGTGAGCTTGAACTCGGCGGTGGAGAGCTTCCGTACCATCGGAGAGCTTTCCGTCGAACCGTCGTAGGAGGCGGTGATGTGGGGCGGGGTGAAGATGCCCTTGTCCCGCAGCCGCGAGGTCAGCTCCCAGAACGCGGCGAGATCGGCCGTGGTGAAGCCGAGCGAGGTATCGGGTTTGTAGATCGTCTTGCCGCGCTGGGCGAGCCAGACGTTGAAGCACTCGCTGTAGACGCCGAAGTCGGTGAGCGGGCTTCGGCCCGGCACCGCCCGCTTCACGGCGGGGCCGACGTCGTGCAGGAGGTCGTCCCAGGTCCAGCCCTTCTTCGGCAGACCGACGCCCGCCTTGCGCCAGAGGACCGGGTCGACGAACAGGGCCTGTGACACGAGTCCGGTCGGGACCGCGTACAGCTTCCCGCCCAGGCGGTTGGCGTTCACATAGGCGGCGGGCACCTGGTCCAGGGAGAGGGCGGAGAACTCGGGGCCGCCGAGGTCCGCGAGCAGTCCGTAGTCGGCGTACGCCCGCGCCTGGTAGTAGTCCATCTGCAGCACGTCGGGGCCGCCACCGGCCGCGACCTGGGTGGCGAGCCGCTGGAAGTAGGCGTCGTAGCCGGTGAAGGAGACCGACACCTTCACCTTCGGATGGCGGCGTTCGAAGAGCCGCAGCGCCTTGGCGGTGGCCAGGTTGCGATCGTCGGCGCCCCACCACTGGAAGTCGAGCGTCACCGTGTCGTCGTCGGCGGCCCGCGCGGTGGCGCACCCGGCGGTGGCGGCGCCCAGGCCCAGTGCGCCGAGCGAGGTGAGGAGTCGGCGGCGCGAGGGCGAGACGGGGGTGGGGGGACGGCGTGTTGCGGACATCGCGGCCCTTCACTCTGCGGGGCGGGGACGGCGGACGAGCGACTGCAAACGTTGCCACTCTGTTTCAGACTGAGCCGGAAATTACGCTTGCGTGCAGCACTCAGTCAATGTCAAGAACCGAATCATCAGGGAAAAGTTCAACCGCGCCCGCCTCTTGCCGCAAGCGCTTTCCCGTGCAACCGTTGCCGCCGTCATCCACCCTCGCCTCGGAGGAGCACGCATGGCCCAGGCGACCGCACCGCCCCGTCCCCTGCCCCGCCCCAGCGGTGTCACCGACGCCGTCGCCCCGGCGCGGCGCCGCCGCCGTTCATCGGTGCTGTCGGCACATGTCTTCCTGGCGCCCTGGCTGATCGGCGCGGTCGTCCTGACCCTCGGCCCGATGCTCGCCTCGCTGTATCTGTCGTTCACCGACTACGACCTCTTCTCGAAGCCGCAGTGGGTAGGTCTGGCCAACTACCGCTACATGCTGGAGGACGACCGGTTCCTCACCTCGGTGGGCGTGACCCTGAAGTTCGTCCTCATCGGCGCGCCGCTCAAGCTCGCGGCCGCGCTCGCCGTGGCGCTGCTGCTGAACCGCGCCAGCCGTGGAGTCGGCCTGTACCGCGCCGCGTTCTACGCTCCGTCACTGCTCGGCGCGAGCGTCAGCGTCGCCCTGGTGTGGCGGTCCCTGTTCGCCACCGGCGGTCTCACCGACCGCTCGCTGGCCTTCTTCGGCCTGGAGATCGGCGGCCTCACCGACAACCCGGACTACGCCCTGTATCCGCTGATCATGCTGACCGTCTGGCAGTTCGGCGCACCGATGGTGATCTTCCTGGCCGGGCTGAAGCAGATCCCGAAGGAGCTGTACGAGGCGTCCTCGATCGACGGGGCGAGCCGGATCCGTACCTTCTTCTCCATCACGCTGCCGATGCTGACGCCGGTCCTCTTCTTCAACCTGATCATGGAGATCATCCACTCCTTCCAGTCCTTCACCTCCGCGTTCGTGGTCAGCAACGGCACCGGAGGGCCGTCCGACTCGACCCTCTTCTACTCGCTGTACCTGTACCAACAGGCCTTCACCAACTTCCACATGGGATACGCCTCCGCGATGGCGTGGGTCCTGCTGGCCGTCATCGCCCTGGTCACGTTCCTCGTCTTCCGCAGTTCCCGGCTGTGGGTCTTCTACGGACAGGAGGAGACGTCATGACGACCGCGACGTCCCCGGCCCCCGCCGCCACCACCACCCCACGCGTGCGTTCCGCGGTGTGGCACCTCGTCTGCGTGGCGCTCGGCCTCGTACTGCTCTATCCGGTGCTGTGGCTGGTCACGGCGTCAGTGAAGTCCGGCACCGAGATCATCTCGAATCTGAGCCCCGTCCCGGAGGTCTTCACCCCGGGCAACTACACCAAGGCGGCCGAGGGGATCAGCGGCATCACGCTGTGGCGGCTGTTCGGCAACTCGCTGCTCATCTCCACCGGCGCGGTCCTCGGCAACGTGGTGTCCTGCTCCCTGGCCGCGTACGCCTTCGCCCGGCTGCGCTTCCGGGGCCGCGGGCTCTACTTCGCGGTGATGATCGGGACGCTGATGCTGCCGATGCACGTCGTGCTGATCCCGCAGTACATCATCTTCCAGAAGCTCGGCATGGTCGGCACGTTCCTGCCGCTCATCCTGCCGAAGTTCCTGGCCACCGAGGCCTTCTTCGTCTTCCTGATCGTCCAGTTCATCCGCTCGCTGCCGCGCGAACTGGACGAGGCGGCGGTCATCGACGGCTGCGGGCCGTACCGCACCTTCTGGCACGTCATCATGCCGCTGCTCAAACCGGCCCTGGTGACCACGACGATCTTCTCGTTCATCTGGAGCTGGAACGACTTCCTCTCCCAGCTGATGTATCTCGCCGACCCACGGGACTACACGCTGCAGCTGGGCCTGCGGATGTTCGTCGACCAGTCCGGCAGCGCCGCGTTCGGGCCGATGTTCGCGATGTCGGTGCTCACCCTCGTGCCCGTGCTGCTGTTCTTCCTCGCCTTCCAGCGGCTGCTGGTCGAGGGCGTGCACACCTCCGGGCTCAAGGGATAGGGGGCCGGGCCGATGCGCCGCTTCTGGTTCGCGCCGTTCGCCGACTGTCTGCTGCTCGGGGTGTTCCTGCTGGTCGCCTCGCTGCCCGTGGTCACCGCGTACCCCGCCCTGGTGGCGGGCTGCACCGTGCTGCGCGAGCAGGCGCACGGCGGAACGGGCGTGACGCCACGCCACTTCCTGGCCGCGCTGCGCCGGGTGCTGCGCTCGGGGCCGTCCGTCTGGCTCGCCCCCGCCGGGGTGCTGGCGCTGCTGTGGCTGGACGCGCTCGCCCTGGACGCCCACGGCGGGCCGGGCGCCGGTCCGGCCTTCGCCGTCGCGACCGCCGCCCTCGCCGCCCTGGGGCTGCGGTGCGCCGCGGCCTGGCGGGACGGGGTGCGCTGGCGGGCCGTCCTCGCCTCGGCGTTCCGGTCGGTGCCGGGGCAGCCGCTCGTACCGGTGCTGCTGGCCGGGTCCACGGCCGCAGCGGCGGTCCTGCTGACCATGTCGCCCGTGCTGCTGCTGGTCGTCCTCGGCCCGCTCGCGCTCGCCGCGACCGCCACCGACACCTGGCGCCCGCTCATGCCTTGACCTCGCGCACCCCCTGATCTCGCGCACCCCCTGATCTCGCAAAAAAAGGGGTCGCCGGAGGGGCCGGTGCTCTGCTTGGCTCACTCCATGAATGATCTTCATACCCGCCACGCCACCCCCTCGGACGCCGACGCCGTGCTCGCCTTCTGGCGCGAGGCCGCGGAAGGTACGAGCATCAGCGACGACCGGGACGGGGTGGCCCGGCTGATCACCCGGGACCCCGAGGCGCTGCTGCTGGCCGAGCGGGACGGGGCGCTCGCCGGGACCGTCATAGCGGGCTTCGACGGCTGGCGCTGCCATCTGTACCGGCTCGCGGTCCACCCCGGCCAGCGCCGCCAGGGCGTGGCGACCGCGCTGCTCGCGGCGGCCGAGGAGCGGTTCGCGGCGCTCGGCGGGCGGCGCGGGGACGCCATGGTGCTCGACGAGAACGCGCTCGCCCACCACGCCTGGAGCGCGGCCGGGTACGCCCGGGAGCCGCAGTGGAGCCGCTGGGTGAAGCCGCTGACGCGCTGAGGACCCGGGGACTTCGCCCCGGCCCGGGGCCTTGCCGCCGCTTTACGATGAGAGTGCGCGGCGGCTCCCGTCGCGCGCTCCTCCGGGCCCTGCCGGATCATGGGACGGAGGTGACCCCATGACCGAAGTCCTCCTCCTGGCCGTGGCGCTCCTGCTGGCGCTCGCATGCGGCGCGTTCGTGGCGGCGGAGTTCTCGCTGACCACGGTCGAGCGCAGCGAGCTGGACCGGGCGGTGGAGCGCGGCGAGCGCGGTGCGGACAGCGCGCTGAAGGCCGTGCGCGGCCTGACGTACCAGCTCTCGGGCGCCCAGCTCGGCATCACCGTCACCAACCTGGTCGTGGGCATGCTCGCCGAGCCGTCCATCGCCGCGCTGCTGGGCGGGCCGCTCGGCGCGCTCGGGATGTCCCCCTCCGTCGCCCACACCACGGCCCTCGTCATCGGCACCGCCCTGTCGACGGTGGTGATGATGGTGGTCGGCGAGCTGGTCCCCAAGAACTGGGCGATCTCCCGCCCGCTCCCGGTCGCCCGGACCGTCGCCACCCCGCAGCGCGCCTTCAGCGCGGCCTTCCGCCCGCTGATCGCCCACCTCAACAACACCGCCAACCGCTTGGTGCGCCGGATGGGCCTGGAGCCCGCCGAGGAGCTGGCCGGGGCGCGCGGCCCGCAGGAGCTGATCGCGCTCGCCCGGCACTCCGCGAAGGAGGGCGCGTTGGAGGAGGACACCGCGGAGCTGTTCGTCCGCACCCTCAACCTGGGCGAGCTGACCGCGCAGAACGTGATGACGCCCCGGGTGCAGGTGATCGCGCTGGACGTACGGGCCACCGCCGAGGACGTCGCCAACGCGACCCGCGCCACCGGGCTGTCCCGCTTCCCCGTGCACCGCGACAGCCTGGACGAGGTGGCGGGCATCGTCCACATCAAGGACGTCCTGGCGATCCCCGCCGAGGCGCGGCCGCGCCACCCGGTGTCCGAGCTGATGCGCGAGGCCATGCTGGTCCCCGAGTCGCTCACCGTGGACCGGCTGCTGGACCGGCTCTCGGTCATGCGCAGCATGGCCGTGGTCATCGACGAGTACGGCGGCACGGCCGGGGTCGTCACCCTGGAGGACATCGTCGAAGAGGTGGTCGGCGAGGTACGCGACGAGCACGACCCGCACGAGACCCCCGACCTGGCCCCGGCGGGCGAGGACGCCGAGGGCCGGGCGGTGTACGACGCGGACGGCGCCGCCCGGGTCGATCAGCTGGAGCAGATCGGGCTGCGGGTGCCCCCGGGGCCGTACGAGACGCTGGCCGGGCTGATCGCGGCCGCGCTGGGCCGTATCCCGGTCGTGGGCGACACGGTCGAGCCGGAGGGCTGGCGGATGGAGGTGGTGAACGCGGCGGGCCACCGCGCCGCCCGGGTCCGGCTGCACGCCCCGCTCCCCCACCACCACGGCCACCACGGCCATGACCACGATCAGGGCCATGACCGGGGCCGGGACCACGGCGGGGCCGGACCATGATCGCCGTACAGCTGCTGATCGGTCTGCTGACGCTGGTCGCGAACGCGTTCTTCGTGGGCGCCGAGTTCGCCCTGATCTCGGTGCGGCGCAGCCAGATCGAGCCGTACGCCGAGCGGGGCGACCGCCGGGCGCGGGCCGTGCTGTGGGGGCTGGAGCACGTCTCCGCGCTGCTGGCCGCGGCCCAGCTCGGCATCACGCTGTGCACGCTGGTGCTGGGCGCCGTCGCGGAACCGGCCATGGCGCATCTGCTGGAGCCGCTGTTCCACGCGGCCGGTCTTTCCCTCGGGCTGATCCATCCCATCTCGTTCGTGATCGCGCTGAGCCTGGCGACGTATCTGCACATGCTGGTCGGCGAGATGGTGCCGAAGAACGTGGCGCTGGCCGAGCCGGTACGTACCGCGCTGCTGCTCGGGCCGCCGCTGGTGGCGCTCGCGCGGGCGCTGCGCCCGGTCATCTTCTCCGTCAACGCGTTCGCGAACGCGTTGCTGAAGCTGTTGCGGGTCGAGCCCCGGGGCGAGGTGACGGCCACGTTCTCGGATGACGAACTGGCCCGTATGGTCGCGGACTCCAGCCAGGCCGGACTGCTGGACGACCGGGGTGCCGAGCGGCTGCGGGAGTCGCTGGAGCTGGGGCGGCGGCCGGTGCGGGACGTGGTGCTGCCGTTGGACCGGGTGGTCTCGGCGCGGCTCGGGGTGACGCCCGAGGAGCTGGAGCGGATGTCGGCCGAAACCGGGTTCTCCCGCTTCCCCGTGATCGACGACGCGGGGCAGATCCTGGGCTATCTGCATGTGAAGGACGCGCTGGACGAACATCCGCGCGATGTTCCGTTCCGCCCCGACCAGCTGCGGCCGGTCGCCCGGGTGCGGTCCCAGACGCCGCTGGACGACGTACTGACCGCGATGCGCGACAGCGGAACCCATCTCGCGCCCGTGATCGACGCGGAGGGGCGGTTGGAGGGGCTGGTCACGATGGAGGACGTGCTGCGCCTCCTGGTGGCGTGACGGGCGCGCCGAGGCGGCGCGCGTACCGAGGCGGCGTGACGGGAAGCGGCGGAACCGGGCCGTCACTGGTCCCGTCTGGACTCATGGGCGATGATGCACGCCTGCCAGTGCGCCAGCGCCTCCTCCCGTCCGCCGCCGCCCTCCTCGGCCACGGCCAGCAGCGCGTCGGCGGCCATCGCGGCGAGCCGGACGGCGACCCGGCATACGTCGCGCGTCTCCAGCGGCTCCAGCAGGGCCGCGGCACCCTCACCGTCGTCGGCGAGGGCGGCGGCGACGATCGCCATCGTCGTACGGTCGCATTCAAAGGCATCCACGGGCACCAGACTGCCCTACTCGGCGCCTTCCGGAACCCTGCTCCGCCCAACCGAGCGACCCGTTCGCATCCGCGCGCCGCCCCCGCCGCACATTCCCGGCCATACCCGGGCGGGGCCGCTCAAGGGCGACCGCGGGGCCGGGGGGCCGTGGGGTCGTAGCGGAAGACGACGTACTCGACGTGCCCGATCACCTTCGTGCGGTCCGTCCGCCGGTACAGCTCGGGCGGCCGGAAGATGTTGTCGTCGTAGATGTCCGCGCCCGGTTCGAGGTTCCAGCTCGCCGTCGTCCCGTTCCGGGCGCCGCCCTCGAAGTAGATGTGGGTCAGCGCCATGCGGCTCATAATGCGCGCGCCTCGGCCTCCGCGCAGCCCACGTGCACCGGATAAGATCGCCCGAGCCATGCAGACGAACACCACCTACACCAGTTATGTCGCGGTCGGCGACTCCTTCACCGAGGGCATGTCCGACGTCCTCCCGGACGGCGGCTACCGCGGCTGGGCGGATCTCCTCGCCGCCCGCCTGGCGGCCCGCACCCCCGGATTCCAGTACGCCAATCTCGCCGTGCGCGGGAAGCTGATCGGCCAGATCGTCGACGAGCAGACGGGACCGGCGGCCGCGATGGGCGCGGACCTGGTCACGCTGGTCGGCGGCGGGAACGACGTCCTGCGGCCGAAATGCGACGTCGGACGGGTGTGCGGCCTCCTGGAGGAGGCGGCCGAGCGGCTCGCGCCCAGCTGCAAGACGCTGGTGCTGATGCGCAGCCCCGGGCGGCGCGGCCCGGTGTTCGAGCGGTTCCAGCCGCGGATGGAGCAGCTGTTCTCCTTCGTGGACGAGCTGGCCGCACGGCATGACGCGCTGGTCGTGGACGTGTTCGCCTCCGAGGCGGTCGGCGATCCCCGGATGTGGGCGGACGACCGGCTCCATCTGAACGCCGAGGGGCACCGGCGGGTCGCCGAGGCCGTCTGGCAGGCGCTGGGCCATGAGCCGGAGGGGGACTGGGACGCGCCGCTGCCGCCCGCGGTCCGCCCGGGCTGGCTGGCCCGCCGCACCTCGGACGCGCGGTTCGCCCGCGAGCACCTGGGCCCGTGGATCGTCCGGCGGCTGACGGGCCGTTCCTCGGGCGACGGCCGGGCGCCGAAGCGGGGCGAACTCCTGCCGTACGAGGGCTGACCGGGGGCTGACCGGGGCAGGCCGGTGGGCGCCGGTCGGGCCGGACCGGTGGGCACCGGTCTGGCCTGGGGATACGGCCAGTAGACTCTGTGCACGTGACTGGTAAGCCGCGCATTCCGAACGTCCTGGCCGGCCGCTACGCCTCCGCGGAGCTGGCCGTCCTGTGGTCCCCCGAGTACAAGGTGACGCTGGAGCGGCGGCTGTGGCTCGCCGTACTGCGTGCCCAGAAGGACCTGGGCATCGAGGTGCCGGACGCGGCCCTCGCCGACTACGAGCGGGTCCTGGAGGACGTCGACCTCGCCTCGATCGCCGAGCGCGAGAAGGTCACCCGGCACGATGTGAAGGCCCGTATCGAGGAGTTCAACGCCCTCGCCGGTCATGAGCACGTCCACAAGGGCATGACCTCCCGTGACCTGACCGAGAACGTCGAGCAGCTGCAGATCCGGCTCTCCCTGGAGCTGGTCCGGGACCGTACGGTCGCCGCGCTGGTCCGGCTCGGCAAGCTGGCCGCGGACAACGCCGAGCTGGTGATGGCGGGCCGCTCGCACAACGTCGCCGCGCAGGCCACCACCCTCGGCAAGCGCTTCGCGACCGCGGCGGACGAGCTGCTGGTGGCCTACGGGCGGCTGGAGGACCTGCTCGGCCGGTACCCGCTGCGCGGCATCAAGGGCCCGGTCGGCACCGCGCAGGACATGCTGGACCTGCTGGGCGGCGACGCCCGGAAGCTGGCCGAGCTGGAGGACCGGATCGCCGGTCACCTCGGCTTCGCGCAGGCGTTCACCTCGGTCGGCCAGGTCTACCCGCGCTCGGTGGACTACGAGGTCGTCACCGCCCTGGTGCAGCTGGCCTCGGCCCCGTCCTCGCTGGCCAAGACGATCCGGCTGATGGCCGGGCACGAGCTGGTGACCGAGGGCTTCAAGCCGGGCCAGGTCGGCTCGTCCGCGATGCCGCACAAGATGAACACCCGCTCCTGCGAGCGCGTCAACGGCCTCGCCGTGATCCTGCGCGGCTACGCCTCGATGACCGGCGAGCTGGCGGGCGACCAGTGGAACGAGGGCGATGTGTCCTGCTCGGTGGTGCGCCGGGTCGCGCTGCCGGACGCGTTCTTCGCCTTCGACGGGCTGCTGGAGACGTTCCTGACCGTGCTCGACGAGTTCGGCGCCTTCCCCGCCGTCGTCGCCCGCGAGCTGGACCGCTACCTGCCCTTCCTCGCCACCACCAAGGTGCTGATGGGCGCCGTGCGGGCCGGGGTGGGCCGCGAGATCGCCCATGAGGCGATCAAGGAGCACGCGGTCGCCGCCGCCCTCGCGATGCGCGAGCAGGGCGCCGAGCGCAACGAGCTGCTCGACTCCCTCGCCGCCGATGAGCGGATTCCGCTGGACCGGGCGGCGCTGGAGGCGCTGATGGCCGACAAGCTGTCGTTCACGGGCGCGGCCGCCGACCAGGTCGGCGTAGTGGTCGCCCGGATCGAGGAGATCGCCAAGCAGCACCCCGAGGCGGCGGCGTACGCACCGGGCTCGATCCTCTGACGCCCCGGTGACCCCCGAGGAACTGCCCCGGTGACCCCCGACGAGCTGGAGGCCGCCCGCGACCGCGTCGTCCCCGATGTGGTCGGGGACGGCCTGCGGGTCCTCTTCTGCGGCATCAACCCCGGGCTGATGACCGCCGCCACCGGCCACCACTTCGCCCGCCCGGGCAACCGGTTCTGGCCGGTGCTGCACGCGTCGGGGTTCACCCCTCGGTTGCTGCACCCCTCCGAGCAGGGGGAGCTGCCGTCGTACGGGCTGGGCATCACCAATGTGGTGTCCCGGGCCAGCGCGCGGGCCGACGAGCTGTCGGACGAGGAGTACCGGGAGGGCGGCCGGATCCTGGAGGAGAAGGTCCGCCGCCTGCGGCCGCGCTGGCTCGCGGTGGCGGGCGTCACCGCCTACCGGGTCGCGTTCGGCGACAAGCGGGCGAAGATCGGCCCGCAGGAACGGACCATCGGGGACACCCGCGTCTGGGCCCTGCCCAACCCCAGCGGGCTCAACGCGCACTGGACGAAGGCGGCGATGGCGGAGGAGTACGCCCGGCTGCGCGCCGCCGCCGAGGCGGACGCGCAGGCCCCGGGCTGACCCGGCTGACGGCTGGCCTCAGGCGGCGCCCGGCTCCCCTATCGCCACCAGCAGCTGGAACGGCAGCTCCCGGTCGCCCTGCCCCACCCCGAGGCCTACCCAGCGCCCGTCCACCTGCCAGAGGTGCAGCGCGGGCACATAGCCGCACAGGTCGTCCAGCAGCGGCGGCACCGGCTCGCCCATCGCCGAGCGCTCCAGGACGTCCGCGAGGTCGAGGACGCTGGGGGCGCCCCACCGTAAGGTCAGCACCTGGACGAGGACGCTCAGCTCGGCCTCGAACTCCTCCAGCACCTCCTCCACCCGGGTCAGGTCCGCGTCCCAGAAGTCCTCGCTCACCCGGAGGTCGGCGACGTGGAACCCCGGGCCCCGGCGCTGCGCGGGAAAGTCCCGGGCGCGCAGAACGTCGATCGTGGCCAGGTGGTCCGCCGTACTGGTCATGCCATCAGTAAACAACCCGGGACCGACATCTGGCCGCCCGTCAGGTGCCGGGGCGTACGCGGGTTCGCGGGCGGCTCGCCGTGCCCGCCCCCAGCAGATACGATCCGGCACACACTCAGTGGGAGGGGGACCGACGTGGGGCGGCTGACCGGCGGGGATCCGTCCCTGCTGCGGCGCATCAACTCCGCCGTGGTGCTGCAGGCGCTGCGCGCCGCCACCGCTTCCGCGCCGCCGGACGCCGCCTCCGCGTCGCTCACCGACCTCACCCTGGCCACCGGCCTGTCCCGGCCCACGGTCGAGGGCGTGGTCGACGGGCTGATCGACAGTGGGCTCGCGGCGGAGGTGCCCGCCGAGGAGGGCGGGGTCCGCCGCCAGGGCCGCCCCGCGCGCCGCTTCCGCTTCCGCGCCGAGGCCGGACATCTGCTGGGCATAGAGATAGGAGCGCACCGGGTCGCCGCCCTGCTGTCGGATCTGGACGGGCGGGCGCTCGGCTCGGCGGTGCGCGAGGTGTCCGAGAAGGCACCGGCGGACGAACGGCTGGACCGGGTGCGGGCCGCCGCCGCGGATCTGCTCCGGAGCGCCGGGGTCGCGCGCCCCTCGCTGCGGGCGGTCGGGGTGGGCAGCCCCGGCATCGTGGAGGCCGACGGCACCGTCCATCTGTGCACCGCCCTGCCGGGCTGGACGGGCCTGCCGCTCGGCGAGCGGCTGCGGCGCTCGTTCCAGTGCCCGGTGCTGGTGGAGAACGACGCGAACACGGCGGCCGTGGCCGAGCACTGGAAGGGCGCCGCGTCCGGCTCCGACGACGTCGTCTTCGTCCTGGCCGGGCTGAGTCCGGGCGCCGGTTCGCTGATCGGCGGGCGGCTGCACCGAGGCTACGGCGGCGCGGCCGGGGAGATCGGCGCGCTGCATCTGCTGGGCCGCGAGGCGAGCCCCGAAGAGGTGCTGTCCACCACCGGCGAACCGCTGAACCCGCTGGACGAGGCGCAGGTCGTACGGGTCTTCGCGCTCGCCCGGGACGGCGACGCGCGGGCCCGCGCGGCCGTGGACCGCTTCATCCGGCGGCTCGTGCACGACACGGCGGCCCTGGTGCTGGCGCTCGACCCCGAGGTGGTCGTGGTGGGCGGCTGGGCCGCGGACCTCGACGGCATGCTGGACCCACTCCGCGACGAGCTGGCCCGCTACTGCCTGCGCCCGCCGCAGGTCGCCCAGTCGCTGCTGGGCGAGGCCGCGGTGACGACGGGCGCGCTGCGGCTGGCGCTGGACCATGTGGAGGCGGAGCTGTTCGCGGTGGACAGCACGGTGACCGCTCGCCGCTGAGGCCCGTAGAAGCTGAGGCCCGTAGAAGCTGAGGTCCGTAGAAGCTGAGGCCCGTACAAGCGGACCGGACCAGGTCGGCTCAGCCCGCCAGCAGCTCGACGCCGCTCTGGTCGCCGAAGGTGAGGCGGCAGGTGTCGGCGCGGTAGGTGGCCACGGCGACCGCCGCGGTGCGGTTCTCCGCGACGTAGCGGGTGGTCACCACGAGGACGGGCGCGCCGGGCAGCCGGTCCAGCTCCTTGGCGTCGTCCGCCCGCGCCGACCCCAGCTCCACCGACTGCTCCCGGCCCTCCAGCTTCAGGCGGCTCAGCTCACGCAGCACGGCCCGGGCGCGGGCCAGCCCGCTGGGGGTCTCGATGGCGGCGAGGCCGGGAACGGACGCGGCCGGTACGTACAGCAGCTCGGCGGCGAGCGGCTGGCCCTGGCTCACCCGGGTGCGCCGCACCCGGTGCACGGGGGCGTCGGCGTCGGTGTCGAGGAGCCGCACGACCGCGGCGGGCGGCACGGCCTCGACGCTGTCGACGCAGGCCCAGGCGTCGTCGCCCGCCTCGGTCCAGGTGTGGGTGTAGTCCCCGACGGCCACGCCGACGCGCGGCGGCGCGACGGTGGTGCCGACCCCACGGCGGCGCTGCAGCCTGCCCTCCAGCTCCAGCTGTTCGAGAGCCTGCCGGAGGGTGGCGCGGGCGACGCCGAAGCGGGCGGCCAGCTCACGCTCGTTGGGCAGGATCTCCCCGACCGCGAACTCCGAGTCGAGCGCGTCGCTGAGCACGGTCTTCAGATGCCAGTACTTCGGCTCCGGCACCGAGTCGAGCTGCGTGGTCCCCACCCTGATCTCCCCCTGCTGTTTATGCGCGCTTCTTTATTAAAGATTGTTGCAGTATCCATGTGACCATAGGGCGGGGCCCACACTTGGTCAAGACCAATGCACGATCAGCTATCGTCATGATCATTCGATCGGGGACGTAACGGGGCGGGAGCTGAGGCAATGGACCAGGTCACGGTCGTGACGGGCGGAAGCCGTGGCATCGGGGCGGCGGTGGCGGTGCGGCTGGCGCGCGCCGGGCACAGCGTGGCGATCGGCTACGAGCAGGCGCGGGAGGCCGCGGAACAGATCGCGGAACTGGTGCGCGCGGAGGGCGTACGGGCCACCGTCGTCCAGGCCGACACGAGCGTCGCGGAGCAGGTCGAGGCGATGTTCGACGCGGTGCGCGAGGAGCTGGGCCCGGTCACCGGGCTGGTCAACAACGCCGGGATCACCGGGCCGTTGGGCCGCTTCACCGAGACGTCGCCCGAGGTCATGCGGCGGGTCGTGGACGTCAACGTGACCGGCGCCCTGCTGTGCGCGCGGCGCGCGGCCCGGGAGATGTCCACCCGGCACGGCGGCCAGGGCGGCGCCATCGTGAACGTCTCCTCCGGCGCGGCGACGACCGGCAGCCCCGGGGAGTACGTGCACTACGCGGCCAGCAAGGCGGCCGTGGACGCGATGACGGTCGGTCTGTCGAAGGAACTGGCCGCCGAGGGCATCCGGGTCAACTCGGTCCAGCCGGGTATGACGCTCACCGACATCCACGCGCGGATGGGTGACCCGGAGCGGCCGTGGCGGAATCCGGAGCGGGTGCCGATGGGCCGTCCGGGAGAGCCGGACGAGATCGCGGGCGCGGTGGTGTGGCTGCTCTCCCCGGAGGCGTCGTACACGACGGGAGCGGTGCTGCGGGTGGCGGGCGGTCTGTAGCCGCCGCGCCGCGCCGGGTCTCCTGGGAACAGCCTGCTGTTTACTGTCCGTTCGGGAATGAGGCATCTCGCACCGATAGCAACAGACCTGCACAGCTGTTCTACGAGCAACGGGAGGCTCCACCATGGCGCGGGAATCCGGCAGAGGGATCGGGCGGCGTTCAGTACTGCAGGGGTCGGCGGCCGCGTCCGCGGCGCTGGCGCTGCCCGCCGCGGCGTCGGGGGTGGCATCGGCGGCGCCCGCGCAGGCGCTGTCGGGCCGCCCGAGCGCCCGGTGGGGCGTGCAGACCGGGGACGTGACGTCGTCGTCCGGTCTGGTGTGGGTGCGCTCCGACCGGCCCGCCCGGATGATCGTGGAGACCTCCGCGACGGAGTCCTTCACGCGCCCGCGCCGCTGGCGGGGGCCGCTGGTCGGGCCGGGCACGGACTTCACCGGCCGCACCGCGCTGCACGGTCTGCCGTCCGGCAGCCAGGTGCACTACCGGGTGCTGCTCGCCGACCCGGAGGACCCGCGCCGCACCGGTGAGCCGGTGTACGGGACGTTCCGTACGGTGCCCGAGCGCCGCGAGGGCGTGCGCTTCGTCTGGTCGGGCGACCTGGCCGGGCAGGGCTGGGGCATCAACCCGGACCAGGGCGGCTACCGCGTCTTCGAGGAGATGCGCCGCCGCAACCCGGACTTCTTCCTGTGCAGCGGCGACAACATCTACGCCGACGGCCCGCTGACCGAGACCGTCAAGCTGCCCGACGGCTCGACCTGGCGGAACCTCATGACGCCGGAGAAGTCCAAGGTCGCCGAGACCCTGGACGAGTACCGCGGCAACTTCCGCTACAACCTGCTGGACACCAATCTGCGCCGGTTCCACGCCGAGGTGCCGACCATCACCCAGTGGGACGACCACGAGGTGGTGAACAACTGGTACCCGGGCGAGATCCTGGCCGACGACCGCTACACCGAGAAGAAGGTGGACGTGCTGGCGGCCCGCGCCCGGCAGGCGTTCGCCGAGTACTTCCCGATCAGCAGCCTGCGGCCGGACGCGAGCGGCCGGGTGTACCGGGTCCAGCACCACGGCCCGCTGCTGGACGTGTTCGTGCTGGACTGCCGTACGTACCGCGACGCCAACTCGCCCGGCCGCCAGCCCGAGGACACCCAGGGCATCCTGGGCGCCGAGCAGCTGACGTGGCTGAAGCGGGAGCTGTCGCGGTCGCGCGCGGTGTGGAAGGTGATCGCCTGCGACATGCCGCTGGGCCTGGTCGTCCCGGACGGGAACAGCGACTTCGAGGCGCTGGCCCAGGGCGACCCGGGCGCCCCGCTGGGCCGTGAGCTGCAGCTGGCGGAGCTGCTGCGGCACATCAAGCACCAGAAGATCACCGGCACGGTCTGGCTGACGGCCGACGTCCACTACACCTCGGCGCAGCACTACGACCCGTCGCGGGCGGCGTTCAAGGACTTCGCGCCGTTCTGGGAGTTCGTCACCGGCCCGATCAACGCTGGATCCTTCCCGGCGGTGAAGCTGGACGGCACGTTCGGCCCGGAGCAGCCCTTCGTCAAGGCCCCGGACCGCGCGAACGTCTCGCCCGCCGAGGGCTACCAGTTCTACGGCGAGGTGGAGATCGACGGCGACAGCGGCGAGCTGACGGTCCGCCTGCTGGAGGTGGGCGGCACGGTCCTGTTCACCAAGGCCCTCAAACCGGGCCTGGTCGGCCAGTAGCGGCAGCCCGTCGCTCACGGTGCGCGGCCCCCTTTCCGGGGGACGCGTACCGTACCGCCCATGGGCTCCTCCGTTCCGTCCTCCCGCCTCACCTATCCGGAGGTGGGCGCCACGCGGCGCTGGCCGCTGCCCGCCGGGTACGGGCAGCTGCGGGTACGGACCCGGGTCGGAGTGGGCCCGGAGGTGTTCGCGGCCGCGGGGCGTGCGGTGCTGGACTGGCGGATGCACCGGGCGGTCGGGGTCACGATCCGCGCCGACGGGCCCGCCGCCGAGGGGCGGACAGTCGTGGTGGGGCTGGGGGCCGGGCCGCTGCGGTTTCGCGCGCCGTGCGAGGTGGTGTGGACGGTGGCGGATGAGGCGGAGATCGGCTTCGCGTACGGGACGCTGCCGGGCCATCCGGAGTGCGGCGAGGAGTCGTTCGTGGTGAGCCGGGAGCGGGACGGCTCGGTGTGGCTGACGGTCACGGCGTTCAGCCGACCGGCGGTGCGGCTGACCCGGGCGGTGGCGCCGCTGGTGCCGCTCTTCCAGCGGGCGTACGCGCGCCGCTGCGGGCGGGTGCTGCGGCGGCTCGCGGGTGGGGGAAACAGGTGAATCCGCCTCGCCTCGATCGCGTGACCATTCGAATGCGTGACTCCTTGATCGCGTGACCTTTTAGTATCGGACAAAATGAGCTTCTGCGAGCAGATGCACACTTAACCCATAGGTCACAGAGCGTTTGTGATCACGCAACACCGTTGCGCGAGGCTGTTTTCCATGACTCCTCGAGCGACATCCGACCACCGTCCCACCCGGCTCCGTGACGGCTGGCGGCTGCCCGCCTGGTGGCGCCGACTACACGGCCACGCCCCGCCGGTGCCGGAGTCCTCACCGGAGCCCGCGGACGACATGCGGACCGATGCGGCCGAGGCCGCGGGCGCCCCGGAGAACTCCCCGCAGGAAGACACCGCGACCGCGCTGTGGCGTATACGGACGACCGTACGGGACGAGCCGGGCACCCTGGCCGTGCTGTGCGGGGCGCTGGCCGGTCACCGGGTCGACATCCTCTCGCTGCAGACCCATCCGCTGGCCGACGGGACCGTGGACGAGTTCCTGCTGCGCGCCCCCGCCGCCGTACCCGTCGACGAGTTGAGGCGCGCGATCGCCGCCGGGGGCGGCAGCGACACCTGGATCGAGTGCGCGGACGCCCACGATCTGGTGGACGCGCCCACCCGGGTGCTGACGCTGGCGACCCGTACCGCGCTGGACGGCGCCGAACTTCCGCTGGCGCTGCGTCAGTTGCTCGGCCGCTGCACCCTCCACTCGCTTCCGGCCACCTCGCTCGGTGGCCGCCCGCTGGAGGACACGCCGCCGGTCGAGGGGGTGCTGGAGGAGACCGTGATACGGCTGCGGGACCCGTCCGGCGGGGCGCTCATCATCGAGCGGCCGCATCTGCCGTTCACCCCGACCGAGTTCGCGCGCGCCCGCGCGCTGGTCGAGCTGGACTCCCGGCTCGGCCCTCGGCTGCCGCACCGCCGCGATGTGCTGACGCTGCCCGAGGGCAACGAGGTCACCGTACGCCGGGCCGACACCCGGGACCTGGCCGCGGCCCGCGCGATGCACGAGCGCTGCTCGCCCGCCACGCTCGGCGGGCGCTACCACGGTCCGGTCGGCGACGCCGACCGCTATCTGGACCACCTGCTCAGCCCGCGCTTCGGCCGCACCCTCGCCGCGTACACCACCTCCGGACGGCTGGTGGCCCTCGGCCATCTGCTCTGGGACGGGGACGAGACCGAGGTCGCGCTGATCGTCGAGGACGCGTGGCAGCGGCGCGGCATCGGCGGGGAGCTGCTGCGGCGGCTGGTCGCGATGGCCGTCGAGACGGGCAGCGAATGCGTGTACGCGGTCACCCGGTCGGCCAATACCGGGATGGTCGCGGCGATGCGCGGCCTCGGGCTGCCGCTGGACTACCAGATCGAGCAGGGAACGCTCGTGATCACCGCCCAGCTCGACCCGGCACAGGTGCCCGCCCCGGCCCCGGCGCCTGCCCCGCAGACCGGCTGATGAGCGGTCGGCCGGGGCCCGGGCGCGGGTCCCGGCCACGCCTCGGCGGCGCGGGCGCGTGACATGCCTACGCTGATGACGCCGCGCCCCCGGTCGTACGAGGATGGCCCCATGTCCGATTCCAAGAACGCTCCGCTGCCCCGACAGGTCGCCGACACCTACGTCGACGCCCTCATCGCACTCGATCCGATCACCGGCACCTTCCTGGGCGTTCCCGAGAGCGCACGCCGTCTGCCCGACTTCTCCCCCACGGGCGCGGAGGCCGCCGCCGAGCTGGCGCGCACCACCCTGGAGCGGCTGACCGAGGCCGAGGCGCGGCCCGGTGCGGACAGTGACGCCGAGCGGCGCTGCGGGCGGCTGCTGCGGGAGCGGCTGACCGCCGAACTCGCCGTGCACGAGGCCGGTGAGTCGCTGCGCGCGGTCAGCAATCTGCACTCCCCGCTGCACTCGGTGCGCAGCGTCTTCACCGTGATGCCGACCGCCACCGACGACGACTGGTCGGCGATCGCGGCCCGGCTGCGCGCCGTCCCCGGCGCGCTGGAGGGCTACCGCGCCTCGCTCGCCGAGGGGCTGCGGCGCGACCTGCCCGCAGGTCCCCGGCAGGTGGCCACGGTTCTCGGCCAGCTGGACGAGTGGATCGGCACCGACGGCGGCTGGTTCGCCGACTTCGCCGCCGAGGGGCCGGACGCGCTGCGCGCCGAGCTGGACGAGGCGGCGGCCGCGGCCACCGGGGCGCTGGCCGCCCTCCGCGACTGGCTGCGCGATGTGTACGGCCCGGGCGTCGAGGGCGCCCCGGAGGTGGTGGGGCGCGAGCGCTACCAGCGCTGGTCCCGCATGTGGAACGGCACCGATCTGGACCTGGACGAGGCGTACGCGTACGGCTGGGCCGAATACCACCGCATCCACGCCGAGATGCGCGCCGAGGCGGAGAAGATCCTGCCCGGCTCCACCCCGTGGGAGGCGCTGCGCCACCTCGACGAGCACGGCGTGCACATCGAGGGCGTCGAGGAGACCCGGGTCTGGCTGCAGGGGCTGATGGACGAGGCCATCGAGCAGCTGGACGGCACCCACTTCGACCTCGCCGAGCGGGTCAAGCGGGTCGAGTCGATGATCGCCCCGCCGGGGAGCGCGGCCGCCCCGTACTACACCCAGCCGTCGGTGGACTTCTCCCGCCCCGGCCGCACCTGGCTGCCCACCATGGGCGAGACCCGCTTCCCCGTCTACGACCTGGTCTCGACCTGGTACCACGAGGGCGTCCCGGGCCACCATCTGCAGCTCGCCCAGTGGGCCCACGTCGCCGACCGGCTCTCCCGCTACCAGGCCACGGTCGGCATGGTCAGCGCCAACGCGGAGGGCTGGGCGCTGTACGCGGAGCGGCTGATGGACGAGCTGGGCTATCTGACCGACCCGGAGCGGCGGCTCGGCTACCTCGACGCGCAGATGATGCGGGCGCTGCGGGTGATCGTCGACATCGGCATGCACCTGGAGCTGGAGATCCCCGGCCACTCGCCGTTCCACCCCGGTGAGCGCTGGACGCCGGGGCTGGCTCGGGAGTTCTTCGGGCAGCACTGCGGCCGCCCCGCCGACTTCCTCGACAGCGAGCTGGTGCGCTACCTGGGCATGCCGGGCCAGGCCATCGGCTACAAGCTGGGCGAGCGGGCCTGGCTGACCGGGCGGGAGGCGGCCCGTAAGGCGCACGGCGACGCCTTCGACGCCAAGAAGTGGCACATGGCGGCGCTGTCCCAGGGGTCGCTGGGGCTGGACGACCTGGTGGCGGAGCTGTCCGCGCTCTGACCCTCCGGAGGACCTTTGACGGGGTGGCCGGACGGTATCCGCGATCGTGTTGTGCCCCGGCCGCCCCGCTTCTTAGGGTCCGTTCCATGCGTCCCGTATTCCTCTTCTCCCGCGATCCGCTGGCACCGCGCCGTGTCGACCCCGAGTTCGCCGAGGAGGCCCGGACCGTGCGCGCGACCGGGGCGACGGTCGCGCTGGTCGACCACGAGGCCCTGATCGCCGGGGACCCGGCGGGCGCGGTGCGGGCGGTGGCGCGGGGCGAGCGCGACGCCGGTCCCGTCTGGTACCGCGGCTGGATGCTGTCCGCCGGGCGGTACGCCGAACTGTCCGCCGCCCTCGCCGACCGCGGCCACACCCTGCTCACCTCGCCGGAGCGGTACCGCACCGCGCATGAACTCCCCGGCTGGTACGAGGTCTTCGCCCCGCTGACCCCGCGCAGCGCCTGGCTGCCGCTGCCGCCCGGCCGGGCGGTGGCGCCGGACGCGCTGGCGCGGCTGGCCGCGCGGCTCGGCGGGGCGGGTCCGGCGGTGGTGAAGGACTGGGTCAAGTCCCGCAAGCACGAGTGGGCGGAGGCGTGCTACGTCCCCGACCTCGCCGACACCGCCCGGCTGGCCTCGGTCGTCGCCCGCTTCGTGGAGCTGCAGGGCGACTACCTCACCGGGGGTGTGGTGCTGCGCGCGTACGAGCCGTACCGGCCGGTGGGCGAGGCCCGGGTCTGGTGGCTCGACGGCGAACCGGCCCTCATAGGCCCCCACCCCGACACGCCCGGCCTGACCCCCGCCCCGGACCTGTCCGAGGTGGCCCCGGCCGTCCGCCAGCTGGCCTGCCGCTTCATCACCACGGACCTGGCCCTGCGCGAGGACGGCCGCTGGCGTGTGGTGGAGGCGGGAGACGCCCAGGTCAGCGGCCTGCCCCGGACCACCGAGGCCAAGCCCCTGTTCACGGCCCTCACCACGGCCGCCGCTCGCTAGGGGGGCTACCCCGGTACAGTCTCGCTGGGCCGCGCGCATCCTCGCCGTGGCTCAGGCGAGGAAGGGCCCCAGGTGGCGTACCAGCAGGCGCACGAGAACGGCCGGTTCGTGCTGCGGAACGACCGGATGACGCTGCGCGAGCACACGCCCGGGGACGCGGCCGTCGTGGCCGACGGCAAGCCCGGCGATCTCGACTGGATCGACGGCGTCCCCGGCGACGCGTCCATCGGTGCCGCCGGAATGACCGCGCGCGCCGCGGCGGCGGGGTACTACGAGTCACCCTGGGGCACCTACGCCATCCTGCGCGCCGAGGACGGCGTCGCCCTCGGCAGCATCGGCTTCCACGGGCCGCCCGCGCCCGGCGAGTACGAGGTGGAGGTCGGCTACGACCTGTCCCACTCGGCGCGCGGCGCGGGCTGGGCGACCGGTGCGCTGCGGCTGATGATGGAGTGGGCCGCGGAGCGGGCGGAGGTCCGTACCGTCATCGCGACCACCGAGCCGTGGAACATCCCCTCCCAGCGGGTACTGCACCGCGCGGACTTCTCGCGCACGGCGGACCGGGGCGACCTGTACGTCTACGAGCGCACCGTGACCCGGGCCTGACGGGCTCGGCCTGACGGGGTCACCCCAGGGCGGCGGTGGCGGTGCGGTGGCGCACCGCCGAGCCCTCGCGCCCCTTCACCACCTCCAGCCGCGCCGGGATCCGCTGGCGCAGATCCGCGACGTGGCTGACGATGCCGACCGTACGGTCCCGTTCGCGCAGCGAGTCCAGGACGTCCAGGACCTCGTCCAGGGTCTGTTCGTCCAGGCTGCCGAAGCCCTCGTCGATGAAGAGCGTGTCGAGCCGGACGCCGCCCGCCTCGTCGGTGACGACGTCGGCGAGGCCGAGCGCGAGGGCGAGGGAGGCGAAGAACGTCTCGCCGCCGGAGAGGGTGGCGGTGTCGCGCTCGCGGCCGGTCCAGGCGTCGATGACGTGCAGCCCGAGCCCGGAGCGGCCGCGGCCGCCCGCCCGGGCGTCGGAGTGCACCAGGGTGTAGCGCCCGGAGGACATGTGCCGCAGCCGCGCGCTGGCCGCGGCCGCGACCTGTTCCAGCCGCGCGGCCAGTACGTACGCCTCCAGCCGCATCCGCCGCTCGTTGTCGGCCGAGGTACCGGCGGCGAGGGTGGCGAGGCGGGCGACGCGGTCGTACTCCTCGCGCAGCGGGGCGAGCGTGCGCGCGTCCGCGACGGCCCGCGCGGAGAGTCCGTCCAGGTCCTGGCAGCGGGTACGGGCCGCCGCGTCGGCCGCCGAGGCGTCGCGCAGGGCGCGGGTGGCCGCGTCGGCGGCGGCCCGGGCCGCAGCGAGGTCGGCGGGCGGCGCCTGCGCGGCGGCGGTGAGCCGCGGGTCGGCCAGCTCGGCGTCGACGGCCGCCGCCTCGGTCTGCCACGCGTCCAGGCGGCGCTGCGCCTCGCGCCGCCGGTCGGCGGGGAGGACTGCGGCGGCCGCCGCCTCGGGCGTGTCGAAGCCCGCGCGGTACGCGGCGTCGGCGAGGTGCGCGTCGGCCTCCTTGAGCCGCCGCGCGGCGGCCTCGGCGTCGCGTACCGCCTCGGCCGTCCGCGCCAGCAGCGCGGCCTGCCGCTCCAGCCGCGCCGCGCGCTCTGCCACCGTGGCGTCCCCGCCGCGGGCCTCCTCCAGCTCGGCCAGCAGCGCGGCCCGCTCCCGGGCCAGCGCCTCGCGGTGCGACGTACGGGCCGCCGAGCGCCGCTCGGCCTCCTGCCGCTGGGCCAGCCGCCGGGCGTGCTCGCCCTCGGCCCGGTCGAGGGCCGCACGGGCGTCGCGCCCGTCGGCGGCCGCGGTGCGGGCCCCGGCGTACGCGGTGCGCAACTCGGCCAGGGCGCGGTCCAGTTCGTGCACCGCGCCGCCGTCCGCCCCGGCCTCGGCGCCCGCCATAGCCTTTTCGAGCCGCTGCGACCGGCCTTCGGCCTCCTCGCGGCCCGCCTCGGCCCGCTGGTACGCCTCCAGCGCGGCCTCCTCCGCCGTACGGTCCACATGCCCGGCCCCGGGGCGCGCCGGGCTCGGGTGCTCACAGCCCCCGCACACCGCGCACGGCTCGCCGGGGCGCAGCCCGGCCGCCAGCTCGGCGGCGATCCCGCGCAGCCGCCGGTCCTTGAGGTCCAGCCAGCCCTCCCGGGCGGCGCCCGACCGCTCCCGGCACCGCAACGCCTCCTCCCGGGCCCGCTCCGCCTGGTCGGCGAGCCGGTCGCGCTCGCGGGCGGCGTCGAGCCGCCGCTCGGCGGGCTCGATGCGCGCGCCGAGCTGTTCGGCCCGGGTGGCGGCCTCGTGCGCGGCCTCGATACGCGCCTGATGCGCGAGCCGCGCGGGCTCCCACCCGGCGAGCCATTCGGCGGCCTCCTCGACGGCCTCGTCATCGGCCCGCGCCTCCCGGTCCAGCTCGGCGATCTCGGCGACCACGGCGCGGACTCGCGCCTCCCCCCGCCGAGCCGCCGCCAACGCCCCCAACTCCCCCCGCACCCACTGCTCCACCCGAGCCAGCCACTCAACCCCGGCCCCGGCGAGCGACTGGCCGTGGCCGCCTCCGGCGTGCGGCACCCCGCAGCCCGCCTCGACAGCCTCCGGTCCCGCCTGCCCAACGGGCCGGGCTGACGCCCCATCGCCGGAAGCCTGCGGCGGCAGCTCCGCCGCGACGGCCCCTGCCGTACCTTCCCCGCCGGGCGCCCGGCCCTCTCCCCCGTGGGCACGCGGCTCGCCGGACGCACGCCCGTGCGGCACCGCATCGCCTGCCTCGGCGGCTTGCGGCACCGCCTGCCCGGCGGCCGGGCCGTTGCCAGAGGCCTGCGGCGACGTGGCACCTCGCCCGCCCCACGCGGCGTTGCCGGACCCCGCGATGCCACGCGCGTGCGGCACCGCGCCGCCCGGCTCGGCAGGCGGCGCGTCATCCGCGCTGGGCTGCGGCCTCGCCTGAGCCGTGGCGTGCTCGGGCGGCGACTGTCCGGCGGCCTCGCCGTCCCGGCCGGGGGCCTCGTGGCCAGTCACCGTACGGCCGTCCGGGGCGGGGCGCTGGGGTGGGATGTGGGTCGGGAGGGTGGGGTCGGTGGACAGGTGGGTGCGGGCCTGGCGTTCGGCGGCGGTCGCGCGGTGGTGGGCTTCGGCGGCGGTGGTGCGCAGGTCCAGGGCCGGGGTCACGGCGTCGGCGGCGCGGGCGCGGTCCAAGAGGGCGTGGAGGCGGTCGCGTTCGGCGCGGCGCTGCTCCAGGTCGTCCGCGCGGCGGCGCGCCTCGGCGTGGCGATGCTGCAGTTCGGCGCGTGCGCTCTCCGCGTCGGCCGCCCGCCGGGCGGCCTCGTGCACGGCTTCGGCGCCGCGCAGCGCGGACGCCGTGATGTCGCGCCGTTCGCGCGCGCCCGCGCGGGCGAGGGCGGCCCACTCCAGGACGGCTCCGGCCAGGCCCGGTTCCCCGGCGGTGGCGTCCGGGAGCGGGTGGGCGTCCAGTTCGGCGGAGCGGCCCGCGGCCTGGGCCATGCGGTGGGCGAGGGCGAGGAGCCGTTCGTCGCCGCCGAGAACGCGCTTCTCGGCGGCGCGCCGCAGCTCGGCGAGGCGTTCCTCGACGGCGGCGAAGCGGCTGGTGTCGAAGAGTCGGCCCAGCAGCTTGGCCCGGGCGGGTTCGTCCGCGCGGAGGAAGCGGGCGAAGTCGCCCTGCGGCAACAGCACCACCTGGCAGAACTGATCCCGGCTCATGCCCAGCAGCTGTTCGATCTCCGCGCCGATCTCCTGGTGCGAGCGGCTGAGCGCCTTCCAGGTGCGGGATTCGGGGTCGTAGGCGCGCAGCAGGCTCTGCGCCTTCTCGCGGGTCACACCGGTGCCCCGCTTCTTGGGCCGGGGCTGCTCGGGCCGCCGGGTGATCTCCAGGCGCCGTCCGCCGACGGTGAGTTCGAGGACGACCTCGGTCGGGGTCAGCGGGTCGGCGTGGTCGCTGCGCAGGGAGAGGCCGGTGCCCTGCCGGGCGCCGGGCACCTGCCCGTAGAGGCCGTAGCAGACGGCGTCGAGGACGGACGTCTTGCCCGCGCCGGTGGGCCCGTGCAGCAGGAAGAGCCCGGCGGCGGACAGGTCGTCGAAGTCGACCCGCTGCGTGGCGCCGAAGGGGCCGAAGGCGGTGACGGTCAGCTGGTGGAGCCTCATCGCGGGTCGTCCTCCCCCTCCACGCGGACGGTTTCGAGGGCGTCGCCGAGCAGCACGGACTCCCCCGCGTCGGGTCCCCGCCCGCCCCGTACGTGGGCCACGAAGTCCTCGGCGATCTCCCGGTCCGTACGGCCGCGCAGCCGCTGCGCGTAGGAGGCGAGCGGGTCCTCGGGGGGCCGCTCCGGGTCGAAGACCAGGGTGAGGACGTGCGGGAAGCGCTCCGCGAGCCGGGCCATCGGCTCGTACGGCCGCGCCGGATCGGTCAGCGTCGCCTCGACCCACGCCGACTCGTGCCGGGCGAGGTCCGGGTCGGCGAGCAGGTCGTCCAGCCGCCCCCGGAGGCGGGCCAGCGGGCGCGGTACGGGGCAGTCGACGCGCTCAGTGGCGCCGAGCGCACCATCAGCGTTCAGCTCCACCAGCCACATCGACTTGCGGTGCGTGGCCTCGGAGAAGGAGTACGCGAGCGGCGAGCCCGAGTAGCGGACGCGCTCGGTGAGGGTCTGACAGCCGTGCAGATGACCGAGCGCCACATAGTCGACGCCGTCGAAGACCTCGGCGGGGACGCAGGCGACGCCGCCGACCGTGATGTCCCGTTCGCTGTCGCTGACCGCGCCGCCGGTGACGAAGGCGTGCGCGAGGACGACGGACCGGGTGCCGGGCGGCCGGGCGGCGAGGTCGGCGCGCACCCGGTCCATGGCGGCGCCGAGGACGGCCGGGTGCCCGGCGTCGGGGGCGTCCAACTCCTCGCGTACGAGGCGGGGTTCCAGGTACGGCAGACCGTAGAACGCCACGTCGCCGTGGCGGTCGGCGAGGACGACGGGGGTGCCGCATCCGGCGGGGTCGGTGCGCAGATGGATCCCGGCCCGCTCGATGAGCCCGGCGCCGACGCCCAGCCGGCGCGGGGAGTCATGGTTGCCGGAGATCATGACGGTCGGCACGCCGAGGTCGGCGAGCCGGTGCAGCGCGTCGTCGAAGAGTTCGACGGCGGCCAGCGGCGGTACGGCCCGGTCGTAGACGTCGCCCGCGACGAGGACGGCGTCCACCTCCCGCTCCCGCACGGTCGCCACGAGGTGGTCGAGGAACTCCCGCTGCGCCGCGAGCAGGCTGACGCGGTGGAAGGACCGCCCGAGGTGCCAGTCGGAGGTGTGCAGAATTCTCAACGATCGACTCCGACCCGCACGCTTGTCCTTCCTCCACCCCGGTGATCAGCAACGCGCCCGTACCGGATCAGCGCTACGGGCACCGACCACGTTAACCGCGATCGGTGCCCGGGTCCGCACGGACCTCGCTTTTGTACCCGTGTGTCCGTGTGTTACCTGCGTGTCTCGCCCCACCGGTGGTCGTCGAAGAGGTCGACGCCCTCGGGGTAGGCGGTGCCATGGGTGGCGCCATAGCCCGTGCCGACGCTGGTGCCGTAGCCCGTGCTGTAGGCCGAGTCGTAGCCCGTGCTGTAGGCCGTGTCGTAGCCGTCGTGGTGGCCGTCCACCGGGCGCGGGTCGAGGTAGTACCACTCGGCGGTGGGGCCGGGACCGGCGGCCGCGTCGGCCATCGACCCGGCCGTCGACTCGGCCATCGGGCCGGGCGCGGGATCCGGCTCCTTGGCCGCCTTCAGCTCGTTCGGCATCAGCAGTTCCACCCGCACACCGGGGGTGGCCCGCTTCTGCGCGACGAACTCCTCGACCTGGTTGCGGCAGGCGTGGTCGAGATGGGTGACGCCCATCAGGTCGAGCCGGATCCGCTCCGTCTCGGCGGCGCCGACGGCTTCGAGCGCGTCGATGAGCTTCGGCAGCCGCAGGAAGGTGGCGTTCCCCTTCATGACGACCTTGGCGGTGTCGCCCTCGACGGAGTGCTCGACGGAGGTCTGCGACATCCGCAGCGCGGCCAGCACGATCCCGGCCGCGAGCCCGATCAGCACCCCTTCGAGCAGTGCGGTGGCGACGATGGCGAGCGTGGTGGCGGACATCACGAAGAACTCGCCGCGGTCCTGGTGCCACATCTTCGGGAACTGCTCGGGGGCGAGCAGCTTCCAGCCGCTGTGCACGAGGACACCGGCCAGCACCGAGATCGGGATCAGGGCGAGGACGCTGGGCAGCAGCAGCGCGAAGGCCAGCAGCCACAGGCCGTGCAGCGTACGGGAGAGCCGGGTCTTGGCGCCGGACTGGACGTTGGCCGAGCTGCGGGCGACGACGGCGGTCATGGGGAGCGAGCCGAGGAAGCCGCAGAGAGTGTTGCCCGCGCCCTGGGCGATCAGTTCCTTGTTGTACTGGGTGCGCTTGCCGTCGTGCATCCGGTCGACGGCGGCGGCCGTGAACAGGCTCTCCGCCGAGGCGATGACGGTGAAGGTGACGATGGCGGTGAGGATCGCGGGATCGGCGAGCCCGGCGAACTGTTCGGCGCCCGGGACCTGGATCGCGGCCAGCAGATTGCCGACCTGGAGGGTCTTCACCTCGACGCCGGGCAGCGCGGCGATACCGATGCCGATGGCGACGGCGACCAGCGCGGCGGGGAGCTTGCTGAGCGGCCCCGGCACCTTCTTCCAGACGAAGCTGAGGACGACCGTGGCGATGCCGAGCCCGGCCGCGATGGCCGCCTGCGGGTTCGCCAGGGTGTCGGCGATGAGGCCGGGGACGCCAAGCATGTTCTCGATGGCCGTGCCGGGGGCCGCGTTGTCGGCCAGCGGATACGCCTGGCTGAACATCAGCGGCAGGCCGATCCCGGCGAGCATGCCCTGTACGACGGCGACGGAGGTGGCCTGGAACATCCGGCCGAGGCGGACCAGCCCCAGCACGATCTGCAGGATTCCGGAGCCCAGCACGATCACGCCGAGCATGGAGATGCCCTGTGCCTCCACCGTCTCGGCGACGAGCGCGGCGAGCCCGGCGGCGGGCCCGCTCACCTGGAGGGTGGAGCCCGGGGTCATGCCGACGACGAGGCCGCCGATCACACCGGTGATGATGCCGAGTTCGGCGGGGGCGCCCGAGGCGACGGCGACGCCGATGCACAGGGGCAGGGCCACCAGGAAGACGACGAGCGAGGCGCTGATCTCGGTGCCGAGGTTGGCCCCGGCGAAGGGGCCGCCCTTGGGGCCGCGCCCCGGGGAGTCACGCCCCTTGGGGCCGTGCCCCTGGGAGTCGCGCCCCTTGGGATCGCGCCCGGCGCCGTCTTCCCTACCGGCGCCGGTACGGCCACTGGGTTCGGCCCCGGTGGCGGGGCCAGCACCGGCCCCGCCACCGGGAGTCTTAACCATCCCTTTTAACGGCTCGAAGGTTTGCGTTGCCGGACCGTTTCCGTCATCCGGGGCATATGCGGGGGTATGGGCGGGGGCATGGGCGGGCCAGTCGTCGACGTATAGCGGCGGCCCGGTCGCTTCCGTGGACGCCCGGCCCCGGGCATGGCGTCCGGTCGTCATGAGTGCACCCGGAAATCGCCGTCCGCTTCGAGTTCCCACAACTCGGCACTGTCGACCTGGTAGAACCAGCCGTGCAGCCGCAGTTGGCCATTCTCCAGGCGTCGCCGGGCGGCCGGGTATTCCTTGAGTGTGTCGAGCTGATTACGGACATTCAGCTGGGCCAATTCCGTTACGCACGGAGCCCCTTCGGTGGAACCGAGCTTCGGGGTCAGCCCCGGCCGGGCGACGTCGAGCCAGGCGCCCACGCCGGGCATCAGGGACAGATCGGCCCCGGAGGCCAGCGCCCCCATCGCGCCGCAGTGCGAATGGCCGCAGACGATCACGTCCCGGACGCCCAGCACCTCCAGCGCGTATTCGATGGTGGCCACCTCGCCGGACACCACCTGCTTGCCGTGCGGGGGAACGATGTTCCCCGCGTTGCGCAGCTCGAATATCTCCCCGGGCCGGGCCCCCGTAATGAGCGCCGGAATGACCCGGGAATCCGCGCAGGTGATGAAAAGGGCTTGCGGAGATTGCCCGTCGGCCAGTTTCCGGTATGCGCCGCTGTCGAAATCTTCCCGGTGCCGGAACGAGCGGGCGTGTTCGAGCAGAGTCTGCATCGTGCCTCCCTGACGGGTGATTGTCACCAGATGCCATTCACCGTAGGGAGGCGTGTGTCAGACGAGGGCTAAACGGACACTAGAGCATTGCAAGTTCTTCCCCAATATTCGGGTCCGCACTCGCAACATTACAAAAACCGGGACGCGCATCCGGCGCTGCGGTAGACAGGACCCATGACCGTACGAGCACTGCTGATCGAGGACGACGAGACGATCGCCGAGCCCCTCGTCGAGGGGTTACGGCGATACGGGCTCACCGCCAGTCATGTCGGTACGGGTGCCGCCGGGCTGGAAGGGCCGTACGGGGACATCGTTCTGCTCGACCTGGGACTGCCGGACATGGACGGCATCGACGTCTGCCGCGGCATCCGCCAGGTCTCCGACGTACCCATCATCATGCTCACCGCGCGCGGCGAGGAGGCCGACCGGGTACTCGGGCTGGAACTGGGAGCGGACGACTACTTGGCGAAACCATTCAGCATGCGGGAGCTGATCGCCCGCATCCGCGCCGTGACCCGCCGCACCCAGCGCGCCGAGACCGCGCCCTCGGCGGTGCATACTGTCGCGCCTCCCCCGCCGGTCTTCGAACCGGAACCGGCCCCCGCCCGGCCCCCGGCCCCGGCCTCGGCCACCCACCAGACCCTGGAGGGCCAGGAGCCGCTGATCGTGGACCGCAGGACCCGGCAGGTGTGGGTGGGCGGCACCCCGGTGGCCCTCACGCCGAAGGAGTTCGAGCTGCTGGCCCTGCTCACCGAGGACCCCGGCGCCGTGTACTCGCGTCAGCAGATCCTCGACCGGGTGTGGGACCCGCATTTCCACGGGCCGACCAAGACCCTGGACGTGCACGTCGCCACCCTGCGCCGCAAGCTCGGCGATCCGGCGTGGATCCAGACCCTGCGCGGTGTCGGCTTCCGGCTCGCCGTGCACACCGGAGTTCCGGAGGCCGCCCGGCCGTGACCCGTCGTCTGCTGCTCGGCTATCTGAGCCTCGCCGTCCTGGTACTGCTGTGTTTCGAGATCCCGCTCGGCTACATCTACAGCCGGTCCGAGAAGGAGCGGGTGATCTCCGCGGCCGAGGACGAGGCCGAGTCGGTGTCCGCGTACGCGTCCCTGTCCATCATGGCGGGCCGGGAGGAGCGGGAACTGCCGACGCGGGTCATCCACTGCGCCGAGCGCATCGGCGGTGAGGTGCTCATCGTGGCCGCCGACGGCAGAGTGCTCGCCGCCTCCCATCCGCTCCCCGCCGACCAGGCGCGGGACGTGACGTCCCGGCCCGAGATCGCGGCGGCGCTGGGCGGCCGTGACGCGGTCGACGTACGGACCTCCACCATCGGCGGCGTCAGCTATCTCTCCGTCGCCCTTCCCGTGGTCCACGGGAACCAGCTCCAGGGCGCGGTCCGGCTCACCGTTCCCACCGACGCGGTGCACTCCAAGGTGCACCGCGCGTGGCTGCTGCTGGCCCTGGCCGGGCTCGCGATCCTGACCGGGGCCGCCGTGGTGGCGCTGGTCTTCGCCCGCTGGACCAGCCGTCCCATCGTGGAGCTGGAGCGCTTCGCGCACCGGCTGGCCGACGGCAAGGCCCCCACGCCCGCCCCGGTGACCTCGGGACCGCCGGAGGTACGCAGCCTGGCGGCCACCTTCAACCAGACCGCCGCCCGGCTGGCCCATCTGCTGGAGGCCCAGCGCGCGTTCGCGGCCGAGGCGTCCCACCAGCTCAAGACGCCGCTCGCGGCGCTGCGGCTGCGCCTGGACAACATGGAACCCGATCTCGCCGAGCACGCCCGCCCCCAGCTCACCGCCGCGACGACCGAGACGGACCGGCTGGCCCGGATGGTCGGGGGGCTGCTGGCGATGGCCCGGATGGAAGAGGGCGCCGTGACCCCTGAGCTGGTCGACCTGGACGAGCTGTGCGCGGAGCGGCTGCGCACCTGGACCCCGATGTTCCAGAAGCACCACGCCCATCTCGTCCTGCGCGGCACCCGGGTCGGGCACGCCCTCGCGGTGCCCGGGGCCGTCGAACAGATCCTGGACAACCTGATCTCCAACGCGCTGCGTTCGTCGCCACTGGGCAGCACCGTCACCCTCGACCTGCGCATCCCCGCGCCGGACCGCCGCCATCTGCACCGGGACGGCCGCCCCACCTGGGTCGAGGTGCACGTCATCGACCAGGGCCCGGGCATGACCGCCGAACAGCGCCGCCGGGCCTTCGACCGCTTCTGGCGGGCGCCCGACTCCCCCAAGGGCGGCACCGGCCTCGGTCTCTCGCTGGTCCAGCGGCTGGCCCACGCCAGCGGCGGCGAGGCCACGCTGAACGCGGCCCCCGGTGGCGGGCTGGACGCCGCGGTGCGGCTGCGGTCCCCGGTCAAGTCCGGTGGCCCGGGACGCCCGGCCAGAATGCATCTGCGCCGTAAATCCGTCCCGGAGCCCACCGCCGCCGCGCAGGCCCCGGTCTAGCCCCGGATCAGCCTCCGCCGGGGGGGTCTTCGTATGCCTGGAGGCCTGCCCGCAGGCCTCAGGGGGCCTCTTCGTAGGCCTCGCCGCCCAGTTCCAGACCGGCCGCCCCCGCCGTGGCGTCCGCCAGCCAGCCGCGGAAGGCCGCCACGTCCGCCTCGGGCAGCCCCACCTCGATGGTCACCGCCTCCGCGTACCGGACGTCCCGTACCACCCGGCCCGTCGTGCGCAGATCGTTCTCCAGCTTCCCGGCACGCTGGTGGTCGACGGTGACCGTGGCCAGCCGGAACCGCCGCCGGGTGACGGTGCCCAGCGCGTCCAGCGCCTCGCCGACCGCGCCGCCGTACGCGCGGATCAGCCCGCCCGCGCCGAGCTTCACCCCGCCGAAGTAGCGGGTGACCACGGCCACCACGTACCGCGTCTCCCGGCGCAGCAGCATCTGCAGCATCGGTACGCCCGCGGTGCCGCCCGGCTCCCCGTCGTCGCCCGCCTTCTGTACGTCGCCGTCGGCGCCGATGACGTAGGCGAAGCAGTTGTGGTTGGCGGTGGGGTGTTCCTTGCGGATCCGCTGGATGACCTCCTGGGCCTCCTGCTCGGTCGCGGCGGGCGCGAGCGTGCAGAGGAAGCGGGACTTGTTGATCTCGACCTCGTGCACGCCCTCGCGCGCGACCGTCCGGTACTGCTCCTGCATCCGGCCACCCTACGCCGCGGCTCCTTCGCGGGAGGTGGCCAGGAGGGCGGCGTGGGCCGCCGCGGTGAGCACCACCGCGGCGAGTGTCCAGGAGATCCAGTCGCCCGGGTTGGGCAGCCACTGCCTGCCCAGGGCGATCGGGTAGATGAGCGCCGCGTAGACGGCCGGGACGGTGTGCCGCACGATCCCCTTCCGGGCGGCGCCGAGGAACAGCGGCGGCGCCAGCAGCCCGGCGGAGAACACCACGGCCACGACCCAGAGCGCGCGGTGCCGCCCGCTGGTGTACATGGGGGTGCTGGAGGACGCGGCGGCGGAAATCGGGTTCACGTTCACCTCTCGACAGTCGGTGTACGGGTCATGGGTGTACGGGTCATGGACAGGGGCACGGATCGATCATTTGGCCGATTTCTCACTCCCCGAACTCCAGTTCCGATGAAATGTTCGAGGGCGTCGCTAACCGCCCGGTTCGGCGCGGAGACAGCTGAGTGCGCGCCGCGCGCTCGCGGCTCCGATTCCGTCCAGATCGCGCAACTGCCGGGCGGAGAGACTGGACAACCGTTCGATACTGTCGACACCGGCCCGCAGCAAGGTGTTGGCCAGCCGATGCCCGAATCTGTCGTGTCCCAGAACGTCGAAGAGTTCGCCGCCCTCGCATGAGCAACCGGCCTCCCGGTCCAGCGTTTCCGGCACCTTTTCCCGTACGCGACACGCGGAGCACACATCGATCACCTGGCCATCCCGGAGCGTCCTGGCCCAGCTCAGCGGGACCATGGCGGCTCGTGCCGCGCTCACGCTGTCGGCCGCGTCGGATGTACAAGTGGCGCCACAAATGTCACAGCGAATGGTGATCAAATGGCTCATGTGAGCATGATGGCAGACCCTCCGCCAACCGGCTTTGCTCCCGGACACTTTGCGGCCGCCGGGCCTCCCCCAGCATTCCCCGGATGTCACGCGTCCCACCCCTGAAACCGTGGTACTCGGCGAAAAGCTGCCCACCGGCACATGCGTTTCTCACGGTGCCTTCATTACAAATGCGACTGTTACCGCGCCCGGAGGGGTGAAAACGTGAGCCGACAGTGGACAGCGCAGAGTCCGGGGGGATGCGCGCGCTGGGCGTAGAAGCGTGAAGAAGCGTCTCGATTCATGCGGATGAGCCGCATGAGACGGCTGAGACGGCGAACGCGCGCCCCAGCGGTCACACCCCTTGATGCCTGCCGGTGCTGTCACTGAGCCCTGCCCGGGGCTCACTTGACCGACAACGGGAACGGCTGGGTGATGACGATCAACGCCACTGGGGACGGTTCGGCCGACGAGAGCGGCCACCGGAAACGGGGATGGCGCATATCCGCGGCCGTGGGCCTGGCCGCGGTGCTGACCGGCGGAGGGCTGGTGGCGCTGAAGGCCACCGGAACACCCGCTCCCGGCCAGTCGGAACCGGCCGCCAACGTCGCCTCGCACACCGGGCCGCTGACGTCGGACGAGACCCGGGAGGCGTCCCGGATCGCCGTCGCGGCCGCCACCGAGCGGCAACCCACACCCCAGGGCGGGAAGAAGACCGACAAGGCCACCCAGGACGGCGAGAAGAACGCCGCGGGCGGTTCCGGCGCCGAGGTGCTGGACACCCGCCGTCCGCCGCGCGCCAAGACGGCCGCCTCCGGCCCGGACAGCGAGGCCGAGGTCCAGCTCTACGACTACGCCTCCGACAGCCTGATCACCCGGGTCGTCGACCTGCGCTCCGGCAAGGTCCTCCGCTCGGACCGGCAGCAGAAGGTCCAGCCCGCGCCCACCCTGGCCGAGGTCCGGCAGGCAGTGAAGATCATCCTCGCCGACCGCCGTCTCGGTGACGGGATGCGCGCCGCCTTCACGGCGGAGACGAAGAAGCGGCTGACCTCGCCCTCGCAGCTGAAGATCCAGGGCATGGCGTTCCTCGGGTCCCGCGCCGAGGGCGTCAAGGGCGCCGAGCAGGTGTCGCGGTGCGGCGCCCACCGGTGCGTACAGCTCTTCGTGCGCGTACCGGGCGGCAAGTGGATCGACACCAGCAGGATCGTCATCGATCTCTCGGCCGGGCGCACCGCCGTCATCGGCCTGTGAGGGGAGCTTCGTTCGTGTTCAGTTCGTTTCGGCGTGCCCGTGTGCTCATGGCCGTGGTGGGTCTGCTGACGCTGTGGGTGCCGGGCCCGGCGTCCGCCGCTCCCCGGAAGGCCTCGGCGGAGCCCTCCTGCCCCAAGGCCGACCGCATCGACCAGACGCTCAAGAACGGCGCCCGCTGGCAGATGTGCTGGAACATCGACCGCAGCACCGGTGTGGAGCTGAGCGATGTGACGTACACGCCCAACCGGGGTACCCCGACCCGCGTGCTCAAGAAGGCATCACTCGCCGAGGTGCACGTGCCCTACGACAGCGGTCAGCCGCGCTTCTACGACGTCTCGTCCATCGGCTTCGGCGACCTCGAACAGGGCACGCTCACCAAGCTGTCGAAGGACGACTGCCCCACCGGCAAGCTCGGGACCTACCAGGACACCCCCGTGATGTGCAGCCAGGAGCAGCCTCGGCCGTTCGCGTACAAGAGCTCGGTGGAGAAGGCCGTGCGGCACGGGACCGATCTGACCGTGTTCTCGGTGTCCGAGATCGGCTGGTACGACTACATCATGGAGTGGCACTTCTCCGACGACGGTGCCATCACCCCGCGCGCGGGCGCCACCGGCTCCCTCTCGCCGTTCGCGTTCTCCGACGCCACCAGCGGCTGGCCGACCGGCGTGGGCTCCACCCGGTTCAGCGAGAACCACTCGCACAACATCTTCTGGCGGCTGGACTTCGATGTGAACGGCCAGTCGCGGAACGTCGTCGAGCAGTACGACTTCGAGGGCAGCGGCACGCCCCAGCGCACCACCAAGCGCACCGTGCTGTCCAAGGAGACGGGCGCGGATCTGGCGCCCGCCCGCTTCTGGCGGGTGATGAACCCGAAGGCCGAGAACGACGACGGCCACCCCATGTCCTGGGAGATCGACAACGGCGACAGCGACCAGTACCGGGGCCCGGCCGACACCGAGAAGTTCACGCACCACGACGTGTACTTCTCGCAGTACCGGGAGTGCGAGCGGCTGGCCTACGGCAACACCGCGAAGGGCTGCGCCGCCTCGGTGGACAAGTACACCAACGGCGAGAAGATCACCGACCCGGTCGCCTGGGTCAGCGTCGACTACCACCACGTGCCCCGGGACGAGGACGAGGACCCGATGCCCACGCACTGGCAGAGCTTCCGGATCGTCCCCCGGGACGTCACGTCCATGAGCAGGCTGCCGTGACCGGCCGGGCCTGTCTTTGTCCTTCTCTTTCCCTCCCGTCTCTTCCATCCTCGGCAAGGAGTGCACCGTGTTACACCGGCCCATGAGGACGTCCGGAGACGAACGGCGGACCACCACGGCCCGCCACCGCCTCGAGGACCGTCTCCACGCCCTGGCGCGTGCCCATCAGGTGCCCGGAGCCCAACTCGCCGTCCACAGCGGCGGATCCACCCGCGCCCTGCACACCGGGGTGCTGGACTCGATAACCGGGGAGCCGTTCACCGCCGACGCCGCGGTGCCCATCGGCTCCCTCACCAAGTGCTACACCGCCACCGTCGTCATGCTCCTGGTCGCCGATGGCGATGTGGAGCTGGACGACCAGCTCGGCGACCATGTGCCGGAGCTGCGGCGGGCCGGGCCGCCGTGCACCGTACGGCAGGTGCTCAGCCACACCGCCGGGCTCGCGTCCGGGCCCGACTCCGACCATGTCGCGGCGCTCACCACGGCGCGCTATCTGCAGGCCCACTGCAACGACCGCCAGCTGGTGATGGAGCCGGGGACCGACTTCTCCTACTCCAACGCGGGCTATGTCGCGGCCGGTCGGTTGATCGAGACGGTCACCGGGATGAGCTGGCAGGAGGCCGTACGGTCCATCCTGCTGGAGCCGCTGGGTACCGTGCCGTCCTTCATCGGCGCGACCGGTGCGCCGCGGCGGCAGGCCGCCCGGGGCCACTCGGCCAACAAGGCGTCGGGCCGGACCCGGCCGGTGCGGCAGAACCTCGCCCCGGCGGAGGCCGCGGCCGGGGCGCTGATGACCAGCGCCCTGGACCTGGTGGCGCTGGCCCTGGCCCATGTCCCCGGCGGCGCGGCCGAGTTACTGCCGCCGGAGCTGGCCGAGGAGATGCGGCGGCCGGTGCCCGGCGCCGACCCCGGGGTCCTCGCCGACGGCTGGGGGCTGGGGTTCGCGCTCTTCGGGCGGGACGGGGACACCTGGTTCGGACACGACGGAAACGCCCAGGGCACCTCCTGCTATCTGCGGGCCGATCCGCGCACCGGCACCGTGGTCGCCTTCACCAGCAACTCCAACAGCGGCGCCGACATGTGGCATGAACTCTCCGCCGAACTGGAGGAGTTGACCGAGATCCGGGTCCCCGGGGCCCCCGCCCGGCCACGTCCCGCCACCCCGCCTCCGGCGTCCCCCATGGCCGCGACGGCGCAGTGCGCCGGGACCTACCTCAACGGCGATGTCGAGTACCAGGTGACGATGAGCGACAGCGGCGCCCTCGCCCTGTCCGTGGACGGTGACGTCCCCGCGCCACTGGTCTGCCACGAGGACCTGACCTGCGACCTGGTGGACCCGTCCTCCGGGCGCCGGATTCCCGGTGGCCGGTTCGTCCGCGATCCGCACACCGGCGCGGTCGACCGCATTCAGCTCTCGGGCCGGATGGCCCGCAAGAGCGCGCTCGTCTGAGATTCCCCACCGAGGGTCCCCACCGCGCTCCCCACCACGGCCGTCTCCCCCATGCCACGGCCGTGCGCGGCACCTCATCACCCGTGTTCCACCTTTCAACCGCTCTGAAGGGCCGCACCGACATGATGGACGACTACGACAACGCATCGGGTCCGGCGTCCGCGCCCCAGGACGCCCCGGGCCTGCCTCCCTCGGCATGGAACGCCACGTCCCGGGCCGCTTCCCGCGCACCGCTGGGTGAGCTGTTCGCGTCCTGGGCGTCCCGTACCCCCGGGGCCGCGGCGCTGGTGGCCGGGGACCGGACGTGGTCGTTCGGTGAGGTCGACGCCTGGGCGAACCGGCTGGCCCACCACCTCATCGGGCGCGGTGTGGGGCCCGAGCGGGTGGTGGCCCTGGTCCTGCCGCGCTCGGCCGAGCTGGTGGTGGCCGAGCTGGCCATCGCCAAGGCCGGGGCCGCGTTCCTGCCGGTGGATCCCGCGCACCCGGAGGAGCGCCGGGCCATGATGCTGGCCGACGCCCGGCCGGTGGTGGTGCTCGACGATCCGGCGCACATCCGGGATGTGACGGGCCCCGAGCACACGCCCGGCGAGGCGGAACTGCTCGGCCCGCTGCTGCCGGAGCATCCGGCGTACGTCATCTACACCTCGGGCTCCACCGGGGTGCCCAAGGGTGTGGTGGTGCCGCACGCCGGGCTGGGCAACTTCTCGGCGGCGACCACGGAGCACTACCAGGTCCGGCCGGGTGACCGGGTGCTGCAGTTCTCCTCGCCGAGCTTCGACGCCTCCGTACTGGAGCTGTGCTCCTCCCTGCTCGCCGGGGCGGCCCTGGTGGTGCCCCCGGAGGGTCCGCTGCTCGGCGCCGAACTGGCCGCCGTGCTGCGCGAACACCGGGTGACCCATGCCCTGATCCCCCCGGCGGCGCTGGCGACGGTGCCCGCCGAGGAACTGCACGACGGGCTGCCGGAGTTCCGCACCCTGATCGTGGGCGCGGAGGCGTGCCCCGCGCCTCTGGTGGACCTGTGGGCGCCGGGCCGGCGGATGGTGAACTCGTACGGGCCGACCGAGGCCACCGTCGTGGCCACCTGGACGGACGCCCTGGAGGCGGGCTCCGGCAACCCGCCGATCGGCCGCCCGCTGCCCAACACCCGGGTGTTCGTACTGGACGAGGCGATGCGGCCGGTCCCGGTGGGCTCAGTCGGGGAGCTGTACATCAGCGGCGCGGGAGTGGCCCGGGGCTACCTCGACCGCCCGGGGCTGACCGCCGACCGCTTCGTCGCGGTCCCCTTCGGGCCGCCCGGCGCCCGGATGTACCGCACCGGCGACCTGGCCCGCTGGAACGCCGATGGTGAGGTGGAGTTCCTGGGCCGGACCGACCACCAGGTCAAGGTCCGTGGCTTCCGTATCGAACTGGGCGAGATCGAGGCCGCGCTCGCCCGCCACCCGGACGTACAGGCCGCGGTGGTCACCGTCCGGGAGGACGAGCCGGGGCTGAAGCGGCTGGTGGCCTATGTGGTGCCCACCAGCGGCGACAAGCGGCCGCAAGGGCCGGCGCTGCGGGCCGCGGCGGCCCGGCTGCTGCCCGCCCATATGGTGCCGTCCGCGTATGTCGTCCTGGACGCGTTCCCCCTCACCCCGCACCGCAAGATCGACCGGCAGGCGCTGCCCGCCCCGTCCCCCACCGCCAAGGGGCACTCCCGCCACATCGCGCCGCGCACCCCCGCCGAGGCCGCCCTCGTCCGCGTCTGGACCGAGGTGCTTCCGGTGGACACCGTGGGCGTCGAGGACGACTTCCTGGGGCTGGGCGGCGACTCCATCCTCGGCGTCCGGCTGCTGTCCCGGCTCCGGGCCGAGCTGGGCGTCGAACTGACGCTGCGTGAGCTGCTGGACGCCCGGACCGTGGCCCGGCTGGCCGCCCGGCTGCCGGAGGAGCCCGCGAAGGCGCCGGAGGCGCCGATCCCGCCCGCCCCGCGCGACCGGCCGCTCCCGCTGTCGGCCGCCCAGCGGCGGCTGTGGTTCCTGGACGATCTGACGTCCGGCGGCACCGAGTACAACACCGGGGCCGGCCTGCGGCTGAGCGGTCCGCTCGACCAGGACGCGCTGCGCCGCGCGCTCGGCACTCTGGCCGCCCGCCACGACGCGCTGCGCACCACGTTCGTCACCGTGGACGGGCACGGGGTGCAGCGCATCGCCGACCACGGGACCGTCCCGCTCGACCACGCCGACCTCGGCGGGCGGCCCGCCCCGGAGCGGGAGGCCGCCGTCGACCGGCTGCTGACCGACGAGCTGAACCGCCCCTACGACCTCGCCGAGGGCCCGCTGACCCGGGCGCTGCTCATCCGGCTCGCCGACGACGACCACGTCCTGCTGCTGGCCCAGCACCACATCGTCACCGACGGCTGGTCGGTCGGCCTCCTGGTGCGCGAACTGACCACGCTGTACGAGGCGGAGGCCACCGGAACCGGCCCGGACCTCGCCGAACCCGCCCTGCAGTACCCGGACTTCGCCGTCTGGGAGGAGAACTGCCCCGCCCCGCCCGGGCAGGACGCGGATCTCACGTACTGGCGGACCCGGCTCGCCGGGATGCAGACCCTGGAGCTGCCCACCGACCGCCCCCGCCCCCCGGTGCGCACCACCGCCGGGGCGGTGCACCGGCGCGAGCTGCCCGCCGATCTGGTGGCCGCCCTGGGACGGCTCGGCCGGGAGCGGAACACCACGCTGTTCACCCTGCTCGCGTCGTCCGTCGCGGTCCTGTTCTCCCGCTACTCGGGCCAGCGGGACGTGGCGTTCGGCACCGTGACCAGCGGACGCCACCGCAAGGAGCTGGAGTCGGTCGCCGGGTTCTTCGTCAACACGCTGGTGCTGCGCGCCGACGTCGACGGGGACAGCACCGTCGAGCAGTTCGTGGACGCGATGCGCGAGACGGTGCTCGACGCGTTCAGCCACGACCGGCTGCCGTTCGAGCGGGTCGTCGAGGAGCTGGGCGTCAAGCGCGACGCCAGCCGCAACCCGCTGGTGCAGGCGCTGGTCGTGCAGCAGAACGCCATGGTGCCCGCCCGGGAGGCCGGGGGTCTGGGGATCGCCGAGCACTCCCTGCCACGGCCCGCCGCGCGGTTCGATCTGGTGCTGGAGTTCCTGCCCCGGGACGACGGCTCGCTCGGCCTCACCGTCGAGTACAACTCCGATCTGTTCGACGCCCGGACGATGGAACAGATGGCCGGGCATCTGCTCCGGCTGCTGACCCGGATGGTGGCCGACCCCGGCAGCACCCTGATCGAGCTGCAGATGCTGAGCGACGCCGAGTGGCACAAGCTGCTCGACTCCTGGAACGGCACCGGCCAGCCCGCGACCGACGCCACCCTGCCCGAACTCTTCGCCGCGCAGGCCGCGCGACAGCCCGAGGCCACCGCCGTGACCTGCGGCGGCACCCGGCTCTCCTACGACGAGGTGAACCGGCGCGCCAACCGGCTCGCCCGGCTGCTGATCGACCGGGGCGCCGGCCCCGAGCGGCTGGTGGCGCTGGCCCTGCCGCGCTCGGCCGACCTCGTCGTCGTCCTGCTGGCGGTGCTCAAGTCGGGCGCCGGGTATCTGCCGGTGGACCCCGGCTACCCGGCCGAGCGCATCGCGTTCATGCTGGACGACGCCGCGCCCTCGACCATCCTCACCACCGGTGACATCGCGGGCGGCCTGCCCGGCGGGGTCGAGCCGCTGGTGCTGGACGACCCCGCCGTCCGCGCCGAGCTGGAGCGGCGGGCGGACGGCGACATCACCGACGCCGAGCGCACCGGGCCGCTGGACCGCGCCCACCCCGCGTACGTCATCTACACCTCCGGGTCCACCGGCACGCCCAAGGGCGTCGTGGTCACCCACCAGAGCGTGGCGGGCCTGGCCGCCTGGGCCGGGGCCGAGCTGGGCCGGGAGCGGCTGACCGGGGTGGTGGCCTCCACCTCGCTCAACTTCGACGTGTCCGTGTTCGAGATCCTGTGCCCGCTGCTGGCGGGCGGCAGCATCGAGATCGTCCAGGATCTGCTGGCCCTCGCCGACCCCGCGAACCGGCCGAGCGCGACCGGGCTGATCAGCGGCGTGCCCTCGGTGTTCGCCCGGCTCCTCGGCGGGGAGGCCGAGGCCGGACACATCGCCGCCGGGACCGTCGTCCTGGCGGGCGAGGCGCTGCCCGCCCAGACCGTACGGGACATCCGCGCCGCGCTGCCCTCCTGCCGCATCGTCAACATGTACGGACCGACCGAGGCGACCGTGTACGCCACCGCCTGGTTCTCCCCGGGCGACGACCCCCGGCAGGCGCCGCCCATCGGCAGGCCCGTCGCCGACACCCGCGCCTATGTCCTGGACCCGACGCTGCGGCTGGTGCCGCCCGGGGTGACCGGCGAGCTGTACCTCGGCGGCCACGGCCTCGCCCGGGGCTACCTCAACCGGTCCGGGCTGACCTCCGACCGCTTTCTCGCGGACCCGTTCGGCACGCCGGGCAGCCGGATGTACCGCACCGGCGACCTGGTGCGCTGGGGCAGCGACGGCCAGCTCGAATACATGGGCCGGGCGGACGACCAGGTGAAGATCCGCGGCTTCCGCATCGAACTGGGCGAGGTCGAGACGGCGTTGCTGCGCCACCCCGATGTCGCCGAGGCCGCCGCCGTCGCGAAGGAGACCGGCGGCCACAAGCGGCTGGTCGCCTACGTCGTGCCCGCGCCGGGCGCCACCCCGGACCCGGCCGCGCTGCGCACGTTCCTCCAGGGCAGCCTGCCCGACTACATGGTGCCCGCCTCCGTCCTGGCCATGGAGCGGATGCCGCTCAACCCCAACGGCAAGCTCGACCGCAGCCGTCTCCCCGACCCGGACTGGGGTCAGGCGGCGGCACCGGGCTATGTGGCACCGCGCACCGCGACCGAGCGGACCCTCGCCGCGGTCTGGGCGCGGATCCTCCATGTGGAACGCATCGGGGTGGAGGACAACTTCTTCTCCCTCGGCGGCGACTCCATCCTCAGCATCCAGGTGGTCTCCCAGGCGCGGCAGGCCGGGCTCTCCGTCACCTCGCGCGATGTCTACCGCCACCAGACCATCGCCGCCCTCGCCCTGCACCTGGACAGCGCGGCCGCCCAGCCGCAGCGCGGCGCCGTCACGGAAGCGGCCACCGGGGATCTGCCGCTGACGCCGATCCAGCACTGGCTGTTCGAGACCGACTCCGAGCGGGCCGGACACTTCAACCAGACGATCTCTCTCGTCCTGCCCGAGGACGTGGACGAGGACGCGCTGCGCGGCGCCGTGGAAGCGGTCGTACGCCACCATGACGCGCTGCGCTCCCGCTTCCCCCACGAGGGCGACGTCCGCTACCAGCGGATCGACGACGGCGGGACGACGGACCTGCTGCTCCGCCACACCGGGAGCGGCGAACCCCACCTCGGCGCCTTCGACCTGACGGCCGGGCCCCTGCTGCGCGCGGTGCTGGAGAACAACGCCGGTGCGGAGAACGCCGGTGCGGAGGACACCGCCGCCGGGGGGCGGCCGGTGCTCCACCTCACCGTGCACCACGCCGTGGTGGACGGGGTCTCCTGGCGCATCCTGCTGGAGGACCTGGACAGCGCCTACCACGCCCTGGCCCGGGGCGCGGCGGCCGCACTGCCCGCCGTCTCCTCCCCGCTGCGCCGATGGGCCCGGCGGCTCAACGACCACGCGCGGGCCGGGGGGTTCGAGGCCCAGGCCGTGTACTGGACGGACCTGGCCGAGCGCTGTGATCCGTCGCTGCCGCTGGACCTGAACGGAGAGAACACCTACGCCTCGGCCCGGTCGGTCACCGTCACGCTCGACCGGGACGAGACCGCGGCCCTGCTCCAGACGCTGCCCGACGTCTACCGGACCCAGGTCAACGATGTGCTGCTGAGCGCGCTGGCCCGGGTGCTGGGCCAGTGGACCGGGCGCACCGGTGTGCCGGTGGACCTGGAGGGCCACGGCCGCGAGGAGATCTTCGAGGAGGTGGATCTGTCCCGTACGGTCGGCTGGTTCACCACCCGCTTCCCCGTGGCGCTGGACCTTCCCGAGGGTGACTGGGGCGATGTCCTCCAGTCCGTCAAGGAGCAGCTGCGGTCCGTACCGCAGCGCGGCCTCGGGTACGGGGCGCTCGCCCATCTCGCCCGTACCGAGGGGATTTCGGCCGGTCCCGCCGCCGGGGTCAGCTTCAACTACCTCGGCCAGTTCGAGCTGCCGGGCGACGGCGACGGGCTCTTCCGCGGCCTCCACCGCGAACTGGCCCTGGACTCCGACCCGGAGGCGCTGCGGCCGCATCCGCTGGAGGTCGTCGGCCGGGTCGAGGACCAGACGCTCGCGTTCACCTGGTTCTACTCCGCGAACCTGCACACGGAGGAGACCGTCGCGGGGCTCGCCGGGGAGTTCCTGCGGGCCCTGCGCGCCATCGCCCGGCACGCCGCCGCGCCCGGCGCGGGCGGCCGCACCCCGTCCGACTTCCCGCTCGCCGCCCTCGACCAGTCCACGGTGGACCGGCTGGTGGGCGACGGCAGCGGGGTGGAGGACATCTACCCGCTGACCCCCACCCAGGCGGGCATGCTCTTCCACGGGCTGTCCGAGGACGACCGGCGCGCCTACTTCCAGCAGCTGACCTTCGTCCTCGACGGGGTGCCCGACCCGCGGCGGCTGGCCGCCGCCTGGCAGCGGGTCGCCGACCGTACGCCGGTGCTGCGCAGCCGCGCGGAGTGGGACGGGGTGCCCGAGCCGGTGCAGGTGGTGGAGCGCGGGGTGCGGGTGCCGGTGACCCAGCTCGACTGGCGCGGGCTGTCCGCGTCCGAGCGCCGGGAGGAGTCGCGGCGGTTCCTCGCCGAGGACCGGGAGCGGGGGCTCGACCTGGCCGCCGCGCCGCTGATGCGGCTGGCGCTCGCCCGGCTTTCCGACACCGAGGTCCAGGTGGTGTGGACGTTCCACCATCTGATCCTGGACGGCTGGAGCCTGTTCCAGGTTCTGTCGGACGTCTTCGCCTGCCACGCCTCCGGGGCGGGGGCCGCGCTGCCCAGCCGCCGTCCGTTCCGTGACTATGTCGCCTGGCTGCGGGACCGCGACTGGGCGGAGGCCGAGGAGCACTGGCGCTCGCGGCTCGGGGGTCTGGCGGAGCCCACTCCGCTGCCCTTCGACCGGGAGCCCACCGGGACCCATCACGCGGAGTCCACCGGCGAGGTGCGGGTCACGCTGCCCGCCGACGCGTCCGGACGGCTGGCGGAGCTGGCCAGGGGCGCGGGGCTCACCATGAACACCCTGCTCCAGGGCGCCTGGACGCTGCTGCTCGCCCGGTACACGGGCCGCGAGGACGTCGTCTTCGGGACCACGGTCTCCGGCCGCCCGCCGGAGCTGGCCGGTGTCGAGGCGATGACCGGGCTCTTCATCACGACCGTGCCGACCCGGCTGGAGGTGCCCGCCGACGGCACCCTGCTGTCGTGGCTGCGGGAGGTGCAGGAGCGGCAGACCGAGGACCGGCGGTTCGACTTCGTACCGCTCACCCGGCTGCGGTCCATGACGGGGCTCGCCGAGCGGGTGAACCTCTTCGACAGCATCGTGGTGTTCGAGAACTACCCGGTCGGCGGGGATCTCGCCGCCGCGCACGGGCTGGCGCTGCGGGACCTCGAAGGCGTCGAGACGACGAACTACCCGCTGAGCCTGGTGGTCTACCCCGGCGAGGAGATGGCGCTGCGGCTCGGCTACGACCCGTCGCTGTTCGACGCCGCCACGATTCAGCGCATGGCCGAGTATCTGTCGGTGCTGCTGACGAACATGGCCACCGGCCCGGACCGGGCGCCCGCGCGCCTCCCCGTGCTCAGCGACGCCCGCCGCACCCAGGTGCTCCGGGAGTGGAACGACACCACGACCGCGCTGCCCGAGGGCTCGGTGGCCGCCCTCTTCGCCGAGCAGGTGCGCCGTACGCCGGACGCGCCCGCGCTGGACGGCGACGGCGGCCCGGTGAGCTACCGGGAGCTGGACGCGCGGGCCAACCAACTGGCTCACCGGCTCGCCGCGCTCGGGACCGGGCCGGAGCGGCCGGTGGCCGTGCTGATGGACCGGTCCGTGGAACTGGTGGTCGCCCAGCTGGCCATCGTCAAGGCGGGCGGGGTGTACGTACCGCTGGACACCCGCGCGCCCGGGGCCCGGCTCCGGCTGGTGCTGGCCGAGGCGGCGGCGGACGTCCTGCTGACCGACCGGGCCTGGGAGCGGACCGCGGCCGACCTCGGGCACGACGGGCGGACGCTGCTGGTCGGGCCCGGCACCGAAAGCGGCGAGGAGCCGTCGGGACCGCCCTCGGTGGAGATCTTCCCCGACAACACGGCGTATCTGATGTTCACTTCGGGCTCCACCGGGCGGCCCAAGGGCGTCGCGGTCCGGCACCGCGATGTGACCGCCCTCGTCCATGACCGCGCCTTCGCGGGCCATGACCGGGTGCTGGTGCACTCCCCGCAGGCGTTCGACGCCTCCACCTACGAGGTGTGGGTGCCGCTGCTGCGCGGCGGTACGGCCGTCCTCGCCCCGGTGGGCGACGTGGACGCGGACGCCGTACGCCAGGCGATCACCGGCCACGGGGTGAGCTGCCTGTGGCTGACCGCCGGGCTCTTCCGGCTCCTGGCGCAGGAGGCGCCGGAGTGCCTGCGCGGCGCCCGGGAGGTGTGGACCGGCGGCGAGGCGGTACCGCCCGCGGCGGTGCGCCGGGTGCTCGACGCCTGCCCGGAGCTGACGGTCGTCGACGGCTACGGGCCCACCGAGACCACGACGTTCGCCACCCGGCGCCCCTTCCGCGCCGGTGAGGAGCTGCCCGGGACGCTGCCCATCGGACGGCCGCTGGACAACACCCGCGCGTACGTCCTGGACGGCGCGCTCCAGCCCCAACCCCCGGGGATTCCGGGCGAGTTGTACATCGCGGGCGCCGGGCTCGCCCGTGGCTACCGGAACCGGCCCGGCCCGACGGCCGAGCGCTATGTCGCCGATCCGTTCGGGCCGCCCGGCTCGCGGATGTACCGCACCGGGGACCTGGTGTCCTGGACCGCCGACGGCGAACTCGCCTTCGTGGGCCGCTCCGACGACCAGATGAAGGTACGGGGCTTCCGCATCGAACCGGGCGAGATCGAGGCCGCGCTCACCCGCCACCCGGACATCGCCGAGGCGGTCGTCGCCCTCGCGCGGGACGGTGAGCGGAAGCTGCTGGCCGCCTATCTGGTCCCGGCGCGCGGCGCCACCGTGCCGGAGCCGGAGGAGCTGCGGTCCCGGCTGGGCCAGGGGCTGCCCGACTACATGGTGCCCTCGGTCTTCATCGCCCTGGCCGAACTGCCGCTCACCGGCAACGGCAAGGTGGACCGCCGCCGCCTCCCGGCACCCGACTGGTCGGCGGCCACGGCGGGCGCCGAGTACGTGGCGCCGCGCACCGACGCCGAACGGATCCTCGCGGAGATCATGGCTCCGCTGCTGGGCCGGGAGCGGATCGGCGTCGAGGACAACTTCTTCATGCTCGGCGGGGACTCGATCCTCAGCATCCAGGTCGCCTCCCGCGCCCGGCAGGCGGGCCTGTCGGTGACGCCCAGGGAACTCTTCAAGCACCCCACCATCGCCGCACTCGCCACCGTCGCCACCGTCGCCGCCACCGCCCGGCCCGCCGCCGACACGGGCCCGGTGAGCGGCGACCTGCCGCTCACCCCGATCCAGCACTGGTTCCTCGGGACGGACAGCCCCCGGCCCGAGCACTTCAACCAGTCCGTCGTGGTCGAACTCGACCGGGACCCGGACTCCTCGGCGCTCCGCCAAGCCCTGCGGGCGCTGCTGGTCCACCACGACGCGCTGCGGATGCGGTACGAGCGCCGCGCGGACGGCACCGTACGGCAGTACTGCCCGCCGCCGGACGAGACCGGCCCCGACCCGCTGCGCGAGGTGGACCTGTCGGGGCTCGGGGAGGACGAGCGGCGGGCCGCCGAGGAGGCGGCCATGGCCGAGGCCAACGCCGGTTTCGTCCTGGACCGGGGGCCGCTGCTGGCCGCCCGGCTGCTGCGCCCGGGCGCCGGGGCGCCGCCGTCGCTCTTCCTGACCGTGCACCACCTGGTGGTCGACGGCGTCTCCTGGCGCGTGCTGCTGGAGGACCTGGAGACCGCCTACCGCCAGCTGCTCGGCGGCGGCCCCGCCGACCTCGGCGCGCGCACCACCTCCGTACGGGACTGGTCGCGGCGGCTCACCGAGCACACCACGGCCGGTGGCTTCGACGCCGAACTCCCGCACTGGCAGGCGGTGGCCGCCGACTGCGCCGCCGGGATTCCCATCGACACCGAAGGCGAGGGCGGCAACACCGTCGCGGCCATGCGGTCGGTCACCGTGACCCTGGACCGGGAGCGGACCACCGCGCTGCTCCAGCAGGTGCCCGAGGTCTACCGCACCCGCGTGGACGACGTACTGCTCTCCGCGCTGGGCCGGGTGCTGGCCGAGTGGACCGGGCGGCGGCGGGTCGCCGTCGACCTGGAGGGGCACGGCCGCGAGGAACACCTGCTGGACGGGGTGGACCTGTCCCGTACCGTCGGCTGGTTCACCACCATGTTCCCGGTCGCCCTCGACATTCCCGGCGTCGTTGCTGGCGGCGGCTGGGGCGAGACGCTGAAGTCCGTCAAGGAGCAGTTGCGCGCGGTGCCCGCCCAGGGCATCGGCTACGGCGCGCTGCGCCATCTGGCTCCGGGCTCGCCGCTCGCGGACGCGGCGGAGCCGCGGATCAGCTTCAACTACCTCGGCCAGTTCGACTGGTCGGACACCGGCGGGACCGCCGACGACGCCCTGGTCCGTACCGTACGAGGCGGTCTGGGCGGCGACGCCGCGCCGGACTCGCCCCGGGCGCATCTGCTGGACATCGTGGGCCGGGTCGAGCGGCGGTGCCTGGAGATCACCTGGTACTACGGCTCCGGAACGCACTCCGAGGAGACGGTGTCCCGGCTGGCCGAGGAGATGCTGCGCGCCCTGGAGGGCATCGTCGCGCACTGCGCCGACCCCGCCGCGGGCGGCCGTACCCCGTCGGACTTCGCGCTGGCCCGGCTGGACCAGGCCGCGGTGGACCGGGTGGCCGCCGACGGGCGGTCGGTGGAGGACCTCTACCCGCTGACCCCGATGCAGGCCGGGATGCTGTTCCACAGCCTCGTGGACCCGGCGTCCGACGCCTACTTCAACCAGGTGCAGCTGCGGCTGACCGGGGTGACGGACCCGCGGGCGCTGGCCACGGCGTGGCAGCGGACCGCGGACGCCAACCCGATCCTGCGCACCCATCTGGTCTGGGCGGACACCCCGGAGCCGCTTCAGGTCGTCCGGCGCCGGGCCACTCTGCGGATCGCCCACCACGACTGGACCGGACGGTCCGACGCGTGGCGCGAGGCCGAGCTGAGCAGGCTGCTCACCGACGACCGGGCCGAGGGCATCGACCTCGGCAGCGCGCCCCTGATGCGGCTGGCCATGATCCGGCTGTCGGCCGACGAGGTGCGGCTGGTCTGGACGTTCCACCATGTGCTGCTCGACGGCTGGAGCGCGGCGCAGGTCTTCGACGAGGTCTGCGAGCGGTACGCGGCGCTCACCACCGGGCGCGGCGCCGTCGTGCCGACCCGGCGGCCCTTCCGGGAGTATCTGGGCTGGCTCGGTGAGCAGGACACGGCGGAGGCCGAGCGGTTCTGGCGCGGCGCGCTGGAGGGCTTCACCGCCCCGACCGAACTGCCCCGCGACCGGCCGGCGGCCGAGGCGCACCGTACGGCGTCCTCGGGCACGTACCGGGTCGCCCTCGGCGCCGAGGAGTCGGCGCGGCTGCGTCAGGTCGCCCAGCGGGGCGGACTGACCATGAACACGGTGGTGCAGGGCGCCTGGGGGCTGCTGCTGTCCCGCTACAGCGGGGCGGACGACGTCGCGTTCGGGACGACCGTCTCGGGCCGCCCGGCCGCGCTGCCGGGTGTGGAGTCGATGGTCGGCGTGTTCATCAACACCATCCCCACCCGGGTCCGGGTGGACGGCCGGAGCCCGCTGATGAGCTGGCTGCGGGAGCTGCAGACGGCGCAGTCGGAGTCCCGGCGCTTCGAGTTCGTGTCCCTGGCGCAGCTGCAGAGCTGGAGCGAGGTGCCCGGCGGCGTCGGTCTCTTCGACAGCATCGTGGTCTTCGAGAACTACCCCTTCGACAGCGAGGCCATCGCGGCCCACGGCCTCCGCATCCATCAGGAGCGGGACCTGGAGCCGACGAACTACGCGCTCAGCGTCGTGGTGGCGCCCGAGGAGCGGCTGACGATCTCGCTGGACTACGACCCGGCCGCCTTCGACGCCGCCACGGTCGAGCGGCTGGGCGGCTGCCTGCACGGGCTGCTGGCCCAGATGGCGGCCGATCCGGAACGGCGGCTGGAGGAGCTGCCGCTGATCGGCGAGAGCGAGACCCGCCGCATCCTGGACGAGTTCAGCGGTCGCGTCTCCCCGGCGCCGCGCGCGGTCCTGCCGGAGCTGTTCGAGGCGCGGGCGGCCCGTATGCCGGACGCGGTGGCCGTGCGGGGAGCGGACACGGAGCTGACGTACCGGGAGCTGAACGAGCGCGCCAACCGGCTCGCCCGGCTGCTGATCGGCGCGGGAGCCGGTCCCGAGCGCTTCGTGGCGCTCTCCCTGCCGCGCACACCGGAGCTGGTGGTGGCGGTGCTGGCGGTGCTCAAGAGCGGCGCCGGATATCTCCCGGTCGACCCCGCGTACCCGGCGGAGCGCATCGCGTATCTGATCGCCGACATCGCCCCGGACATCGTCCTGACCACCGGCGAGACCGCTCCCCGGATCCCGGACGGACCGGGTCACCGGATCCTGCTGGACGACGCGGAGTCGGAGCGGGCGCTGTCCGCACTGGGCGTACGGGACATCGTCGACGCCGAGCGCACCACCCCGCTGGTGCCCGGCCATCCGGCGTACGTCATCCACACCTCCGGGTCGACCGGCACGCCCAAGGGCGTCGTGGCCACCCACCAGGGTGTGGCGGCGCTGGCCGAGTGGGCGGGGAAGGAGTTCGGCGCGGACGGGCTGTCCCACGTCGTGGCGTCGACCTCGCTCAACTTCGATGTGTCGGTCTTCGAGATCATCTGCCCGCTGCTGGTGGGCGGTTCGCTGGAGATCGTCCGCGATCTGCTCACCCTGGCCGAGCGTGCCGAGCCGTGGACGGCGTCCCTGATCAGCGCCGTGCCCTCGGCCCTCGGGCAGGTGCTCGGCAAGGGCGGCGTCTCCGTCACGGCCGACGCCGTGGTGCTGGCGGGCGAGGGGCTCGCGGCCCGTACGGTCCAGGAGGTCCGTACGGCCATCCCGGGCTGCCGGGTGGCCAATATCTACGGCCCCACCGAGGCCACCGTCTACGCCACCGCCTGGCACTGCGACCCCGCCGACCCCGGGCGCACCCCGCCGATCGGCTCCCCCATCGCCGCCACCCGGGCGTACGCGCTGGACGCGCGGCTGCGGCCGGTGCCGGTCGGGGTGCCCGGAGAGCTGTACTTGGCCGGAGCGGGCCTGGCCCGGGGGTACTTCGGCCGCCCCGGGCTGACCGCGGACCGCTTCACGGCCGACCCGTTCGGACCCGCGGGCAGCCGGATGTACCGCACCGGCGACCTGGTGCGGTGGGACGCGGACGGGCAGCTGGAGTACCTCGGCAGGACCGACGACCAGGTCAAGGTGCGGGGTTTCCGCATCGAGCTGGGCGAGGTGGAGGCGGCGCTGGCGCGCCACCCGGAGGTCGCCGAGGCGGCCGCGGCCGTCATCGAGACCTCGGGCCACAAGCGGCTGGTGGGGTACGTCGTCCCGGCCCACGGGACCGGGCCGGCCGACGCCGCCGCGATGCGCGCGTTCCTCGCCACCAGCGTGCCGGACCACATGGTGCCCGCGGCCGTCGTCACCCTGGAGCGGCTGCCGCTGAACCCCAGCGGCAAGCTCGACCGGCGGGCGCTGCCCGCCCCGGACTGGGCCGCCCCCACCAGTGGTCATGTCGCGCCCCGTACGGAGACCGAGAAGGCCCTCGCCGAGATCTGGGCGGAGGTGCTGGGCGTGGAGCGGGTCGGCGTCGACGACAACTACTTCACGCTCGGCGGCGACTCCATCCTCAGCATCCAGATCGTCTCCTCGGCACGCCGCGCGGGCATCGAGCTGACCCCGCGCCATCTCTTCGTCCACCAGACCGTCGCGGACCTGGCCGCCGCCGCGCGGGACGTCCCCGCCACGGCCGTCGCGGCCGAGCAGGGGCCGGTGGTCGGCGAGGTGCCGCTCACCCCCGTGCAGCACTGGATGTTCGACACCCTCCCGGACAGCCCCGGCCACTTCACCCAGTCGGTGTCCGCCGAGCTGACCGGGCCGGTGGACGAGCCCGCGCTGCGCGCCGCCCTGGACACCCTGGTCGACCACCACGACGCGCTGCGGCTGCGCTACGAGACCCAGCCCGCCGAGCACGGCCACTGGCACCAGCACAGCGTCCCGCCGGGCGGCACCGAGCCGGTGCTCGATGTCCACGACCTGTCCGCCACCGACCCCGCGCTGCGGGAGGAGGCGATGCGGGAGGCGACGCGACGGGTTCGGGCCGGATTCGACCTGGCTCAGGGGCCGTTGTTCAAGGCCGTGCTGTTCGTCCTCGGCGACGGGGAGCGCCCGGTGCTCTCCCTGATCGCCCACCATCTGGTGGTGGACGCGGTCTCCTGGCGGATCCTGCTGGAGGATCTGGACACCGCGTACCGGCTGCTCGTGGACGGGCAGCCGGGGCGCCTCGGCCGGAAGACCACCTCGTTCCGCGCGTGGTCGCGGCAGTTGAGCGAACACACCGTCGCCGGGGGCTTCGACGCGGAGCGGGACCACTGGACCGCCGCGCACGGCAGCCCGGCTCTCCCCACGGACGGCGAGGGGCCGAACACCGCCGCCAGTGAGGAGACGGTGACGGTCCGGCTCGGCGCCGAGGAGACCCGGGTCCTGCTCCAGGACGTGCCGGGCGCCTATCTGACCCGGATCAACGACGTCCTGCTGTGCGCGCTGGGCCGGGTGCTCGGCCGCTGGACCGGCCAGGACCGGGTGCTGGTCGCCCTGGAGGGGCACGGCCGCGAGGAGATCTTCGACGGTGTCGATCTCTCCCGTACGGTCGGCTGGTTCACCAGCATGTTCCCCGTCGCCCTGGACGGCGGCGCCGCAACCGGCCTTGAGGAGGCGCTGAAGACCGTCAAGGAGCGGCTGCGGGCCGTCCCCGGGAACGGGCTGAGCTACGGGGCGCTGCGCCATCTCGCCCCGGACGCGCCGCTCGCGGACACGGCGCGGCCGCAGATCAGCTTCAACTACCTCGGTCAGCTCGACTGGGAGCTGCCCGGTGACGGTCTGCTGCACGCCCTGCGCAGCGGGCTGGAGGGCGACCTGAGCCCGGAGGCGCCCCGGCCGCATCTCCTCGATGTGGTCGGCCGGGTCGAGCACAAGACGCTCGAACTGACCTGGTCCTACTCGCGGGACCGGCACCATCGCGACACGGTGCTCCGGCTCGCCGAGGAGACCCTGCGTGAGCTGCGCGCGATCATGCGGCTGTGCACGGAGCCGGAGGCGGGCGGACGCACGCCCTCGGACTTCCCGCTGGCCGCCCTGGATCAGGCGACCGTCGACCGGCTGGCGGGCGACGGCCGCGATGTGGCCGACATCTATCCGCTGACGCCCACCCAGAACGGCCTGGTCTTCCACGGGCTGGCCCAGCGCGGCCAGGGGCTCTATGTGGAGCAGGCGAGCTTCATCCTGGACGGGGTCAGGGACTCCCGGGTCCTCGCCGCCGCCTGGCAGCACGTCGTCGACCGCACGCCGGTGCTGCGCAGCGAGGTGGTGGTCCAGGAGGTGCCCGAGCCGCTGCAGATCGTGCGCCGCAGCGCGGCCGTACCGGTCGAGGAGCTGGACTGGAGCGGGTTCACGGAGGACGAGCGCCGGGCCGCGCTGGAGCGGCTGCTCGACCAGGACCGCGCCCGGGGGCTCGACCTCGACGCGGCGCCGCTGCTGCGGCTCACCCTGGCCCGGCTCTCGCCGACCGAGGTGCAGGTGCTGTGGACCTTCCACCATGTGCTGCTCGACGGCTGGAGCGTCTTCCAGGTGCTGACGGACGTCTTCGCGGCGCATGGCGCCCTGGCCTCGGGGGAACAGCCACGGCTCCAGGCCCGCAGGCCGTTCGCGGACTACGTGGCATGGCTCGGCCGCCAGGACCGCGCGCAGGCCGAAGCGCACTGGCGCCGGACGCTTGCCGGGTTCACCGCACCCACTCCCCTCCCCTACGACCGCAAGCCGACGGCGGACGCCGCCACCCGGTCCTCGAAGTGGCTGTCGCAGCGGCTCGGTGAGCAGGAGACCGCAGCCGTGGAGGACTTCGCCCGGCGGCACCGGCTCACTCTCAATACGATCGTCCAGGGCGCTTGGGGCTTGCTCGTGTCTCGCTTGAGCGGAGACGCGGACGTCTGCTTCGGGGCGACCGTCTCGGGACGGCCGACCGAACTGCCCGGCGCCGACAGCATCACCGGCATCTTCATCAACACCCTGCCGGTGCGGGTGACCGTGAACGACGGTGCCAGCGATGCCACCGCCGTCGACTGGCTGCGCGGCCTCCAGGCCGACCAGGCGGACGCGCGCGGCTTCGGCCATGTCCCGCTCGCCCGGCTCCAGGGCTGGAGCGACGTACCAGGCGGTGCGGACCTCTTCGAGAGCCTGGTGGTGTTCGAGAACTACCCGATCAACAGCTCCGCCGCCGCAGAACACGGGCTGCGGGTGCGTGAACTCCAGGCCCTGGAGAGCACCAACTACGCGCTGACCGTGGTCGTCTCGCCCGGCACCGAGATGTCCGTCGAACTCGGCTACGACCCCCGGCACTTCGAGGAGTCCACCGCCGAGGGGCTGGCCGCCCAGCTGACGCAGGTCCTCGGCGCCCTCGCCGAGGCGCCCGACGACCTGCCGCTGGACCGGATCGACATCCTGCCCGCCGCGATGCGCAAGCGGCTCCTGGAGGACTGGAACGACACCGACCGGCCCGCCGAACAGACGACGCTTGCGCGGCTCTTCGAGGCCGCCGCGGACCGTCACCCCGACGCCCCCGCCGTCCTCGCGCCCGGCGTCCAGCTGACCTACGCGGAGCTGGACACCCGGGCCAACCGCCTCGCCCACCGGCTCATCGCCCAGGGCGTGGGCCCCGGCCGGATCGTGGCCCTGGTGCTGCCCCGGTCGGTGGAGATCGTCGTCGCCCAGCTCGCGGTGGCCAAGGCGGGCGGTGCCCATCTGCCCGTCGACCCCGGCTATCCCGCCGAGCGCGTCGCGCTGATGCTGGAGGACGCCGCGCCGCACCTCACCCTCGACAGCCTCGGCGAGGCCGAGACGGCGGAGGCTTCTGGTGAGCCCGCGCACCGGCCCACCGACCGGGACCGGTCGCGCCCCGTCGACCCCGACGACCCGGCCTATGTGATCTACACGTCCGGGTCCACCGGCACCCCCAAGGGCGTGGTCGTCACCCACCGGGGGATCGGGAACTTCGCCGCCGCCGAGGCCGAGCACTACGAGGTGCGGGAGGGCGACCGCGTCCTGCAGTTCGCCTCGCCCAGCTTCGACGCCTCCGTCCTGGAGCTGTGCATGGCGCTGCCGCACGGTGCCGCGCTGGTGGTGCCGGAGCCCGGGCCGCTGCTGGGCGAGCACCTGGCGCGCGTCCTGCGCGAGCAGCGCGTCACCCACACCCTCATCCCGCCCGCCGCGCTGGCCACGCTGCCCGACGGAACCGAGAAGGAGCTGCCCGAGCTGCGCACGCTGATCGTGGGCGGAGACGCCTGCGGTCCGGAGCTGACGACCCGGTGGGCCCCGCACCACCGCATGATCAACTCGTACGGGCCCACCGAGGCCACCGTCGTCGCCACCTGGTCCGATCCGCTCATCGCGGACGGCGCCCCACCGCCCATCGGGCGGCCCGTCCCCAACACCCGGGTCCGGCTGCTCGACGCGCGGCTGCGCCCGGTGCCCCCGGGGGTGCCCGGCGAGCTGTGGATCAGCGGCCCGTCGCTGGCCCGCGGCTATCTGAACCGCCCCGGCCTGACCGCGTCCCGCTTCGTCGCGGACCCCTTCGGGCCCGTGGGCAGCAGGATGTACCGCACCGGCGACCTCGCCCGCTACGACGCCGAGGGCCGCATCCACCACCTGGGCCGCACCGACCACCAGATCAAGCTGCACGGCTACCGCATCGAGGCCGGTGAGGTGGAGACCGCCCTGACCGGCCACCCCTCGGTCGCCGAGGCCGTGGTGACGGTCCGGGAGGACGAGCCCGGCGTCCGCAGGCTGGTGGCGCACCTGGTGCCCGCGCCGGGTGCGACCGCCCCGGCCGACGCCGAGCTGCGCGCCGAGCTGGGACGTACGCTGCCCGGCTACATGGTGCCGTCCGCGTTCGCCGTCCTGGACCGCCTCCCGCTCACCGAGAACGGCAAGACGGACCGCGCGGCGCTGCCCGCGCCAGGACCGGCCACCGCGGCCCCGGCCGCGGGCCACATCGAGCCGAGGACCCCCACCGAGGAGGTCATCGCGGAGATCTGGTCCGAGGTGCTGGGGGTGGAACCGGTCGGCGCCGAGGACGACTTCTTCGCCCTGGGCGGTGACTCCGTCCGCAGCCTGCTGATCGCCTCCCGCGCGGGTGAGGCCTTCGGCCTCGACCTGACGCCACGGGACATCATGACCGCCCACACGGTCTCCGCCCTCGCCGATCTGGTCGAGGAACACATCCTGCGCGAACTCGAAGACGCCGTTTCCGGCGGCAGCGACCACGACGAACGGTGAGGAACGAGAACATGACGTCTTCGAGGAACAGCCGCGCCTCCGCCCTGCCCGAGGAAATGCGGGAAGCCCTCCGCCGCCGTCTCGCGGGCAAGGCCGCACGCACCGCGGCGATCCCCCGCGCGGACCGCGCCCAGACCCTTCCGCTGTCCTTCGCCCAGCAGCGGCTGTGGTTCCTGCACACCCTCCAGCCGGACGAGGCGGGCTACAACAGCGCCGTCGCCCTGCGGCTGACCGGCGCCCTGAACGTGGCCGCGCTCTCCCGGGCGCTGGATGCCCTGGTGGCACGGCACGAGGCGCTGCGGACCGTCTTCGAGGACGGGGACGGGCAGCCGTCGCAGGTGGTGCGCGAAGCCACCGAGGTTCCGCTGCCGGTCACCGACCTGACAAGCGGGCCCGAGGCGCTGGACGGCACGCTGCTCGCCGAGTACTCGCGCCCGTTCGACCTGCGCACCGGGCCCCTGCTGCGGGCGCTGCTGATACGGCTGGCGGACGAGGAACACGTACTGCTGCTGACCGCCCATCACATCGTCACCGACGGCTGGTCCATGGGCATCCTGCTGGACGAGCTGTGCGCGCTGTACGGAGCCGAGGGGACCGCGCGGGCCTCGCTGCCGCCGGTTCCGGTGCAGTACCCGGACTTCGCGGTGTGGCAGCGGAACCGGCTCTCCGGGGCCGCGCTGGACAAGCAGCTCGACCACTGGAAGGACCGGCTCACGGGCGCCGTCCCGCTGGAGCTGCCCACCGACCGGCCCCGGCCCTCGGTGCGCACGTCGGCGGGCGCGGTGTACGAGTTCACCGTGGGCCGGGAGGTCGCGGCGCGGCTGAAGGAGCTGGCGGCGGAGCGGCGCACCACGCTGTTCACGGTGCTGGTCGCCGCGTGCCAGGGGCTGTTCGCCCGCTGGTCGGGGCAGGACGACATCGCGCTCGGTACGGTCACCTCCGGGCGTGGCCGCACCGAACTGGAGCGCGCCGTGGGGTTCTTCGTGAACACCGTGGTGCTGCGCTCCGGGGTCGATGTGGCGCGTTCGTACCGCGAGCTGATCGATGAGGCGGGTGCGACGGTCCTCGACGCGTTCGCGCACGATGAGACGCCGTTCGAGCGGCTGGTGGAGGCCGTGGGGGCGCGCCGGGAGGCCGGGCGCAACCCGCTGTTCGACGTCATGGTGCTGCTCCACAGCAACCCCCGGGGCGCGCCGCGCCCGGCCGGGCTGACGGCGGAATCCGTCGATGTGCCCCGGCAGTCCTCCACCTTCGACCTCAGCGTGGAGTTCGTGGAGGAAGACGAGGAGTTGCGGGGGCTGCTGGAGTACAGCACCGAGCTGTTCGACGCGGAGACCGCCGAGCGCATGGCGGGCCATCTGCTGGTGCTGCTGGAGGGGGCGAGCGCCGCACCGGACCGGCCGCTGCGGGAACTCCCGCTGCTGACGGCGGAGGAGCGGCGGCAGGTGGCGGAGTGGGAGCGGGGTCCTGCCCTGGCCGCCCCGGCGCTGACCTTCCCCGCCGTGTTCGAGGCCCAGGCGGCCCGTACCCCGGCGGCCACGGCGCTGGTGGCCGGGGCGGAGACGTACGACTTCGCGTCGCTCAACGCGGCCGCCAACCGGCTGGCGCACCAGCTGATCGGGCAGGGTGTCGGCCCCGAGCGGACCGTCGGGGTGAAGCTGCCGCGCACCGCCGACATGGTCGTGGCGATCCTCGGCGTCCTCAAGGCGGGTGGCGTGTATCTGCCCATCGATCCCGAACTCCCCGAGGAGCGCGTCGCGTTCCTCCTGTCGGACGCCGAACCGATGCTGGTGCTGGACGAGGCGGCGCTGCGCGCGGTCCCCGCCACGCTGCCCGCGACCGACCCCACCGACGCCGACCGGGTCGCCGCGCTGCACCGGGACGGCGCGGCGTACGTCATCTACACCTCAGGCTCCACCGGCCGCCCCAAGGGTGTCGCGGTCTCGCACCGGGCCATGGTGAACCTGCTGGTGGGCCACCGGCACGGCTTCGTGGCGGAGGCGGGCGGCGGTCCGCTGCGCGCCGCGCTGACCGCGTCGTTCTCCTTCGACACCTCGCTGGAGGGGTTGCTGCTGCTGGCGGACGGCCATGAGCTGCACCTCATCGACGAGACCACCCGGCTCGACCCGGCCGCGCTGGTCGACCACATCGCGGCGCACCGGATCGACTTCCTCGACCTCACGCCGTCGTATCTGCGGCAGCTCCTCCCGGCCGGGCTGCTCACCGACGCCCGGCACCGCCCCCGGGTGCTGATGCTGGGCGGCGAGGCCATCGGCCAGACGCTGTGGCGGCAGCTGGCGGAGGTGTCCGGCACCACGGCGTACAACTTCTACGGTCCGACCGAGTGCACCGTCGACGCGCTCGCCGCCCGGATCGGCGGCGCCGGGCGCCCGGTGGTGGGGCGGCCGCTGGGCAATCTGCGCGCCTACGTACTCGACGCCCGGCTCCGGCCGGTGCCCGCCGGGGTCGCGGGCGAGCTGTATCTCGCCGGGGACCAGCTGGCGCGCGGCTATCCGCACCGCCCGGGGCTCACCGCCGAGCGCTTCATGGCCGATCCGTTCGGGCCGTCGGGTGGCCGGATGTACCGCACCGGCGATGTGGCCCGCTGGACCGCCACCGGGGAGCTGGACTACCTCGGGCGCGCGGATGACCAGGTGAAGATCCGGGGCCACCGGGTCGAACCGGGCGAGATCGAGGCCGCGCTGCTCGATCTGCCGTCCGTCGCCGAGGCGGCCGTGATCGCCGTGACCGACGAGCGCGACCACGCGCGGCTGGCCGCCTACTACGTACCGGCCGCCACCGCCACGCCGCCCACTGTGCAGGAACTACGGGCCGCCCTCGGGCGCACACTTCCCGGCCATATGATTCCGGGCGCCTTCCTCGCCCTCGACGCCATGCCGCTCACCACGAGCGGCAAGCTCGACCGGCGCGCGCTGCCCGCCCCGCACCCCGACACCGACCGGCGGGAGAACGCCTACACGGCGCCGCGCACCCCGGCGGAAGAGGAACTGGCGCGCATCTGGGCCGAGGTGCTGGGCGCCGAGCAGGTCGGGGTGACGGACAACTTCTTCGAGCTGGGCGGCGACTCGATCCTCAGCATCCAGGCCGTCTCACGGGCGCGCCAGGCCGGGCTGCGGCTCAGCTCCCGGGACATCTTCCTCCACCAGACCATCGCCGACCTGGCCGCCGCCATCGCCCCGCGCGGCGCCGCTGATACGGAGGACACGGCCGCCGAGCCGATGGGCCCGGCGCCGCTGACCCCGATCCAGCACTGGTTCTTCGCCACCCACGGCCCGCTGCGCCACTTCACCATGTCGATGGTGGTGGACCTGCCGTACGACCTGGACGAGACCGCGCTGCACACCGCCCTGGAGGCGGTGGCCGCCCACCACCCGGCGCTGCGGACCCGGTTCGTACGGGAGGGCGGCGCGTGGCGCCAGCACGCCGACGCTTCGGTGGCGGGGCCGCTGATCCGCCGTCACGATCTGTCGGAGCTGGAGGGGGACGCGGCGCACACCGCGGCCGAGGCGGCCGCCGAGGCCGCGCGCGCCGAACTCGACCTGGCCACGGGCGCGTTGCTGCGTGGCGCGCTGATCCTGCGCGGTGCGACGACCCGGCCGCGGCTGTTCCTGGCCGTCCACCACCTGGCCGTGGACAGCGTGTCGTGGCGCATTCTGCTGGGCGATCTGGAGGCCGCGTATCGTCAGGCCGTGGCCGGGGAGCCGGTGCGGCTCGACCCGGTCGGCACCTCGTTCACCCACTGGGCCCACCGGCTCAGCGGCCACGTCCTCGCCGGGGAGCTGGACGGCGACCTGCCGTACTGGGAGGACGTGGCGCGGGCGGACGGCGCGGAGCTGCCCGTCGACCACCCGGGACACGCCACCGCCGGAACCACCCGCACGGTCCGGGTGCGGCTCGACCGCGACACGACGGACGCGCTGCTGCGCCGGGTGCCGGGGGTGTACCGGACGCAGATCAACGACGTACTGATGAGCGCGCTCGGCCGGGTGCTCGCCGACTGGACGCATACCGAGCGGGTGCTGGTGGCCATGGAGGGCCACGGCCGCGAGGAGATCGACGACAGCGTCGAACTGTCCCGTACCGTCGGCTGGTTCACCACCCAGTACCCGGTGGCGCTCACCGTGCCCGGCGGCGGCTGGGGCGCGGTCCTGAAGTCCGTGAAGGAGCAGTTGCGGGCGCTGCCCCGCCGGGGGCTGAGCTACGAGGCGCTGGCTCATCTGAGCGCGCCGGACTCCCCCGCCCGCGCGCTGCGCGACACCCCGCTGCCGGGCATCTGCTTCAACTACCACGGCCAGTGGGACTCCGTACCGGGCGACGACGCGTTCACCCTCACCGGGGAGAGCCTGGGGCAGGATCTCGACCCCGATGAGCCCTCGACGTATCCGCTCGATGTGTCGGGCGTGGTGTCCGCCGGGGAGCTGGAGCTGACCTGGCTCTACTCCGACCGCGTCCACGACGAGGGCACGGTGCGCGGGCTCGCGGACGCGATGCTGGCGGCGCTGCGGGAGATCGTCGGCCACTGCGCCGAGCCGGACGCCGGTGGCCGTACGCCGTCGGACTTCCCGCTCGCCCGGCTGGACCAGGCGGGCGTGGACCGGCTGGTCGGTGACGGGCGCGGCACCGAGGACATCTATCCGCTGACTCCGCTCCAGGAGGGCATGCTCTTCCACCGTCTGGTGGGCGACGGGCAGGACGTGTATCTGGACCAGGCCACGCTGACCCTGGCCGGGGTGAGCGATCCGCACGCGTTCGCGCTCGCGTGGCAGCAGACGGTCGACCGCACCCCGGTGCTGCGCAGCGGCGTGGTGTGGGAGGACGTCGAGCGGCCGGTGCAGTTCGTACGCCAGCGGGCCGCCGTGCCCGTCACACATGTGGACGCGCGCGAGCTTCCGGAGGAGCGGCACCCGGCCGAGCTGGACCGGCTCCGGGCCGACGATCTGGCGCGTGGCCTGGATCTGACGGCGCCGCCGCTGATGCGGCTGACCCTGGTCCAACTCCCCGATGACCAGGTGGCGTTGATCTGGACCTCGCACCATCTGATCCTGGACGGCTGGAGCCTGGCCCAGGTCTTCACCGAGGTGTGCGAGCGGTACGCGGCGGCGGCCCGGGGAGAGCGCCCGGCGCTGACCGCCCGGCGGCCCTTCCGCGACTATCTGCACTGGCTGGACCGGCAGGACGGCCGGGAGGCCGAGGAGCACTGGCGGGCGCTGCTCGCGGGGGTCACCGCGCCCACGCCGCTGCCGTACGACCGCAAGCCCCTGGAGTCGCACCGGGCCGGTTCCTCGGCGACCGTGGCGGTGGCGCTCGGGGCCGGGGTGTCGGCGGAGCTGCGCGAGGCGGCCCGGCGGCACGGGCTGACCGTCAACACCATCGTGCAGGGCGCCTGGGCGCTGCTGCTGTCCCGGTACAGCGGCGAGAGTGACGTGGTCTTCGGCACCACCGTCTCGGGCCGCCCGGCGGAGCTGGCCGGGGTCGAGTCGATGGTGGGCATGTTCATCAACACCCTGCCCACCCGGGTAGCGGTCGACGGCGCCCGGAACACCGCCGCGTGGCTGCGGGACCTCCAGGTGGCGCAGTCGGAGGCGCGGCGCTTCGAATCCGCCTCGCTGGCCCAGCTGTCGGCCTGGAGCGAGGTCCCGGCCGGTACGCCGCTCTTCGACAGCATGGTGGCGTTCGAGAACTACCCCTTCGACGACTCCTCGGCGCGCGAGGCGGGGCTGCGCATCCTCGACGTCCAGTCGACCGATGCCACGAACTTCCCGCTGAGCCTGCGGGCCCATCTCTCCGACCGGCTCGGCTTCGACCTCGGCTACGACCCGGAGCTGTTCGACGCCGGGACCGCGTCCGCCCTCGCCGACCGGCTGTGCCAGCTGCTGACCGGGATCGCGGCCGACCCCGACCGCCCGCTGAGGGCCCTGCCGTGGACGACGGCCGAGGAGCGGCAGCGGATCCTGGTGGAGTGGAACGGCTCGGAGCAGGGCACACCGGAGCACACCGTGGTGGACCTGTTCGAGGAGCAGGCCGCCCGGACCCCGGACGCGATTGCCGTCAGCTGCGCCGGGGAGTCCCTGTCGTACGCCGAACTCGACGCGCACGCAGGGAAGTTGGCCCATCGGCTCGTCGCCGGGGGCGCGGCGCGGGAGCGGTATGTGGCGCTGGCGCTGCCCCGCTCGCTCGACATGATCGTGGCGGTCGTGGCCGTGCTGAAGACCGGTGCGGCCTATCTGCCGATCGATCCGGACCAGCCCGCCGGGCGGATCGCCCATATGCTCGCCGACACCGAACCCGTGCTGCTGCTGACCACCGCCGACCTGGCCGAGCGGATCGCGGCGGACACCGCCGTGCCCCGGCTGTGCCTGGACGATCCGGCGGTGGCCGCCGATCTGCGGGACCGCCCGGCCACTCTCCCGGCCGCCGCCCGGCCGCTGCCGGACAGCCCGGCGTACGCCATCTACACCTCGGGCTCGACCGGTAGCCCCAAGGGCGTGGTCATCCCGCACGCCAATGTGGTCCGGCTGTTCTCGCGGACCCGCCCGTGGTTCTCGTTCGACCAGACCGATGTGTGGACGCTGTTCCACTCCTACGCCTTCGACTTCTCCGTCTGGGAGATCTGGGGGCCGCTGCTGCACGGCGGACGGCTCGTGGTGGTCCCGTACGCGGTCTCGCGCTCCCCGCAGGAGTTCCTGCGGCTGCTGGCGGACGACCGGGTGACGGTCCTCAACCAGACGCCGTCGGCGTTCTACGCCCTGATGCGCGCCGACGAAGAGAGCCCCGGGGCGCGGCTTTCGCTGCGCCGGGTGATCTTCGGCGGTGAGGCGCTGGACCCGCGCCGCCTGGAGGGCTGGTACGCGCGGCACGCGGACACCGCGCCCGTGCTGGTCAACATGTACGGGATCACCGAGACCACCGTGCACGTCACCCACACCGCCCTCGACCGCGCCACGGCGGCGAGCGCCACCGGCAGTGGCATCGGCACCGGCATCCCCGACCTGCGGATCTACGTCCTCGACGGCGCGCTCCAGCCGGTGCCGCCGGGTGCGGTCGGCGAGCTGTACGTGGCGGGCGCCGGGCTGGCCCGTGGCTATCTGCGGCGGCCGGGGCTGACCGCGTCCCGCTTCGTCGCCGATCCGTTCGGCCCGCCGGGACACCGGATGTACCGCACCGGCGACCGGGCCCGGTGGAGCGCGGACGGCGAGCTGGAGTATCTGGGCCGCGCCGACGACCAGGTGAAGATCCGTGGCTTCCGGATCGAACCCGGTGAGATCGAGGCCGCCCTGACCGCGCATCCGGCGGTGGCACACGCCGTGGTGATCGCGCGCGAGGACACGCCCGGGGTGCGGCGGCTGGTCGCCTACACCGTGGCCGCTCGCCAGGAGGCCTCGCCACCCGCCGCCGAACTGCGGGAATTCCTGGGGCAGAACCTGCCCGAGCACATGATTCCGGCCGCCTACGTGCCCCTGGACACCCTGCCGCTGACCGCCAACGGCAAGCTGGACCGGGCGGCGCTGCCCGCCCCGGGCGCGGACGGCTTCGCGACGAGCGCCGAGCGGATCGCCCCGCGCACCGAGGCGGAGGCCACGGTGGCCCGGGTGTGGGCCGATGTCCTGGGCGTCGAGGAAGCCGGGGCCGAGGACAACTTCTTCGCCCTGGGCGGCGATTCGATCCTCGCCATCCGGGTGGCCTCCCGGCTGCGTACCGCCTTCGGCACGGACGTCTCGCCACGGTCGCTGTTCACCCATGCCACCGTCGCCGCCCTCGCCACCGCGCTGAGCGCGGCACCGGACGGCGGCGCCGCGCCGCGCGAGGTGATCCCGGCGGTGGCGCGGGGCGGTGACCTGCCACTGTCGTACGCGCAGCAGCGGCTGTGGTTCCTGGACGGCTTCGACGACCGCGACACCGAGTATGTGACCCCGTTCGCGCTGCGGCTGCGCGGGCGGATCGACACCGGCGCCCTGCACACCGCCCTCGACGGCCTAGTAGCCCGGCACGAGCCGTTGCGCACCACGTTCGCCGAGGTGGACGGCCACGGCGTGCAGCGGATCAACGACCCGTACCGGGTCGAGCTGCCGTGCCACGACCTCACCGCGTTCCCCGCCACCGAGCGTGAACGGGAGCTGGAGCGGCTGCTGGAGCGCGAGGGCGCCACCGCCTTCGACCTGGCCACCGGGCCGCTGCTGCGGGCGTCGCTGATCCGGCTGGACGACGAGGAACACGTCCTCACGCTGACGATGCATCACATCGTCACGGATGGCTGGTCCACCGCCGTCATCAGCGACGATCTGAGCGAGCTGTACGCGGCGGCGGTGGCGGGCCGCAGCCCCGAACTGCCCCCGCTGCCGCTGGGTTACGCCGACTACGCGGCCTGGCAGCGCGATCCGCGAGGCGGCGCCGCCACCGTGGAACCGCAGCTGGACCACTGGCGCAAGACCCTCGCCGAGCTGGCCCCGCTGGAGCTGCCCACCGACCGGCCGCGCCCGGCCGTGCAGACCAAGAACGGGGCGCTGCTGGACTTCACCCTGGACGCGGAGCTGGTGGACCGGCTCCGCGAGACCGGGCGGCGCGGCGACGGCACCCTCTTCATGACCCTGCTCGCCACCTGCCAGGTGCTGCTGGCGCGCTGGTCGGGGCAGGAGGACATCGCGGTGGGCACCGTGACCTCCGGCCGGGAGCGGCCCGAGCTGGAGCGGCTCGTCGGGATGTTCGTGAACACCCTCGTGCTGCGGAGCCGGGTGCGCGCGGACCGCCCGTTCGGCGAACTGCTCCAGGAGGTGCGCGACACCGTCCTCGACGCCTTCGCCCACCAGGACGTGCCGTTCGAGCGGATCGTGGACACGCTCCAGCCGGAGCGGGACACCAGCCGCACCCCGCTTTTCCAGGTGATGGTGGCGCTGCACAACCTGGGCAGCGAGGTGCCGAGCCTGCCCGGGCTGGCCGTGGAGGCCGTCCGCATTCCGAGCCGGACCGCCGCGTTCGACCTCGGCTTCGACTTCGTGGAGCACCAGGGCGCCCTGACCGGCTTCGTGGAGTACAACACTGATCTGTTCGACGCGGAGACCGTGCGGCGGATGACCCGCCAGCTGCGGCTGCTGCTGGAGGCGGTGGCGGACGACCCGGGCCGCCCGGTGGGCGAACTCCCGCTGCTGACCGCGCGGGAGCGGCACACCGTGCTGGAGGAGTGGAACGCCACCGCGCTGCCGGTGGCGGACACCACCTTCCCGCGCCTCTTCGAGGAGCAGGCCGCCCGCACCCCGCACGCCACCGCGCTGGTGGCCTCGGGCGCCCGTTACGACTTCGCGGAGCTGAACGCCCGCGCCAACCGGCTGGCCCACCATCTGATCGCCCTCGGGGCCGGTCCCGAGCAGGTGGTCGCGGTCAGGCTGCCGCGCACCGCCGAGCTGATGGTGGCGCAGCTCGCCGTCCTCAAGGCGGGCGGTACGTATCTGTACGTGGATCCCGAACTGCCCGCCGAGCGCGCTCAGTTCATTTTGGACGACGCGGCGCCCGGGACCGTCCTCACCCCCGAGGCGCTGCGCGACGCGCCCCTCGACAGCCTGCCCGCCACCGACCCCACCGACCGGGACCGGCGCGTCCCGCTGCGCCCCGCGAACACCGCGTACATCAACTACACCTCGGGGTCCACGGGCCGCCCCAAGGGTGTCGCGGTCGAGCACGGCCAGCTGGTCAACCTGTGGCACGACCATCTGGCCGGGCTCATCGCGCCGCACGCGGCCGAGGCGGGCCGTCCGCTGCGCGCCGCGCTGACCGCCGCGTTCTCCTTCGACACGTCCTGGGAGGGCGCCGTGTTCCTGGCGGCGGGCCAGGAGGTGCACTTGATCGACGACGCGGTACGGCTCGACCCGGACGCCCTGGTCGAGCTGATCCGCGCCCGTGAGCTGGACTTCCTCGACCTCACGCCCTCGTATCTGCAGGAGCTGATGGCCACCGGGCTCTTCAGTGGCAACCACAAGCCGCGCATCGTGATGGTGGGCGGCGAGGCGCTGGGGGCGGCGCTGTGGCGGGAGCTGCGCGCGGTGCCCGGCGTGGCGGCGTACAACTTCTACGGGCCCACCGAGTGCGCCGTCGACGCGGTGTACGGGCGCCTCGCCGACCTCGGCGACCGGCCGCTCATCGGGCGCCCCGGGCACAATCTGCGGGCGTACGTCCTGGACGAGGCGCTGCGGCCGGTGCCGCCCGGAGTGCCGGGCGAACTGCATCTGGCCGGGGCCCAGGTGGTGCGCGGCTATCTCGGCAGGCCGGGGCTGACCGCGCGCCACTTCACCGCCGATCCGTACGGCCCGCCCGGCTCCCGGATGTACCGCACGGGCGACCGGGCCCGCTGGACGGCGGACGGGGTGCTCGAATTCCTCGGCCGCACCGACGAACAGGTCAAGATCCGTGGCTTCCGCATCGAGCCCGGTGAGATCGAGGCCGCCGTACTGAGCCATCCAGCGGTCGAGGACGCCGTGGTGGTGGTCCGGGAGGACACCGGCCACCGGCGGCTGGTGTGCTACCTCGTGGCCACCGAACTGGACACCGCGCCCGGCGCGACGGAGCTGCGCACCCTGCTCAAGCGGACCCTGCCCGACTACATGGTCCCGGCGGCCTTCGTGACGCTGGAGCGGATGCCCCGCACCGACGCCGGAAAGGTCGACCGGCGGGCGCTGCCCGCGCCGCCTGTGCGGCCGGACGCGGAGACCGCGTATCTGGCGCCGCGCACCGAGCCGGAGACCGTGCTCGCGCGGGTGTGGTCCGAGGTGCTGGGCACCCCCCGGGTCGGCGTGGAGGACAACTTCTTCGCGCTCGGCGGCGATTCGATCCTCAGCATCCAGATCGTCTCCCGGGCCCGCCAGGCCGGGCTGCGGATCACCTCCAAGGACGTCTTCCGCCACCAGACCATCGCGGAACTCGCGCTGAGCATCGGCTCCGCCCCCGCGCGGGACCACGCCCCGGCCGGTCCGCCGACCGGTCCGGCGCCGCTGACCCCGATCCAGCACTGGTACCTGGACGAGCGGCGGCCCGGCGATCCGCACCACTTCACCATGACTCACCGGCTCCAACTCACTGGTGAGACAGATGAGTTGAGCCTGCGCCGAGCGTTGGACGCGCTCGTGGCGCACCACCCGGCGCTGCGCACCCGGTTCCTGGTCATCGACGGCCAGTGGCGGCAGGAGGTCCTGGCCACCGCGCCCGGCCCGCTGCTGGAGCGGCACGATCTGTCCGGCCTCGGCGACGAGGCGCGGTCGCGCGCCGTGCGCGAGGCCACGGTCGCGGCCCAGAGCGGGCTGGACATCGCCGAGGGCGCGGTGCTGCGGGCGCTGCTGTTCACCTACGGTCCGCAGCGGCCGCCCGAGCTGCTGCTCACCGTGCACCATCTGGTGGTCGACGGCGTCTCGTGGCGCGTCCTCCTCGGCGACCTGGAGACCGCGTACGACCAGGCCACGGCCGGTGCCACGCCCGTACTGCCCCCGGCGAGCAGCGCCTACGCGCACTGGGCGGCCCGGCTGGCGGAGCACGTACGCTCCGGCGGGCTCGACGGCGACCTGGCGTACTGGGAGCGGGCCGCGCACACCGCGCCCGCCCCGCTCCCCGTCGACCGCGAGGGCGCCAACACCCAGGAGACGGCGGCCACGGTGACCACGCGCCTGACCCGCGCCGAGACCGAGGCGCTGCTGCGCGACGTCCCCGAGGTCTACCGCACCCAGATCAACGATGTGCTGCTCAGCGCGCTCGGCCGCAGTCTGGCCCGCTGGACCGGCGGCGACACCGCGCTGATCGGGGTGGAGGGCCACGGCCGCGAGGACCTCTTCGACGAGCTGGATCTCTCCCGTACGGTCGGCTGGTTCACCGCCGAGTTCCCGCTCGCGCTGACCGTGGCGCCGGGCGCGGGCTGGCGGGACACGCTGCGGTCCGTCAAGGAGCAGCTGCACGCCGTCCCGCACCGCGGGCTGAGCTACGGCGCGCTGCGCCACCTCTCCCCCACGGCGGGCGAGCGGTTGCGTGGCGGCCCGGCGCCGCAGATCGGGTTCAACTACCACGGCCAGTGGGATGTCGCCGCCACGGAAGACGCCACCGGTCTCATCCGGGGCGCGCTGCCCTCGACGGGTAAGGACGCGCCGGACGGCGAGACCCGTACGTATCTGCTGGAGGTCACCGGGGCCGTCCAGGACGGCCGTCTGGAGCTGGGCTGGACGTACCCGGAGCTGATGTACGACGAGGCGACCGTGCGCCGTCTCGCCGAGGACGTGGTCGCCGCGCTGCGGGAGATCGTGGCGCACTGCGCGGAGCCCGGCGCGGGCGGCCGCAGCCCCTCCGACTTCCCGCTCGCCCGGCTCGACCAGCGCCAGGTGGACCTGATCGCGGGCGACGGCCGGGACGTGGAGGACATCTATCCGCTGACCCCGCTGCAGGCGGGCATGCTCTTCCACGGCCTGGTCGACACCCAGGGCGCCTACTTCGACCAGATCGCGCTGCGCGTCGGCGGCATCGCCGACCCGGACGCGTTCGCCGCCGCCTGGCAGCGGGTCACCGACCGTACGCCGGTGCTGCGCAGCGAGGTCCGCTGGGAGGGTCTGGAGGAGCCCGTCCAGGTCGTACGCCGTCATGTCGCCCTGCCCACCGCCCGCCACGACTGGCGGGATCTGACGCCGGACGAGCGGCAGGCCGCGCTGGAGCGGCTGCTCGCCGAGGACCGGGCGGCCGGGATGGAGCTGACGCGTGCCCCGCTGTCCCGGATCGCGATCGCGCGGCAGAGCGACGACGAGGTCATGCTGGTGTGGACCTCACACCATCTGATGCTCGACGGCTGGTCCACCGGGCAGATCTTCGCCGAGGTGTGCGAGCACTACGCGGCGCTCACCGAGGGCCGCACCGTGAGCCCGCCCGCGCGGCGCCCGTTCCGGGACTTCCTGCGCTGGCTGCGGGAGCAGGACCAGGAGCGCGCCGAGCGCCACTGGCGGGACGTCCTGGCGGGCTTCGAGGCCCGGACCCCGCTGCCGTACGACCGGCCGCCCCGGGAGGCACACCGCGCCACCTCCGGCGAGCTGACCCGGCTGGAGCTGTCCCGGGAGGTGTCCGCCCGGCTGCGCGAGATGGCCCGTGGCCGTGGGCTGACCGTGAACACGGTCGTGCAGGGTGCCTGGGCGCTGCTGTTGTCCCGGTACGGCGGCGAGAGCGACGTGGTGTTCGGCACCACCGCCTCGGGCCGCCCTGACGGGCTGCCGGGTGTGGAGACGATGGTCGGCATGTTCATCAACACGGTCCCCACCCGGGCCGTGGCCGATGGCGGCCGCGAGGTGGCGGGGTGGCTGCGGGAACTCCAGGACCAGCAGAGCGAGTCCCGCCGCTTCGACTTCGTCTCCCTCGCCCGGATCCAGGCCCTGAGCGAACTGCCCGCCGCCGAGGGGCTGTTCGACTCCATGGTGGTGTTCGAGAACTATCCGTTCGACGAGGAGTCGGCGTCCGGTGCCGGGATCGCCATCCGGGAGGTGCGGGCCGAGGACGCCACCACCTTCCCGCTGTGCCTGCGCGCCTATCTCGGCGACCGGCTCGGGTTCGACATCGCCTACGATCCCGCGCTGTTCGACGCGGCGACGGCGGAGCGGGCGGCGCGCCATCTGGAGACGCTGCTGACCGGCATCGCCGATGGCGCCGGGCGCTCCCTGGACGATCTGCGGCTGCTGACCGGCGACGAGGAGCGCCGGGCGGTGCGGGAGTGGAACGACACCGCGCGGCCGCTGCCACAGGGCTCGCTCGCGGAGCTGTTCGCCGAGCAGGCCGCGCGCACCCCGGACGCCATCGCCGTCACGGATGGCGCCACCGCCCTCAGCTACCGCGACCTCGACGCGTGGTCCGGCCAACTGGCCGCGTCTCTGGCCGAGTCGGGGGTGTGCCACGAGGGCCGGGTGGCGCTGCTCATGGACCGGTCGGCCGAACTGGTCGTGGCCCAGCTCGCGGTCGTCAGGGCGGGCGGGGTGTACGTACCGGTGGACGCTCGCGCGCCGCGCGCACGGCAGCGGACGCTGCTCGCGGCCACGGGCGCGAAGGTCGTGCTGACGGCGGACGACGTGGCCGCCGTACGCGACGGCGAGCGCGTCCCGCCCGCCGTGCCGGTGCGCCGGGACAACCTGGCGTACGTGATGTTCACCTCCGGGTCGACCGGGGAGCCGAAGGCCGTGGGGGTGCGCCACCGCGATGTGGCGGCGCTCGCCTTCCACCGGGCCTTCGGGGGCGGCGGACACGACCGGGTGGCGCTGCACTCCCCGGTGGCGTTCGACGCCGCCACCTACGAGGTGTGGGTGCCGCTGCTGCGCGGCGGCCAGGTGGTGGTGGCCCCGCCGGGCGAGCTGGACGCGGCGGCGCTGCGGCGGCTGGTGGCCGACCACGGGGTGACGGGGCTGTGGCTGACCGCCGGGCTGTTCCGGCTGCTGGCACAGGACGCCCCCGACTGTTTCGCGGGGCTGCGCGAGGTGTGGACCGGCGGCGATGTGGTGCCAGCGGGCGCGGTGCGCCGGGTGCTGGCGGCGTGCCCCGGGCTGACCGTCGTGGACGGCTACGGGCCGACTGAGACGACGACCTTCGCGACCGCGTTCCCGATGTCCCGGGCCGACCGGGTGCCCGATGTGGTGCCGATCGGCGGGCCGCTGGACAACACGCGGGTGTACGTCCTGGACGCGCGGCTGCGGATCGTACCGCCGGGTGTCGTCGGTGAACTCTTCGTCGCCGGTGAGGGCGTGGCCCGTGGCTATCTGGGGCGGCCCGGTGCGACGGCGGCGGCCTTCCTCGCCGATCCGTACGGGCCCGCCGGGGAGCGGATGTACCGCACCGGGGACCTGGCGCGGCGGCGGCCGGACGGCACGGTGGAGTTCGTGGGCCGCGCCGACCACCAGGTGAAGGTCCGGGGCTTCCGGATCGAGCCGGGCGAGGTGGAGACCGTGCTGACCGCGCACCCAGGGGTGGCGGACGTGGCGGTGGTGGCCCGGGAGGACCGGCCCGGGGTGAAGCGGCTGGTGGCGTATGTGGTGTCCGGCGGCGAACCGGCCGTGGACCTCGCGGAGTTGCGCACCCGCACGGCGGCCGCCCTCCCCGACTACATGGTGCCGTCCGTGTTCGTCCCGCTGGACGCGCTGCCGCTGAGCCGCAACGGCAAGCTGGACCGCGCGGCGCTGCCCGCGCCCGGCGCCGCCCCGGAGCGCGCGGCCTACGTGGCCCCGCGCGACGAGGCCGAGCGGCGTACGGCGCGGATCCTGGCCGAGGTGCTGGGGGCCGAACGGGTCGGTGCCGAGGACGACTTCTTCGTCCTCGGCGGTGACTCCATCCTCAGCATCCGGCTCACCTCGCGGCTGCGGGAGGCGTTCGGGGCGGAGGTGTCACCCCGGCTGGTGTTCACCCACTCGACGGTGGCCGCCCTGGCCTCGGCCCTTACCGAGGCGAGCGGCGGTGGCGCGGGGGAAGCGTCCGCGCCGATCGTCCCGGTGTCCCGGGACGCGGAGCTGCCGCTGTCGTATCCGCAGCAGCGCCTGTGGTTCCTGGACTCCTTCGCACCGGACAGCACCGAGTACCTCACCCCGCTGGCGCTGCGGATGCGCGGCCACCTCGACGTCCGGGCGCTGGAGGAGGCGCTGACCGCGCTGGTGGCCCGGCACGAGTCGCTGCGTACCACCTTCGACGCGGTGGACGGGCGCGGCGTGCAGATCGTGCACGAGCCCTCCCCGGTCCGGCTCACCCGCCACGATCTGTCGGACCTGCCCGCCGACCGGCGGGAGGCGGAGCTGACGGAGCTGCTGGCGCGGGAGCGGGAACGCCCCTTCGACCTGCGGCGCGGCCCACTGCTGCGGGTCGGTCTGATCCGGCTCACCGCCGAGGACCACGCCCTCACCCTGACGCTGCATCACATCATCACGGACGGCTGGTCCAACAGTGTGCTCATGGGCGATCTGGGCGAGCTGTACCGGGCGGCGCTGAGCGGCGAGGCGGCGCAGCTGCCACCGCTTCCGGTGGGGTACGCCGACTTCGCGGCCTGGCAGCGGGCCGAAGTGTCCGGCCCGTACGCCGATGAGCAACTGGCCTACTGGAAGCGGCAGTTGCGCGACACCGAGCCACTGGAGCTGCCCACCGACCGGCCCCGTCCGGCGGAGCGCGGCGGACACGGCGCGACGGCCGAGTTCGAGGTGTCCGCCGAGGTGAACCGGCGCCTCAAGGAGTACGGACAGACCCGTGGCACCACCCTCTTCATGACACTGGTGGCGGCCGCCCAGGTGCTGCTGGCCCGGCTGTCGGGCCAGGAGGACATCTCCGTGGGCACGGTCACCTCGGGCCGGGAGCGCGCCGAGGCCGAGCACCTGATCGGCTTCTTCGTCAACACCCTGGTGCTGCGCTCCTCGGTCGACCCCGAGCGCGGCTTCACCGACTTCCTCGCCGATGTGCGCGGCACCGTCCTGGACGCCTTCGCCCACCAGAGCGTGCCGTTCGAGCGGGTGGTGGACGAGGTGCAGCCCGTCCGCGACACCAGCCGGACACCGCTGTTCCAGGCGATGGTGGTGCTGCAGAACATCCCCGGCGGGCCGCTGGACCTGCCCGGTCTCGCCCTGGAGGACATCGCCCCGGAGACCAGCACCGCGAGCTTCGACCTCACGCTGGAGTTCGCCGAGGCCGAGGGTGGTGTGCTGCGCGGGCTGATCAGCTACAGCACCGACCTGTTCGACGCGCCGACGGCCGAGCGCATCGGCGCGGCCCTCCGTACGCTCCTCACCGGCATCGCCGACGACCCGGACCGGGCGGTGGGCGCGCTGCCGCTCGCCACCCCGGCCGAGCTGCGGCGCACCCTCGTGGAGTGGAACGCCACCGGGCGCCCCGTCCCCGCGGCCACGCTGGCCGAGCTGTTCGAGCGGCAGGCGGCGATGTCCCCGGACGCCACCGCCGTACGGTACGGGGCGGGCACGCTCACCTTCGCCGAGCTGGAGGTGGCGGCGAACCGGCTGGCACACCGGCTGATCGGGCGCGGTGTGGGGCCGGAGCAGCGGGTGGCGCTGGTGCTGCCACGGTCGGTGGAGATGGTGGTGGCGCAGCTGGCGGTGGTGAAGGCGGGCGGCGCGTTCCTGCCGGTCGACCCCCACTACCCGGCGGAGCGGGTGGCGTTCATGCTGCGCGACGCCGAACCGCTGGTGGTGCTCGACGACCCGGCGTCGGTATGGGCCGGGGACGGCCCCGCCGAGGCGCCCGTCGTCCCCGCGCTGACACCGGACCATCCCGCGTACGTCATCTACACCTCCGGGTCCACCGGGGTGCCCAAGGCGGTCGTGGTCACCCACGCGGGGCTGGCGAGCTTCTCGTCCGCCGCCGCCGAACACTACGACGTCCGGGCCGGGGACCGGGTCCTGCAGTTCGCCTCGCCGAGCTTCGACGCCTCCGTACTGGAGCTGTGCATATCCCTGACCAGGGGCGCGGCGCTCGTGGTCGCGGAGGAGGGACCGCTGCTCGGCGAGCGGCTGGCCCAGGTGCTCACCGAGCAGCGGATCACCCACACCCTCATCCCCCCGGCCGCGCTGGCCACCGTGCCGGAGGCGGCGCGGGAGGCGGGGATGCCGGAGCTGCGCACACTGATCGTCGGCGGTGACGCGTGCTCCGCCGAACTGGTGGACCGCTGGGCGCCCGGACGCCGGATGGTCAACTCGTACGGCCCGACCGAGGCGACCGTGGTGAGCACCTGGTCCGGGCCGCTGGCCGCCGGTTCGGGGGCGCCGCCGATCGGCGGGCCGATCCCCAACACTCGGGCCTACGTACTGGATTCCGCGCTGCGCCCGGTTCCGGTGGGCGTGGCCGGGGAGCTGTACGTGGCCGGGGCCGCTCTGGCGCGCGGCTATCTGGGGCGGCCGGGGCTCACCGCGTCCCGCTTCCTGGCCGATCCGTTCGGCCCTGCGGGCGGGCGGATGTACCGCACGGGCGATGTGGTGCGCTGGACCGCCGAGGGCGAGCTGCGGTTCGTCGGCCGGGCCGACGACCAGGTCAAGGTCCGGGGCTTCCGGATCGAGCTGGGCGAGGTGGAGAGCGCGCTGCGGCGCAGCCCCGAGGTGCGCGATGCGGTGGTGGCCGTACGGAACACCGGGGCCACGCCCGAGCATCCGTCCGGGCTGAAGCGGCTGGTCGGCTACGTGGTCCCGGCGGCGGACGCGGCACCGACCGCGGGCTCGCTGCGCGACTTCCTGGGCGGGATCCTGCCGCCCCACATGGTGCCCTCGGCGTTCGCCACCCTCGCGGAACTGCCGCTCACCCCCAACGGAAAGGTCGACCGCCGCGCCCTGCCCGACCCTGATCCGGCACCGGCTCCTGGCGCGGACCATGTGGCGCCGCGCACCCCGATGGAGAGCCGGATCGCGGCGATCTGGGCGGATGTCCTCGGCCTTGACCGGGTCGGCGTGCACGACAACTTCTTCGACCTCGGCGGGGATTCCATCCTGAGCATCCAGGTCGTCTCCCGCGCCCGCCAGTCGGGGCTGCGGGTGACCACCAAGGATCTGTTCAGCCATCAGTCGGTGGCCGCCCTGGCCGCCGTGGCCACGACGGAAGAGCAGGAGGGCGGCGCGGAGCCGGTGACCGGAGACCTTCCGCTCACCCCGATCCAGCGCTGGTTCTTCGCCACCCACACCGTCAATCCGCACCACTTCAACCAGTCCACCCTGCTGGAGCTGGACCAGGACGTGGACGAGGCCGCACTGGAACAAGCCCTGTCCGCTCTCCTCGTCCACCACGACGCGCTGCGGATGCGGTTCACGCGAGACGGCGACCAAGACGGCGGCGAGTGGCGGCAGTACAACCCGGAGCCCGAAGCGGGGGCCGTCCTCGCCCGGTACGACCTGTCCGGACTGCCGCCAGGCGGGGCGGATACGGCCATGGAGGAGACGGCCGACGCCCTCCACGCGGGCTTCGACCTCGGCAGCGGTCCGCTGCTGAAGGCCGCACTCTTCCGGTTCGGCGACGCCCGGCGGCCGTTCCTCTTCCTGACCGCCCACCACCTCGTCATCGACGGAGTGTCCTGGCGGATCGTGCTGGACGACCTGGACACCGCGTACCAGCAGAGCGTGCGCGGCGAGGCGGTCGACCTCGGCACCAAGTCGACCTCGTTCCGGGACTGGGCCCTGCACCTCGCCGAGCAGGTCGGCGACGGCGCCCTGGACCACGAGGCCGACCACTGGGCCACGGCCCTGGACGCGCGACCGCTGCCGGTCGACCATGAGACGCCCGCCCCGGGAACCGAGAGCCGGGCGGTCCCGGTGGAGATCGACGAGGCGGACACCGAGGCGCTGCTGCGCGCCGCCCCCACCGCGTACCGCACCCGCATCAACGACGTACTGCTGGCCGCCCTCGCGCTGGCGCTGTCCCGCTGGACCGGACAGGACCGGGTCTCCGTCGAACTGGAGGGCCACGGGCGCGAGGACGTCATCGAGGGCGCCGATCTCTCCCGTACGGTGGGCTGGTTCACCACGATGTACCCGGTCTCCTTCGACCTGCCCGCCGCCCGGGACACCTCGGCAGTCGACTGGCGCGGCCTGGTGAAGTCGGTCAGGCGGCGGCTGCGGGCCGTCCCCGGCAATGGCTTCGGCTTCGGCGCGCTGCGGACGTTCGGGTCGCCCGAGGTACGGGAGCGGCTGACCGGCACCGGCGCCGGGCCCCAGGTCGTCTTCAACTACCTGGGCCAGTGGGACTCCCGGTCCGCCTCCGCCGAGGCCAAGGACGGCCTCGTCCACGCCGAGCACGGCTCGTTCGGCCAGGACCATGACCCCCGCGAAGGCGGATCACATCTGCTGGAGGTCGTGGGGGCGGTACAGAACGGCCGCCTCGGCTTCACCTGGTACTACCGTCCCGGTGTCCACGAGGAGTCGACCGTGGCGGCGGTGGCCGAGGACTTCGCGGACGCGCTGCGCCGCATCGCCCAGGACTGCCGGGGTGGCGCATGAGCGGGGAGCGTGGCGTGCCGTCGGGCCCGGGCGCCGCGTCGTCGGGCCCGGTGGAGGCGCCCCCGTCCGCGCCCCCGCCGGTGCCGCTGTCGCGCAACCGCGGCTACCGGCTGCTGTGGGGCAGCCAGGCGCTGTCGGAGTTCGGGTTCCACGCGACGATGATCGCGTTCCCGCTGCTGGTGCTGGCGCTCACCGGTTCGGGCGCCGCGTCGGGTCTGGTGATGGGCACGATCGCCGCCGCGCAGATGGTGGCCGGGCTGCCCGCCGGGGTGCTGGTGGACCGGTACGACCGTAAGGCGCTGATGCTGGTCTGCGAGGCAGCCCAGGCGGTGTCCGCCATCAGCCTGGTGGTCGCGGTGTGGGCCGACGCGGCCACCGTGCCGCACATGGTGGCCGTCGCGGCCGTGTTCGGGGCCGCCGCCGCCCTCTTCGAACCGGCGGAGAACGCCGCGCTGCCGCTGCTGGTGGACACCACCCAGCTGCCCGCGGCGGTCTCGATGAACACGGCGCGGGCGTCGATGGGTCAGCTCTCGGGCACCGCGACCGGCGGTTTCCTGTTCGCCGTGGGGCGCTTCGTCCCCTTCCTGGCCGACGCCGTCATGCACACGCTCTCCTTCGTGGCGCTGCTCTTCCTGCGGCTGCCGAAACCGGAGCGGCCCGCCGCCCCGCCGGGCAGGCTCGGCCACGAGATGCTGGCCGGTCTGCGGTGGGTGTGGCAGGAGCGCCGCATCCGGGTCACCATCCTGTGCGCGGTCGTGCTGAACCTGTTTTTCAGCGCCTTCTACCTCGTCGTCATCGTGCTCGCCGGAACCCGGGGGGTGCCCTCCGGGGAGGTCGGGGTGATGGCGGCCATGCTCGGGGTGGGCGGCGTCGCGGGCGCGCTCGCCGCGCCCGTACTCCACAGCCGCCTCGGCCCCTACCGCGCCATCGTGGCGGTGTTCTGGGGGCTGACCGTGCTCACCCCGGTCGCCGCCGTCGTGCACAGCGGCTATCTGACCGGGGTGCTGTTCGCCCTGATGGCGCTGTTCCCGCCCACCGCCAACACCGCGATCATGACGGAGCAGTTGCTGCGCACCCCCGACGAGCTGCGCGGCAGGCTCACCAGCGCCCTCGCCCTGGCCTGCGGCGTCGCGGGCGCGGCGGGCCCCGCGCTGGGCGGTCTGCTCACCCAGGCCCTGCCGGGCGACCAGGCGATCCTGGTGTGCTCGGCCGGAATGGCCGCCGCGGCCGTCCTCGCCACCGCCAGCCCGACCCTGCGCGGGCTGTCCACGAACGCCCCGTCCGGCGACCAGCCGACGGGGGCTTAGGCACCACATCCACCACATCCAGCACATCCAGCACATCCACCAGAAGATCCGTACCGCACGACAGGAGAAAACTCATGGACGACAACGCCCGCTACCAGGTGCTCCGCAACGACGAGGACCAGTACTCCCTGTGGCCCGCCGACCTCGACGTCCCCGACGGCTGGCAGACCGTCGGCAAGGAGGGCACCAAGGACGAGTGCTCCGCCTACGTCGACGAGGTGTGGACCGACATGAGGCCCCGCAGCCTGCGCGAGCGCATGGCCTCCTGACCCCTCCCCCGGTCAGGGAATCTCCGGGGCGCGGTGTCCGTTTCCGCCCGTGGACACAGGACCATGGACACCGGACACCGCACCCGCAGGAGGCCCCCATGTACGGCGACGCAGCGACGGTCCGCACGATCCTGCGCGAGCTGGGCGACACCTGGGCCGTCGTCGGCCTGTCCAACAACCAGGCCCGCGCGGCCTACGGCGTGGCCGGGGTGCTCCAGCGCCACGGCAAGCGCGTCGTACCCGTGCACCCGAAGGCCGAACCGGTCCTCGGCGAGCCCGGCTATGCCACGCTCGCCGAGATCCCGTTCCCCGTCGACGTGGTCGACGTGTTCGTCAACTCCGACCTGGCCGGGCCCATCGCCGACCAGGCGGTGGAGATCGGCGCCAAGGCGGTGTGGTTCCAGCTCGGCGTCATCGACCCGGCGGCGTACGAGCGCACCCGCGCGGCGGGCCTGGAGATGGTCATGGACCGCTGCCCGGCCATCGAGATCCCACGGCTGGGCGGGTAAACCGTTTGGGCGCGGCACGGCCCGGCGGATAGCTTCGCTCCATGATCCGCATACGGGCCGCCCGCCCCGACGACGCCGCCGAACTGGTCCGGCTGCGGCGGCTGATGTTCCAGGCGATGCGCGGCGAGGACGAGCCGGGGCCGTGGGAGGCGCGGGCCGAGGAGATCGCACGGCGTCAGTTGAACGAGCCGGAGCGGGCGCTCGGGGCGTTCGTCGTGGACGGCGATCTCACAGACGAGCCCGGCGGCCCGCATCTGGGGGCGTGCGCGATGGGGCGGCTGGAGGAGCGGCTGCCCGCGCCGATCCATCCCACCGGGCGCTTCGGATTCATCTTCAACGTGTGCACCGACCCCCGCTACCAGGGCCGCGGTTACGCGCGCGCCACGACGGAGGCGCTGCTCGACTGGTTCGCCGGGCAGGGCGTCACCCGGGTCGATCTGCACGCCACGGACGACGCCGAGCGGCTGTACCGGAGCCTCGGCTTCGCCGAGCACTCCACCGCGCTGTCGCTGGATCTGTCCCAGCGCCGGGGCTGACCGCTACGCGCCGAGCCCCTCCAGGACGACCGCGCCGGGCAGCCCGGCCAGCACCTTGCCCGGCACGATGAGCTTGCCCCGGCGGCTGCCGCTGCCGATGAGCGCGTACGGGATGTCGGCGACGGCGGCATCCAGCAGCAGCGGCCAGTCGGCGGGCAGCCCGATCGGGGTGATGCCGCCGAACTCCATGCCGCTCTCGCCGGTCGCCGTCTCGATCGGCGCGAACGACGCCTTACGGGCGCCCAGCTGGCGGCGTACCACACCGTTGACGTCCGCGCGGGTGTGGGCGAGGACCAGGCACGCGGCGAGCGTGACCTCGCCGCCCCGCTTCCCGGCCACCACGACGCAGTTGGCGGACTGCTCCAGCAGCCAGGCGCCGTAGTTCTCGACCAGCACGGCGGTGTCGGCCTTGTCCGGGTCGGTGTCCACGTACAGCACCTGCTCCACGGGCTCGGCGCCGCGCCAGTCGCGCAGCGCGCCGGCGACCGGGGCGGTCAGCAGGTCCAGGCATTCCACGGCGGGACGGACCTCGTCGAAGGCGTCCATCGGGGTACTCATACGGCTCAAACTAGCAGGCCGGGAGGGGTGCGCAGGCCCGGGTTTCAGCGGGCGGGCGGCACCGAGACGGCCATGGTCATCTCCACCGGTACCTCGCCGTCGTTGCGGTAGGTGTGCGGGGTGTTGGCCTCGAAGGCGGCCGAGGTACCGGTCGGCACGGTGTGCTCCCGGTCCCCGATGACGAGGGTCAGCTCGCCCGCCGTCACCCGCAGCAGCTCGTACGTCCCGGCCGGGTGCGGGTCGGACTCGCTGCCGTCGCCGGGCATCAGCCGCCACTCCCACATCTCCAGCGGCCCCCTCGCCTCGGTGCCCACCAGCAGCGCGGTGTAGCTGCCCGCCTCGGTGGACCACATCCGTACGGCCTGGTCGGCGGGGACGAAGGTCACCTGGGGGCCCTGTTCGTAGTCGAGCAGCGTCGTGATGCTCACGCCGAGCGCGTCGGCGAGCTTCACGGTGATGCCGACACTGGGGTTCGTACGGGCCTGCTCAATCTGGATGATCATGCCCCGGCTGACCCCGGCGCGGGCCGCGAGGGCGTCGAGGGTGTAGCCGCGTTCGTTGCGCCAGCGCTTGAGGTTGCGGGCGAGCGACTGCGTGAGCTGATCGAGGTCCGTCACAGAATCCAGTCCAGTCCAATATGGTGAATGGCGAAGTCGAGCATAGTGAACTACGGTGGGGTGTACTCCAGCGTCCATCACACTGTACGGCGAGGTCCCTCCATGTCCGCACTCTTCGCACTCGCCACCAGCCTGATGTGGGGGCTGGCCGACTTCGGCGGAGGGCTGCTCACCCGGCGCACCCCCGCGCTCACGGTGGTCGTCGTCTCGCAGATCATCGCGGTGACCGTGCTCGGCGCGATCGTGGTGGCCACCGGCGGCTGGTCCGAGGCCGGGCCGCAGCTGTGGTTCGCCGCGGCGGCGGGCGTGGTGGGCCCGGCCGCCATGCTCTGCTTCTACCGCGCGCTCGCGCTCGGCCCGATGGGCGTCGTCTCCCCGCTCGGCGCCCTGGGCGGGGTCATGGTGCCGCTCGCGGTCGCGGTCGTGCTCGGCGAGCGGCCCGGGCTGCTCCAGCTGGCCGGGATCGTGGTGGCGGTGGCCGGGGTGGTCCTGGCCGGGGGGCCGCAGACCGGCGGCACGCCCGTCCAGCGGCAGACCCTGCTGCTCACCCTGGTCGCCGCGCTGGGCTTCGGCTCGGTGATGGCGCTGATCGCCGAGGCGTCCACCACCCTGACCGGGCTCTTCCTCGCGCTGTTCACACAGCGGGTGTGCAACGTGGTGGTCGGCGGCACCGCGCTGCTGATCTCGGTTCGGCGCGGCACCCGCGCGCTGCCCGAGGGCGGCATGCGCGTCGTCGTGGCGTCACTGCCCGCACTCGCCTTCGTGGGGCTGGCCGACGTCGCCGCCAACGGCACGTACAACCTGGCCGCCCACTCGGGGCCGGTCACCATCGCCGCCGTCCTCGCCTCGCTGTACCCCGTGGTGACCTCGCTCGCCGCCCGCGTCCTGCTGGGCGAGCGGCTGCGCGCGGTGCAGGCGACCGGCGCCGGGCTCGCCCTGGTGGGCAGTGTGCTGCTGACGACGGGCTAACGTGCCGGGAGACGGCGAGAGTTACGAACCCGGAGGAGACAGCGGTGGCGGAGCGGGCACTGATCGCGGGCGTGGGCGGCAAGGAGCCGAAGGTCGATCCGGAGGCGTTCATCGCCCCGACGTCCGTGGTGATCGGCGATGTGTCGGTGGCCACGGGAGCGAGCGTCTGGTACCACGCGGTGCTGCGCGGAGACACCGCGCCGATCAGCGTGGGCACGCAGAGCAACATCCAGGACAACTGCACCGTGCACGCCGACCCCGGCTTCCCGGCCACCGTCGGCGAGCGGGTGACCGTGGGCCACAACGCGGTGCTGCACGGCTGCACCGTCGAGGACGACGTCCTGGTCGGCATGGGCGCCACGGTGCTGAACGGCGCGCACATCGGCGCGGGCTCGCTGATCGCGGCCCAGGCGCTGGTCCCGCAGGGGATGCGGGTGCCGCCGGGCTCGCTGGTCGCGGGCGTTCCGGCGAAGGTCAGGCGCGAGCTGACCGACGAGGAGCGGGAGCATGTCCGGCTCAACGCCGACGGCTATGTGGAGCTGGCCCGCCACCACCGCGCCGCGGCGGAGGAGCGGGCCAGGCAGGAGTGAGCGGTAGCGGCTACTCGGCGGCCGGGACGCGCTCCGGCTCGGCCGCCCCGGCTCCGGCCTTGGCGGCCCCAGCCTGAGATCCAGCCTTGACGGCCTCGGGTCCAGCCTCGGCCGCCGCCACCGGCTGCTGGGCCTCCCGGGCCGCGTGGGCCTTCTTCGAGCGCCACTTCATCAGCAGCATCGAGCCGAGGCCGAAGCACAGCGCGAGGACGAGCCCGAGCCAGGAGAAGCGCTTGAGCCAGTCCTCGGCGACCTTCCCGACGGAGTAGATGACCGCGGTGGTGCCGCCCGCCCAGACGATGCCACCGAGCACGTTGGCGATGGCGAACTTCCAGTACGGCATGCGCAGCACCCCGGCGAGCGGACCCGCGAAGATGCGCAGCAGCGCTATGAAGCGGCCCACGAAGACCGCCCACATGCCCCACTTCTGGAAGGACCGCTCGGCGGTCGCCACCTGCTCGGCGCCGAAGTGCTTGGGGAATTTACGGGCCAGCCAGGCGAGCAGGGGCTGACCGCCCCTGCGCCCGATCAGATAGCCGATCGAGTCGCCGATCACGGCTCCCGCGATGGCGCAGCCACCGAGGATGTAGGGGTTGATGTGGTCCTGGGAGGCGGCCAGCAGCGAGGCGCTGACGAGGACGATCTCTCCGGGGAGCGGGATGCCCAGGCTTTCGAGGCCGATGACCAGGCCGACGAGCAGATACACACTGATCGCGGGTACGGTCTCAAGCCATTCCTCGATGTGCAACGCCGGTTCCCTCCCGTATGCCGATCCCTTGTCGGCGCACGCCCGATCGAGCGCACCCGGGAAGCGTACTCAATCGGCGCGGTCGCCACATTCCACGATGGATGCTCCCGGCCACGTCGGCTCGCGGGAGGGGCCCGTACGGGCGGCGGGAGAGCGCGTCTCAGTCCTTCGGACGCAGCGTCCAGGTGATGGACATCTCCCCGGTGACCGCTCCGTCCTCGCGCGTGATCTCGATCCGTACGGGGAATTCGGGGCGCTCGCCCGCGTCGAGTCCGGCCACCACCTCGGCCGCCGGGCGGCCGAGCCGGGCGGTCGCGGTGACCGGGCCCTTGGCCAGCTTCTTGTAGTCGATCTCGGCGCGCACGGCCAGCGGCACGGCGCGCTGGAGCTGGTCGCCGAAGGCGGCGAGCACGACCGCGCCGGACGCGGATTCGGCCAGCGTGAACATCGCCCCCGCGTGCGGTCCGCCGACGTGGTTGTGGAAGTCGGGCTGGTCGGGCAGGCGCACCACGGCGCGTTCGGGCGACGCCTCGACGAACTCCAGGTTCAGGGTGCGCACCATGGGCACGGTGGCCGCGAGCATGTCGCCGATGGAGGGCAGGGTCTCTGACATACCGGGGAAGTTACCACTGGGTAGCAAATCCGGGGAAGGGGCGGCCGTAGCCGCTGTCGGCGACCCCATCTATCGTTATCGGCCATGTGGCCAGGACAGCAGCCGCCCGGGGGCGAGCAGAACCCGCAGGATCAGAACCCCTATCAGCAACCGGGGTACCAACAGCCCAACCCATACCAGCAGCCGGGTTACGGGCAGCAGGGGTACGGACAGCAGGGCAACCAGCAGCCGGGGTACGGGCAGCAGGGACAGCAGCAGCCGAATCCGTATCAGCAGCCACAGCCGGGCTACCCCGGCCAGCCGGGACAGCAGCCGGGTTACGGGCACCCGCAGAACCAGCCCGCACACGGCTGGAATACGCCCTCCGGACCGGCCGGGGCGCCGCAGCCGCCGCAGGACAAGAAGAAGCGCACGGCGACCATCGCGATCGTCGCCGCGGTGGCGGTCGTCGCGGCGGCCGTGATCACCGGCGTCGTCGTCCTGAACCAGGACGACGGCAAGGACGAACAGGCGAAGGACGACAAGAAGCCCTCCGCCCCCGCGTCCTCGTCCGCCCCGGCCGAGGACCCCTCCGCCGGGGGCGACGAGGACAACCCGCGCGCCGGTGGCGACGCGACCGAGGTGAAGCCGGTCATCCCCGGCTGGCAGACGGTCGTCAGCCCCAAGCGGCACGACGCGTTCGACGTGCCCGCGAACTGGGCGGTGCAGAAGCCGGATCTGAGCATCGGCTTCGAGGACGACAAGGGCAACCCGCTCGTCATCATGTCCGCCCCGGCCAAGTACAAGGAAAACGCCTGCACCGTCAAGGACGAGGACGGCGAGGAGAACACCAGCGGCATCGCCGGGGCAGGCACCAAGGGCGCGCAGGGCGCCAAGACCGAGGCCGACGCCGCCAAGGTCGAGGCCGAGAACTGGGTCTTCGCCGGCTTCGACCAGAAGGAGACCGGCACCCGCAAGGTCACCGAGCCCAAGCCGTTCAAGAGCGCCCACGGGCTCAAGGGCTACACCTCCACGGCGACGGTCACCGGCGTCAAGAAGACCGACAAGTGCGTCACCGACGGCAAGGCGGTCACCGTCACCTACACGGACATCAACGGCGACTTCGCGACCTGGGTGCTCTACTCCGCCAAGGGCGTCAAGGACGAGGTCCCGGACGCCACCATCAAGAAAATCATGAGCAGCCTGCGCCCGGTGGAGTCCGAGGGATAGTCACCAGCTGATGGGCGCGGCCGGAATTGGGTTGGACGCCGGGGCCCGCCCCCGGGAATAGTCCGCTGCGTGACCACTCCCCCGGCCTCGCGTCCCCCGTCGCTCCGCCCCGCCTGGGCGGGCCGCAACTACACGCTGCTGACCGCCGCCGCGGTGGTGACGGGCCTCGGAAACGCCGGGGCCCTCATCGCGGCGGCGTTCGCGGTCCTGGACGCGGGCGGGGACAGCGGCGACGTCGGGCTCGTCGCCGCGGCCCGCACCCTCCCGCTCGTCGCCTTCCTGCTGATCGGCGGCGCGCTGGCGGACCGGCTGCCGCGGCACCGGGTGATGGTCGCGGCCAACACCCTCAACTGCGCCTCGCAGGGCGTCTTCGCGGTGCTCGTGCTCACCGGTGAGGCGCGGCTGTGGCAGATGGCCGTGCTCGCCGCGCTCGGCGGCATCGGGCAGGCGTTCTTCGGCCCCGCCTCCGAGGGCATGCTGCTCTCCAGCGTCACCGCCGAACAGTCCGCCCGCGCCTTCGCGTTGTTCCGCGTCGGCACCCACGGCTCGCAGATCGGCGGTGCCGCGCTGGGCGGCGCGCTGGTGGCGATCGTCGGACCGGGCTGGGTGCTGGCCATCGACGCCGTCGCCTTCGCCGCGGCCGGAGCGCTGCGCGGGCTGCTCGACGTCAGCCACATCGCACCGCGCGAGCCCGGCGGCGGCATGCTGCGCGATCTGCGCGAGGGCTGGCGGGAGTTCATCGGACGGCCGTGGCTGTGGGCCATCGTGGTGCAGTTCTCGGTCGTCAACGCCGTGGTGGCCGCGGCAGAGGCGGTGTACGGGCCACTGATCGCCGAGGAACATCTGGGCGGCGCACGGCCCTGGGGACTCGCGCTCGCGGCGTTCGGCGCGGGAACCGTCGTCGGCGGGCTGACGATGATGCGCTGGAGACCACGGCGGCTCCTGCTCGCGGGCAGCCTGTGCGTCCTGCCGTTCGCCCTGCCGTCGGCCGCGCTCGCCGTCCCGCTGTCCGTGCCCTGGCTGTGCGCGGTGATGTTCGTCGCCGGGGCGTCGGTCGAGGTGTTCGGGGTGTCCTGGATGACCGCGCTGCACCAGGAGATCCCCGAGGACAAGCTGTCGCGGGTGGCGGCGTACGACTGGCTGGGCTCCATCGCCATGGTCCCCCTCGCCACCGCCCTCGCGGGCCCGGCCGAGAGCGCCTTCGGGCGGTCGGCCGCGCTGTGGGGCAGCTCGGCGCTGATCCTGCTGCTGACGCTCGCGGTGCTGTGCGTACCGGACGTACGCCAGCTGCGGCGCCGCGAGCCGGAGCCGGTGGCGGAGGGGACGCCCGTCACCGCGCCGTTGGCGGCGCCGGAGAAGCTCTGAGGGCCGCTTGTACGTGGCGCCCGCCGCCGTACCGTCAGCCGACGCTGAACGCGCCGCCCGGCGGCTCCGGCGACGGCACCGCGTCCTCGTCCCGCACCGGCACCGCGTCGCCGATGAACCGCTCCAGCGCCGCCCCGTACTCCACCCGCGCCGGGAACGCGTCGGCCGCGGTACGCCGCGCCAGCGCCCCCACCGGCAACTCGCCCTGCGACGCCACCAGCACCGCGTTCCCGAACCGGCGGCCGCGCAGCACCGCGGGCTCCGCGATCAGGCACACCTCCACGAACACGGCGCGGAACGTGGCCAGTTGGGAGCGGAGGAAGGTGAACGGCGCGCTGTCGGCGAGGTTGGCCATATAGCAGCCCCCGGGGCGCAGCGCCCGGGCCGCGGCGCGCGCGTACGCGACCGACGTGAGGTGCGCGGGCACCCGCGAGCCGCCGAACACATCGGCCACGATGACATCGGCGGACGCCTCGGGCGCGGCCTCCAGCGCGGCGCGGGCGTCCGCCAGGCGCACGGTGATGCCCGCGCCGCCCGGCGGCAGCGGCAGTCGCTCGGCGACCAGTTCCAGCAGCCCGCCGTCGGCCTCGATGACCTGCTGCCGGGAGCCGGGCCGGGTGGCGGCCAGATAGCGGGGCAGGGTCAGCGCCCCGCCGCCCAGGTGCAGGGCGTCGAGGGGCGCGCCGGTCCCGCCCGCCTCGTCGAGGACGTGACCGAGCCGTCGCGCGTACTCGAACTCCAGATGGCCGGGGTCGTCCAGGTCGACGTACGACTGGGGTGCGCCGTCCACCGTGAGCAGCCAGGCGCGCGGGCGGTCGATGTCCGGCATCAGCTTGGCGGTGCCGTGGTCCACGGCCCGGGTCACGGGTATCGGCTCGTTCACCGTCCCATTGTGCCGTCCCGGCTCCCGCTCGCCCGCCCCGGGCGGGGTGGGCGAGCGGGCACCGGCCCCTACGGCTGGACGGTGAGCACCGTGCCCGCGCCCACCGTGCGGCCGCCCTCGCGGATCGCGAAGCCGAGCCCCGGCTCCAGCGGCACCGCGCGGCCCAGCTCCACCGCCAGGGTGACGGTGTCACCGGGCCGGGCCACCCCGGCGGCGCCGAGGTCCACCTCGCCGACCACATCGGCCGTACGGAGGTAGAACTGCGGCCGGTAGCCGGTGACCACCGGGGTGCGGCGGCCGCCCTCGGCCGCCGACAGCACGTACACGCTCGCGGTGAAGCGCCGCCGGGGCACGACGCTGCCGGGCGCCGCGACCACATCGCCACGGCGCACCGCGTCCCGGGCCACCCCGCGCAGCAGCAGCGCCACGTTGTCGCCCGCCTCGGCGGACTCCATGGGTTTGCCGAACGTCTCGACGCCGGTGACGACCGTCGTCACGTCCGCGCCGAGCACCTCGACGCGGTCGCCGACGCGCACCGTGCCGCGCTCGATGGCGCCGGTGACCACCGTGCCGCGCCCCGTGATGGTGAGTACGTTCTCCACCGGCAGCAGGAACGGGGCGTCGGTGTAGCGCACCGGCGTCGGTACGTAGATGTCGACGGCGTCGAGCAGCGCCTCGATCGCGCCGGTCCACCGCGGGTCGCCGTCCAGCGCGCGCAGCCCGGAGACCCGTACGACGGGCGTGGTCTCGCCGGGATAGCCGTGCGCGGACAGCAGGTCGCGCACCTCCAGCTCGACCAGGTCGGTGAGTTCGGGGTCGCCCGCGTCGGCCTTGTTGAGGGCGACGACGATGTGGTCGACCCCCACCTGCCGGGCGAGCAGCACGTGTTCGGCGGTCTGCGGCATGACGCCGTCGAGCGCGGAGACGACGAGGATGGCGCCGTCGAGCTGGGCCGCGCCGGTCACCATGTTCTTGATGAAGTCGGCGTGGCCGGGCATGTCGACGTGCGCGTAGTGCCGGGTGTCGGTCTCGTACTCGACGTGCGCGATGTTGATGGTGATGCCGCGCGCGGCCTCCTCCGGCGCCCGGTCGATGCGGTCGAACGGCACATAGGTGCCGCCGGAGCCGCGCTCGCTGAGGACCTTGGTGATGGCGGCGGTGAGCGTGGTCTTGCCGTGGTCGACGTGGCCCATGGTGCCGATGTTCAGATGCGGCTTGGTGCGCGCGTAGGCCTGCTTGGGCATCTTGGACGTGGCGGACATGCGGCTGTTCCTCCTCGGAACGACAAGGGAAGCGCGGACCCCAGTGCCTGGCCGACCCTCCCCTGCGGGGTCCGTCGGAGTGGTCCGAGGAGGGTCAGCTTCGGGCGCCGTCGGCGGGGGCGGCTGTCACGGCCACGACGGTGGCGGCGACGTCGGAGAAGATGGCGGCAGCCTTCGGAGCATCCGCGACCGCGGACGTCGTCATGAGGAAGGCATACCGGAACATGCCGTGATCATTGCGCACTGTTCGGTCACCGTCGAATGGTTTTCGTGGCGCGCGGGGCCGGTGTGGTGGGTGCGAACCCCTGGGACGCGCCCGGGTGTATCGGCCGGGCGACAACCAGCCGACGAGCGAACGACATCACAGCGCGCCCGTGGCCCGGTCGGTTACGCTCCCCCGATGCTCGACGTAGCCGTCCCCGCCCCGAAACCGGCCGTGCGCCGCGCCCGCGCCGTGCTGCTCTCGCCGTGGTCACGGCTGGGGCTGCTCGCCGCGCTGCTGGCCGGTGCCGCGACCGCGGTGTGGGTGTGGCAGCCGCACCGGCTACTGGCGGACGGCTGGCCGCTGCAGCTGTCGGGCCCGGCGGCCGTGGTGCTGTTCGCGGCCGCGTACGGGCTGTGCACCGCCGCGCTGGTGCCCCGGCCGCTGCTGAACCTGGCGGCGGGTGTGCTCCTCGGCGCCCAGGTCGGCCTCGCGGCGGCCGTCGCCGGAACGGTGCTCGGCGCCGGGATCTCGTTCGGCCTGGGCAGACTGCTGGGGCAGGACGCGCTGCGCCCACTGCTGCGGGGCCGCTGGCTGGGCGCGGCCGACCGGCAGCTCAGTCGGCACGGCTTCCGCTCGATGCTGGCGATCCGGCTCTTCCCGGGTGTGCCGTTCGCCGCCGCGAACTACTGCGCGGCGGTCTCGCGGATGGGCTGGCCCGCGTTCCTGCTGGCGACCGGGCTCGGCTGTGTGCCGAACACGGCGGCGTACGTGGTGGCGGGCGGCCACGCCGCCACACCCACCTCGCCCGTCTTCCTCATCGCGCTGGCCTGTATCGCCGTACCCGCTCTCGGCGGGGTGGTCGTGGCCTGGCGCAAGCGCGGCCGCTTGCGGCGGGCGTGAGTTGATGACCCACACGGCTAAAACGGCCTTCGGACCGGGCCCTTGGCAGGCCGTTCCCCCAGGGACGCTACGCTGCCACCACAACCGGTTGCCGAACCCCGGCCACCGACCTTCACCTCGGCCGCCCCGCCTGTTCCGGCATGCCCCGGAGCAGCGCATGATCAGCCTTTGGATAGCGTAGACGCAATGTCGTGGTTTGAATCATTCATCCTCGGGCTGGTCCAGGGGCTGACCGAGTTTCTTCCGATCTCCTCCAGCGCCCATCTGCGCCTCACCGCCGCCTTCGCGGGCTGGAACGACCCTGGTCCCGCCTTCACCGCGATCACCCAGATCGGCACCGAGCTGGCGGTGCTCATCTACTTCCGCAAGGACATAGCCCGGATCGTGAGCGCCTGGTTCCGCTCCTTGTTCAACAAGGAGTGGCGCGGCGATCACGATGCCCAGATGGGCTGGCTGGTGATCGTCGGCTCGATACCCATCGGTGTGCTCGGCCTCACACTCCAGGACGCCATCGAGGGCCCGTTCCGCGATCTGCGGCTCATCGCCACCACCCTCGTCGTCATGGGCGTCGTGCTCGGCTTCGCGGACCGGCTCGCCGCCCGCGACGAGACGGGCGGCAAGCACCGTGTCGCCAAGCAGCGCAAGTCGCTGCAGGAGCTGAGCGTCCGGGACGGCCTGATCTTCGGCATATGCCAGGCGATGGCGCTCGTCCCCGGTGTTTCCCGGTCCGGCGCGACCATCAGCGGTGGCCTGCTCATGGGCTACACCCGCGAGGCCGCGGCCCGCTACTCCTTCCTCCTCGCCGTCCCGGCCGTCCTGGCCTCCGGACTCTTCGAGCTGAAGGACGCGTCCGAGGGACACACCGAGTGGGGTCCGACGCTCTTCGCGACCGTCATCGCCTTCGTCGTCGGCTACGCCGTCATCGCCTGGTTCATGAAGTTCATCTCCACCAAGAGCTTCATGCCGTTCGTGATCTACCGCATCCTGCTGGGCCTGCTGCTCTTCGCCCTGATCGGCTTCGACGTGCTGAGCGCGCACGCGGCCGAGTCCGCGGGCTGACGTATGGGGGATGGGCCGCCGGCCGAGGAGGGAGGAGGTCCGGCGGCCCCTTCGCTCAGGTCTGGCGCCCCCTGAGCGGTATGTGATGAGTCAACCGCCACGGGACGCGTGGCGGGAGGGTGTGCGATAGATATATGCAAGCACTCCGTTCACGCGGGGTGTGAATGCATCACACTCCGTACGACCTCTCCCCTGAGCTGGAGCCCATCAGCTCGACCAGCTCCCCCAACTCCGAGATCCGCCAGTCCGCCCGCGCCACGTCATCGCTGGCAGCCCACAGGTGCCCCCAGGGCCCCCGGCGGAGGTGGGCGGCGCGCAGCCCGGCGGCCCGCGCCGCCCGGACGTCGAACACCGGATGGTCGCCCACATACAGCGTCCGGTCCGGCGCGGCCCCGCCGAGCGCGACGACCCGCTCGAAGAACCCCGGATCGGGCTTGGCCACGCCCCACTCGCCGGACGTCGCGATGGCGTCCACCGGCAGCTCCAGCCCGCGCAGCAGCTCCCCCGTACGCACCGGCTGGTTCCCGGCCACCACGATCCGTACCCCCAGCGCACGCAGCGCCCCGAGCGCGGGCCGCGCGTCCGGATACAGATCGCGCTCCTCCAGCCAGTCCGCCCGCGCCGACGCGTCCCACGCCCGGCGCTCCGCGTCGACATCCACCCCCGGCTTCGCCAGCCGGATCGCGTCCGAGTCGTCCCGCCCCTGCGCGACCACGGCCCCCACCAGGGCGGACAGCGTATGCCGGGGCACGCCGAGCCAGTCGGCCCACGCGGCCCAGTAGCGGTCCTCCCGGACCAGGGTGGAACCGACGTCGAAGGCCACCACCTCGATCACCGCTACGCCTCCTTCTCCCCCGCCGCCCACTCCGCGTACCGGACCCGCTCGATCTCCAGTACCTCGCCGACCGTCCCCCACTCGTTCTTCCCCAGCCGCGCCAGCGGCCGCAGCCTGCCGACCTCCGGATGCCCGTCGACCATCACCCCGTCGTCGACCGCGGCATGCACCACCCGCCCGAACACCACCGTCGAGTCCCCGAGCAGCACGGTGCTGTGCAGCTCGCACTCCAGCGCCACCGGCGACTCCGCCACCCTCGGCGGCCGCACCCGCACGCTCTCCTCCCGCGCGACCCCCACCGCCTCGAACTCGCTCACCCCGCGCGGAAAGTCCGTAGCCGTCCCATTGATCGTCTCGAACATCCGCTCCGGCGCGAGGTTCACCACGAACTCCCCGGTCTCCTCCACATTGCGCAGCGAGTCCTTCCGCCCGACGGAGGTGAACTGCACGACGGGCGGCGACACGCAGGCGACGGTGAAGAAGGAGTGCGGCGCGAGATTCGCGGACTGCGTGTCCGGGTTGATGGTGGACACCCAGGCGATGGGCCGGGGCACGACGACCGAGGTCAGCAGCTTGTAGAACGGGTTCCGGCCGACGGTCTGAGGATCAAAGTCGATACGCATACGCCCCAGTATCCGCTGGCGTCGGGCACAGGTCGGCAGGGCCCAGGGGCGCATCACCTACGGCTGGTCCGCGACCAAAGTTTTTTCGTCAGCCATATTGTTAACAATATCGCCGACAGTTAGGTTGACGGGCAACATCACACCGAGAGGAGAGCAATCGTGCAGCCCACGACGTCCCCGCCTGCCGGGAGTCCACCTCCCCGGCTGCGAGGCAGCCAGGTGGCGGTTCCCTGCTGGTTCATGCGTGGCGGCACTTCTCGGGGGCCCTTCTTCCGCGCCGACGACATGCCGTCGGATCGCGCCGCGCGTGACGCGGTGCTTCTGGCGGCCATGGGGTCGCCCGATCCTCGTCAGCTTGACGGCTTGGGCGGCGCGAACCCGTTGACCAGCAAGGCCGGCATCGTCGGACCCAGCAGTCGAGCGGACACGGATCTCGACTTCCAGTTCGCACAGCTGCAACCCGGCAGCGATAGCGTCGACACCACACCCAACTGCGGCAATATGCTGGCGGCCGTCGTACCCTTCGCCATCGAGTCCGGTCTGCTCGTCCCGGAAGGCGACACGACCACGGCACGCGTACTCACCCTGAACACCGGGCTGGTCGCCGAGATCACCGTCCGTACACCGGAAGGCGAATCGGGCCGTTACGTCGACTACGCGGGCGACACCCGTATCGACGGCGTTCGCGGTACGGCGGCGCCCATCACGATCAACTTCCTCGACACCGCGGGCTCCGTCTGCTCGGCTCTGCTGCCCACGGGCCGCACCCGCGACCGCGTCGCGGTCGAGGGCATCGGGCCCGTCGATGTCACCTGCGTCGACAACGGGCAGCCACTGGTGATCGTCGACGCCTCCGACCTCCATCGCACCGGCCACGAGTCCGTCGCCGCTCTGAACGTCGACAAGGAACTGAGGGACCGCTTGGAAGCTCTACGCCTCACCTGCGGCGCGCTGATGGGGCTCGGCGACGTGACCGCGAAGAACTATCCCAAGATGACGCTCGTCTCCCCTCCGGTCCGCGGCGGCACGATCAACACCCGCAGCTTCATCCCGCATGTCTGCCACGAGTCGATCGGCGTCCTCGCCGCGGTCACCGTGGCCACGGCCTGCGTGCTGGACGGCACGGTCGCTCACGAGATGGCCACCGTTGCCGACGGCACTGACATCACTGTCTCGGTGGAGCACCCGGCCGGTGAGTTCACCGTCGAACTCGGCCTGAGCCCGACCGATACCCAGCACGTCACGAAGTCGGCCCTGGTCCGCACCGCACGGCTGATCATGGCTGGCGACGTCCTGGTCCCCCACCGCGTCTGGCGCCACGAGGAGGGACAGCGTTGATCATCGACTGCCACGGCCACTACACCACCGCACCCCCGGCCCTGGGGACGTGGCGCGATCAGCAGATCGCCGGGCTCACCGACCCGGCCGTCGCACCCAGCCGCGCCGATCCGCACATCAGCGATGACGACCTGCGCCAGAGCATCGAGGCGAACCAGCTGCGCCTGATGGACGAACGTGGCATCGACGTGACGCTCTTCTCCCCCCGGGCGTCCTTCATGGCCCACCACATCGGTGACTTCAGCACCTCCTCCGAGTGGGCGGCCATCTGCAACGATCTCTGCTTCCGCGTCAGCGAGCTGTACCCGGAGCGCTTCGTTCCCGCTGCGATGCTCCCCCAGTCGCCGGGCGTCGACCCGGCCACCTGCGTCCCGGAACTCACCCGGTGCGTCGAGGATCTCGGGGCCGTCGCACTGAATCTGAATCCCGATCCGTCGGGCGGCCACTGGACGGCCCCGCCACTGACCGACCGGTCGTGGTACCCCGTCTACGAGAAGATGGTCGAATACGACATCCCGGCGATGGTTCACGTGAGTACCAGCGTGAACCCCGCCTTCCACACCACCGGCGCGCACTATCTCAACGCCGACACCACGGTGTTCATGCAGCTCGTCCAGGGGGACCTGTTCTCCGACTTCCCCACGTTGCGCCTGATCATCCCCCACGGCGGTGGCGCCGTTCCCTATCACTGGGGCCGCTTCCGTGGCCTGGCGATGGCCCTTGAGAAGCCGCCGCTGGAAGAGCACGTGCTGGGCAACGTCTTCTTCGACACCTGTGTCTACCACCAGCCGGGCAGCAACCTCCTGTTCGACGTCATCCCTGCCCGGAACATCCTCTTCGCCTCGGAGATGATCGGCGCCGTCCGCGACATCGATCCGAGGACAGGCCACCACTTCGACGACACCCGTCGCTATGCGGAGAACGCCGGGCTGTCCGCTGACGATCTGGCCGACATCCACGAACGCAACGCCCGCACCGTCTACCCACGCCTGAACGCACTGCTGAAACAGCAGGGACGCTGACCCCGCGGAAGGAACAGCAAGACCATGCACGAACTCGGAGTCGTCTACCGCGACATCACCCGCCCTCCCCGCCCGGACGTCGAGGCGCTCGCGCCCTTCGGCGTCAGTACCCTCCACGAGGCCATGGGACGCTGCGGCTTGATGCGCCCCTACATCCGGCCCGTCTACCCCGGCGCGAAGCTCTGCGGTCCAGCCGTCACCGTACTGCTCCAGCCGGGGGACAACTGGATGCTGCACGTGGCGGCGGAACAGCTGCAGCCGGGCGACGTCCTCGTGGCAGCCTGCACCACCGAGTGCGAGGACGGATTCTTCGGTGAACTCCTGGCCACGTCGGTACGCGCCCGGGGAGGCGTGGGCCTGGTCATCGACGGTGGCTGCCGCGACGTCGCAGCGCTTGAGGAGATGGACTTCCCCGTCTTCAGCCGGGCGATCAACTCCAAGGGGACCGTCAAGGCCACCCTGGGATCGGTCAACGTTCCCGTTGTCTGCGCCAACGCTATGGTCCGCCCTGGCGATGTGGTGGCCGCGGACACCGACGGCGTGGTCGTCGTGCCCGCCGAGCGCGTCGGCGCGGTCGCCGAAGCGGCCCATCGGCGTGAGACCAGCGAAGCGGACAAGCGCCGGCGGTTCGCCGCGGGGGAACTCGGCCTCGACATGTACGCGATGCGCGAACCGCTCAAGGCCGCCGGTCTGCGATACATCGACTGAGGTCGGCCCCAGAGGAGATCCCGTGAGCGCACACTCCCCCAAGACCCCGGGATGGCTGGACTGGTACCAGAACCCGTCCAAGCCCGCCTTCACGCTACCGCCGGGGACCATCGACACCCATTGCCACGTATTCGGCCCACAGGCCGAATACCCCTTCGCTCCGGAACGGAAGTACACGCCCTGCGACGGAGGCAAGGAGCAACTTTTCGCGCTCCGCGACCACCTGGGCGTCAGCCGCAATGTCATCGTCCAGGCCACCTGCCACGGAGCGGACAACACCGCCATGGTCGATGCCGTCGAGGCGTCCGGCGGCAGGGCACGGGGTATCGCCACTGGCCGTCCGGACATCACTGACGCCGAGTTGCACAGGCTCCACGCGGCGGGCGTGCGCGGTGTGCGCTTCAACTTCCTGAGGCGCTTGGTCAACACCACGCCCAGGGACGACCTGACCACCATCGCGGAGAAGATCGCGCCACTTGGCTGGCACATCGTCCTCTACTTCGAAAGCGCCGACCTGCACGAGCTGGAAGGTTACTTCGCCTCGCTGCCCACCCCACTGGTGGTGGACCACATGGGGCGGCCGGACGTCACCGAACCGGTGAACGGACCTGAGTTCGCCCGCTTCCTGCGATTCGTCGAACGCAACACCGTATGGGTGAAGGTGACCTGCCCCGAGCGCCTCAGCGCCACCGGACCGGCGGCTCTTGACGGCCAGCGGCACGCCTACACCGATGTCGTGCCCTTCGCTCGCCGAGCCGTCGAGGAATTCCCGGATCTCGTGCTGTGGGGTACCGACTGGCCCCATCCGAATCTCACCGACCACATGCCCGATGACGGGCTTCTGGTCGACTACGTCCCACAGGTGGCGGTCACCACGGAGCAGCAGCACAAGCTGCTCGTCGACAACCCGATGCGGCTCTACTGGCCGGGCGAGGCTGTCTGCCCCACGTCCCATCGCACTTCTCGGACAAGGTAGCCATTCCATGCAGCACTCCAATGCGGTGAACCGGCTTGACCGACTGCCGATCTCCCGATTCCACAAAACCACCCTGCTGGCCGTCTCCTTCGCCTACTTCTTCGAGTTCGCGGACATCAACACATTCGCCACCACCGCCCCCAAGCTCATCGACGTGTGGGGCATCACGATCGACCAAGTGGCCTATGTCACCTCGCTGTCGTTCGTCGGCATGTTCTTCGGATCCATCATCGCCAGCGGCATCGCCGACCGGTGGGGGCGTAAAAGAGCGCTGACCCTGACCACGCTGTTCTTCGGGGTCTTCTCCTTCGCCTCGGTCTTCTCCTGGGACATCGTCTCGCTCGGCGTATTCCGGGTCCTCACCTCGGCGGGGCTGTCCGCCATGACCGTCGTGGCGGTCATCTATGTCAACGAGATCTACCCTGCCGCCGTCCGTGGCAAGTTCCAGGCGTACGCCATCGTCATCGGCATCTGCGGCACCCCGGCCACCAACCTCATCGCCAGCGCGGTCGTGCCGCTCTCCGACTGGTCGTGGCGGCTGGTCTTCCTCTTCGGTTCCCTCGGTATCCTCTTCGTTTTCTTCACACGGCACATCAAAGAGTCGCCCCGCTGGCACGAAAGCAGAGGCGACTACCGCAAGGCGGACGCGGTCCTCAACCAGATCGAATTCCAGGTCGCCGCCGAGATGGGACCCCTCCCCGAGCCCGCGCCTCCGGTCGACGAGGCACCGACCACCAAGGCCCCGCTGCGCCTCCTGCTCCAGAAGAAGTACCTCGCGCCGACACTCCTGCTCACGGTTCTGTGGGTGACGCAGACCATCGGATTCTTCGGCTATTCGAGCTGGGCCCCCACCCTGCTGGCCAAGGAAGGCTTCAGCGTCGAGAAGTCGGTCTTCTACGTCGCTCTCACGACGGTCGGCGCACCGCTCGGCTCCTTCCTGGCCTCCCTGGTCACCGACCGGTTCGAACGCAAGTGGTGCCTGGTGGCCTTCGGCACGGCCATCGCGCTGTGCGGCCTCTTCTACGGGCTCACCTTCAATCCGGTCCTGATCGTCGTCTTCGGCTTCCTGGTGAACCTGTTCGAGCGCGGTTATACGGCCCTGGCCTACGCCTACTCCCCCGAACTCTTCGACACTCATAGCCGTTCGCTGGGGACCGGAATCTCCTACGGTCTGGGCCGGCTGTCGAATGCCGCGGGCCCACTGATCGTCGCGGCCCTCTACAACAAGACGGGCTACCAGTTCGTCTTCTTCTTCATCGCCGGCACCTGGATATTCGGGGCGATCGCCCTGGCCATCTTCGGCCCCAGGACCCGCCCCGCACGGATCGCCGTTGCGAAGGAGCGTCTACTGCACATGCGGTAGGGGCCTATCGGCGGCCACACGAAGACGGGCGGGGGCTGCCCGGACAGGCTGGACGGGTTCCCCGAGTTCGGATGTGGAGACCTTTCCTGTGGCTGTCTTTCTTGATCGACTGGGCCGGTTGGCCTTCCGGCGGCGCTGGCGCGTCCTGTTGCTGTGGGTGGTGACGCTCGTCGCTGCGGGAACAGCGTCCGCGATGGCGCCGGCCGCACCGGACGGCACCTACTCGATGCCGGGCACGGAATCACAGCGGGCGTTCGATCTCATTGAGCGGCGCTTCCCCGGCAACGGCCTCGGGAGCGCAGGCTCTGAGGGCGCAAGCGCGAAGATCGTGTTCGTGGCGCCCGACGGGCAGCAGGTCACCGAGCAGCGGAACCGGACGGTCATCGACCAGGTCGTGGACCAGGTCGGCAAGGTCGATCAGGTCGTCCGGGCGGCCGGTCCGCTCCGGGTGGACGCGGTCAGCGAGGACGGATCGACGGCGTATGCGACGGTCACGTTCGAGGTGAAGGCCAAGGACGTCGGCGACGCCGCGAAGCAGGAGCTGGAAAAGGCGGTTGAAGAGGGCCGGGACGCGGGTCTGACGGTCGAGGTCAGCGGTTCGGTACTGGCCTCTCAGCCCTCGGGCGGCGTGACCGAGCTGGTCGGCGTCGTGGTGGCGGCTCTGGTCCTGCTGGTCACGTTCGGTTCGCTGGCCGCTGCCGGGCTGCCGCTGCTGACCGCGTTGGTCGGTGTCGGGATCGGCACCGCGACGATCCTCGCGCTGAGCAGCCCGCTGGGCCTGTCCAGCGCCACCAGCACGCTGGCGCTGATGCTGGGTCTTGCGGTCGGTATCGACTACGCGATGTTCATCGTCTCCCGCTACCGGGAGGAATGCGCCCGGGGCCTCGCTCCGCAGGCCGCGGCGGGAGTGGCCGTGGGCACGGCCGGGTCGTCGGTGGTCTTCGCGGGCCTGACGGTCGTGATCGGTCTGGCCGGTCTGTCGGTCGTGGGCATCCCGACGCTGACCCAGATGGGACTGGCCGCGGCCGGCACCGTGGCCCTGTCGGTGCTGGTCGCCGTGACCCTGATCCCGGCCATGCTCGGCGTCTTTCCCCGGGCCGTCCTGGCGCGCTCGGCACGGCGAGCCGCACGCGTCGGCGCACACCCCGGTGCCGACGGGGACAAGGCGAACGGGGGAAGCCGGTGGGCCCGCCTGGTTGTCCGCCGCCCGCTGGCCGTGATGCTCACGGCGGTGGTGGCATTGGGTGTGATCGCCCTGCCCGCGGCGCAGTTGCACCTGGGCACGGCCGGGGACGAGTCCAAGCCGACCTCGACCACCGAGCGTCGCGCGTACGACGCCCTGGCCGAGGGCTTCGGCCCCGGGTTCAACGGCCCGCTGACCATCGTCGTGGACGCCAAGTCGGCGAAGGACCCCAAGACTTCCGTGGCCGCGACCGCCCGGGAGATCAGCTCCGCCGACGGTGTCGTGTCCGTCTCGGCGGCGCGTTTCAATACCGCGGGAGACACCGCCGTCTTCTCCGCCACCCCGGCAACCGCTCCCCACGACGAGCGGACCACTGATCTGATCCACGCCCTGCGCGGCGACCGCCCGGCGATCGAGAAGGCCACCGACGCGACGTTCATGGTCAGCGGCAGCACGGCGGGCACCATCGACAGTGACCAGAAGGTCCAGGGCGCTCTGGTGCCCTACCTCGGGCTCGTGGTGGGACTGGCGTTCCTGTTGCTGCTGATCGTGTTCCGCTCCGTGCTGGTTCCGCTCAAGGCGGCCCTGGGATTCCTGCTGTCGGTGCTGGCAGCCCTCGGTGCGGTCGTCGCCGTCTTCCAGTGGGGATGGCTCGCCGGCCTGTTGGGCGTGAACCAGACCGGCCCGATCATGAACACCATGCCGATCGTCATGGTCGGTATCGTCTTCGGCCTCGCCATGGACTACGAGGTCTTCCTCGTCACGCGCATCCGGGAGGCCCATCTGCGGGGTGAACGTCCCGGGCAGGCGATCGTCTCCGGTTTCCGCCACAGCGCTCGCGTGGTGGTCGCCGCCGCCGTGATCATGATCGCGGTGTTCTCCGGGTTCATCGGGGTCGGCGAAACGCTGATCAAGATGATCGGATTCGGTATGGCCATCGCCGTGCTGTTCGACGCGTTCGTCGTACGGATGACGATCGTGCCCGCCGTCCTCGCGCTGCTGGGTACGCGTGCCTGGACGATGCCCCGCCGACTGGAGCGGGTCGTACCCCATGTCGACGTCGAGGGCCACGCCCTGACCCACGATGCGGCCACCGCTGCCGCGACGACCGACAAGGCGGCCCTCCACCACGATCACCACACCCGACAGGAAGCACGATGATCACGACCTGGCAGCGTTACCCGCGCGGTCATCCCCGTACGGTCGACTCCGCGGTGGCGCTGCTGCTCCTCGTCCTGGCCTTCCCCGGCAGCAGGTACAGCGTCTCCAACGTGGCCGCCCCCGCCGACTGGTGGCCCGGCGTGCTGCTGGCCGGTATCTCCTGCGCCGCGCTGCTGTGCCGCCGCACCCGCCCCCGCCTCGCCACCGCCGTCGCGCTGCTGTGCGCCACCGGTATGGCCATGACGGGCTATGTGATGACCGTTCTGCTGCTGGCGCCGCTCATGGTGGCGCTTTACGCGCTGGCCGCGCGCACCGAACGTACGACGGCCCGGAACTTCACCCTCGCCGCCGTGATCCTCGTCGTCGGCGCCGCCCTGATCGCCGATCCCGCCGGGGATTCGGTGGCGCTCAACGTGATCGGCCCCATCGCCTGGCTGCTGCTGCCGACCGCCCTGGGTTCCACGGCCCGGTTCCGCAGGGCGTACCTGGGAGCAGTGCAGGCCCGCGCCGAATACGCCGAACACACGCGGGAGGAGGAGGCCCGGCACCGCGTCGCCGAGGAACGCATGCGCTTCGCCCGTGAACTCCACGACGTCGCCGCTCACCACCTCGCGCTGGCCAACGCCCAGGCCACCACCGCCGCACTGCTCATCCGCAGCCATCCCGCCCAGGCCGAGAAGATGGTCAACGCCCTCGGCGACGCCACCGCCGCGGCCCTGCGCGAGATGAAGGCCACCGTCGGACTGCTGCGCCAGAGCGGCGCCTCCGAGGACTCGCTGCAGCCCGCACCGGGCCTCGCCCAACTTCCCGAACTGGTCGCCGCGCACACCTCCGCCGGACTCACCGTCACCCTCACCACCCATGGGCAGCCGCAGCCGCTCTCCCCCGGAGCGGACCTCACCGCCTACCGCATCGTGCAGGAAGCACTGACCAACGTCACCAAGCACGCCCACACCCGCACGGCGGAAGTGGACCTCACCTATCACCACGACCGACTGGCCGTCAGCGTCACCGACCACGGAACCGGTCCCTCCGCCAGCCCGGCTCCCGGGAGCGGCTACGGCCTCGCAGGCATGCGCGAACGCGCCCTGTCCATCGGCGGACACCTACGCGCCGGGCGCCGCCCCACCGGCGGCTTCGAAGTCACCGTCGAACTCCCCCTGACCCCCTTCACCTCCGCCAAGGACAGCACCCCATGACCATCCGCGTCCTGCTCGCCGACGACCAGGCCCTGCTGCGCGAGACCTTCCGGATCCTCGTCGACTCCCGCCCCGACATGGAGGTGGTCGGCGAAGCCGCCGACGGCGACGAGGCCATCGCCCTCGCTCGCGCCCATCACCCCGACATCGTCGTCATGGACATCCGCATGCCCGGCACCGACGGCCTCACCGCCACCGCCACGATCTGCGCCGACCCCGGCCTCGCCACCACCCGCGTCCTCATCCTCACCACGTTCGAGACCGAGGAGCACGTCGCCAAGGCCCTGCACGCGGGAGCCAGCGGGTTCCTGGGCAAGGACGTCGGCGCCGAGGGCCTGGTCGCGGGCATCCGTACCGTCGTCGCCGGGGACTCCCTCCTCTCCCCCCAGGCCACCCGCAACCTCATCACCCGCTTCCTCGCCGCCCCGCAGCCCGGCATCCACCCCGCAGCCCGGAAGAGCCTGGCCGACCTCACCGACCGCGAACGCGAGGTCATGGCTCTGGCCGCCGAGGGACTCACCAACGCCGAGATCGCGGAGAAGCTGTACCTCAGCCCCCTGACCGTACGCACCCACATCCACCACGCCATGGCCAAACTCCACGCCCGCGACCGCGCCCAACTCGTCGTCATCGCCTACCAGACCGGCCTCGTCCGCCCCCACCCACCCAGGCCCTGACCTGGCCGAGGGTGCCCGGCCCGGCCACTCCCGTCGAAAGTGGATTGCCTTATCCACTTTTGCTGGTACCGTGGCGGCAGCGAAACGGATAGACCTATCCGGATCGTGCTCCTCCCTCCGCACGCCTTCATGAAAGGACTCGCCGTGACCAGCATCGCCATCGTCGGAGCCGGGCCCCAGCTGGGGCTGGCCATCGCCCGCACCTTCGGCTCGCGCGGCTTCGACGTCGCCCTGATCTCCCGTAGCCGCGAGAAGCTGGACGCCCTCGTCGGCAAGCTCACCGCCGAGGGCGTCACCGCCGCCGCGTTCCCCGCGGACGTACTCGACCGCGACGCGCTCGGCCAGGCGCTCAAGGACGCCGCCACGCGGTTCGGCGGGATCGATGTCCTGGAGTACTCCCCGGTGGGGACGTTCGGCGTCACCACCCTGACCGCCCCGGCCGAGACCGAACCGTCCCAGGTGGAGTTCGAGATGAACTTCCAGCTCTACGGGGCCATCGCCGCCACCAAGGCCGTGCTGCCCGCGATGCGCGCATCCGGCGCGGGCACCCTGCTCTACACCACCGGCGCGGGCTCCATCGAGCCCGACCCGCGGGTCGCCAACGTCAACGCCGCCGCGGCGGCCCTGCGCAACTGGGCGATCAACCTGCACAACGAGCTGACCGGCACCGGAATCCAGGCCGCCCACATCGGCATCGACGTATCGATCGGCACCGCCGTGATCCCCGGCCTGCCGACGGCCCAGCCCGAGCAGATCTCCCCCGTCTACTGGGAGCTGCACACGACCCAGCGCGACCGGGCCGAGCGCGTCTTCAGCCTCTGACGCCCCTCCCCCAAGGAGCAGTCCGGCATGACCACGATCACCGATCCGTCCTACGTCGACCCAGCGCTGATCAACCCCCGCGCGGTGCGTCTCGTGGAGGCGTTCAAGAGCGCCCTGGCGCGGATGCGCGACGAGGAAGGGCTGACCTTCGACGACCTCAACGCGGTCACCGACCTGCTACAGCGGATCCAGACGGCCACCGGCGCTCCCCTGGCGCTGGTCGCCATGCCGCTGTTCAGCGAGGTCTTCCAGGGCGGCCGGGACGGCTACACGCCCTCCGAGGACGTCAACAGCCCCACCTACCTTCCCGGCTCCCCGCACGTCGGCAACCCCGGCACCCTGCCGATGCGGCCCGACGAACCCGGGACCCCGCTGGTCGCCTCCGGCCGCGTCGTGGACGGCCACGGCCAACCGCTCGCGGGCGCCACGCTGGACGTCTACCACGCGGCCAACAACGGCGACTACTCCGGGCTTTACGACGACGGAGTGCCCCGGCACAACTTGCGCGGACACCTCTTCACGGACGACGACGGCCGCTACACCTTCACCACCATCACCCCGGTCGCCTACGCCGACCCCCACGTCACGGCGGTCGACGGGGTCACCGAAGCCGTCGCGGCCCTCGGACGCAGCCTCTACCGCCCGGCGCACATCCACTACGAGATCCATCACGCCGATCTCGTCACGCCCTGGCGGGGCGAGATCTACTTCACGGGCGACCCCGTCATCCCCGTCGACTTCGTCGGCGGCACCCTGGCCCCTCCCGCGCTGCGGGCCGACACCCTCCTGCACGAAGCCCCCGAGGACATCGCCGGACGCGGTTTCCCGGGCCCCTACAGGACCATGCGGTTCGACTTCGTCCTCAAGACCCGCACCAGCCCTGCCGCCATCGTCCCGAAGGCCGGTCCGGCCTGAGGTCAGCCGCTCTTGCCCGGCGCCGGGGCGGTGGGGCCTCCCGGACCGGCGCGGAGCATGGCCCGGTAGAGGGCGTCGTGTTCGGGCGAGTCGGGCAGGGCGCCACGGGCGGGGGCCTCGAATGACTGGATCATCAGGGCGACGACGCGCCGCCACGCATCCGGCGCGGCGTCGCCCGTGGCGTTCACGACACCGGCGTTGGCCATGTGCAGGAGCACCAGATCCGAGGGGTCGAAGTCCTCGCGCAGACGCCCCGTCGCCTTGGCCCGGTCGATGAGTTCCACCATGGCCCCGTACGCCTCGTCGCGGCGCTCCTCCAGCGCCTTGGCGGTGGGAAACGTCATGGTCAGCACGTCGGCGAAGCCGTAGTCGGCGGCCTGCATCGCACAGGCCGCCTCGATGTAGCCGACGAAACCGTGCCACGGGTCGGGGTCGTCCAGGGCGGCCGCGACCGCGTCGGCGTACGCGTCCATGCGGTCGGAGAAGACGGCGGCGACCAGCTCCTCCTTCGCGGGGAAGCGACGGAACATGGTGGCGATCCCCACCCCCGCCTCACGGGCCACGGAAGCCATGGAGGCGTTCAGCCCCTCCCGCCCGAACACCGTGCGCGCCGCGGCGATGATCCGCTCCCGGTTGCGCTCGGCGTCACTCCGCAGCGGCGGGGCGGCGGGATCGTCGGAGGGCTGGGCGCCAGGGTTCATGCCGACCACCCTAGCAATCGGATTGCCCTATCCAGTTAGGCCGCCGTTCGGGGTGGGCTGGTCGGCCTCGGTGCGCGGCAGGGCGACCTCTTCGCGCCGCAGGCCGGGCGGCCCGCACGTGGGGGGCTCTGTCAGTACCTGTAACAGCAGGCTCTCCCCCGCCGCCTTGAGCTGCGGTTTCCTCGATGGCGGCAACCACCCCCTCGTGACGAACAAGGAGTCACCCCTCATGCCGACGCAGTCCGCACCCCCGGAACTGGCCGAGATCGCGCCGAAGCTCGTCGAGCTGACCAACGAGGTCCTGTTCGGGGACGTCTGGCAACAGCCCGGACTCTCGCCGCGCGACCGGAGTCTGGTCACCGTGAGCGTGCTGGCCGCTCTCTACCGCGGCGAGCAGCTCGGCTACCACCTGGGCGTCGCTCTCGACAACGGCCTGAGCGTACGGGAGCTGTCCGAGGCGATCACGCACCTGGCCTTCTACGCGGGCTGGCCCAACGCCATGACGGCGATCACCCAGCTGAAGAAGATCGCCGACGAGCGCGGCGTCTGACCGCCCGGCGCAGCCACCGGTACCGAATCCGAACCCTCCCCTCCTGATCCGATCGAGGAAAGCTGTCGTGGAACACATCACCGAGACCCCCACCGTCAAGGCCCCGCCCGAGCGCTTCACCGGCGACGTCTACCTCAACCCGATCGAGGCGCCCTCCGACCCGGCCCGGCTGGCCTCCGCCCTGGTGCGGTTCACCCCCGGGGCCCGCACCAACTGGCACTCCCACGCCAAGGGGCAGGTCCTGTACATCACCGACGGCGTCGGTCTGGTGGGCACCCGCGACGGCCATGTGGCGCGCGTGAGCGCGGGCGAGACCGTGAAGTGTCCGGCGGGCGAAGAGCACTGGCACGGCGCCACCGACACCACGCTGCTGGCCCACATCGCCATGGTCGTCGGCGACGAGAGTGGCGACGGCACCACCTGGCTGGAGCCGGTCACCGACGAGCAGTATGCGGCGGCCCTCGCCACCGTCGGCCGAACCAAGGGGGGACAAAACTCTCCCTGCCACGGGCGTGACGCGTGATGCCAGACTTCCCACGGGCCGATCCGTCCGTGATGCGAAGGCTTAGGTATGCCAACCGAATCCCCTGAACCTGCTGTTACCTCCTCCGCGCCCACCCGGCGCACCTTCGTCACCACCAGTACGGCGGTCGGTGGTGTCGTCGTCGCGGGTGGCGTGATCGGAGGGTCGGCGGTCCTCGTCGGCTCCGGAGACGCGGCCGCCTCGGCACCGGCGCCCTCCAGCCATGTCTCCCTGACGGTCAACGGGACCCGGCGGACCGTCACGGTGGACAACCGCACCTCGCTGCTGGACCTGCTGCGCGAGCACTTCGGTCTGACCGGGTCGAAGAAGGGCTGCGACGCGGGTGCCTGTGGGGCGTGCACGGTCCTGGTCGACGGGCGCCGGGTCAACTCCTGTCTGACGCTGGCCGTGCGGCTGGAGGGCGCCGAGGTCACCACGATCGAGGGCCTGGCCGACGGCGACGACCAACTCCATCCCCTGCAGCAGGCGTTCATCGAGGAGGACGCCTTCCAGTGCGGCTACTGCACCCCTGGCCAGATCATGTCCGGTGTGGGGTGCGTCCAGGAGGGGCACACCGGTTCGCCGGAGGAGATCCGGGAGTGGATGAGCGGCAACATCTGCCGCTGCGGCTGCTACGTGAACATCGTGCGCGCGGTCCAGCGGACCGCGCGCCGGAAGTGAGGCCGGGCCGTCATGCATCCCTTCTCCTACACCCGCGCCTCCGACACCGGGGAAGCCCTCGCCGCCGGTCACCGCGGTGGGCGTTACATCGCCGGAGGCACCACCCTGGTCGACCTGATGCGCGAGACCGTCGAACGCCCCGGGACGCTGGTCGACATCAGCGCTCTGCCGCTGGACGAGGTCACCGCCACCGAGCGCGGCGGGCTGCGCATCGGTGCCCTGGTGACCATGGCCGGGGCCGCGGCGCACCCCAAGGTGCGGACGTTGTACCCGGTCGTGTCCGAGGCGCTGGAGCTGAGCGCGTCGGCCCAGCTGCGGAACATGGCCACCATCGGCGGCAACATCATGCAGCGCACCCGGTGCACGTACTTCCGTGACGTGACCGCCGACTGCGACAAGCGTGCGCCCGGCTCGGGTTGTGCCGCCCGGGAGGGGGTCAACCGCACTCACGCGATCCTCGGCGCCTCCGGCCACTGCGTGGCCACCCATCCCTCCGACGTCGCCGTGGCGTTCGCGGCCCTGGACGCGCGGGTGCGTCTGACGGGGCCGGACGGGGAGCGTCAGGTCCCCTTCGCCGACTTCCTGCTGCGGCCCGGCAACACCCCGCACCGCGAACACGCCCTGCGCAAAGGTGAGTTGATCACAGCGGTCGAGATCCCGGCGCATCCGCGTCCGCTCAGGTCGGGCTATCTGAAGGTGCGTGACCGGCAGTCCTATGAGTTCGCCCTGACCTCGGCGGCGGTCGCCCTGCACATCCGGGGTGGGGTGATCCGTGAGGCGAGGGTCGCCGCCGGTGGCGTGGGGACCGTGCCGTGGAAACTGCCCGAGGTCGAGCGGCACCTCGTCGGTGAGCGCCCCTCCGCACCCCTGTGGGCGGCGGCCGCCGAGCGAGCGGCGGCCGGAGCCCGTCCGCTCCAGCACAACCGATTCAAGGTCGAGCTGCTGAAACGGACCGTCGAACGCCAGCTGCGCATCGTAGGAGGTACGAAGTGAGCCCCCAGCCGCAGTCAGCCGTGGGCGCGCCGCTGTCCCGGGTGGACGGCCGGCTGAAGGTCACCGGGAAGGCGCTGTACGCCGCCGAGCACGAGGTCGACGGTGCCGTGCACGCCGTCATCGTCGACGCCTCCGTGGGGCGCGGCCGCGTCACCTCGATCGACACCGGCGACGCCGAAGCCCACCCGGGCGTACTGCGCGTGCTCCACCACCGCAACGCCCCGACGCTGCCGTACCGCGACAACCCCGGCTCCAACAATCCGCCCGGCGGCCGTCGGCTGCGGGTGTTCCAGGACGACCGGGTGCTCTTCCACGGCCAGCCGGTCGCCGTCGTCGTCGCCACCACCCTGGAGGCGGCGCAGCACGGCGCGAGCCTGGTCAAGGTCGGCTACGACGCCCAGCAGCCCTCGACCGACCTCACCGAGGCCGAACCGGGCGATCCGACGCATTACGCGCGCGGCGACGCGGAAGCCGGTCTGCGCTCCTCCGCCGTGCGGCTGGACCTGACGTACCGGCTGGCGCGCAACAACCACAACCCGATGGAGCCGCACGCCACCATCGCCCGCTGGGACGGCGACCAGCTGACCGTGTGGGACAAGACGCAGTGGGTGGTGGGCACGCAGACCGAACTCTCCACGGTGTTCGGCCTGCCCATGGACTCCGTCCGCGTCATCTCGCCCTTCGTCGGCGGGGCCTTCGGCAGCGGGCTGCGCTGCTGGCCCCACGTGGTCGTCGCCGCGCTGGCCGCCCGGGAGACGGGCCGTCCGGTCAAGCTGGTGCTGAGTCGCGGGCAGATGTACTTCGGGACCGGCTTCCGGCCCTCCTACGCGTACCGGCTGCGGCTGGGCAGCGACCGGCGCGGCCGTCTGTCCGCCGCGGTCCACGACATCGACGCCGAGACCTCCTCGTACGAGACGTTCACCGAGGCGGTCCTGCCCGCCGGGCAGATGCTCTACAGCATGCCCCATGTGAGCCAGGCGTACCGGACGGTGCCGCTGGACGTGCACACCCCGATCTGGATGCGCGGCCCCGGCTTCGCCACGGCGTCGTTCGTCATCGAGTCAGCCATGGACGAACTCGCGGACACACTCGGCATCGACCCGATCGAACTGCGCCGCCGCAACGAACCGAACGAGGACGAGTCGTCCGGGCTGCCGTTCTCCACCCGCCGTCTGCGCGAGTGCTACACCACCGGGGCCCGCGAGTTCGGCTGGCACCGCCGCGCCTCCCGGCCGCGCTCCCGCCGTGAGGGCGACTGGCTGATCGGCCTGGGCATGGCCGCGGGCGTCTACGACACCGCGCGCAACACCGCCAAGGCCCGGGTCCGCCTGGACGCGGACGGAACCGCCGTGGTCGAGGCCGCCTCCAGCGACATGGGGCCGGGCACCTACACCTCCCAGACCCAGGTCGCCGCCGACGCCCTCGGGCTGACCATGCGCACCGTCACCTTCCGGCTCGGCGACTCCCGCTACCCGCCGACCCCGCCGCACGGCGGCTCGATGACCATGGCCAGCGTCGGCTCCGCCGTCCTCGACGGCTGCGACACGGTGCGACGCCAGGCCATCACCCTGGCCGTCGAGGACCGTGAATCGCCGCTGTACGGGGCGGAAGCGGACGACATCGTGGTCCGTGGCGGCCGGCTGCACCTGAAGAACAACCCCACGCGCGGCGAGACCTACCGGACACTGCTGGCCCGCAACAACCGCACCCACCTCGAAGCTCTCGGCTCCTTCACCGGACCGTCCGGATCGCAGCGGCACTCCTTCTACGCCTACAACGCGACCTTCGCGGAGGTCGCGGTCGACGCGACACTCGGGCTGGTGCGGGTGCGGCGGATGCTGGGTGTGTACGACGCGGGCCGCATCATCAGCCCCAAGCTCGCCGAGAGCCAGGCGATCGGCGGCATCGTGGGCGGCATCGGCACGGCGCTGCTGGAACACACCGTCACCGACCACCGCGACGGACGGATCGTCAACGCCAACCTGGCCGACTACCTCGTCCCCGTCAACGCCGACGTCCCCGACGTCAAGGCGATCTACCTGGACGGCGAGGACCCCGAGGCCGACCCGCTCGGCGTCAAGGGCCTCGGCGAGGTCGTCCACGTCGGTGTGGCACCCGCCATCGCCAACGCGGTCCACAACGCCACCGGCCGCCGCGTCCGCCAACTCCCCATCACCGCCGAGGCGCTGCTCTGACCGCCTGGGTCAGGTCGGGGACGCGGAGGCGGGCAGGTCGTGGTCGGCGGCCCAGGAGGCGAGGATGCGCAGCCGTTCGTGGGTGGGGGAACCGGGCGGGGCCGTCCATACGGTCAGATGCTGGTCGGGGTCGGTGTTGGCGGTCAGGGTGTCCCAGTCCAGCACCAGCTCGCCCACGACCGGATGGTTCAGTGTCTTCGTGCCCACCGTGCGGGCGGCGACGCGGTGGTCGCCCCACCACTGGGCGAACTGCTTGTCCCGCATGGACAGTTCACCGACCAGCTCGGTCAACCGGGGATCCTCGGGATACCGCGCGGCCTCCATCCGCAGCTGGGTCACGGCGATGTGGGCGGAGGACTCCCAGTCGGCGTACAGGGTGCGCATCGCCGGATCGGTGAAGATGATCCGCGGGTAGTTGCGGTGTTTTTCCGGGATGCGGGAGAAGTCGGTGACCAGGGCGGCGGCCAGCGCGTTCCAGGCGAGGATGTCGCCGCGCCGCCCCTGCACGATGGCCGGGGTGGCGGTGAGGTCGTCCAGGACCCGCTGCAACTGCGGCTGGACCTTCTGCCTGCCGCGCCGCCGGGTGCGCGTGGTGGGTTTGCCCGCGAGCTGGAAGAGGTAGCCCCGCTCGTCGTCGTCCAGGTGCAGTACCCGGGCCAGGACGTCCAGGACCGGCGCCGATGCCTGCATGCGGCCCTGTTCGAGACGGGTGTAGTAGTCGGTGCTGATGCTGGCGAGCTGGGCGACTTCCTCACGGCGCAGCCCCGCCACCCGGCGGGGGCGGCCGCTCTCGGGCAGGCCTACCGTGCGCGGGCTCAGCTCGGAGCGGCGCTTTTTGAGGAATTCTCCCAGCTCATTGAGGGGGATGTTGCCGGTCATGCTTCCCAGCATGACACCGATCCCACCCGGGAAAGGGGGGAGGAATTACTCCCAGGATGTTTCCCTCCCGGGATGGTTTTCTCCTCTTTTCGCGCCTGCCCCCGCCTGTGAGGCTCGACCGCGAGCAGCCGTTCGTCCTCGTTCCGGCTGCCGCACACACCGACCCCGGCACCGAAAGAAGCACCCTCATGCGCGGAGCAGTCATCCACGCCCCCGGCGACGTGCGTTTCGAAACCCTGGACGACCCGAAGATCGCCCACCCGACCGACGCGGTCATCCGCACGGTCGCCACCTGCGTGTGCGGTTCGGACCTGTGGCCCTACCGAGGTCTGGAGCCGATCGGCGACCCGCATCCGATGGGGCACGAGTACGTCGGCGTCGTCGAGGAGGTCGGCAGCGGGGTCACCTCCGTCAAGCCGGGCCAGTTCGTCGTCGGTTCGTTCGCCACCTCCGACAACACCTGCGCGAACTGCCGCGGCGGCTGGCAGTCCAGCTGTCTCCACCGCGAGTTCATGAGCACCTGCCAGGCCGACTACGTCCGCATCCCCAACGCCCACGGCACCCTCGTCGCCACCGACGGCCACCCGGACGGCGCGTTCGTGCCCGGCCTGCTCGCCGTGTCCGACGTGATGGGCACCGGCTGGTACGCGGCCCTCGCCGCTGAGGTCAGGCCCGGCTCCACCGCCGTGGTGGTCGGCGACGGAGCGGTCGGCCTGTGCGGTGTCATCGCCGCCAGAGAACTCGGCGCCGAGCGGATCATCGCCATGAGCCGCCACGCCTCGCGGCAGAAGCTCGCCCTCGAATTCGGCGCCACCGACATCGTCACCGAACGCGGCGCCGAAGGTGTCGCGCGCGTCAAGGACCTCACCGAAGGCCTCGGCGCGGACTCGGTCCTGGAGTGTGTCGGCACCCCGGAGGCCATGCGGCAGGCCCTGCACACCGCCCGGCCCGGCGGCAACGTCGGCTTCGTCGGCGTCCCCCACGAGGTGGCGGTCGACGGCCAGGAGCTGTTCTTCTCCCACGTCGGCCTGCGCGGCGGTCCCGCTCCCGTGCGCCGTTACCTGCCGGAGCTGATCGATCTGGTCCTCTCCGGCCGGATCGACCCCGGGAAGGTCTTCGACCACACCCTCCCCCTGGAGCAGGTCGCCGAGGGCTACCAGGCGATGGACGAGCGCCGCGCCATCAAGACCCTCCTCGAGCCCTGACCCACACGCCCCAGGACGACTTCATGAACATCCGGCTCGCCACCGCCGACCACGTCGCCATCGAACCGCTGCCCGCGTCGGCTCAGCAGCCCCGCCACCACTTCGGAGAACACAGCATGAACCCCACCTATGACTTCAGCGGGCAGGTCGCCCTCGTCACCGGAGCGGGCTCCGGCATGGGTCTGGCCACCGCCCGCGCCTTCGCCGAGGCGGGCGCCGCCGTCGCCCTCACCGACATCGACGAAGCCACGCTGAACGCGGGCGCGAGAGGGCTCACCGACGAAGGTCACCACGTCCTCGCCCTCGCCTGCGACGTCAGCGACGAGGAGCAGGTCGCCGCCGCGGTCGACCGCACCGTGGAGACCTTCGGCCGCCTCGACATGGCCTACAACAACGCCGGTATCCAGATCCCGCCCAGCGACGCCGCCGACGAACCCGCCGAGCGGTTCGACCGCGTCAACGCCATCAACCTCCGCGGTGTCTGGGCCAGCATGAAGCACGAACTGCGCCACATGCGCGCCCAGGGCAGCGGAGCCATCGTCAACTGCTCCTCCCTCGGCGGCCTCGTCGGCATCCCCGGCCGCGCCTCCTACCACGCCTCCAAGCACGGAGTCATCGGCCTGACCACCAGCGCCGCCCTCGAATACGCCCCGCGCGGCATCCGTGTCAACGCCGTCTGCCCCGGCACCATCGACACCCCCATGGTCAGCGACATGATCGCCAAGGGGGAGCTGGACCGCGCCGAGGCCGAAGCCAACCAGCCGATCAACCGGCTCGGCACCGCAGAGGAGATCGCCCAGGCCGTCCTGTGGCTGTGCAGCCCCGGGGCCGGGTTCGTCCTCGGCGTCGCCCTCCCCGTCGACGGCGGCTACGTCGCCCGGTAGCGACCGCCGACCCGGCGGGGGCTGTCAGGCGAACGCGGACAGCAGGAGGGCCATTCCGAGACCGAGCACGCTCACCAGTGTCTGTACGACGGTCTGTGTCTTCGCGGCCTGCGTCAGGCTCATGCCGAAGGACTCCTTGACCAGCCAGAATCCGGCGTGGTTGACGTAGTTCAGGCCGAGCGAGCCGGAACCGATGGCGATCACGAGGAGGGACGCCTCGAGACCGCCGCCGGTGCCTATCAGCGGTGCGAGGATGCCGGTGGCGGAGACGATGCCGACCGTGGCCGAACCGGTGGTGAGGGACAGGAGCAGGGCGATCAGCCAGCCCAGGACGATCAGGTTCATATGGGCTCCCTCGGCCGCCGAGGCGATGGCGTCGCCGATGCCGGAATCCTGCAGGACCTGATTGAACGCGCCGCCGCCTCCGATGATGAGCAGGATGGAGGCGACGGACTGCAGACTGCCCGTCATCGAGCGGCGGGTTTCCTCGCCCTGGCCGTTGCCGCGCATGACGGTCGCGCCCAGCGCGAAGAGGAATCCGGCGAGCATCGCGATGAGGGGTTCGCCGACGAAAGTCAGCGCGGAGCGCAGCTGACTGGATTCGTTCAGCGTGGTCTCGGCGAGGGTGCGCAGCAGCATGAGGACGACGGGGACGAGGATGGCGGACACGGCGAGGCCGGTGGGTATCGGGGAGCGGGGGCGGGTGTCCGTACGTCCCGTGCCGGTGAATTGGGCTATCAGCGCGGCGTCCGGGCGGACGTCGGCGAGCCGGGGCGCGATCCACCGGGCGTAGACGGGACCGGCCAGCACGATGGTGGGGACGGCGCAGATGACGCCGACCAGGAGGGTGAGGCCGAGGTCGGCGTGGAGGCCGGTCATGGCGGTCAGCGGGCCGGGGTGGGGCGGCAGCATGCCGTGCAGCGTGGAGAGCGCCGCGATGGCGGGCACACCCAGCAGGACGTACGGGGAACCCTTGGTGCCGCCCTGCGCCTCCAGCCTGCGCGCCACGCTGAAGATGAGGGGCAGCAGCACGATCAGGCCGACCTCGAAGAACATCGGCACGCCGATGACGAAGGCGGCGCCCGCGACGAGCCACGGCAGCCGTCGTGCGCTGGACCGGTCGACGATGGCGTGGGCGATGACGTCGGTCGCGCCCGAGTCGGACAGCAGGCGGCCGAGCATGGCTCCCAGCGCCAGCGTGATGCCGACGTCGCCGAGGGTGCCGCCCGCGCCGTCCTCGATGGACACCGCGAGTTTCTCGACGGGTTCGCCCGCCGCCAGTCCCGTGCCGACGGCGACGATGATCAGCGCGACGAACGGATGGACGCGCAGGCGGGAGTTGATCAGAACGATCAGCACCGCGATCGCCACGGTCAGGATGAGCAGCAGTGACCAGGCGTGCGTGGTCATATGGTGGTGCCTTTCACGAGGGGTGGTGCGGGCGCCTCGTCGGCGCGGTGTGCGGGGGTGTCGAGTTCCTGGTGCGAGGTCTCGGGGAGGAGGGCCACGGCGATGACGGCGACGCCGTACGCACTCCCCGCGAACAGGCCGATGCTGGTGCCCATCCCGAGCTTGTCGCTGAGGAAGCCGACGAAGGCGGGGAAGGCCGCCGCGACGATGCGGCCGAAGTTGTAGCAGAAGCCCTGCCCGGTGCCCCGCATCGCGGTCGGGTACAGCTCGGCGAAGAGCGATCCGAGACCGGCGGGGATACCGGCGGAGAAGAAGCCGAGCGGAATGCCGAGGAAGAACATCTGTGTGTCGCTGATCGGCAGGAACAGGTAGGCCACGACCGAGGCCAGGCACATCACCGCGAAGAACATGATGTTCTTCCGGCGGCCGATCCGGTCGGCGAGGGTGCCCGAGGTGAGATAGCCGAGGAACGCGGCGGCGATGAACACCGCCAGATTGCCGCTGGTCTCCAGCACCGACAGGTGGTGGGTGGTGCGAAGGTACGTCGGCAGGAAGGTGGTCAGCGCGTAGTAGCCGCCGTGGCTGCCGAGTCCCAGCAGAGCGCCGAGGAGCGTGACCCGCAGCAGGTCCGGCTTGAAGATCCGCAGCAGCGACACCCGGTTCCCGTCCTTCGCGGCCCGCTGCCGGTAGAGGGGCGGATCGGTGACCTTGCGGCGGATGGCGATGACCAGAACGGCGGGGAGCGCGCCGAGCCAGAACATGACCCGCCAGGCCCACCCCTCCGGGAACAGGCTGAACAGGACGGTGTACGTCGCCAGGGCGAGGCCCCAGCCCAGCGCCCACCCGCTCTGCACGGCCCCCAGGGCCCGGCCCCGGTGGCGGGTCCCCATGTACTCGCTGACCAGGACGGCTCCCGCCGCCCATTCGCCGCCGAAACCGAAGCCCTGAACGCTGCGCAACACCATCAGCTGGGAGTAGTCGGCGGTGAAACCGATGAGGACCGTGGCGACGGAGTACACGATGATCGTCCACTGCAGCACCCGGACGCGCCCGTAGCGGTCCGAGGCCCAGCCCGCGAGCCATCCCCCGACCGCGGTGAAGATCAGGGTGACGGAGGCGAGCGTGCCAGCGGCTCCGGTACTCAGGTGCCAGGTGGCCAGCAGGGTCGGCAGGACGAGTCCGAACATCTGGGCGTCGGCGGCTTCGAGTGTCCAGCCTCCGAAGGCGGCCCAGAACGCTCGTTTCTGTGGTGTGTCGGTGTCCCGGTACCAGGCAAACATGCGGCGGCTCTCTTCGTGGTGCGGGAAGCGTGAGCGGGGAAGTGAGCGGGGAAGGCGGTGGTCAGCGGATGTCGATGCGATAGCGGAAGGTGTGCGCCAGCCCGCGCGAGCGGCGGTACTCCAGCGGCTTGGCGTCATGGGAGCGTGCGACTCGTTCGACCACGACCACCGGCTCGGCGCGTCCACAGCCGAGGAGCAGCGCGTCGGCCGCGGTGGCCGCCTCGATCGTGAGGTCCTCCGTGGCGGCCGCGACGATCTGTCCGCAGTGGCGTTCGTACGTCGGGTACAGCAGGTCGCCGAGATCGTCGGCGCCGATGCGCTCGAGCGGCTCGAACAGGGGCAGCGGAAGCCAGATGTCCTCGACGAGGACGGGCTGCTCGTCGAGGATCCGCAGCCGGTGGAAGTGCAGCACCTCGCTGCCGGGGGTGACCTGGAGGGCGGCGGCGATGGTCGGCGTACTCACCTGCCGGGCGGCGGAGAGGATGCGGCTTCGCGGGAACCCGCTCCCGGCGGCCCCGAACCGGAAGAAGCGGAAGAGGGAAGCGTCCAGGGACGCCCTCCGGACGAACGTTCCGGTCCCCTGGCGCCGTTCGAGCAGCCCCTCGTCCACCAGGTCGCGGAACACCCGCCGCATGGTCCCCAAGGACACTCCGTAGTACGTGACCAGGGCGGACTCGGCGGGCAGCGGCTCGTCGGGCGACCACTCCCCGGAGCGGACGCGCTCGGCGATCACCTCACGGAGCCGGGCGTGCAGCGGCAGGCGGGGGTCGGTCCGGGCGAGGGCGGCCTCTCCCGGACTCTCTGGCATGGGCGGCATCGACTGCATGGCGAGAAAGCATGGTCCCGATTCCTGCTGACGTCTAGTCCTTCATAGGACTATTCTTTGGGATCGTGACCTCCACCGATCATCAGCCGCCGCCCGCGGCCTTCGACACCCACGCCCACGTCTTCACACGCGGTCTGCGGCTGGCGGACGAGCGGCGGTACAGCCCGGACTACGACGCCACGGTGGACGCCTACCTGTCGCTGCTGGACGCGCACGGCCTCGCGGCCGGGGTCCTGGTGCAGCCGAGCTTCCTCGGAACGGACAACTCCTACCTGCTGAACGCCCTCGGCGCGGCGCCGGAACGCCTCCGGGGCGTGGCCGTCATCGCCTCCCGGACCCCGGGGGAAGAACTCGACCGGCTCGCGGAGGCGGGCGTATGCGGGATCCGCCTCAATCTGATCGGCCGTCCGGTGCCCCCGCTGGGCGAGGGACCATGGCGGCGGCTGGCCCGCGAACTCGCCGCGCGGGGGCTTCACTTGGAAGTGCAGGCACGCCAGCGGCAATGGGACGAGCTGGAACCATGGCTGCTCCGCTGGCCCGGCGCGGTGGTCGTCGACCATCTGGGGCTGCCAGCGGCCTCGTCGCTGTCCTACCCGGGCTCGGCCGCGCTCTCCCGCCTGCTGGCCGCGCGGCATGTGTGGGTGAAGGCGGCCGCACCGTACCGGTCGGCGCCACGGGCGGCCACAGCGATGCTGCGGAGCCTGCTCGGCGCGGGCGGGGGCGAACGGATGCTCTGGGGCAGCGACTGGCCCTGGACCCGGCACGAGGAAGGCCGAGGCTATGGCTCCACCCTGACCTGGCTCACGGCGGAACTCAGCACCGCCGAGGCCCAGCGGATCCTGTGCGCCAACCCGGCCCGGCTGTTCGACTGGACACCTGCCGTCGCGGCGGCCGAGTAATCTGGCAGTGGTGGGGCGGAAGATGGCGATGGGCGATGGTGCCAACGACGGGCCCGGGACGCGATGTACCGGGTGTCCTCTTCGACACGGCGGAGACGGCCACGGCGCTCCTGGATGACCGTGGGGTCATCACCGGGTGGAGCGCCAAGGCCACGCGCCTTCTTGGATTTCAGTCGGCCGACGTGCTCGGCACCCCGGTGAGGGGGCTGCTCTCCGTGCCGGAGGAATGGCACGGCGTTATGGCCGCGATGGACGGGTTCAAGGGCGAAGGCGGCTGGAGTGGCCTGGTACAGGCCGTGCGGCAGGACGGCCGGCCGGTGAACCTGGGCGTACGGGTGAACGCGGTGGCGGACGGTGCGGGACACGCACGCTGGGTGGTCAGCGCGGTCAGCGCGGCGGGGGTGCCGTGGTGGGGCGCGAGCGGCTCGGTGATCGAGCGGATGTTCACGCTCTCGCCCATCTGCATGGGAGTCCTGAACACAGACCTCCGGTATGTCTGGGTGAACGCGGCGACGGCGCGTTCCAGTGGAATCCCGGTCGAGGAGTGGCTCGGGCGGTCACTGGACGAGATGGGGACGGGCTTCGACATCGAGGCCGTCGAGTCGGACATGTACGGGGTCCTGGCCACGGGCACCCCGGCGCTCGGGCGCGAGTACGTGGGCCATCCGCAGCGGGACCCCGACCGCGAACAGGCGATGCTGACGTCCACCTTCCGGCTCGACGACGGCAAAGGCGGCGTGCTGGGTCTGTGCGTGATGGTCATCGACGTCACGGACCGCTACCTGGCCCGGCGGCGGCTGGCCCTGCTGGACAAGGCCAGCGAGCGCATCGGCCGGACGCTGGACGTGGGAAGCACCGCCCAGGACCTGGCCGATGTGGCGGTGCCCGATCTCGCCGACTTCGTCAGCGTCGACCTGCTCGACGCGGTGTTCCGGGGGGACGAGCCGCCCCCGGCGCGGAACGGCCGTACCGCGGCGGTGCTCCGCCGGGCGGGCCAGCGGTCCCTGCGAACAGGCTGTCCGGAAACGTCGGTCAGGGCAGGGGACATGGCCACCTACCCCGCGTCGGCACCCATCGCCCTGGCCCTGAGAGCGGGCACGCCACGGTTGCTGGCGCGGCTGGACCGGGACCCGGACCCGGACCCCGGCGCCGACGGGGCTCAGGACCCCGACACGACGGCGTGGATGCGTGAGTGGGGCTTCCACTCCCTGATGGTCGTGCCGATGCGTGCCCGAGGCACCACCCTGGGCGTGGCGGCCTTCTGCCGCCGGGAGCGGCCGCAGCCCTTCCACGCCAATGACCTGGGCCTCGCCGCGGAGTTCGTGAACCGGGTGGCCGTCTCGGTGGACAACGCCCGCCGGTACACACGCGAGCACCATGCCGCCCTCGCCCTCCAGCGCAGTCTGCTGCCGCAGGGAACTCCCGACCAGACCGCGGTGGAAGCGGCCTCGCTCTATGTGCCCGCCGATCCCCGCGCCGGAGTCGGCGGCGACTGGTTCGACGTGATACCGCTGTCCGGGACGCGCGTCGGACTGGTCGTCGGGGACGTAGTCGGGCATGGAATCCACGCCGCCGCCACCATGGGCAGGCTGCGTACCGCGGTGCAGACGCTCGCGGACCTCGACCTGCCGCCCGATGAGACCCTCGCGCATCTGGACGGCCTGATCGGACGGCTGACCGAGCGAGAAGGCCACGGCGAACCCGCCGCCGAGGCCGGAGTCGTAGGAGCCACCTGCCTGTACGCGGTCTACGACCCGGTGACCCGGTGCTGCACCGTCGCCCGGGCCGGGCATCCGCCACCCCTCGTGGTCGCACCCGACGACACCGTCCGACTTCTCGATCTGCCCAGCGGCCCTCCCCTGGGTCTGGGCAGCCTGCCCTTCGAAGCCGCCACCTTCACGCTGGACGAAGGCAGCGTGCTCGCCCTCTACACCAACGGCCTCATCACCGCTCCGGACCTCGATGCCGACGCCGGTGTCGAACGACTGCGGACCGCCTTGTCACAGCGCGAGGAGTCCCTCGCGGCCCTGTCCGAGAAGCTCATGGCCACGCTGCCCCTCAGCCCTCCCGCCGACGACGTGGCCCTGCTCCTGGCCCGTACCCATGCCCTTGGCGCCGACCAGGTCGCCTCCTGGGAGGTGCCTGACGCACCGGCCGCCGTCGGTGACGCCCGTGGCTGGGCCGTCCGGCAGCTGGGCCAGTGGGGGTTGGACGACCTGGCCTTCACCACCGAACTGGTGGTCAGCGAGCTGGTCACCAACGCCCTGCGGTACGGCTCCCCGCCGATCCGCCTGCGCATGATCCGTGAGCGCGCCCTCATCTGCGAGGTCTCCGACTGCAGCAGCACCTCCCCCCACCTGCGCCTCGCTCGCACGACGGACGAGGGTGGCCGCGGACTCTTCCTCGTCGCCCGTACCGCGAAGGACTGGGGCACCCGGTACACCCCCGAGGGCAAGACGGTCTGGGCCGAGCAGTCCTTCGAGACCTCAACCGCCGCCCTGCGGGCGGCGATGGCGACAGCATGGGACGACGACCTCGAAGGGCCAGTTCGGCCGCCGTGAGCCGTTCGTTCGATTGCGGCTCGCGCTGGTCCACACCGGACAGCTGTGGGCGATCGCGGGTGGGGTGGCGCTGTTCCTCGCCCTCGGGCACGCCATGGTGCACGCTGATCGTGACGACGCTGATCGTGTCATCACGCTGACGCGCCGTGGATGCCTTGGGGAAGGTCACACAGGGATCGGCCGGCTCCGCAGTTGCTCGACCGCGTGGACGAGGGGCGCGAGTTCGGGCACGGATGTCGCCGCGTCGAGGGCCTCGCGCAGGGCCGCGTTGTTGGTGGGGCGGGCCTCGTCCAGCAGGCGCCTGCCCTCGTCGGTGACGTCGGTGTAGATGCCGCGCCGGTCGGTGGTGCACAGGTAGCGGGAGAGCAGGCCGCGGTCCTCCAGCCGGGTGACCAGGCGGGTGGTCGCGCTCTGGCTGAGGACGACGGATTCGGCGACCTGGCGCATCTGCAAGTGGCCGCCCTCGCCCTCGTGCTGTCGGCTGAGGACATCGAGCAAGGCGTACTCACGCGCGCTCAGGTCGTGTGCCGCCTGGAGCGCGCGTTCGATGCGGCCCTCGATGCGCCCGTGCAGCAGCGAGAGCGCGGACCAGCTGTGGGCGAGAGCGGTCATCGCGGGGTCGGTGGCGGTCATGTCGGCTCCCTCGGTCCGGCCGATCGACGGGGGCGCACCGCGGAACGGCACCCCTTAGTCACGTACGCCACTATAGCGCGCTTGCACATATAAGGCGTGTGCAATTATTGTCAGTGCCCGTAAGGCGCTTGCGCGTCTATTCATCGTCTGCACCGTAAGGACACACGTCATGCCGCTCGCACTGCTGGCCCTGGCCATCGGGGCCTTCGGGATCGGGACCACCGAATTCGTGATCATGGGGTTGCTGCCCCAGGTCGCCGGAGACCTCGGGGTGTCCGTGCCGACGGCCGGGCTGCTCGTCACCGGTTATGCGCTCGGCGTCATGATCGGGGCGCCGATCATGACGGCCCTCGGCACCAGGATCTCCCGCAAGAACATGCTCATGCTGCTCATGGGCCTGTTCATCATGGGCAACGCCATCTCCGCCGTGGCTCCTGTCTTCGCCGTCATGCTCATCGGCCGGGTCGTGGCCTCGCTGGCCCATGGCGCCTTCTTCGGTATCGGCTCCGTGGTCGCCGCCGAGCTGGTGGCACCGGAGAAGAAGGCCGGGGCGATCTCCCTGATGTTCACCGGGCTGACCGTGGCGAACGTGGTCGGCGTCCCGCTGGGCACGTTCGTCGGCCAGAGCGCGGGCTGGCGCGTCACCTTCCTCATCGTCGCGGCGCTCGGTGTCGTCGGCCTGGCCGGCGTCGCCAAGCTGGTCCCGGATCTGCCCAAGCCCGAGGGCGTACGGCTACGGCACGAGGTCGCGGCGTTCAAGAACCCCCAGGTGCTGCTGGCCATGGCGATGACCGTGCTCGGTTTCGGCGGCGTCTTCGCCGCGATCACCTACATCGCGCCGATGATGACCGAGGTCAGCGGCTACGCGGGCTCCTCCGTCACCTGGCTGTTGGTGCTCTTCGGACTGGGCATGGTGGCCGGGAACCTCACCGGAGGACGGTTCGCCGACCGGCGGCTCATGCCGATGCTCTTCACGGCCCTGGGCGGTCTTTCGGTCGTCCTGGCGCTGTTCACCGTCGCCGCGCCGAACAAGATCGCGGCGGCCGTGGCCGTCTTCCTCATCGGCGCGCTGGGCTTCGCCACCGTCCCGCCGCTCCAGAAGCGGGTCCTGGACTACGCGCACGGCGCCCCCACGCTGGCGTCGGCCGTCAACATCGGCGCCTTCAACCTGGGCAACGCCCTCTCCGCCTGGCTCGGCGGCATCGTGATCTCCGCCGGGTACGGCTACACCGCCCCCAACGCCGTGGGCGCCGTACTCGCCGCCGCCGCTCTCGTCCTCGCGTTCGTCTCACAGCGCCTGGAGCACCGATCCGGGCCCCTCACCGCCCGGTCGCGGCAGCCCGTCACCGGGCGGGCGGACACGTCGGCCGCCGCCGTCGTCCACCACTGACCCCGGCGCGCCGCCACGGCGAAGCGCCCCTCTCCACAACACCCTCAACGCAACCTGGTGGACCTGGTCAAGCCCGACGACCACGGCTTCGCCACGGCCGCCCTCCAGGCACTCTGAACCCTCCCAGCCATAGAAAGGACATCCCCCCCATGACGTCGATTCCGAAGGTGACACTGAACAACGGTGTCGCGATGCCGCAGCTGGGCTTCGGTGTCTTCCAGGTCCCCGACGACGAGACCACCGCCTCGGTCAGCAGCGCCCTGGAGGCGGGCTACCGCAGCATCGACACCGCCGCCATCTACGGCAACGAACGCGGAGTCGGCCGCGCGCTGGCCACCTCCGGCATCCCCCGCGAGGAACTGTTCGTCACGACCAAGCTGTGGAACGACGACCAGGGCTACGACGCGACCCTCGCGGCCTTCGACACCTCCCTGGAGAAGCTCGGCCTGGACCACGTCGACCTCTACCTGATCCACTGGCCCACCCCGGCCCGTGACCGGTACCTCGACACCTGGCGCGCCTTCGAAAAGCTGCTCGCCGACGGCCGGACCCGCGCCATCGGCGTGTCCAATTTCCAGGTGCCCCACCTCCAGCGCCTGCTGGAGCACACCGGCATCACCCCGGTGATCAACCAGGTCGAGCTGCACCCCGCCCTCCAGCAGAGCGAGCTGCGCGCCTTCCACGCGGAGCACCGGATCGCCACCGAGGCATGGAGCCCGCTGGCCCAGGGTGCCGTCCTCGGTGCCCAGCCCCTCGTGGACATCGCCGGCACGTACGGCGTCAGCCCCGCCCAGGTGGTGCTGCGCTGGCACCTCCAAACCGGCAACGTGGTCATCCCCAAGTCGGTCACCCCGAAGCGCATCCGGCAGAACCTCGACGTCTTCGGCTTCGAGCTGAGCGACGACGACATCGCCGCGATCACCGGCCTCGACGCCGGTACGCGCACGGGCCCGGACCCCGACACCCTCAACTGATAACTGATCGACCGACATCAACCGTTCACCCCTCCAGGAGGGCATAGCACCGTGAATATCGACCTTTCCGGCCGGACCGCGCTCGTCACCGGTTCCACCCAAGGCATCGGTTACGCCATCGCCGCCGGGCTCGCGCGCGCCGGAGCGCGCGTCGCCGTCAACGGCAGGCGCGCCGAGACCGTCGAACAGGCCGTGCGGAGTCTGCGTACCGAGACGGGCAACGACGCCATCGTCGCCGCACCCGGGGACCTGGCGGACGAGAACGGCACACAGGCCGTCCTGGACGCCGTTCCGCAGGTGGACATCCTCGTCAACAACCTCGGCATCTTCGGCGCGACCCCGCCGCTGGAGATCGACGACGCCGAGTGGCGCCGCTACTTCGAGGTCAACGTGCTCTCCGCCGTACGACTGATCCGCGCCTATCTGCCCGGCATGACGGAGCGGGGCTGGGGCCGCGTGCTCTCCCTCGCGAGCGACTCCGCCGTCGTCGTCCCCGCTGAGATGATCCACTACGGCATGACGAAGACCTCGCTGCTCGCGGTCACCCGCGGCTTCGCCAAGGAGGCCGCCGGTACGGGTGTCACCGTCAACTCCGTGATCGCCGGACCCACGCACACCGGCGGAGTGGAGGACTTCGTCCGCCAGCTCGTCGGCGACGAACTGCCCTGGGACGAGGCACAGCACCAGTTCATGGTCGAGCACCGCCCCCAGTCCCTGCTCCAGCGCCTCATCGAGCCCGAAGAGATCGCGAACATGGTGGTCTACCTCAGCTCCCCCTACGCCTCCGCCACCACCGGCGGGGCACTGCGGGTCGACGGCGGCTACATCGACTCGATCCTGCCCTGACACCACCGCAGAAAGAAAGGTGCTCCTCATGAGCCTCACCACGCTGCTGCCCGGTCGCCTCGGATTCGGTACCGCACCGCTGGGCAACATGTTCCGCGCGATCCCGGAGGAGGAGGCCCAGGCGACGCTGCGGGCCGCCTGGGACCAGGGGATCCGCTACTTCGACAGCGCTCCGTTCTACGGCGCGGGCCTCGCCGAGATCCGTCTCGGGGAGATGCTCGCCCAGCACCCGCGGGACTCCTTCGTCCTGTCGACGAAGGTCGGCCGGATCATTCACGACGAGGCCGAGGCCCCCTCCGGCCGCGACCTCGGCGAGAAGGGCGGCCTGTTCGAGCACGGCCGCCCGAACAAGGTGACCGACGACTACTCGGCCGACGCCACCAAGCGTTCGATCGAGGACAGCCTCCGGCGGCTGAACACCGACCGGCTGGACATCGTCTGGGTGCACGACATCGCCCAGGATTTCCACGGCGACCGTTGGCTGGCTCAGTTCGAGACCGCCCGCACAGGCGCCTTCCGCGTCCTGGACGACCTGCGCGACCAGGGCGTCATCAAGGCGTGGGGGCTCGGCGTCAACCGTGTCGAGCCGGTCGAGCTGACCCTCGCCCTGGACGAGCCCCGCCCCGACGGCTTCCTGCTCGCAGGCCGCTACACCCTCCTCGACCACCGCCAGGCACTGCAGCGGCTCCTGCCCGCTGCCCAGGAGCAGGGCGTCGGCATGGTCGTCGGCGGGCCCTACAGCTCCGGTGTCCTCGCCGGCGGCACCCACTTCGAGTACCAGAAGGCCTCGGCCGACATCGTGGAGAAGGTCCGGCGGATCAACGGCCTCGCCGAGCGGTACGGCGTGACCGTCAAGGCGGCGGCGCTCCAGTTCTCCCTGGCCCACCCCGCCGCCGCGGCCGTCATCCCCGGCGCCACCCGCCCCTCGCGCATCGCCGAGGACCTGGCAGCCCTTCGGGAAGAGGTCCCCACCGACTTCTGGGACGAACTCCGGGCGGCCGGCCTGCTCGACCCCGCCGCGCCGTGAGCCCGTGCGCCCATGAGTTCGGAAGCCGGATTCCAACGAAGGCGGCGCCGATCGTCGGCGTACGGAGCTGGACTACCGAAACAGGTTGACCATCATCTGATGAAACAATCCAAGAGCCGCGATCGCGACCAGCCACCACGCAGGATCACGCCACGGGCGCTTGGGCCATTCATCATCCTCCATCTCGGATCCTTCCCCTGTTCAGCTCACTCCTGAGCGACAGTCGTACGCCTTGTGAACGCGGTCAACGGCTTTTCCGTCGTATGCGATGCGCCGCGTTCAGGCGGCCTTCCGCAGGGCTGCCCGGCGAGGGAGTGCTGAGACGGTAGGTGTTGCCGTCCTCGTTCACCGTCCGGCCGGTGAAGAGGCTGGGGGGAGCGGTGGGGAGGGCCTGATCGGCCACCTACGCGAATGCCAGGTGTGCGACACCTGGGCGAAGAGATGGCTACGCCGGTCGAGGTAGGCATTCAGGGCCTCTCGCGGTACACCAGCCCCGGAAGCGGTGTCCGTATCAGTCACGGTCAGCCACGCCTCGTCCAATAGGTTGCACAAATTGGGCCCCCTCCCAATTCTTCCGTCTAGCGAGGTGTCGATACACTTACACACCCTTCAGGAGCCTAGAAGGCGAAATACGAGAATTCACCACATCGGTGCTGGGCCGCACCAGAGGGCCGCGGGGCGGTCAGTTCGTCAGGAGTCTGCGCAGCCACAGCAGTCGCGCGGCGCGGGCGTCGTGGGAGATGGCGGCGTGCGGGGCCATTCCGCTGAAACCGTGGAAGGCGCCGGGCCAGACGTGCAGTTCGGCCCCTCCCCCGGCCTGCCAGAGGCGGGTGGCGTAGTCGACGTCCTCGTCGCGGAAGGTCTCGGCGGATCCCACGTCGATGAACGCGGGCGGCAGCCCGGACAGGTCGGTCGCGCGGGCGGGTGCGGCGTAGGGCGAGACGGCGTCCGTTCCACGGGCGGCGCCGAGCAGCGCCGTCCACCCGGCCTCGTTGGAGACCCTGTCCCACACCCCGACCCCGGTCATCTGGCGGGCGGACGGGGTGTCGTTGCGGTCGTCCAGCATCGGGCACATCAGCAGCTGCCCGAACAGGGCCGGACCACCGAGGTCGCGCGCCAGCAGGGCGACGGCCGCCGCGAGGCCGCCACCGGCGCTGCCACCGGCGACGACGATGCGCTCCGGGTCGACGCCCAGCTCCTCGGCATGCTCGGCGGTCCACCTCAGGCCCGCGTAGCAGTCCTCGACCGGGCCCGGATACGGCGTGCCAGGTGCCAGCCGGTATTCGACGGACACCACGGCCAGCCCCAGCTCCTCGGCGAGGTCGAGCATCTCGGGCAGGCCCGTCCGGTTGTCGCCGACCATCATGCCGCCGCCGTGGATGTGGTACAGCGCCGGTGTGGGGGTGGCCGGGGCGGCCGGGCGGCAGATCAGCAGCGCGACGTCCGGCGCGTCCGCCGGGCCGGGTACGGACCGCTCCTCGACCCGGAAGGCGCCGTCGCGCTCCAGGTCCGCGTACGTCACCGGTTCCATCCCGGGCACGTCCTCAGGGGGCGTCGTGCCCGGATCGGCCCCGGACCCGCCGGGCGGCAGCATCCGCGTGATGACCGCGAGGGCCGCGGCGAGTTCCGGATCGAACGGCGGCGGTGGCCCGAGCGGTGCGGTGGCCGCCGGGTCGGGGGAGGTGTTCTGCATGGCCGGCTCCCAGGGTCGCGGAAGGAGGATCCCCCGCCGCCGGCCGCCCGCAGCGAGAGGTCAGCCGTCGCGTGGCGGATTCTACCGGCCGGGTGCCGCCGACATCCTGCTCAGCCGAGGGCGCGGTGAGGGCGGCCACGGGCAACAGCCTTGTATCGCGGCCGTGTGTACGAGCATGACCATCGCATGAGGGCAGCTCGCCAGGTGTTGTCCGGGACGCCGCCGCCCTCCACCGTTGATCAGCATGAACGATCCCAGGATGTCCCGCCGTCTCTTCCACGGCCTGCTGGGTGGCAGCGCGCTGATCGGGAAGTGGCACTGCGGCTGGCTGCCCGACTACAGCCCCACGAAGTCCGGCTGGGACGAGTTCTTCGGCAACTTCGGCGGCGTCCTGGAGTACTTCTCCAAGCTCGGTCAGCTCGGCGAGTACGACCTGTACGAGCGTCCCCAACTGGCCGCTCAGCGGGGAGAAGTTCGCCCTGCTGGAGCTGGGCGGCGCCCGGCCGGACCCGGCCTATCCGCTGGACGGCACGAGCCTGGCCGGTTACCTGCTGCGCGGCGACTGGAAGGACTACCAGGACGCCGATGGCAAGGACCAGCTGTTCAATCTCGCCCAGGACGTACGGGAGCAGGCCGATCTCGCTCCCGACAGGCCGGAACTCCTCGCGGAACTCAAGACCTCCTGGGAAAGGACAGCCGAGAAACTGCTTCCCTATCCGGCGGCCTGAGGAGCGGCCTCGCTACGACACGCTTCTACGATACGTTTCTACGACACTCTTCTAGGAGACATTGAAGGAAATCTTCTCCAGGACCGGTCCGGCGCCGGAAACCTGCCCCTCGGCAAGCGCCTCGGAATACTGGCCATTCGCCTGGAGCGCGCTGAGGGCTTCCGCGGTGAGATTGACGGTAATGCTGATGCCGCCCTCGGAACCCGGGGCTCGGTCAATGCTGATCTGGTTGCTCATGTCCGGGGACGCTACCCGAACTCCCCATCTTCCGAAGGCTTTTGAGCATTGATGGCAAAAGGCGGGGAAGTGGCTCAGCGGCCGGTCCACCTCGGGGTACGTTTTTCGGCGAATGCGCGCGGTCCCTCCCGCGCGTCGTCGGATGTCAGCATGGCCCGGTATGCGGGCAGGTCGCCGTGGCGCAGGTGGGCGTAGCCTTCCTCGATCGTGGAATTCGCCGTGGTCCGGAGGATTTCCTTGATGGCCGCCACCGCCAGTGGCGCCCCGGCGCGGATGTCGCGGGCCAGCCGCAGGGCCGTCTCCAGGAGGTCGGGGCCGTCGACGACGCGGTTGACCAGACCCCAGCGTTCCGCCTCGGATGCGGGCATGCGGCGTCCGGTCAGCAGGAGGTCGCCCGCCACCGCCTGCGGGAGGCGCCGGGGGAGCCTCAGCACGCCGCCGGAGTCGGGGATCATGCCGAGGGTCACTTCCGGCAGGGCGAACTCGGCGTGGTCGGCGGCGACGATCAGGTCGGCGGCCAGGGCGAGTTCGAAGCCACCGCCGAGGGCGAGGCCGTTCACCGCCGCGATGACGGGCTTGTCGAGGTCGAAGAGTTCGGTGAGCCCGGCGAAGCCGCCGGGGCCGTGGTCGGCGTCGATGGCCTCCCCCGACGCCGCGGCCTTGAGGTCCCATCCCGCCGAGAAGAACCGCTGACCGGCGCCGGTGACCACCGCCACGCGCAGCGACTCGTCCCGGGCCAGCCTGTCGAAGGCGGCGTGGAGCGCGCGGCTCGTGGCCACGTCGATCGCGTTGGCCTTGGGGCGGTCCAGGGTCACCAGCAGGACGCCGCCGTCGGCCTCGATGCGTACCGGGTCAGCCATGCGCTTCTCCTCGTTCGTCGGTCCCGAGCCTGATCAGCACATCGGCGGCCACGACGCCGCCGTGACCGGGAAGGACCAGCAGGGGGTTGATGTCGAGTTCCACGAGTGTGTGCGCGTGGCCGCGCGCGTAGTCGGCCACGGCGGCCACCGTGTCGATGACGGCGTCGACGTCACCCGGTGGCTGGCCACGGAAGCCGGTCAGCAGCGGCCAGACGCGCAGCCGTCGCAGCGCGGCGCGGATCTCGTCGCGCCGTACGGGCAGCAGCAGGGTGGCCGCGTCGTGGAGAAGTTCGACCATCGTGCCGCCCGCGCCGAGGGTGAGCGCCGGGCCGAACTGCGGGTCCCGGTGGACGCCGACGATCAGTTCCGCCACCGCGCCCTCGGCCATGCGCTCCACGAGGAAACGGTCCGAGAGCCCCGCCATGGCGGCCACCGCCTCGCGCACCTGCTGTTCCCCGGACAGCCCGAGGCGCACCCCGCCGACGTCGCTCTTGTGCGCGATCGTCTCCGACAGCGCCTTCACCACCACGGGGAAGCCGATGTCCCGGGCCGCCTCGGCCGCGCTCTCGGCCGACGTGGCCACGGAGCCGGAGGGAACGGGAACGCCCCACTCGGCGAGGGTCCGCTTGCCGCGCCACTCGTCGAGCGGCGGCGAGCCGGGCGGCGGTGCGGGGGTGGCCGAGTCGAGCGGCAGGGCCGTATCGGCCGTCTCCTGGGCCAGCCCGGTCTGGCGCGCCGCCGCGATCGCCGTCAGGCATTCGGCGATGCCCTGCATCGGGGCGACGCCCTCGTCCAGCAGCCGCGTGCGCACCGGCTCCGGCAGCCCTTCCGGCAGCGTACTGACCACACAGGCGGGCGCGCCGGTGTGGCGGCGCGCGGCCAGGCAGGCGTCCAGGGTGGTCTGCCACGCTTCCGGGGAGCAGCGGTCCGCGCGGGGGAAGTCGAGCACTAGGAGATGCATGTCGAATCCGGTGGTGAGGAAGGCGCGGAAGCAGTCGCGCTGGGCGTCGAAGTCGCCCCAGATGTAGGTGTGGTAGTCCAAGGGGTTGGCGACGGACACCCGGTCGCCGAGCACCTCCCCGAGCCGCCGGGCGGTGTCGTGCGGAAACGGTGGCAGTTCGACGTCGTGGTCGTGGGCGAGGTCGGCCAGCAGTGACGCCTCGCCTCCCGAGCAACTCGCGGAGGCGATTCGCGCTCCGGTGCTCGGCCCGTGGACGTGCAGATACTTCAGTGTCTCCAGGAAGGTGGCGACCTGGTGCACCCGGGCCATGCCCAGGCGCCGGAAGAAGGTGTCGCAGAGCACATCGGACCCGGCCAGGGAGCTGGTGTGGCTCAGATTGGCCCGGCCGCCCAGTTCCGACCGGCCCGTTTTCAGCACGACGATCGGCACGCGCCGCTGGAGGGCGCGTACGGCGGCCCGGGACAGCCCCGCGGGGTCGTCGATGCCCTCCAGGTGCAGACCGATCGCGGTGATCCGGGGGTCTTCCAGCAGGGCTTCGACCAGTTCGGCCACCCCCGTCACGGCGGCGTTGCCGACCGTCACCAGTCGGGCGAGCGGCAGCGATCGGCGCTGCATGGTGAGGTTCTGGCCGATGTTGCCGCTCTGGGTGATGATGGCGACGCCACGGTCCACCCGTCGCCCGCCGTGCTGGTCGGCCCAGAGCGCGGCGCCGTCGAGGTAGTCGAGCATCCCGATGCAGTTGGGCCCGATCACCGCCATCCGCCCCGCCGCACGGACGAAGTCGCGCTGCCACCGCGCACCGGTCTCCCCGTCCTCGGCGAAGCCCGCCGCGTGGCAGACCGCGCCGCCCGCGCCGCGTGCGGCGAGTTCCGCCAGCACCTCGACGGTGGCGTCCCTCGGTACGGCGAGGAACGAGGCGTCCGGCGGGTCGGGCAGCGCGGCGGCGTTCGGGTAGCAACGCAGGCCTTCGATGCTCGTACGCCGGGGATGGACCGGCCAGATCGTCCCGGTGAAGCCCGCGCGGCGGCACTGCCGGATCGCGGCGGCGGCGGTGTCGCCGCCGAACACGGCGATGTGGCGCGGGCTCAGCAGGCGCCGGAGGTTGTCCCTGGTGCCCATCGCCGGGTCACGATCCGAGGGGGCGCAGCAGGGACCGGGAGATGATGTGGCGCTGGATTTCGCTGGTGCCGTCCCAGATGCGCTCCACGCGCGCGTCCCGCCAGAAGCGTTCCAGCGGCAGTTCCGCCATCAGCCCCATGCCGCCGAAGATCTGCACCGCCCGGTCGGTGATGCGGCCCAGCGCTTCGGACGCGTACAGCTTCGCCATCGCCGCGTCGCGGTCGGTCATGGTGCCCTGGTCGAGTTTCCACGCCGCCCGCATGGTGAGGAGTTCGGCGGCCTCCAGCTCGGTGGCCATGTCCGCCAGGGGGAAGCCGACGCCCTGGAAGCGGCCGATCGTCTGGCCGAACTGGCTGCGTTCGGCGGCCCACCCCGTGGCGAGGTCCAGGACGCGCCGGGCGCGGCCGACACTGGTGGCGGCGACGCTGAGCCGACTGGCGCCCAGCCACTCCCCCATCAGGTCGAAGCCACGCCCCTCTTCGCCGAGGCGCTGGCCCACGGGGATACGGCAGTCCGTGAACGACAGCTCGCACTGGTGGTAGCCCCGGTGCGATACGCACGCCGAGCCACGGGTGACGGTGAGCCCGGGGGTGTCCAGGTCCACCAGGAACGCCGTGATCGGGTTCTTCCGCCCGCGCCCTGGTTCCGGCGCCGCGTCGGTGGCGCCGGTGGTGGCGAAGAGGATCACGAAGTCCGCCGCGTCGGCGTGGCTGATGAAGTGTTTGGTGCCGTTGAGGACGTAGTCGTCGCCGTCCGCCACCGCGCGGGTGGTCATCGAGCGTACGTCGGATCCGGCGCCGGGTTCGGTCATGGCGAGGCAGTCGTGGCGTTCCCCACGGATGGTCGGGAGCAGATAGCGCTCGCGCTGCTCCCCTTCGCACGCCCGCAGGATGTTGCTCGGCCGGGCGACGAGCATCTGCAGGGCGTAACCGGCGCGGCCCAGCTCGCGTTCGACCAGGGTCATGCTGGTGGCGTCCAGGCCGCCGCCACCCAGTTCTTCGGGCATGTTGGCCGCGTAGAGCCCGGCGTCGAGGGCTTTTCGGCGGATCCGTTCGGCCAGTTCGGGCGGCACCTCGTCAAGCCGCTCGACCTCGTCCTCGTGCGGCTCCAGCTCGGTCGTGACGAACTTGCGCACCGTCTCCACGATCATGCGCTGCTCGTCGGTGAGTTCGAAATCCATGGCGGCTCCTCAGGACGGCGGGGCGGGAGCGAAGAGGTCTTTCAGTCGCGGCGGCGGATGCCCATCGGGCGGCCCACGGCCTCGGGCCGGGGCAAGGTGGTGTGGGCCTGCTGGATCGCGGCCAGCCGCTGGAGCAGGGTCGTCGGCAGGGGACACGACCTTCCCTGCTCCATGTCGACGTGCACCAGCATCTGTTCGGCCGTGGCCAGCAGGGTGCCGGTGGTGCCGTGGTGCATTTCGTGGAAGATGTGCACGCGCTTGGTGTCGTGGTCCAGTACGCGGAGGGTCAGCCGGATCGGCTCGCCCTCGGCCACTTCGCGGCGGTGGTGCAGATGGGTTTCCACCGTGTAGAGCGAGTGGCCCTCGGCGCGGTACCGCTCGTCGATGCCGATGTAGCGGAAGAACGCGTCCGCGTTGTCCCCGAAGACCAGCAGGTAGCAGGACTCGCTCATGTGGCCGTTGTAGTCCACCCAGGCCGCGTCGACCGTGGTGTAGTGCAGGGACAACGGTGCGGGGATGTCGTCGCTGTGGGCCATACCCGGCTCCTGTTCCTGAGGTCGCTCAGCCGCGGAGGATCTCGCGTTGCACGAAGTCGTAGAGGGTCCGCCGCATCCGCTCGGCGGTCCGGCCGGGGCGGCCGGTGAGCACCTGGATGCCCAGTCCGTCGATCAGGGCCGTCAGGGTCGCCGCCAGTTCCTCGGGATCCGCGTCGGTGAAGACGCCCTGGGCCTGGCCTTCGGCGATCGTGCGGGCGACCGTGTCGTGGTAGCGGGCGTAGGAGTCGGTGTGCAGCACCCGCAGCTCCGGGCGCAGCGCGCTTTCGTTCCACACCTGCAGCCAGATCGACCATTCCCGCTGCAGCGCGCCCGGGGTGGGCAGTTGCAGCTCGACCAGGCGCAGCAGCCGCTGGTGGGCGTCCTCGATGCCGTGCAGTTCCGCGACCTGGCGGTCGAACGCCTGCTTCACCGAATGGCGCAGTGCCTCGGTGAGCAGGCCGTCGCGGCCGGGGAAGTGGTAGTGGATGGTGGCGGCGCTCGTACCGCAGGCCTCCGCGACGTCCGACACCCGCACCGCGTGGTAGCCGCGCTCGGCGATGAGGCGCCAGGCCGCGTCGAGGATCTGCCGGTACCGGCCGGTGTCGCCGCTGGGTTCCGGTCGCCGCGCGGTGCGCTGCGGTACGGCGGACACGGTGTCCGCCTCGTCGCTGCCGTTGATCAGCCAGTTCACCGTGACGTCGCCGATCTCGGCGATCCGGGTCAGCTCGGCGGGGGTGAACCGCCGGGCGCCGGTCAGCGACTTGGACAGCTTGGTGGGGTCCAGCCCCATGTCGTCGGCGAACGCGCGCTGGCTGCCCGGGTATCCGCGCAGCACCTCACGCACCCGCTGACGCGTCGCGTCCGCAGTGTGCAGCATGCCGCCGACCCTAGGGGCGCGTTGCGAAACCCGCAATAGTCTGACGCGTCAATCGCATCGCAACGCGGCGCCCTGGTCACCCTCTTCCTCGGGAGCCTCTTCCATGGGTGCTTCTTCCATGGGCGGCATGAAGGCGCGCAGCCACCGCTCCGTCTGGGCGACGTGGGCCTCGGCTGCTCCGGCGGCGGCGCGCGGATCGCGGTCGGCGATCGCGGTGGCCAGCACGCGGTGGTCCTCATCGCTCTTGCGCCGCATCGTCTCGCCCTCGGGGAGGGTGAAGATCTGGTACTTGCGGGAGCGGGCGCGGAAGACCGCGAGCAGGGAGGCGAGGGCGGGGTTTCCGGCGGCGGTGGCGATCTCGGCGTGGAAGCGGTGGTCGAGGTCCGAGGCCTCGGCCGGGTCGTCGGTGGCGTCCATGGCCTCGATGAGCGCGAAGAGCGTCCGTACCGTCTCCGGTGTGCTGCGGGCGGCGGCCTGCGCCGCGACATGGGCCTCCAGGACGCGCCGGATCTCGTACATCTCCAGCAGACCGGAGAGCGGCAGCAGCTCCAGGGTGAGCGACAGGCTGCCTATCATGTCCTCCGGCCTGAGCTGGGAGACATACGTGCCGGAGCCGTGCCTCGGCTCGATCACACCCAGGGCCGCGAGCATCCGCACGGCCTCGCGCAACGAGCCCCGGGACACGCCGAGTTCCTCGCACAGCTCGCCCTCGGGCGGAACGCGCCCTCCGGCGCCGAGGCGTCCGGTGGCGATCATGTGCCGTAGGCCGTGGAACGCCTTGTCGACTGCGGACATCCGATTTCCTCCCGAAACGGGCGGGGCGCCGTCCTGCGCCCTTCACCGCACTGTACCGATTCATCAGATGTGTCGGAGATGTCGATCGGAAGTCATCTGATGAATCGCGCCGCAGACCCCTTGATTGCGCGGAATCCGTGCTGCAGGATGCCGAGTCATCATATGTGTTCTGGTCATCGTCAGATCTCTCCCCCTTCCTGACCGGAACACCCGGACCCCGGCAGATCGGGAGTCATGTGAGCGAGACCGATGTCATCGCGGCGCCACGTCCCCTGTTGCTGACCGACGGCAGGCCCGCCGACCGGGCGTGGTCGCTGGACCCCGCCATGAGACACCTGAACCACGGTTCCTTCGGCGCCGTTCCCCTGGTGGCGCAGGAGCGGCAGAAGCAGCTGCGCGCGGAGATGGAGCGCTCCCCGGTGGTGTGGTTCCCGGCGCTGCCGCAGCGGGTCGCGGACACCAGGGTGGAGGTCGCCCGCTTTCTGCGGGTGGCCGCCGACGACCTGGCCCTGGTGCCGAACGCGAGCGCCGGGGTCAGCACCGTGTACGCCGCCCTCGACCGGCACCGTGGCGGGGAGATCGTCGTCACCGACCACGGCTACGGGGCCGTCACCATGGGCGCCGAGCGGCTGGCGCGCGACCGATGGGAGGGCAGAGTCCGCACCGCGCGGGTGCCCCTCGACGCGGACGAGGAGCGGGCGTACGAGGCCGTGTTCGCCGAGGTGTCCGAGGCGACCGGCCTCATCGTGCTGGACCAGATCACCTCGGCGACCGCCCGCCGGATGCCGGTGGAGCGGATCGGCGCGGAGGCGCGGCGGCGCGGGATTCCACTGCTCGTGGACGGGGCGCACGCACCCGGTCTGCTCCCCGCCCCGCTCTCCGGGCTGACCTGCGATGTCTGGATCGGGAACCTGCACAAGTGGGGGTGCGCGCCACGCGGTACGGCGGCCCTCGTCGCCCAGGGTCCGCTGCGCGAGCGGCTCCACCCGCCGATCGACTCGTGGGGCGCAGAGGATCCGTACCCCGACCGCTTCGACCAGCAGGGCACGGTGGACGCCACCTGCTACCTGGCGGCGCCGACGGCGCTCGGCTTCATCGAGCACACCTGGGGCTGGCAGCGCGCCCGCCGCTATATGGACCAGCTGGCGGGCTACGCGGCGCAGGTCATCGGTGCCGCGTTCACCGAGCTGACCGGCGCGGACAGCGCCGTCGACGTCGGCATGCCGGTCCCCGGGATGCGGCTGGTGCGGCTGCCCGACGGGCTGGGCCCCACCCGCGTCGAGGCCGACGCGCTGCGCGACCGGGTCGCCCGGGAGCTGGGGGTCGAGGCGGCCTTCACCAGCTTCGGTGGCATCGGCTATCTGCGGGTGTCCGCCCACGTCTACAACACCGCCGCCGATTACGAGTACTTCGCCGAGGCTTGCGTCCCCGTCCTCGGCGAGTGGGCCCGCGCGGCTCGCGGGCGGCACGGCGCGCCGTAGCTGCTCGACACGTACGCCGTGCGCGTAGCGGCCCGACACGTACGCCCCTCCCCCGGGCCGCTCCCAGCGCGGCCCGCACCCAAGGAAGAGGTCAGCACGATGAGGAGAAGGACGGCAGCCCTCGCCCTCGGCACCGCCGCCACGATGGTCCTGACCGGCTGTTCCACCATGAACCCGGGCGCGAACGGCACGGTCACGCTCAACATGGTCGAGAGCCTGACCAACCCCGCCCGCACCGATCTGCTGAGCGGGCTCATAGCCGACTTCGAGAAGCGGAACCCCAAGATCAAGGTCAATCTGATCTCGCCGCCCACCGAGCAGGCCGACCAGAAGATCCAGCAGATGCTCCAGTCCGGCAGTGGCGTGGACGCCCTGGAGGTACGGGACATCACCGTCGGCCCGTGGTCGAACAACGGCTGGCTCCACGACATGAGGAAGGACCTGAAGGGGTGGCAGGGCTGGCAGGCCATGACGGAGAACGCCGTCAAGGCCGCCGAGGACGCCAAGGGCCACACCTATTTCGTCCCCTACGGCTTCTACGGGCTGAGCCTCTTCTACCGCACCGACCTGATCAAGGACGCCGGGTTCAGCGAACCCCCGGCCACCTGGGAGCAGTTGCTGAAGCAGGCGTCCGCCATCAACGACCCGGCGAAGCGGCGTTACGGCTACGCGTTCCGGGGCGGGGCCAACGCCAACAGCAACGCCACCGCCGTCATCGAGGCGTACGTGGCCGACCAGGTCGACCCGTCCAACGGCTACAGGCTGAAGGACGGCCGCACGATCTTCTCCTCGCCCAAGGCCGTGGACGCCCTCCAGACTTACCTGAAGCTCTTCAAGCAGGCCTCCCCCAAGTCGTCCGTCTCCTGGGGCTACCCGGAGATGGTCGAGGCCTTCTCCAACGGCTCCACGGCCTTCCTGCTCCAGGATCCGGAGGTGATCGCCACCGTCTCCGAGTCCAAGTCGATCTCGAAGGGCCAGTGGGACACCGCTCCCCTGGTGGCAGGGCCGAGTGGGAAGACCGTCCAGCCGCTGGCCACCGCCGGGTGGGGCATCGCGAAGGGCAGCAAGCACAAGGCGGAGACCGTCAAGCTGATCAAGTTCCTGTCGCAGGGCAAGGCGTCGACGGACTTCACCAAGAAGAACAGCCTGGTGCCGATCCTCAAGTCGGCCACCGAGGACCCGTTCTACAAGACCGGCCCCTGGTCGTCCTACGTCACCATGACCAAGCGCCCCGACACCTATCTCAACGTCAGCCAGCCGCGCGGAGTGGCCTGGTGGCGCGAGTGGGAGCAGAAGTCCGACACCGATGTGCAGAAGATGGTGAGCGGCAAGATGACGCCAAAGGAGCTGCTGGAGGGCTGGGACGCGTACTGGACCGAGAAGTGGGAGCAGGAGAAGTAGGGATGCCCGCCACCTCAGCGACCACCACTCCGAAGGCGCCCCGGCCGGTCCGGAAGAAGGCCGACCCGCACGCCCGGAGCGGGCAACAGGGCGGCCGCAGAAGGGAGTTCACGACCCGCCGGGGCCTGCTCATCGCCGCCTATATGGCACCGGCCGCGATCTTCGTGGCGGTGTTCACGTACTACCCCATGGTCGCGGGCAGCCAGATGGCCTTCCGCCACTGGGATCTCAACGATCTCACCGACACCTCGTGGGTGGGGCTCAAGAACTTCCACGCGGTCTTCTCCGACCCCAACTGGGACACCGTGCTGGGCAATACGGGCCTCTGGGTCATCGGCTCGATCGTGCCGCAGCTGGTGATCGGTTTCGCGCTGGCGCTGTGGCTGCGCCGCCGGTTCCGTTTCCGGGGCGTCTACCAGGCGCTGGTCTTCTTCCCCTGGGCGATCTCCGGGTTCCTCATCGGCATCCTGTTCCGCTGGATGTTCAACAGTGAGTTCGGCGTCGTGAACGATCTGCTGCAGAAGGCGGGTCTGATCGACGAGCCGGTGGCGTGGCTGGCCGATCCGCACAAGGCGATGATCGCCGTACTGATCGCCAACACCTGGTACGGCGTCACCTTCTTCGCCATCATGATCCTGGCCGCGCTCCAGTCGGTCCCCGACGAGCTGTACGAGGCCTCGGCGCTGGACGGGGCCGGGAAGGTGCGCACGCTCTTCCAGATCACCATCCCCTACATCCGGGTCACGCTGGTGCTCACCGTGCTGCTGCGGATCATCTGGATCTTCAACTTCCCCGATCTGATCTTCGGGATGACCGGTGGCGGGCCCAACAACGAGACCCACATCGTGACCACCTGGATGATCAAGATCACCCAGCAGGGCGACTACGGCAAGGCCTCCGCGCTCGGCCTCCTCGTGGTCGCGGGGCTGCTGCTGTTCACGGTGTTCTTCCTGCTGGCCACCCGTGAGAAGAAGCGAGAGGTGAGGCCGTGACCGGCAAAGAGACCCCGGCCGGCCGGGCCGTCCGCGTCGTCTTCCTGGGGCTGTGGCTGGCGTTCACCGTCTTCCCGCTGTACTGGATCACCATCACCTCGCTCAAGGCGCCGGGCGACATCTTCGCGTTCCCCATCGCCTACTGGCCCGAGCACTTCTCGCTGGAGAACTACAGCGAGCTGTTCGACAAGGCCGACTTCGGGACCTATCTCACCAACAGCCTCATCGTCGCGGCCGTCGCGGGCGCCGCCGCCACCGCGATCTCCATGCTGTCGGCGTATGTGCTGGCGCGCTTCGAGTTCCGCTCCAAGTCCGCGCTGCTGACGGCCGCGCTGGTCACCCAGATGATCCCCGCGTTCATCGCGCTGGGCCCGCTGTATCTGCTCATGACCGACCTGAGGCTGGTCGACAACCGGCTCGGGCTCATCCTCGTCTACGTCGCCGTGTGCATCCCCTTCTGTACGGTGATGCTCCGCGGCTTCTTCGAGAACATCCCCGACGCGCTGGAGGAGGCCGCGATGATCGACGGTCTCTCCCGGTTCTCGGCGCTGTTCCGGGTGCTGCTGCCGGTGATGCGTCCGGGGATCGTGGCGGCGTTCATCTTCAACTTCGTCAACTGCTGGAACGAGCTGTTCCTGTCGGTGACCCTGATGAACAGCGACGCCAACAAGACCGTCCCGACGGCCCTCAACGGCTTCATCTCCAGCTTCAACATCGACTGGGGTTCGATGTCCGCGGCGGCCGTGTTCACGATCCTGCCGACCATGGTGCTCTTCGCCTTCGCGAGCCGCCACATCGTGCAGGGGCTCACCTCCGGCGCCGTGAAGGGGTGAGGCCGCTCCGCTCCGGATATTGATCATTTTGCTCGGTCGAGGGCGCTTTCACCCCGGTGCGGTGAGCAGATTGCCCAGCCGGAAGACGACATGTTGCGCAGCAGGTGCGGTCTCTGTCTACTTCTCGCATCACACGGCATTCCTGGACGTCGGATCCAGGCGGTGGAGGTGGTCAATGTGGTCATGGACGCGACCTTCTCGGGTGCCCCGGGCAAGGACCCGGCCGGGAAGGGCCACCCGGGGACGCTCGGCACGCTGGAAGCGGTCGAGCGCCGGGTGCTGTGGCTGTCCACGGCCATGATCGACCACGCCAACCGGGTCCGGCCGAACCCCACGGGGCTGAAGGTGGGCGGCCACCAGGCGTCCAGCGCGTCGATGGCCTCGATCATGACGGCGCTGTGGTTCCACACGCTGACCGCCGAGGACCGGGTGTCGGTCAAGCCCCATGCGTCACCGGTGCTGCACGCCGTCAACTACCTGCTCGGCGAGCTGGACGAGTCGTACCTGACGACGCTTCGCGCGTTCGGCGGGCTGCAGAGCTACCCCAGCCGGTCCAAGGACCCCGACCGGGTCGACTACTCCACCGGCTCGGTCGGCATCGGCGCCACCGCTCCCCTGTGGGGCGCGCTCGCCCGGCGCTATGTGGAGGGCCGCTTCGGCGGCGCCGGGACCGGGCGGCAGTACTCCCTGCTCGGTGACGCGGAGCTGGACGAGGGCGCCATCTGGGAGGCGGTCCAGGATCCGGTGGTGTCCTCGCTGGGCGAGGTGACGTGGATCGTCGACCTGAACCGGCAGTCCCTGGACCGGGTGGTGCCCGGCATCGCCGCCGGGCGGCTGCAGGGCATGTTCACGGCCGCCGGGTGGCAGGTGCTCAACGTCAAGTACGGGCATCTGCTGCGCGAGCTGTTCACCCGGCCCGGCGGCGACGCCCTGCGCACACGCATCGACGCCATGGACAACCCCGAATACCAGCGGCTGCTGCGCTGCACCGCCGCACAGCTGCGCGAGCGGCTGCCCGGCAGCGGCTCCACCGCCGCCCCGATCGCCGGGCTCATCGCGCACCTGGACGACGCCACGCTGCTCGCCGCGCTGCGCAACCTGGGCGGCCATGACCTGGGTGCCCTGCTGGAGGCGTACGACACCATCGACGACACCCGGCCGACCGTGATCTTCGCGTACACGGTCAAGGGGCACGGGCTGCCCACCGAGGGCCATCCGCAGAACCACTCCTCGCTGCTGACGGCCGACCAGATGGGCCCGCTGGCCGAGCGGCTGGGGGCGGACCCGGACCGTCCCTGGGCCCGCTTCCCCGACGGCTCGGCGGAGGCGTCGCTGTGCGCGGCCGCCGCCGAGCGGCTGCACCGGCCGAAGCGCGAGCCGCGGCAGCCGCCCGCCGTTCCGGCCGACCTCGGCCGCCCGGCGCCCACCGGGACCGGCCACACCCAGCAAGCCCTCGGGCGGACACTGCTGGACCTCACCCGCCGGGCCCCCGAGGCGGCGGGCCGGATCGTCACCGTCAGCCCGGACGTCAGCTCGACCACCAACCTGGGCGGCTGGCTGAACAAGGTCGGCGTGTGGTCGGCCACGGAGGGCACCGACTGGTTCGCCGACGACGCCGAGACGATCCTGCACTGGCGGGAGAAGCCGACCGGGCAGCATGTGGAGCTGGGCATCGCCGAGACCAACCTGGTCGGCCTGCTGGGCGAGTTGGGCGCCACCTGGAGCCGCTGGGAGCAGCCGCTGCTGCCCATCGGCGTGGTGTACGACCCGTTCGTCAACCGGGCGCTGGAGCCGTGGTCCTTCGGGATGTACGCGGGCGGGCAGTCCATCCTGGTGGGCACCCCGTCCGGGGTCACCCTCGCCCCGGAGGGCGGCGCACACCAGTCGATCACCACGCCGTCGCTGGGCATCGAACAGCCGGGGTGTGTGTCGTACGAGCCCGCCTTCGCCCTCGACACCGAGTGGTGTCTGCTGGCCTCCTTAAGCAACCTCGGCCGCCCGCAGGGGAGTTCGGCGTATCTGCGGCTGTCGACCCGGCCGGTGGACCAGTCCCTGGCCGCCGTGCCCACCGACCCCGCCGCGCGTGAGCGGCGGCGCCGCCAGGTGGTGGCGGGCGCGTACCGGCTGCGGCGCCACGCCGAGCCGGTGGTGACCCTCGCGGCGATGGGCGCGCTGATCCCCGAGGCCCTGGCGGCGGCCGAACGGCTCGACGCCCTCGGCCACGGCGCCGATGTGGTGTGCGTGACCAGCCCGGATCTGCTGTTCCGCGCCCTCCAGGCCCGGCGCGGCCTGGCCGAGGACCCGGACTGGATCCTCGACCGCGCCTTCCCCGCCGACCGCGCCACCCCGCTGGTCACCGTGCTGGACGGCCACCCGCACACCCTGGCGTTCCTCGCCACCGTGCACCAGGTGCCCGTCACCACCCTCGGTGTGACCCGGTTCGGCCAGTGCGGCGCCCTCGACGACGTCTACCGGTACCACGGGATCGACAGCGACAGCGTTCTGACCGCCGCCCTCGACCTCATCGACTGACCCTGCTCACAGGTGGCGCAGCTTGTCCGGGTTGCGGATGACGCGGATCTCCGTGATCCGGCCGTCGGCGACCTCGACACAGACGACGGTGTCCGGGCGGCCCGCGACGGTGAGGAGCAGGCCCGGGTGGCCGTTGACGTCGACCGCGTGGACGCGGGGGTCGTCCATCGGCTGGGTGATGACGGCGGCGAGGAAGCGGGCGACCTTGTCCGCGCCGTGCTGCGGGCGGACGGCGGCCTTGACCTTGCCGCCGCCGTCGCTCCACGACGTCACATCGGGGGCGAGCAGCTCCATCATCCGGTTCAGGTCGCCGCCGAGACACGCGGCCAGGAACTCATCGGTGACCCGCCGCCGCACCTCGTCCGGTGTGTCGTAGCGCGGCCGCCGGGCCTGGACGTGTGCCCTGGCCCGGTGGCCGACCTGCCGCACGGCCGCCTCGCCGCGCTCCAGCATTCCGGCGATCTCCTTGAACGAGAAGCCGAAGACCTCCTTGAGCACGAAGACCGCCCGCTCCAGCGGCGAGAGGGTGTCGAGGACGACGAGCATGGCGAGCGAGACGGACTCGGCCAGCTCCACGTCCTCGGCCGCGTCGGGCTCGGTGACCAGCGGCTCGGGCAGCCAGGGCCCGACGTACTGCTCGCGAGTGGCGGCGGCCGAGGTGAGCCGGTTGAGGGCCAGGTTGGTCACCGTACGGGTCAGATACCCGGCCGGGTTGTCCACGGCGGTGGACACCTGGCTGCAGCGCAGCCAGGTGTCCTGCACCAGGTCCTCGGCGTCGGCGACACTGCCGAGCATGCGGTAGGCGATACCGAACAGCATCCGTCGGTGCTGCTCAAAGGTGGTTGTGTCGATCACATCCGGGACGGTACCGCGCAGGCGTCCGAAAAGCCCTGGCCTACCAGGCCGAAGGCGCTGTTGACGCGCGAGCGGTAGTTCTCCAGGGCGACCATGGCGGTGAGTTCGACGAAGGCGGCCTCCCCGAGCCGTTCGAGCAGGGCGGTGGCCAGCTCGTCGGTGACACGGAGCTCGGTCTCGGTCATGGCCTCGGCGTAGTCCAGGACGAGCAGCTCCAGCTCGGTGAAGTCCTCCCGGTGCTCACGCCACTGCGGGACCTTGCCGGCCTTGTCCAGGGGCAGCCCGAGGGAGCGGGCCTCCCAGTGGCCGAAGTCCATGCACCACGAGCAGTTGATCTTGGCCGCCGCGGCCATCACGGCGAGGTGCTTGAGGCCCTGGTCGAGCCGGTTCCACTTGGCGACCCCGCGCTCGTGCCGTACGTAGGTGAGCAGCACCCGCGCGTTGTGGCCGAGGGCCAGCCCGGGGTCGAGCACCTTGCCGTAGGTACGCCGGGAGTACCAGGCGCCGAGGCGGTTGAGCAGGGTGCTGGGCGGGGTGAGCGAGATCCGGGCCATGGGGGTCTCCTGTGTCGCTTCGGAAGGCTTCCGGAGGTGTGACAGGGGAGGCCGCCGGAGTGTGACATCGCGGTGCCGCATTCGGTGCTCCGGCGTGTGTTCACCGTCGGCTCGCTGCTCAGTGGAAATACGATTCGAGCGTGCCACGGCGCCGGACGTCGAGTGTCGCGCAGTGGAATGAGCCGCCGAACGGGGCGTAGTGCAGCAGGTCGCAGGGGATTGGTTCGAAGCCCCAGCCTTCGAGCGCGCGCAGCATGTCGGTGTGGTGGCGCTCGGCGATCACGCGTTTTTCGTCGACCATGAGGATGTTCATGCTGAGCCACTTTCCGCACATCGAGGTGAGCCTGAGCAGCCGCTCCTCGATGGGGTTGGGCTCGGGGGCGATCAGGACGTCCCAGGAGTTCAGGATGTCGGGCAGGCGGTCGACGTCGATGTACTCGGGGTTGATGAGCACCTTGCCCGGCGACATCAGGAGGAAGGTGGTGTCGATGTGCATCGGTGTGCGGCAGCGGCTCTCGATCTCGTGGATGCGATATCCGGATCCGAGGTGACGGCGCAGCCAGTCGATGCCCATGCGGTTGGTGACATTGCTCCGCAGTACGAAGAGGTCGCGCCCCGCGCGGACGAAATCGGCCGCGTCGAACACCGGCTCGAACTCGGTGAGGATGTAGCGCATGGGCTCGCCGTCTTCCGGGGTGCGGAATTCCGGCTCGTACAGGGCGTCGGTGAGCTGCGGCTTGGGGGCCGAGGTCCAGCGTGCGCCACGGCGGAAGTAGTCCTTGAGGAGGGCACGGTAGGAGTGGGTCTCGAAATACCGGCACGGCCACGCCATCGGCGTCTCGATGATCTCGTCACCGATCACGAGCATGCTGTCGCGCGGACACGTGTTGCAGAAGCCGCGCGACGACCAGTCGGGGGTGCCGAAGCGCTGCCGGTGGTCGACGGCGTCGGGGCGGGTGACCGTGACGCCGAGGGAGCGCAGGAGAGCGATGAACTCATCGAGTTCCCGCTGCGCCGGTTCGATGAGCATGCGCGGATACTTGATGCCCGAGGCGAGCCCCTGCCACCGGCCCGCCCACCGTGGGATGTTGCAGGACACGACGGGGTGGCTGGAGGGGATCGCGGCGCCGTCGAGGCGCCCGACGATGATCTCCTCCAGCGGATCCCATTCGTTGTGTGAATTGACCGGCGAAACGAGCTGCTCCGCAGGAAGGTCAGGTCTCTGCACTACCGCCATGGTCCATCGCTTCCGCTCACCGATGTACGAAACGTAAAGTATTCAATACGTGTCGTACGGTGACCGATCGCACTGCTCCACAGCGGTGAGCAGAATCCTCCATTCAGCCTCACCGCAGCAGGGCCGCCAGGGCCGTGGCCGTCTCCGGGTGGCGACCGGCCAGTGCGGCGCCCGCCGGGCGGGGATCCGCCGCCTCCCATGTGCCGTCGCAGCCCAGCAGGTTCGCCACCGCGTCGCACGTCGCGGGGTGGGCGGCGAGCAGCGCGCTGCGGCGGCCGCCCTCCGCGCGCGACGCGGACCGGGCCGCGCGCGGCTCCGGCTGGGCCCGCCACGGCGGCACCCAGGTGTCCAGTGCCGCGAGGCGGCCGGGGAAGATCCGCCCCGCCTCGCGGATCAGCAGCGGGGCCAGGTCGGCGCCGTCCGCTCGCAGGGTGGTGATCAGGGTCGGCAGCCAGGGCAGGAGCACCTCGTCCGGCAGCCGTCCGAAGGCGTTCGACACCGCCTCCACGACGAAGTCGGTGAGGCCCGGGACGGGCTCCAGGGCGTGGACGAAGCCGCTGAGGTAGCGCGGATAGGCGGGCACCACCAGGGGGTTGCCCAGCAGTTCGTCACACCTCGCCCGCAGATCCGCGCGGGAGAGGTGTCCGAGCTGCTGCTGCGCCGCCCACAGCAGCGCCGTCTTCGACGGCTCCCGGGGATGCGACTGGGCGACGGCCAGCTCCAGTTGGGTGCGGTCGCAGCCCAGCGACAGCGCCAGGCTCTCCATGCTGAACAGGAACCCCAGCGTCGCCGCCACCTGGCGGACGGTGGCGTCCTCGTCGGCGAAGGCCGTCGGCAGCAGGGTGCAGTAGTGCGCGTATCCGGTCTTGGCGAAGGACTCGATCCACGGCGGCAGCACCGGCTCGCTGGTGCGGTAGTACGCCAGGAGCCGCCGCACCCGGCGCAGCACATCGGGCGCCCCGTCGACGCTGCGCTCGGCCGACAGCACCTCCAGCGCGCGGGTGCCCAGCTCGTCGGCGAGTCGGCGGCTGCCCAGGTACAGCGTCGCGTCCTCGACGGCCTGGAGGACGGTGGCCGCGGTGGCCTTCGGGTCGTACGCCGTGCGGCGAAGGCGCTGCTCCAGGACCTGCTCGATGCTGACGCCCTCGTAGCCCAGCTCGATGAGCGCCCGCTCATGGGTGCCCAGCGCCACGTCCCAGGATTCCTGGATCGGCCGCTCCCCCAGCGTCCGCTCGCCCATGATCGGCCGCGCGGTGCCGTGCGGCATCAGATAGCGCAGCATCCACAGCACGTCGGAGCACGGCTGAAGCTCCGGCCGGGAGGCGATGTCCAGCAGCGCGCGCTGCACACCGCGCTGCTGGAGCTTCAGGTTCAGCGGTGCGAGCCTGTCGTGGACATCGCGGGCCAGCGGTGGCAGCGCATCGTAGCCGACCTTCCCGATCCGGTCGCCGCCCATCATGATCTCGACGAGACGGCGCACATCGCGCCGACCGGGCACGGTGTCCTTCTCGATGCAGGTGACGGCCGCGTCCTGGAAGTCGTACGGCGTGGGCCTGGTCCGGTCGCGCATCCCGGCCAGCAGGATCGACGTCTCGAACACGGCGATGGCGTCGGCGGTGGAGGCGAGGTAGCCGTTGCGGCGGGCGGCGCGCACGATCTCCACCGACCAGCCGAGCAGTTCGGCCTCGTCCAGCCGGTCCAGGACGGGTGGTCGCCGCAGAAAGCCGGTCAGCTTGTCGGAGGGCGGATCCGCCGGTGCGGGGGCCGCCGCAGGGACCGCCGCGGTCTTCCGGGGCTTCGGCTTCTTCGTCCCCGCCTGTCCCGCCAGGCGGTACGGCTCCACCCGGGTGCGCTTGACGTTCTTCGCCCAGACCGTCGCGGCGATCGACACCGACCCGGCGGCGAGGCCGAACTGCGCCTCGATCGCCGCGTGGCTGGAGGGGATCAGGCCGTACTGCCAGGTGGTGGCGGTGCGCGGGCTGATCCGGTACGTGTCGGCGCCGTCGACGCCGAACTCCTCGACGCGGCTGGCCGCGTGGAAGGCGCCGCACACGTAGAGGCAGTCGGCGGGATCGGTGCCGGTCGCGGCCAGGTGCTCGCGCATCCTGGTCCACATGTAGCGCTCGCGGTCCTCGTCCACGCGCACCCGGTGCGTATCGCCGGGGGCGAGGCGCCGGAAGAGGCTGCCGATCAGGAACATGGCCTGGCGGTAGGTGTCGTGGTCGCTGTCGCCGAGCGGCAGCTCGACGTACTGATGCCACCACTCCGACCAGTGCCGCACCTTGCCGTGGCGCAGCAGGTGTTCCTCCAGCTCGGCGAAGCGCGGCCGCAGGTCGCCGATCTCCACGCCGACCGCGTCCCCGTGCAGCGCGGCCTCTTCCTCGGTGGCGGGAGCCTCCGGGTCGGCCGATTCCCCGGTGTCGGTGCCGCGCTGGTCCCACTGGAAGACATGGTCCGAGGAGCGGTCGACGAGGACCAGCTCGACGCCCGGGGTGTCCAGCGCGTACGCGATCGCCTGGTACTCGGCCGAGGCCTCGGTGACCGGTGCGACGACCGACAGCGGGGACCATTCGGGCGGGAAGCCGTCGACATCGGTGGCGAACGCCTGGACCGCCACCGGGAGCCTGCAGTTGCGCAGTTCGGTCAGCAGCGGCGCCATGTCCTCGCACAGCTCCAGGTACACGACCTTCGGCTGCTTCTGGCGCAGACGGCGGGCCATCGCGATCGCCGAGGCGGGCGAGTGGTGGCAGACGGGGAAGATCTCCAGCGGCTCCCCGACCGCGCGGTCGACGTCGTCGACGAGGCCGAGGAGGATGCCTTCCAGGGCGTCGGGTCCGTCGGCGAATGTCGCGGCGGCCTCGCCCAGTTGCGCGCGCAGCGCCTCGAAGGGCCCGTCTTGCGAACCTTCCTGTGTCACCTCGTGTGCCCCCTGGTGCGTGCCGCTCATGACAGGGTGGCGATCGCGTCGCGGCCGCCCTCCAGGAACTCCGGCCAGGACCCGCCCTCGTCCTTGCTGCGCGGCTCCACGACACCGTGCAGGTACTTGTTGAGGATGGCCAGATCCTCGGGCTCGCGCCGGGCAAGCGACCCGACGAGCGAGGTGGCGAGGGTGTGGGCGGTCAGGGCGCGCTCGCCGAAGAAGTTGCTGTGCAGGATCGCGTCCTCGAGCACCCCGATCTGTTCGGCGGTGGACAGCGCGGACTCCAGCTTCTCGTCGTCGCTGCCCGCCGAGGCCGCCGAGGCGCGCAGATCGGCGAAGCTCCGCAGCAGGACGTCGAGCAGTGTCGGCGGCACGTCCAGCTCGATCTGGTGGCGGCGCAGCAGTTCCTCGGTGCGGAAGCGGACGATCTCCGCCTCGCTCTTCTTGTTCGTCATCACCGGGATGCGGACGAAGTTGAACCGGCGCTTGAGGGCCGAGGACAGGTCGTTGACGCCCCGGTCGCGGCTGTTGGCGGTGGCGATGACCGAGAAGCCGGGCTTGGCGAAGACGATGCCGTCGCTGTCCAGTTCGGGGACCGAGATGTACTTCTCGGAGAGGATCGAGATCAGCGCGTCCTGGACGTCGCTGGTCGAGCGGGTGAGTTCCTCGAACCGGCCGATCGCGCCGGTCTCCATGGCGGTCATGATCGGCGAGGGGATCATCGACTCCCGCGACTGGCCCTTGGCGATCACCATGGACACGTTCCAGGAGTATTTGATGTGGTCCTCGGTGGTGCCCGCCGTGCCCTGCACGACCAGTGTGGAGTTGCGGGAGATCGCGGCGGACAGCAGCTCGGCCAGCCAGCTCTTTCCGGTGCCGGGGTCTCCGATGAGCAGCAGGCCCCGGTCGGAGGCGAGCGTGACGATGGAGCGCTCGACGAAGCTGCGGTCGCCGAACCACTTCTGCGCGATCTCCCGGTCCAGGCCGTCGGAGCGCTCGGAGCCCAGGATGAACAGGCGGATCATCTTCGGGGACAGCCGCCAGGAGAAGGGCTTGGGGCTGTCGTCGATGGACTCCAGCCAGTCCAGCTCCTCGGCGTACTTGATCTCGGCGGGGGCGCGCAACAGGTCGGACATCACAGGGCCTTTCTAGGTGAGGAACGTCTTGAGTTCGTGGACGAGCTTGGTGATATGGCCGGAGAGCACCGGCGCGCCGAGGTCCTTGAAGCGCTCCCGGAACCACGGGTTGACACTGCCGCGTCCGGAGCTGGTCACCGAGCCGACCGGGATGAATTTGGCTCCCGAGCGGTGAATGGCGGCCATGCTCTCGAAGAGCGGTTCGGTCTGCCATTCGTAGAAGTCGGAGATCCACACGACGACGGTGTTGCGGGGCTCGGCGATCTTCGGCTGGGCCAGGGCCATGGCGACCGTGCCGTCGGTGCCGCCCCCGAGGTTGGTGCGCAGCAGGGTTTCGAAGGGGTCGTGCACCCACGGCGTCAGGTCGAGCGCCTGGGTGTCGTACGCGATGAGGTGGACGTCCACCTTGGGGAGCCCGGCGAAGATGGACGCCAGGATGGTGCAGTTCACCATGGAGTCGACCATCGAGCCCGACTGGTCCACGACGACGATCAGCCGCTGGGGCGTGGTCTTGCGGGCGGTGTGCCGGTAGTAGAGGCGGTCGACGTACAGCCGCTCCTCCTCCGGGCTCCAGTTGGTGAGGTTCTTCCAGATGGTGCGGTCGAGGTCGAGGTTGCGGAACACCCGCTTGGGCGGAACGGAGCGGTCCAGGGCGCCGACCGTGGCCTTCTCGACCTGGGTGCGCAGCACTTCGCCGACCTCGTCGACGAAACGCTTGATCAGCGCCTTGGCGTTGGCCAGGGCCACGCCCGAGAGGTTGCCCTTGTCCCGCAGCAGCTGCTCGATGAGCGACATGCTCGGGGTCAGCCGCGCGGCGAGCTGGGAGTCGGCCAGCACCTCGCGCAGACGCATCCGCTTGACGAGGTCGGCTTCCAGTGCGCCGAGTTCGGGGCCGATGTCCGGGCCGATCTCCGGGATGAGCTTGCCGAGGTCGGGCGTCGTACCCGGGCCGCCGGTGCCGGTCGGGCTGACGCCCGGTCCCGCCGCCCGCCCGCCGGACTTCCCACCGGACTTTCCGCCGGACTTTCCGCCGGACTTTCCGCCGGGGCCGGAGCGGCCGCCGCGCAGCTCGCCGGGCTCGCAGCCGAGGGCGCGCTCCAGCCAGCCCGCGTCGGACTGCCAGCGGGCCAGCTGTCCGGCGGTGACCGTGCCGGAGGCGCGGGCGAAGACGTTGAGCAAGACCTTCGAGGCCAGCGCCGCGCGCCGTACTTCGGCGGCCCGGTCGCGTGCTCCGTCATCGCCGGGCTCGGGGGTCATCAGACCGTCGAACTCGGCGGCCAGCTCCGGGTGGCGCTGCACGATCGAGTCGACGGAGGCCTGTGGGTCCAGCAGGGCGGGCGGCAGCCCGATGTCCTCCACGACGGCGAGGCTCGCCGATTCCAGGGTGGCCTGCTCCTCGGGGTCGAAGAGGCGGGCGAGGAGCCGCCAGTACAGGAGCTGACGGCGGTTGCCGTGGGGGTCCTGGGAGTCCTGGAGGTCCTGGGAGTCCTGGGGGTCCGTACCGGGGTCGTGATCGGTGGTGCGCTCCGTCATTTCCGCAGCAGCCTCCCGGCCCGCTCCCGCAGCGCCGTCACGGCGTCGGTGGCGGCCTTCTCGGCCTTGACCCCGGCCTTGTCGGTCGTGCGCCCGGCCCATTGCCCGGCGTGGATGGCGACGGTGTTCTTCCGTACGGTCTTCTCGACGGCCAGGGGCTGGAGGCGGTACGCCCCCGCGTCCCAGCGGAGCAGCCCGATGCACGCGCTCGACGCCGCGACGGCCTCGGGCGTGAGCGGACCGGCGGTCGGGATGCGGTCGGTGTCGACGGCCAGCGGGTGCCCGGCGACGGTGAACGTCAGCGTGCCGTCGCCCTTCTGGGCGGCGTAACCCTCCAGGAAGACGGGGACGGCGATGCGCGCCGGATGCCGGTCCAGGGGCGCGGTCGGCGCGTCGGTGGCGGTGGCCAGGGCGACGCGGGCGGTGGCAAACGGGGCGGCGGGCTCGCCCGGCTGTGCGTGCTCGTCGCTCCAGATCAGGTCGCCCTCGGCGGTGACCGGCATCTCGGTGAGGTTCACCGACCAGCCCTCGCTGACGGCGTCCAGGAGCGACATGGCGGGCCTGAGCAGCTGCCAGATGCCGACGCCGACGACCGTATCGGGCTTGGGCACCGACACGCTGGCCCGCAGCAGGCGGGGCGCGGCGCCGTCGGCGGGCTCGAACACGGCGTGGACCTGGGCCTGTGCGGCGGTGGCGTGCTCCTGCACATCGACGCCGAGGGGCAGGAGGCGGCCGGTGGCCGTGCCGGTCTCGGACGCGACGGCCGCACCGGGCAGCGTCAGCAGCAGCGCCCGCGCCCACAGGTCGGCCCATCGGCGCGCCGGGACACGGTCCAGGGAAGCGCCGGGGCAGGAGGCGGCGAGTTCGGTGGCGAAGCCGTCGAGCAGCGTCGCCAGGCGCCGCAGGGCCGGGTCGGTCAGCATCGCGGAGACGATCTGCGCCGAGCCGGACACCACATCGTGGTCGATGCCCTGCCATCCGGATCGTGCCAGGTCGGACAGGTAGGAGCGGGCGGCGGCGAGCAGGTTCACCGCTTCCTGCCCGCCGGGCGCGGGCGACGTGGCGGTCTCCTCGCCGCGCGGCCGGGCGATCGCCTCCCAGGCCCGGGTCATCAGCGCGTCGTGGGCGGACCCGAGAAGTGCGGTGCGGGCGGCGGCGAGGGCGACGAAGTGGTCTTCGCCCGCGGCTCCGGCCGCCGCCTTCTCGGCCGCCTCGGCGACCCTGGCGGCCAGCGGCGTCCCGGCGACGGCATCGGCGAGATCCGTCAGCGCGGCAGACCGGTCGGGGTGGGGGCGGAGCAGACCGGCGACGAGTGCCTGGTCGAAGGCGTCGACGGCGGCCAGGGCCGCATCGAGGTCGGCGATGGGTTGCGCGAGCAGATCGGCGCGCATCACGCCACCGCCCTGGTCGACGGGAACCACTGCATCTCCGGCAACGGCGCGGTGGCCGGGGCGAGTTCCAGATAGGCCAGGTGGCGCAGGAACCGGCTGAAGACCACCGCGGCGGCCCGGGTGTCCCCCTGCGGTGGGTGGGTCTCCATCATGGCGACGGCGATGGCCAGCCCGGCGGGCTCCCCGTCCGCACCCTCCACCCGCAGATAGCGGGCGACGCGCTCGGCGCCGTACTGCAGCACCGCCTCGCTGATCAGGGCCATGATGTGCTTGCAGTACGAGCCGTGCGCACCGCCGCAGGGCCGGTTGTTGTTGGTGCTGCAGGCGTACGCGTAGGTGGTGGCCGCGACCGACGAGACGTAGACCCGCCCGATGTCCGAGCCGCTGGACACCACGCCCTGCAGACGTCCGTCGGCCAGCTCGACGAACGGGACCTTGGCGAGCTTGCGCGGCCGTGCGGGCGGGATCACCCGTGCCGTGCTCGACGCTTCCCAATTCGACGCTTCCCAATCTGACAACGCGCCATCTCCTCTGCGCACAGGGGTATTTCCGCACCCGAGCGGCGCGGCACGAATGAACATACGTGCGCCCACTGACAACGCCCGCTCCGGTACGTTGCTCGGCACCGGCCGGGCAGCCGAGCGGCCGGATCGCCAAGGGATCGGGGAACATCGTGAGCACACAGCAGCCCTGCGTCGTCCTGGTGTACCAGCGGACGACGCTGCCCTGGGTCTTCGAGAGCGCCGAGCGCGCCGGGATCCGCCTCATCCTGGTCCCCCGCCCCGACGAGACCGTGGCCCCGGACCGGCTGTCCCCGGCCGTGGCCGACGTACTGCGCCTGGACATCGACGGGGACCGCGCGGGCGCCCTGGCCACGCTGCGGAAGCTGCACGAGACCACCCCGTTCCAGGGCATCTGCACCCTGTACGACCCGGCCGTGCCGTTCGTGGCGGAGGCCGCCGGGCTGCTGGGGCTGCCCGGCATCGGACGGGACGCGGCGCTCGGCGCGCAGGACAAGCGGGTGATGCGGGAACGGCTGGCCGCGGCGGGGCTCAATGCGCCCCGCTTCGTCGCCTTGAAAGACGCCTCCGCCTGGGAGGACGCCGCCCACCTGGACTTTCCCGTGGTGGTCAAGCCCGCGCACGGCTTCTCCAGCCTCGGTGTCACCAAGGCGGAACGCCCGGACGAGCTGCGGGCCGTGGTCGACGAGGTCTGGCAGATCTGCCAACACACGCTGGGCGAGGGCCTGATCGTGGAGGAGTATCTCGACGGGCCCGAGTTCGCCGTGGAATCCCTCGCCCACCACGGGGAGGTGACGGTGTGCGCCATCGGCTACAAGGGCGAACCCGAGGGCCCGTACTTCGAGGAGAGCGTCTACCGCGCCCCGGCCGTCCTGCCCGAGGCGGTACGGGACGCCATCCGGCGCGAGGTCACCGCCGCGCACACCGCCCTCGGCATCACCGACGGCCCCACCCACACCGAACTGCGGCTGCGCGGCGGACGGCCGTATCTGCTGGAGCTGGGCGCCCGCATCGGCGGTTCCGGGGTCTCCGGGTACATCGTGCGGAACGTCACCGGGCTGGACTTCGCCGCGGACGCGCTGCGGATCGCCACCGGGCAGCCGCCGCGCTCGTTCCACCCCGGCCACTCCCCCGCCGCCACGGGCGCCGCCGCCAACTACATCGTGCCGTGCGGCGGTTCGGGGCGGATCACCGCCATCCACGGCCTGGACGAGCTGCGCGCCGACCCCCGGGTGGACCACGTCGTGCAGATGCTCTTCCCCGGCGATGTGGTGCGGCCCTACCCGGACTTCACCGGGTACCCGGCGTTCGTCCTGTCCCGGCACGCCACGACCGCCGAGGCCGAGGAGTTCCACCGGGCGCTGGAGACCGCCATCCGCGTCGAGTACGCGCCCGCCTGACGCGCCCCTAGGACCGGGTGACCGGGGCCTGCCACAGGGCGACGATGGCGTCGATGAGGCCGGTGGCGGTGGCGTGCCACGTCGTGCGGGAGGTGGGGGTGGCGTCGGCGAGGGCGCGTTCCCGCTCGGCGGTCATCTGCGTGATGAGGTGGCGCGTCATGGCCGCCCGCTCGGCGTGCACCTCGGCGGGCAGGTCCGGCAGGCAGCGGCTCATTCCGTCCTGCAGCGGGTGCAGCGACGGCGCGGCGGCGAAGGCCTCCGCGGTGGTGACGGCCTGAAGCGCGGGGTCGGCCGTGACCTGGGCGATGAACCGCGCGTACCAGCTGGGGTGGCCCAGGGCGGCCAGGTGCTCGGTGGTCGGGCGGACCACGCAGGCCACCCAGTCCCGCAGCTCGGTGGAGTCGCCGATGTCGGCCAGCATCCCCGCGCGGATCCGCTCCATCCGCTCGGCGTGGCGCCGGACGATCGCGCGGACCAGGTCGGTCTTGGTGCCGAAGTGGTAATTGACCGCGGCGTTGTTGCCCTGTCCGGCGGCGGCGCTGATCTGGCGGTTGGCGACCGCGTGCACGCCGTACTCGGCGAACAGCCGCTCCGCCGCCGTCAGCAGCGCCTCCCGTGTCGCGCTGACCCGCTCGTCCTGCCTCGTTCTGGCTGCCATCATCACCACCGCGTCCCCGCTCCGCACACCACCCGCATTAAAGCCAACGCTTTAAAGCATACCCCGTGGCGCGCCGGGCGGCGTCGCGAGCCCTGCCGGAGGCCGCCTATACGGCCACCGGCAGGGCCCCTCGTCACCTCAGCGGCAGGTGCGTCCGGTGTTGACGCACCGCACCATCTGGTTCATCACGCGCTCGTCGAAGACGTTGATGAAGTCCCCATGGTCGGTGACCGGCTTGTGCAGCTGCTCGGGGAACCCGTCCACCGCGTAGAACGGCCGGGTCTTGCCGTTGTCCTTGAGGCTCGGCGCGTCCACGTCGTACACCAGGCGCTGCACCAGCTGCGGAATCGCCACGAAGCCCTTCGGGCAGCGGCCCTCGGCGTCCGTGAACGCCACGTGGGAGCGGTGGTTGGCGCTGTCGGCGTTCTTGCCGTCCCAGCAGCTCTGGAACTTCGACGTACGCACCACATCGCTGCCCTGCGGGCAGATCGGGTACTTGTCCTTCAGCTGCCGGTTCTCGAATCCGGTGCAGCTCCAGGCGGCGTTGGCGTTCGCCGTGCCGTTGCTGAAGGCCTTCGCGTCGCCGGTGATGATGCGCAGGAACTTGGGCATCGCCACGACCTTGCCGCGCGGGTTGCCCGCGTACTCCAGGGTGACCTTCTTGGCGGTCAGGATGCGGCCCGTGTTGCCCTCCGCGCCACCGCCCTGCCGGTCCGCGTCGAACTCCCGGGTGCCGTCCTGGAGGCGCAGCACCGGCCAGTAGTACGAGGACTTGTCGCCCTGGTTCTTGCAGCTGGTGCGGCCACGGGCGAAGGCGTTGTTGTCGGCGAACGCGTTGTTGGCCTGGTTGCCGACGTAGTCGTGGGTGTGGTGGGCGCCGTTGGACACGCCCGGCGCGACGATGACGTTGTCGGTGTTGTAGAGCTTGTTGGCGTTGACACCGCAGGCGGTGGCGAACAGGCCCTTGGAGGCGTTCCGCGCCGGGCGCGGTGTGCGCACGTTGGGCTGGACGCTGGTGATGTCCACGAAGTCCGCGGCGGCCGGGCCGTTGCCGTTCTGGCCCTGCTCGCCGCCCTGGTTGCCGCCCTGCTCGCCGCCCTCGTCGCCGCCCTCGTTATCGCCCTGCCCGCCACCTTGCTGATCGCCGGTGGCCTTGAGCGTGCAGGGGGCGAGTCCCTTAAGGCCCTGCGGGGTGGCGGCCACGCGGCCGATGGCGATGGAGATGCGGTCGATGGCCGCCGTGCGCTTGTCCTTCAGTGGACCAATGATCGCGTTCTGCGCGAAGTTGGCGTCCTGCTGGATCGCCCGCTGGGAACCGGCCAGCCGCTGGTACGCCTCGGCCACCTGCTTGTCCAGCAGGGCGAGTTCCCGGTCCACCTCGGCCCTGGCCCGCTGGGGCACCGCGCTCAGGCGCTGGCCGACGTCGGGGCAGTCGATGGTGGAGGCCTGGGCGGATAACGCCCGGTCGCGGTTGCCACTTGGCCGCGAATCGCCCGCGTCGGCCGAGGCGTACAGGTTGACCGTCACCAGGCCGCCCGCCCCCAGGGCCAGCGCGGCGGTGGCGACGATCGCCCGTCTCGCGGTCTTCGACCGTCTACGCGTGTTGCGTCGCATGGAACTCCTCTGTCATGTCGGACGCGTTCGACGGAAGGTTATAGCCACGCGACCGGTCCGCCGCCACCGGCTCAGGCGGTCACCTTGGCGAGAAACGCGGCCACGTTGGCCACCATCCGCTCGATCTTCTCCTCCACGGTCAGCGACTCATGGAGCCGCGCGCCCGCGCCCGCGTCCTTCTTGCCGCGCACGTACAGCGAGCAGGCGAGGTCGCCGCATATGTACGTACCGACCGAGTTGCCCCGCTGCCGGGCCTTCCCCGCCTTCGGCGCGACCATCAGGGAGACGCCACCCGCGTGGGAGGTCAGACAGAGCGAACACATCCCGCGCTGCGTCTGCCAGGAGGCGGGCGTGGGACAGCGCAGCGCCAGGGCCGTGGGGCGGTCGTCCAGCGTGGTGACGAGGTAGGCACGGTCGTAGGCCTGCGGATCGCGCCACCCGAGGTAGTCCAGATCGCCCCAGGGCCGGTCGGCCAGATCGCGGGGTACGGACAGGCGTTTCGCCTCGCCCTTGGTGCAGTTGACGAAGGCGGAACGGATCTCTTGCTCGGTCAGTGGCTTCATGAGCGGGAGGCTAAGTTGCCTAAAGGTCTTAGGCAAATGGATAATGTCTCTGCCACCGCAGGTGACGGAGTCGACGGAGAGGGAGGGCATGGCATACGCAGGGCTGACCGCGGAACGTCTGACCCGGGCCGGGGCGGAGCTGGCCGACGAGGTGGGCTTCGAGCAGGTGACCGTATCGGAGCTGGCCAGGCGGTTCGACGTCAAGGTCGCGAGCCTGTACTCGCACCTGAAGAACTCCCGCGACCTCAAGACCAGGATCGCCCTGCTCGCCCTGGAGGAACTCGCCGACCGGGCCGCCGACGCCCTGGCCGGGCGGGCCGGGAAGGACGCCCTGATCGCCTTCGGCCATGTCTACCGCGACTACGCCCGCGAGCATCCCGGCCGCTACGCCGCCGCCCAGTTCCGGCTCGACCCGCAGGCGGCGGCCGCCAGCGCGGGCGGCAGGCACTCGCAGATGACGCGGGCGATCCTGCGCGGCTACGACCTGACCGAGCCGGACCAGACCCATGCGGTCCGGCTGCTCGGCAGCGTCTTCCACGGCTTCGTCAGCCTGGAGTTGGCGGGCGGGTTCAGCCACAGCGCCCCCGATTCGGCGGAGTCCTGGACCCGGGTCCTGGACTCGCTCGACGCCCTGCTGCGCAACTGGCCCGCGCCCTGATCACCCGCCGAAAGCACACGGGCGCCACTCGCTGAATAGCCCATTCGCTCCCCTGCGGGCTTTCCCGCCGAGCGTCGGCCGTCGCTCCGGTGACCTGCGTAAACGATCAAGCGAGGCGGTGGTCGTGGCCTCGCGCGGTCACGCCTCGTGTTGCGGCGGTGGCGGACTGTCGGTTGTCTCATGAGCGGAACACCTCACAGGTGCCGCGCGATCAGGACGGCCACTGCTCCGTTGGAGGATCTTCATGCGTTACGTACCCGCCGGTACAGGCATCGGCCTGGTTCTCTGTGCCCTCGCGCTGCAGGGCCCGGCCGCCGCCGCCGATGACTCGGAGCTTCGCATCAACCCGAAGAAGAGCGCTCCGGGCTCCACGGTCACCGTCAGCACGACCGCCTGCGGCTCGGACGTGACCTACGGCAAGGGCTCCGCGGGCGGAGACGAGTTCCACCTGCTCGGCGAGGGCCACAAGGGTGTGCTCACCGGCCACTTCCGGATTCCGAAGGACGCCGACTCCGGCCGCCACGACGTGGTCGTGAAGTGTCCGCCGAGCATCAAGATCACGGACACGGTCAAGGTCAAGCGCAGCCACCCCAGTGGCGGTGTCGACGCCGGATTCGGGCCTGCCGCGATCGGCGAGAACAAGCCGACCCTCCTCGGCGGCACCGTCCTGGCCATCACGGCCGGAAGCGTGCTCATGATGCGCCGCCACCGAAGCGTCCGCCGCTAGTCCCGGGCGGATCAGCCGGAAACCGGTGGTGGCGTGGGACGCGGACGTGGCCGTCGTCGGTGCGGGCGCGGCCGGGCTGACGCTGGCCTACCGGCTCGCCACCCTGCCCTCCCCACCCCGAGTGCTGCTGGTCGAGGCGCCGGACGGGCCGCTGCGGCCACCGGAGCGGACGTGGTGCTGGTGGGAGGAGCCGGGCGGTGAGTTCGACGGGGCGCTGGCGGCCCGCTGGAGCCGGGTCAGGGTGCGCGGCGCCGATGGCCACCCGGTGGACCGCGAGATCGCGCCCTTCGTCTACAAGATGCTGCGGTCGCGCGACTTCGAGCGCTGGGTGGCCGCCCGGCTCGCCGCGGCACCCTCGGTGCGGCGGGTCGAGGCGGTGGTGGACGAAGTACGCGACGACGCGGGCGGCGCCGTGGTGCGGGGCGCCCGCGCCGGAGGCCGCCCGGTGGAGTGGCGTACCCGGTGGGCCTTCGACTCCCGCCCGGCGGCCGCCCTGCCACCGGCCCGTACGACGCTGCTCCAGCACTTCCGGGGCTGGTTCATCCGCTGCGCCGCCCCGGCCCTGGACCCCTCGGTGGCCGAGCTGATGGACTTCCGCACCCCGCGCCCGGACCGGGGCCTGTCCTTCGGCTATGTGCTGCCGCTGAGCGACCGTGAGGCGCTGGTGGAGTACACCGAGTTCTCGCCCGGGGTGCTGGACGACGCCGCGTACGACGCGGCCCTGCGCCACTACACCGGCGCCGTGCTGCGGCTGCCGCCCTTCCGGGTGCTCTCCACGGAGCAGGGCGTCATCCCCATGACGGATGCCCGTTTCCCCCGCCACGCGGGCGCCGCCGTCTTCCGGATCGGCGCCGCGGGCGGCGCCACCCGCCCGGCCACCGGCTACACCTTCGCCGCGGTGCAGCGCCAGTCCCGCGCGGTGGCGGCGGCCTTCGCCACGGGCCGCCACCCGGCGCCGCCCGCCCCGTATCCGTCCCGCGCGCTCGCCATGGACGCGGCGATGCTGCGCGCCCTGGCCACCGGCCGGGTAGCCGGAGCGGAGGTCTTCACCGGTCTCTTCCGCCACGTCCCCGCCGCCCGTCTGCTGCGTTTCCTCGACGGCCGAACCGGCGTGGCGGAGGACGTCATGGTCGGCGTGCGGACACCGGTGCTTCCCATGCTGCGGACGGTGGCCGAACTGCCCTGGCTACGGCGGCGGGCCGACCGGTCGCGGCCGCCCGCGCCACGCCCCGCAGAACGGTGACCGGCGTGGCGGGGCGTCGGCGGGGACGGGATCGGCGGGCCGAGGTGTTGCCGGTGGCGGCGGGGCGGGCCCGGGTCCCGGCCGGAGATGCGCCACGCGTGGCGGTGGTCGGCGGCGGGATCGCGGGGCTCGCGGCGGCGACCGGACTGGCCGAGCGCGGGGTCGCGGTGGTGCTGTACGAACGCCACGCGATGCTCGGCGGGCGGCTGGCCGGATGGCCGACGACGCTCGCGGACGGGTCGGTGGCGACGATGTGCCGCGGGTTCCACGCCTTCTTCCGGCAGTACTACAACCTGCGCGGGCTGCTGCGCCGGATCGACCCGGCCTTGAGCATGCTCACCGGGCTGCCGGACTATCCGCTGTGGCACAGCTCGGGCCTGCGGGACGGTTTCGCGGGTGTCCCGCGCACCCCGCCGTGGTCCGCGCTCGGCTTCGTCGCGCGCAGCCCATCGTTCGGCTGGCGGGACCTGGCGGGCATGGATCCGGTGGCCGCGCTGCCGCTGTTCGACGTCCGGCTGCCGCGTGTCCACGAGCGGCTGGACGCGCTGAGCGCGGCGGAGTTCCTGGACGCGGTCGGCTTCCCGGCGGCCGCCCGCCACCTGGCGTTCGAGGTGTTCTCCCGCAGCTTCTTCGTGGATCCGGGCGAGCTGTCGGCGGCCGAACTGGCGGTGATGTTCCACATCTACTTCCTCGGATCGAGCGAGGGGCTGCTGTTCGACGTGGTGCGCGAGCCGTTTCCGTACGCGCTGTGGGAGCCGCTGCGGCGCTATCTGGAGGGCCACGGCACCCGGGTGCGGCTGGGCGGCCGCGTGGAGTCGGTGCGGCCGCTGGACGGCGGGCGGGTGGCGGTGGACGGGGAGGCGTACGACGGGGTCGTGCTCGCCCTGGACACGGCGGGGCTGCGCGGGCTGGTCGCGAACTCCCCGGGCCTCGGCGACCCGGAGTGGCGGGACCGGATCGCGGCCCTGCGGACGGCGCCGCCGTTCCTGGTCTCCCGTCTGTGGCTCGACACCCCCACGGCCACCGGCCGCCCCGGTTTCCTCGGTACGAGCGGTTACGGCCCGCTCGACAACGTCAGCGTGGTGTCCCGGTGGGAGGGCGAGGCGGCCCGGTGGGCTGCCGCCACGAGTGGATCGGTGCTGGAGCTGCACGCGTACGCGGTCGACCCGGCCGCCGAACAGGCCTCCGTGGAGCGGAAGTTGAGGGAGGAGCTGGGCCGGGTCTACCCCGAGACCCGGGATGCCTCGGTGGTCGACGTACGCCACGAGTGGCGCGCCGACTGCCCGGCCTTCCCGGTCGGTGGCTACCGCGACCGGCCCACGGTGCGCACACCCGATCCGGCGGTGGTGCTCGCCGGGGACCTGGTCCGTACCGATCTGCCGGTCGCGCTGATGGAACGGGCCGCCACCACGGGTTTCCTGGCCGCCAACGCGCTGCTCGCCCGCTGGGGGGTGCGCGGCCAGCGGCTGTGGACGGTCCCCCGCCACGGCCGCACGGCGGTGCTGCGCGGTGTGCACCGGCTGACGGATCTGACGCTGACCACCCGTCAGCCCGGGAAGCGGCCCGCCGCCCGCAGGGCCCAGCGGCGTTCGGCGTAGGCGAGGTCGTCGCGCCACAGACGGCCGGACGCGGCGCGCATCAGGGGGCGCAGCAGGGGCGCGGCGGCGCGGGCGACGGCGAAACCGGGGCGGTCGGACGTGGCGAGGACGGCCTCGATGACGGCGGTGCGGGGGCGGCCACGGTGGTCGGCGGTCAGCGGGGTGGCGTGGGTTTCGACGACGGAGCCGCGGCCCTCGCCGTCGGTGATGCGCATGACGACGGTGCGGGGTCCGGGTGCGGAGAAGACGGCGCGGACGGGGACGACCACGCGGCCCGCGAGTTTGAAGGACACCTGGACGGCGAGGGCGTCTTCCGCCCCGTCCGGCTGCTCGTCGGGTTCCTCGACGGTGAGGTCGACGAAGGAGTACGGGTGGAGCCACGCGCCGTGCCACGGGTCGAGGCGGTTGGCCACGACATCGGCCGGTTCGCAGGTGCCGGTGACGTCGTGGACGGCGGCGACCGTGGCCCCGGCCGCCGGACGGGGCGGCAGCACCGGGCGTTCCAGCGGCTCCTCGCCACCGGCCGCGTCGAGCCGTACCCAGGCGAGGACACCGTCGTCGTGTGCGGGCAGCGGCGACCAGCCCGTGGCGGTGTCCTCGTACGGGGCTAGGCCGTGCCAGTGGCAGATCAGCCTGCCCCGGCTGACCACCGCGTCCTTCAGCGGCGCCCCGAGGTGTGGGCACGCACCGGGCCCGGCGCGGAGCCGTCCGGTGGCGTCCCGCCACGCCACCACCTCGGTGTGGGCGATGGTCCGGCCGAAGGGGCGGCCGGGGGTGATGGCGGCGGACGCGCCGAGCACGTACCAGTTGCCCGACGGGCGGTCCTGCGCGCGTTTCAGGGCCGCGGCGATCAGGGCGGGCCTGGCCTCCCGCCAGGTGTCCCGCTGCCGGTCCCAGGCGACGGCGCGGCGGCGCAGGGACAGCGGAAAGCGGTGGCGTACGGGTGGCGTCACGCGGCCTCCTCGACGGGGAGCGGGCCGCCGTGCGGGGTGTGTCCCGTACGCGCGGTACGGGCGGCCAGCAGCCGGGCGGCGCCGACCCGCACCAGCCCGTCGAGCGCCACCGCGGCCCGTACCCGCCGCCGCACCGCCGACCGCCGGTGCAGCACCGCGTAGCCGTCGCGCTCCACGGCGGTGACGATGCCTCCGTAGAGCACATACGCGGTACGGATGCAGGGCCGCGCCACCGGGTCGAGCATCGGGATGCCGGGCAGCGCCCGGCGGTAGTAACCGCGGGTCAGCGCGGCGAAGTCGCGCAGCGCGGCGGTGATGTGCCGGTCCGCCCGCCCGGTGCGGCGGCTCCACCGCAGCCGTTCCCGGTCCACTCCATGCGCGGCCAGCAGATCGGCGGGCAGATAGATCCGGCCACGGTCCAGGTCCTCCCCCACGTCCCGCAGGAAGTTGGTGAGCTGGAAGGCGATCCCGAGCGCCGCCGCGTGCGGTTCTGCGGCCTCGCGGGGCACGACGTGGCCGAGTACGGGCAGCATCTGGAGGCCGATCACCGCGGCCGAACCGTGGGTGTAGTGGCGCAGGTCCGCGAAGGTGGGGTAGTCGGTGACGGTCAGATCGGCCCGCATCGAGGCCATGAAGTCGGTGAAGTGGCGGTGGTCGATGCGGTAGGTGGCGGCGGTGTGCGCCAGGGCCCGTACGACGGGTTCGTCGGCACGGCCGGTGCGCAGGGCCCGGCGCAACTCGGTGTCGAGCCGGTCCAGGCAGTCCGCGCGCCGGGCTGGGGCTGGCTGGAGGTCGTCCACGATGTCGTCGGCCCAGCGGGCGAATCCGTAAAGCGCGTGCACGGCGGGGCGCCGGGCGGCGGGCAGGAGCCGGGTGGCCAGGAAGTACGTCCTGCCGTGGCGGGCGTTGAGCAGGCGGCACCGCAGGTAGTCGGCGCGCAGCGCCGGGTCGTGGATCCCGGCGGCGTCGAGTTCGTGTCGGGTCATGGGGTTCCTTGCCGCTGGAGGGCCCGCGGCTGGGTGCGGGTGCGGGTGCGGCGGGGGCCGGGGCCGGGGCGGGAGTGGTGGCCGGTGATGCGGGCGGCGGCCAGCTTTCCGGAGATCAGCACGGTCGGGACGCCCACCCCGGGGGTGGTGCCGCAGCCCGCCAGCACCACGTTCTCGTGGCCGCGTACGAGGTTGGCCGGGCGGAAGGGGCCGGTCTGGCCGAAGGTGTGGGCGAGCGAGAACGGGCTGCCCGCCGCATGCCCCTGGGCCGTCCAGTCGGCTGGGGTGACCAGGCATTCCTCTTCGATGGCCGCACCGAGCCCGGTGAGGCCGCGGCGCTCCAGTTCGGCGAGGACGCGGTCCCGGTAGCGCGGGCCCAGGGTGCGCCACGCGGTGGCGCCGGGCCCGATGTCGGTGTTCGGGCAGGGCGCGAGGATGTAGTGGACGTGGCGGCCGGGCGGGGCGAGGTCGGGGTCGTGGGTGGTGGGCCGGGTGATGAGGAACGAGGGGTCGCTCATCAGCCGCCCGGACACGGTCAGTTCCTCGAACGTGGCGCGCCATGCGACGCCGAAGGAGAGGGTGTGGTGGGCCAGCTCCGGCCAGGTGCGGTCGGTGCCGGTGTGCAGGACGACGGCCGAGGGCGAGCGCCGCGCTGGCAGCGGGCGGCGCGGGGTATGGCCCAACAGCCGGTAGGCCTCGGTCAGTTCGCAGCTGAGGACGACGGCGTCGCAGGGAACGCGGCCGTGCGTGGTGATGACGGCGGTGACCCGCCCGGCCCGCCGCTCCAGCCGGGTGACCCGCTGCCCGAAGCGCAGGTCGGCACCGGCGTCGGCGGCCGCGGCGGCCAGCGCGCGGGGCACGGCGTGCATGCCGCCACGGGGGAAGTACACGCCCGCGACGGTGTCCATGTACGCGATGACGGCGTACGCGGCGAGTGCGCGGGCCGGTGGCACGCCCGCGTAGAGGGACTGGAAGGAGAACACCCGGCGCAGCCGCTCGTCGCGGAGGAAACGGCCGATGCCGGGGTCGAGCCGTCCGAAGCCGCCGAGCGCGGCCAGCCGGGCCAGGTCGGGGTGGAGCAGCTGGAGCGGCGAGTCGAAGTTGGCGTCGATGAAGCGGGCCATCTGGGCCCGGTGCAGCGCTTCCAGCCAGGCCCGCAGCCGCCGGTATCCGGCCGCTTCACGCGGCCCGGCGAAGGCGCGTACGGACTCCTCCATCGCGTCCGCGCCGGTGTGTACGTCGAGGCTGCTGCCATCGGCGAACCGGGCCCGGTAGGCGGGGTGCAGCCCGACCAGTTCGAGCCGGTCGGACACCTCCTCCCCCACGGCGGCCAGCGCCTCGGCCAGCAGATGCGGCATGGTGAGCACGGTGGGGCCGGTGTCGAAGCGGTAGCCACCCCGCTCCAGGCTCCCGGCCCGCCCACCGGGCCCGGTGTCGCGCTCCACGACCGTCACCCGCCGCCCGGCGCCCAGCAGATGCAACGTGGCGGCGAGCCCGGAAAGCCCCGCCCCGACCACCACGACATGCCCCGTGGCCCCGCCGACGGTCCTCACGCCCCACCCCCTTCGCGTCCCGCGCCCGCGCCAGCGAGCCTCCCGTCCCCCGGGCCGAAACCCGGATGCGTACCGGACGGGGCGCGTCGGCCGCGCCCGGCGGGGGCGGGCAGTCGCGCCGGACGGGGCGGGCCACCCGGGGCGTGTCCGGCGCGACCGGTGGCGCGGTAGGCACCGGGCCCACTCCGGCCCGTGGCGGCGCCCGGTTCGCCGTCCCCCGGGCAGGCGGCCGGGGCGGGAGACGTCACACCACGGGCCGAGGACGGACCGTGCAGCCGGACAACCCGGTGGCCTGATGCCGAGCGAGGCAGGCCAACTCGGGCACGGCCCAGGACGCGTCGGGTGGCCCGGTGGGCACCGGACACGTCCCAGCCGGTGCAGGCACACGATCCCTCGTCGCCACCCGGACAGGCGGCCGGGACGCGGGACGTCACGCCGCAGCCCGGCGCGCCGTACAGCCAAGCGGCCCGGTGGCCTGCCGCCGAGCAGGGCAGGCGGCCCCGGGCACGGCCCGGGACGCGTCGGGCGGCACGGTGGCCCGCCGCCGAGCCGAGCAGTTCGCCCAGGCCCCGTCCCAGGACCCGCCGGGTGGCGCGGCAGACACCGGGCACGTTCCGGCCGGTGACGGCGCGCGGATCGCCGCCACCCCGGCGGGCAGTGCGGACGCGGGACGTCACGCCGCAGCCCGGCGGGCCATACAGCCGGGCGGCGGGGTGGCCAGCCACCGAGCGGGGCAGTTCGCCCAGGCCCCGGCCCCGGACGCGCCCGGTGGCGGGGTAGGCACCGGGCGTGTTCCGGCCGGTGGCGGCAGCCGGGTGGGTGGTTGGGGCGCGGGGCGTCACGCCGCCGCACGGCCGGGTGGCGCGGTGGGCCGCTGTTGAGCGGGGCAGGGCTGGTGGGCGGCGGTGCATGGTTTCAGTCTTCTGACGGCCGGGCCGCGCACCCGCGCCCGGGGCCGTACGGCCGAACGAATTCGACCGTGCGGGCCCCTAACCGCCTCACCGCCCCGGCTCCGGCAGGCCGGGGCCCGTGCAGTGCACATCGGCGGCCGGGAGGTGGCCGTCGACCAGATACGTGGCGGCCGCCCGGTCGACGCAGGGGTTGCCCCGGCTGGCGAACACGCCGTGGGAGTAGTCCTGGTGGAGTGTCACCAGCCGGGAGCCCGGCAGCCGGTGGCGGAGCCGGTGCGCCCCCTCGATGGGGGTGACGGGGTCGTGTGCGGAGGCGATGAGCAGGGCGGGCGGGGCGCCGGGGCCGCCGAGCGGGGTGCGGTGGGCCGGGCGGTGGTGCCAGTAGGCGCAGGTGGACGCCTCGATCCCGGTGAGGACCGGCTGCGGGTCGAGCCGTCGCATACGGCGCACATCGGCCACCACCTGGCGGGGTGCGGGGGCGTGGCCGTCCGCGCACTTCACGATGCGGTTGGCGGCTTCGTAGTTGCGCGATTCCGCGCCGTCGAAGGGGGCGTCCGGGCGGAGGAGCGCGGTGTCGCCGTCTCGCAGGGTCGCCCGGATTCCGTCGGCGAGGTCCGTCCAGCGCTCGGTGCGGCCGAGCGCGTGGTACACGGCGCGGTCGAACTCGGCCGGGCCGACACCGCCGGTCAGCCGGGCCCGCGCGTGGCGGTAGGCGTCGCGTACCGCGTCCGTACCGTCGCCGAGCCCGAAACGGTCCGCGTGGCGCGCCGCCCAGCCGAAGAACACCTCGCGCTGGCGCAGCAGCGCCCGGGCCTGCGTCAGGTCGAAGTCGTACCACTCCTCGGGGCCGACGACGCTGTCGAGCACCATGCGGCCCACCCGGCCGGGGAACCGGGCGGCGTAGGCGGCGCCGAGGTAGCTGCCGTAGCTGACGCCCAGGTAGCCGGTACGCGGCTCGCCGAGCGCCGCGCGGAGGGCGTCCATGTCGTGTGCGGTCTGCTCCGTCGACAGGTGGCGGAGGGCGTGGCCCGCTCCCCTGGCGCAGTCGTCCGCCATGCGCCGCAGGGCGACGAGGTGGGCCCGCTCGGCGGCGCGGCCGGTGGGCACGGGGTCGGCGCCGGGGGTGTCGAAGTGGCCGCCCATGGGGCCGCAGTCGGCGGGGGCGCTGTGGCCGACACCGCGCGGGTCGAAGCCGATGATGTCGTACGAACGCCGCACGCTCTCGGGCAGCTTGGCCCGCTTGGTGACGGCGTACGGCAGACCGGAGCCGCCGGGTCCGCCGGGGTTGACCATGAGGATGCCGCGCCGCTCGGCCGGGGTTCCGGAGGCCCGTACGCGGGAGACGGCGACCCGGATGTGCTCGCCACCCGGGTGGCGCCAGTCGAGCGGCACGGTCAGCCGCGCGCAGGTGACGCGCGCGGGCGCGGGCGGGTCGGGTACGGAGGCCGGGCAGGCGCCGAAACGCAGCGGCGAGGCGGGGATCCCGGCACGGACGGGGGCCCCGGCGCGGGCCGGGGTGGACGGGAGAAGGGCGGCGGCGCTTGCCGCGAGCGCGCACCACAGGACGGTGCGTCGTACAGCCGGATTCATGTGTCTCGCAATCAGCTCAGCTCAGAGGATCCGGTCGGATCATCAGATGACAATGAAAACGATTATCGATATCGTCTAGGCGGTCAAGACGGGTGCCCCTGCCGCCAAGGGCGCGGCCCGGCCTGCCCGGAAACCAACCGCACGGCGACGAAGGAGAGTTGTGGCTCATCTGCTGATGGTGGAGAGCTGGGTCGGATCGATGAGCAGGCTGCTGCCACGGGCGATCCGCGAGAGCGGGCACGAGTTCACCTTCCTCACCCGTGACCTGCACCACTACCTGCGCTCCGCACCCGAGGGCACCGCTCACCCGCTGCTGGCCGCCCGCCATGTGCTGACCGCTGACACCAACGACCCCGGCACCCTGCTACCGGAGGCCGAGCGGCTGCACACGGCCCTCGGCTTCGACGGGGTCATCACCTCGTGCGACTACTACCTGCCGGTGGCGGCGCGCATCGCGGACCGCCTGCGCCTCCCCGGCCCCTCGGCCGAGGCGGTGGAGACCGCCTGCCGCAAGGACGCCACCCGGCGCGCCCTCGACGCCGCCGGACTGCCCGGACCCCGGTTCGCGGTCCGCTCCGGCTGGGCCGAGGTGGCCGACGCGGCCCGCGACATCGGCTATCCGCTGGTGGTGAAGCCCGTGGACCTGTGCGCCGGGATGTACGTACGGCGCGTCGACGACGAGGCCGCGCTGCGGGACGCGTGGCGCGCGCTCGACGGCTTCCCGGTCAACGCCCGGGGACAGCGCCGCTCCCCCGCCGTACTGCTCGAAGAGCTGCTCGACGGCCCGGAGGTCAGCGTCGAAACCGTGTCGTACGACGGCACCACCGAGGTCATCGGGGTGACCGACAAGAGCGTCGGCGGGGCGCCCGCGTTCATCGAGACCGGCCACATGTTCCCCGCCACCCTCGCGCCCGCCGACGACCGGGCGGCGCGCGAGACCGCGCTGTCCGCCCTGAAGGCGCTCGGTCTGGACGGCGTCGTGGCGCACACCGAGATCAAGCTGACCGCAGCCGGGCCACGCGTGGTGGAGGTCAACCCGCGCCCCGCGGGCAACCGCATCACCGAACTCATCCGCCACGTCACCGGGATCGACCTCGCCACCGCCTGCGTGGACGTCGCCCTCGGCCACCGGCCCGACCTGCGGGGCTGGGACACCGGGCTGCGCAGCGCCGCCATCGGCTTTCTGGTGCCGGACACCACGGGCACCCTGGCCGCGATCGACGGCGGCGACACCGTACGGGAGGCGCCGGACGTCCTGGAGGTCCAGCTCACCGAGCCCGGCGCGGCCGTCACGGCGGCCGGGAACAACAACGCGTACCTCGGCCACGTCATGGCGGGCGACCCCGAGGGGCCCGGCGCCCGCGACCGGGTCGAAGCGCTGCTGTCCGGACTGCGCCCGCGGCTGGTGGCCCGGTGACCGCACGCCCGGGCCCGCTCACCGCCGCGCCGCCGTGTGCCTCGTACGAAGACCTGGTCGACCGGGTGCTGGACGGCGCCTTCGGGCCCGATCCGCGCACCCAGCGGATCGCCGTGGCCTTCACCACGCGCCAGGCCGTACGCCACGACGGCCGCAGCGGCGGCTACCGCAACGAGGTGCTGAGCCTGCGGCTGGGCGAGGCCGTCGGCTCGTGCGCGGTCGAGCCGGGCGCGCTGCCCGACGAGGCGATCGACGACTGCGTCGGCGCGGACGTGGCGCGGCTGCTGCGCCACGAGCTGACACCGGTCCGTATCGCCGCACTCGACGCCTATCTCCTGCGGACGCTGCCGCACACCTCCCCAGCGTCCGGTGCATACCCCCAGCCGCTGGCCGCCGGTACCTCGCTGGAGAAGTCCCGTGCCCGCGCCGAGGCCGTCACCGGGCTGCTCGGCCCGGCGCCGGGCCAAACCGTGCTGGTGGTCGGAGTCGTCAACTCCCTTCTGGAAGCCTTGCGTTCACGCGGCCTCGGCTATGTGGCGTGCGATCTCAAGGGCGGTACGACGGAGTGGGGCGAGCCGGTCGTCACCGACGCGCTGGCCCAGCTGGACCGCTGCGACGCCGTGCTCGCCTCCGGTATGACACTCGGCAACGGCACCTTCGAGCCGCTGCGCGAACACGCGCTGCGCCACGGGAAGCCGCTGGTGATGTTCGCCCAGACCGGCAGCGCGATCCTGCCGCGTTTCCTGGGCGCCGGGGTCAGCGCGGTGTGCGCCGAGCCGTACCCCTTCTTCTGGCTCGACGGCGGCCCCGGGCTCATTCACTGTTATGGGGGTTCCGCATGACCACGGCCGTCCAGCACACCACCGCCAACCCCGACCTCCTCGCCCTGCTCGGCCGCACCCCGCTCGCCCGGGTCACCACCGATCTGCCCTGCCCCCACCCCGGTTTCTGGGCCAAGCTCGAAGGGCTCGGCGCCGGTGGCATGAAGGCCCGCGCCGCAGTGTCCATGCTGCTCGGCGCCCGGGAGCGCGGGGAACTGCGGCCCGGCGCCCCGGTGGTGGAGTCCACCTCCGGCACCCTCGGCGTCGGGCTCGCCTTCGCGGGCCAGGCGCTCGGCCACCCCATCGTGCTGGTGTGCGACACCGAGCTGGAACCGTCGATGCGGCGGTTGCTGCGTACCTACGGTGCCCAGCTGGAACTTGTCGACCGCCCGGCGCCCGAGGGCGGCTGGCAGGCCGCGCGCCTCGCCCGGCTGCGCGCGCTGCGGACCCTGCTGCCGGACGCGTACTGGCCCGACCAGTACAACAACCCCGACAACACGGCCGGTTACGCCTCCCTTGCCCATGAACTCACCGCCCAGCTCGACCACCTCGACATCCTGGTGTGCAGCGTCGGCACCGGCGGCCACAGCGCGGGCCTCGTCCGCCCGCTGCGCGCTCGCTGGCCCGGGCTGCGGCTCATCGGCGTGGACGCCACCGGCTCGACCATCTTCGGCCAGCCCGCCCGGCCCCGGCTCATGCGCGGTCTGGGCAGCAGCATCCATCCGCGCAACGTGGCGTACGGCGCCTTCGGCGAAGTCCACTGGATCGGCCCGGCCGAAGCGGCGGACTCCTGCCGCAGGCTGGCCCGGGGCAGCTTCGTCAGCGGCGGCTGGAGCACCGGCGCGGTCGCGCTGGTGTCCGCCTGGGCCGCCCGTGTCCACCCGGGCGCCGTCGTCGCCACCGTCTTCCCCGACGGGCCGCACCGCTACCTCGGCACCGTCTACGACGACGACTTCACCACCGCCCACGGCGTCGACCTGACCACCGCCGCCACCCGCCCCGTGCAGATCGCCCACCCGCACGCCGCCGAGGCCACCGGCTGGGCCCGCTGCACCACCGTCACCGACCCGCTGACCGGCGGGACCCCGACCCGGGAAGAGAGCCCGTGAACGTCAGCCAACGCACCGTGACGCTCCGCCTCGCCGAGCCACTGCGCATCTCCCGCTCCACCATGGCCGCGCGCGACGCCGTGTGGCTGCGGATCGAACACGCCGGGCAGCGCGGCCACGGAGAGGCCGTCAGCAGCGCGTACTACGGCCTGGACACCGCCGCCCTCCAGCGGCTGCTGCACGAAGCGGCCCTGGAGCTGGGCCGGTTCGCCGACCCGGAGAGCGCGCTGCGGGCCCTGTGGGAGGAGCAACCGGGCCACCGCCCCGCCGCGGTGACGGCGGCCGTCGAATCCGCCCTCCTCGACCTGTGCGGCAAGCGCGCGGGACACCCCGTCCACCGGCTCGTCGGCGCCACCGCCGAGCCGTACGCCGCCACCGCCCGCACGATCGGCATCGTCGCGGCCGAGCGCGCGGCGGTGCGGGCCCGGTGCCTGGCCGACAGCGGGTTCTCCGTCATCAAGGTCAAGGCCGGTACCCCGGACCCCGAGGACGACCTGGCGCGGATACGGGCCGTACGGGCCGCCGCACCCCACGCCCGGCTGCTGCTCGACCCCAACGGCGCCTGGACCACCGCCCAGGCGCGCCAACTACTGCCCCAATGCGCCGAGTTGGGCGTCGAGGCCGTCGAGCAGCCCATCGCGCCGGGCGACCCCGAGGCGCTGGCCCGGCTCGCCGCGCACGCGCCGCTCCCGGTCATCGCCGACGAGGACGCGGTGGCCTACGAGGACGTCCGCCGCCTCGCCGGACGGGTCCAGGGTGTCAACGTCAAGCTCGCCAAGTGCGGTGGTGTCCACGCCGCGCTGCGGATCGCCTCGCTCATCGAGGGCAGCGGCACCGCGCTGATGCTCGGCTGCCTGACCGCCAGCACCCTCGGGATCGCCCCCGCCGTCCACCTCGCGGGCCACGCCCGCTGGACCGACCTGGACGGACACCTGCTGCTGGCCCGCGACCCGTGGACCGGCATCGGCGGCACCGACGGCGTGGTGCGGGCCAGTGGCCACCCCGGGCTCGGCGTACGGCCACTGGCCACCACCGAGGAGACGGGAGAGGAGGGCCGCCGTGAAAATGTGGCGTGAACTGCGCGGCTTCCCGCTCGCCATCCGGTTGCTGCTGGTCAACCAGCTCGGCGTCAACACCGGCTTCTATCTGCTCATCCCGTATCTCGCCACCCACCTCGGCGAGGATCTGGGCATGTCGGCGGCGGTCGTCGGCATCGTCCTCGGGGTGCGCAACCTCAGCCAGCAGGGACTGTTCCTGATCGGCGGATCGGCCGCGGACCGGCTCGGCGCGCGGAACGTCATCATCGCCGGATGCGCCGTACGCACCGCCGGATTCGCCCTGTTCGCGCTCGGCGACGGACTGCCGGTACTGCTGGCCGCGTCCGTGCTCAGCGGCCTCGCGGGGGCGCTGTTCAACCCGGCCGTGCGCGCGTATCTCGCCCGGGAGGCGGGCGGGCGCAGGGCGGAGGCGTTCGCTCTGTTCAACGTGTTCGCCACCACCGGCGCCCTCATCGGGCCCCTGCTCGGCAGCGCCCTGCTGCTCGTGGACTTCCGCGCCTCGGCGCTCACCGCCGCCGCCATCTTCGCGGTGCTGACCGTGGCGCAGGCGCTGGTGCTGCCCGCCCGGGAGGTCGAGCCGTCGTCCGGCGGTGTCCTCTCGGACTGGCGGGAAGTGGTGGGAAACCGGGCCTTCCTGGCGTTCGCCCTGGCCATGGTCGGCATGTTCACCCTGGAGAACCAGCTGTATCTGCTGCTGCCCGCCGGGGCGCGCCAGGCCACCGGCTGGGACGGCGCGGCCGGGCTGGTGTTCCTCGTCGGCACGGTCGCCAACCTGGCGCTGCAACTGCGCGTCACCCGCGCCCTGAAGCGGCGTGGCAGCCGGGGCCGGTGGATCGGCGCGGGCCTCGCGCTGATGGGGCTGGCGTTCGTACCGCCGATGCTGGTGGCGGGGGCCTCGCCCGGTGGCCGTGGCACGGCGGTGCTGTACGCGCTGCCGGTGCTGGCCGGTGCGCTGCTGCTCTACCTCGGGGTGATGGCCGCCCAGCCGTTCGTGATGGACCTGATCCCGGGCTTCGGGCGGCCGGAGCTGACCGGCACCTACTTCGGGGTGTTCTACGTGGTGTCCGGCATCGCCGCTGCCGTGGGCAACACGGCCGTCGGCTGGGCCATGGACACCGGGGAGGGCGGCGCCGCGTGGCTGCCGTGGGCCTGCTGCCTGTGCTTCGGCCTCGCCTCGGCGGGCGGCGTCGCCTGGCTGCACCGCACGGGCGCGCTGCCCGCCCGTACCGAGCCCCTGGTGGCGGCCGCGTGAGCGGGGACAGGAGCTGCGACATGGGATCCGGCAATCTGCTGACCGACAGCCCCGCGCTGTACGAGGCCCGGTTCCCGGACCCCGAACGGCTGGCCGGGCGCTGGGCCGAGGACACCCTGCGGCGGTACGGCGCGGGGCCGCGCGTCCTGGACCTCGGCTGCGGCACCGGGCGCGACGCCGCGCATCTGCACCGCGCGGGCCGCACGGTGACCGGCGCCGATATGTCCACCGCCATGCTCGACCACGCGCGCGAGCGGCATCCCGGGCCGGAGTACCGCCGGGCCGATCTGCGCGGCTTCGCACTCGGCACGTACGACGCCGTCGTGTGTCTGGACAGCGCCCTGCTGTACTGCCACACCAACGACGAACTCGACGGCTTCCTCGCCTCCTGCCACCGCGCTCTGGCACCCGGTGGCCTGCTCGTCGCGGAGATGCGCAACGGCGCCTACTTCCTGGGCCGCACCGACCTCCTGGACACTCCGGCCGTCAACGCGTTCACCTGGCGGGGAACCGGCTACCGGTCCACCACCACCCTCCGCGTCGACCGGACCGCGCAACTGCTGCGCCGCACCCGGGTGTGGACCGCCGACGACGGTTCGCCACCGGTCGAGCAGCGCTCCGCGTGGCGGCTGCTGCTCCCCCAGGAGCTGCGCCACTTCCTGGCCGCACACGGTTTCACCGTCCTCGCCCTGTACGACGGGCCGGGCCCGCGCACCGAACCGCCGTGGCGGGACGGCGACACCCCCGGCGACAGGGCCGACGCCGACCGGCTGCACCTCATCGCCCGGCTGGAAAACCCCTGACCGCCTAGCCAAGGACACCTCATGCATGACGACCCCGCGCCCCGCCTCCGCCACCCGGGCCTCCGCCACCCGGGCCTCCACCGCCGTGGCTTCCTCGCCGCCTCGGGCGCGGCCTCGCTCGGCGCGCTCACCCTCACCGGATGTGGCGGCGCTCCCTCCGGCGCGCCCGGACCGGGCGAGGGCAAGCCGAAGCGCGGCGGGCGGCTGCGCGCCGCGTTCGCCGGTGGCGGGGCGAGCGAAAGCCTCGATCCGCACCTGGGCGCCCTGTTCGCCGACGCCGCCCGCGCCAAGGCGCTCTACGACAAGCTCGCCGACTACGACGCGAACCTCGTGGCCCGGCCGCGCCTCGCCACGTCGTGGGAGCCGAACGCGGGCCTGGACCGCTGGAAGGTCACGCTCAGGGATGCCGCCTTCCACGACGGAAAGCCGGTGACCGCAGGCGATGTCCTCTACAGCTACCGCCGCATCGCCACCCCGGAGAAGGCCTTCCGCGCCAAGGCGTCGCTGGAGCCCATCGATCTGAAGGCCAGCCGGGCGCTGGACCGGCGGACGGTCGAGTTCGTCCTCAAGCGCCCGACCGCCGAATTCCCCAATGTGCTCGCCGCGTTCGGCGCGTACATCGTCCCCGAGGGCGCCGAGGACTTCGATCGGACGCCGGTCGGCAGCGGGCCCTTCCGCCTCGTCTCGTTCTCCCCCGGCCGCTCCACCGTGCTGCGGCGCAACGACGCCTACTGGGACGGCGCGCCCTACCTCGACCGGCTGGAATTCATCGTCGCGAACGACGAGTCCGCGCGCGTCAACTCCCTCCTCGGCGGCCAGGTGGAGTACGCCCACGAGCTGAACCCCACCACGGCGCGCGCCCACGAGGGGACCGGCCAGATCGAGATCGTCCGGCTGAAGGGCAGCGCCATGCAGGCGTTCGCCATGAAGACCGACCGCCCGCCCTTCGACGACCAGCGGGTCCGCGAGGCGTTCTTCCTCATCGCCGACCGGAAGGAGCTGGTGGACGGCGCCCTGTCCGGGGCGGGCGAGATCGGCAACGACCTCTTCGGCAAGGGCTACGCGTACTACGCCGACGGCCTGCCGCAGCGCGAACAGGACCTCGGACGCGCCCGCGAGCTGCTGAAAGAGGCGGGCGCGGAAGACCTCAGGGTCACCCTCGACACCTCGGCCGTCGCCGCCGGATTCACCGAGGCCGCCGGGATCTTCCGCGACCAGGCCGCCAAGGCCGGGGTCACCATCACGGTGCGCAACGGCAGCAAGGACTCGTACTGGAACGACATCCTCGACTCCGGCACCCTGTGCAGCTACCGCTCCGGCGCCATGCCCATCGAATCCCATATCTCCCAGCGGCTGCTCACCGGCTCCACCACCAACGCCACCCACTGGCAGCACAAGGACTTCGACGCCCTCTACCAGCAGGCCCAGTCCACCAGGGACGCCAAGCAGCGGGCGGCGGTGTACGCGCGCATGCAGCGCCGTCTGTACGCCGAAGGGGGCTTCCTGGTCTGGGGGTTCGCCGACTGGATCATCGGTACGGCCCGCACGGTCGGCGGCGTGGCGCGCGACGCACCGGCCAACACCCTGGACTGGGCCCGGTTCGACAAGGTCTGGCTGCGGTGACGGGTCTGCGCTCCTGGCTCGCCCGGCGGCTGCTGCTCGGCGCGGCGCAGACCGTGGCCGTGGTGCTGCTGGTGTTCGCGCTGGCCGAGGCGCTGCCGGGCGACGCGGCCGTGGCGCTGGCTGGGGACCAGCCCGACCCGGCGCGGATCGCCGCCATCCGGGACGCCATGGACCTGGACCGCCCCGCGTACGCGCGGCTGCTGGACTGGGCGTCCGGGCTGCTCCACGGCGACCTGGGCACCTCGCTGGTCTCCGGCCGCCCCGTCACCTCGTACGTCACCGATGGCATCCCGCCGACGCTGCTCCTCGCCGGGCTCACGCTGCTACTCCTGGTGCCGCTGGGCGTCGGCCTCGGGGTGCTCGCGGCGCGCCACGAGGGGCGCCGTACGGACCGGGTCATCAGCTCGGTGGCGCTCGGGGTGTACGCCGTCCCCGAATTCGCCCTCGGCACCCTCCTGGTGACCGTGTTCGCGCTGCGTCTTGGCTGGTTTCCGCCGACCGCCGTGGGCTACGGCACCGATCTGCTCGCCCACCCCGCCACCCTGGCGCTGCCCGTGCTGGTGCTGCTGTCCCGGCCGGTGTGCTCGCTGGCCCGGCTGGTGCGCGCCGGGATGATCGACGCGCTGGCCTCGCCGTACGCCGCCCAGGCCCGCCGGTACGGCGTCTCCGGCGTCCGGGTCCGCTACGCGCACGCCCTGCCGAACGCGGTCGCCCCGGCCGCCCAGCACCTGGCCCGCACCGTGGACTGGCTGCTGTGCGGGGTCATCGTCGTGGAGGGCCTCTTCGTGATCCCGGGGCTGGGAACCGTCCTGCTGAACGCGGTCGCCGAGCGCGACATGCCCATCGTCCAGGGGCTCGCGGTGGTGTTCGGGCTCATCACCGTCGTCCTCAACACCGGCGCCGATCTGGTGGCCCACCGGTTCGCTCCCCGGGCGGAGGTGGCGGCGTGAGGACCCACCCCGGCAAGCGGGGGCGCTACGCGGTCGCGGTCGTGCTCACCGGTGTGCCGCTCGCCCTGGCCCTGTTCGGGCCGCTCTTCGCGGGCGAGGCCGGGCCGCGCGGCGTGTCCTTCACGCTCGGCGGCGGCCACTGGCTCGGCACCGACTTCACCGGCCGCGACGTGGGGCGGCAGATCCTGCTCGGCGGACGCCCGGTGGTCCTGGTCTCGTTCGCCGCGACGGCCCTCACCTATCTGATCGCCCTGCCGGTCGGGCTGCTGGCCGCGCTGACCCATCGGCGGTGGCTGGACGACCTGCTGATGCGTCCCCTCGATGTGCTGCTCGCGGTGCCGTCGCTGCTGCTGCTCCTGCTGGTGGCCACCGCCGTCCCGCCGGGCGCCGTGGGGCTCGCCCTGCTGGTGGCGCTCGCCACCATCCCGGACGCCGCCCGGACCGTACGCGCCGCCGCGGCCGAGGCCGCCTCGCGCCCCGCCGTGGAGGCGCTGCGCATGCAGGGCGAGACATGGTGGCGGATCGGCTTCGGCTATGTCGGCCGGTCGGTGCTGCGCACCCTCGCCACCGACGCCGGTATCCGGCTCACCGGGGTGCTGTATCTGGTGGCCACGGCCGCGTTCCTGGGCATCGGCGTCGCGCCGGACGCCGCGGACTGGGCCGTCATGGTGGACCGCAACCGCACCGGGCTGTTCGTCCAGCCCTGGGCGGCCGTGGTGCCCGCGCTGCTGATCGTCGCCCTGACCACGGGATGCAACCTGCTGTGCGACGCCGTACTGGAACGCCGTCGGCGACTGGAGAAGGGGGAACGGACATGAAGCCGGTCGCGGAGATCGAGGACTTGCGCGTCGAGACCGGCGGCCGGGCCATTGTCGACGGGGTGAGCCTGCGGGCGCTGCCCGGGAAGGTCATCGCGCTGGTGGGCTCGTCCGGCAGTGGCAAGACCACCACGGGCCTCGCGCTGCTCGGCGAGTACCCGCCGGGGGCGAAGGTCACCGGCCGGGTCCGGGTGGCCGACGGCCTGGCCGGATACGTGCCCCAGCACCCGGCCGCCGTCCTCAACCCGGCCCGCCGGGTCGGCGCGCTGCTCGGTGACATCGCGCGCGGCCAGGTGCGGCAGCTGCCGCGCTCCGAGCGCCGCGCGGGGTCACGCGAACGTGTTCTCACCGCCCTGGCGCAGGCCCAACTCCCGGACGGGGGCGCGATGTTGCGCCGCTATCCGCATCAGCTGTCGGGCGGCCAGCAGCAACGTGTCGTGCTCGCGCAGGCGCTGCTGCTCGGGGCCCGGGTGGTGGTCGCGGACGAACCGACCACCGGGCAGGACCCGGTGGCGAAGCGGCGTATCGTCGAGCGGCTGTCCTCGGTGGCCGCGCAGGGCATCGCGGTGGTGCTGCTCAGCCACGACCTCGACGTGGTGCGGACCCTGGCCGACGAAGTGGCGGTGATGCGCGACGGGAAGGTGGTGGAGGCGGGACCGGCCGAGCGGGTGTGGCACTCCCCCGCCCACGCCTGGACCCGCGAACTCCTCGCGGCACACGGATCCACGACCGGGGCCACGGGACCCGCGACCGGGGCCACGAAGCCCTCGACCACGACACACGCGCCCGCGACCGGTACCACGGCTCCCGTGCCACCCGGCGACGCCGTCCTGCGGGTGCGCGGCCTGACCGCCCGCCACGGCTCGACCCCTGTGCTCCGTACCGGCGAACTCACCGTGCGCACCGGCACCTGTCTGGCCGTCCTCGGCCCCTCGGGCAGCGGCAAGACCACCCTCGGCCGCTGCCTGGCCGGACTCCACCGGGACCACGACGGGCAGGTGCTGCTCGACGGGACGCCACTGCCGCGCAGCCTGCGCGTCCGCACCCGGGAGCAGACCGCCGCCGTCCAGTACGTGTTCCAGGACCCACGGGCCGCCTTCGACGAACACCGGCCGGTGCTGGACCAGGTGGCGCGCACGGCGGTACGGCTCAGGGGCGCGGCCCCGGCCGAGGCGCGGGCCGAGGCACGGGCGACCCTGGCCCGCCTCGGGCTGGCGGACGAGCTGGTACAGCGGCTCCCCGGGCAGCTGTCCGGGGGCGAACTCCAGCGGGCGGCGCTGGCCCGTGCCCTGCTCGCCCGGCCCCGGGTGCTGGTGTGCGACGAGATCACTTCGGGCCTGGACACCGTCACCCGGCGCGGCCTCCTCGATCTGCTCGCCGCGCTGCTGCGCGACCGCGACGACCTGGCGCTGATCCTCATCACCCACGACACGGACACCGCTTCGCTCGCCACGCGGACCGTGGTGCTGGACGCGGGTGAGGTGGTCGAGCACTAGTTTTGGTTATCATTTTCATCTAGCTGCTACGGTGGCAGCCACACCCCTGGACACGACCCCGGAGAGGACCCATGTCCGCCCACTGCCAACTCACCGGCCGGAAGCCCGGCTTCGGCAACCATGTCTCGCACTCCCACCGCCGCACCAAGCGCCGGTTCGACCCCAACATCCAGCGCAAGCGTTACTGGCTCGCCAGCGAGGGCCGCCATGTGCGGCTCACCCTCAGCGCCAGGGCCGTCAAGACCGTCGACAGCATCGGCGTCGAGGCCGCCGTGGCCCGCATCCGCGCCCGGGGAGGAAAGGTCTGATGGCCAAGAAGAGCAAGATCGCCAAGAATGAGCAGCGGCGCGCGATCGTCGCCCGCTACGCCAAGCGCCGCGCCCAGCTGAAGGCGCTCATCGCCGCTCCGCACACCCCGGAGGAGGAACGCCTGGCCGCCGAGCGGGAGCTGCGCCGCCAGCCGCGCGACGCCAGCGCCACCCGCGTACGCAACCGGGACTCCGTCGACGGCCGCCCCCGTGGCCATCTGCGCGCCTTCGGTCTGTCCCGCATCCGGCTGCGCGAGATGGCGCACGCGGGCGAGCTGCCCGGGGTGACCAAGAGCAGCTGGTGACGCCGCCCGTACACACGCCGCCACCCCCGGCCGGGCCGGGGGTGGCGGCGTATCCATGAGCCATCAGCGAGGCATCAGCCCGCACCGGCCGTGGCCTCGGGCTGGGCCTGCGGCGCGGGGCTGGGGCGCCCCGCCGGGCGGGTGGCGGCGGACACGGCCACCATCACCACGGTGTTGAGGACCAGCGCGATGACGCCCACGTTCAGATCCTTGATCGCTTGCGGGAATCCCGGCAGCAGACTGCCGACCGTGGCGCCGGAGAGGGTGACGGCGGCGACCGTGACCACTCCGACGAGGATGCCCGCGGCCGCTCCCTGCTTGGTGACCGGATTCCGCTTGGCCAGACTCGCCAGCAGGGCGGGGAAGAGCTGGGTCACCAGGGCGTAGCCCATGAGCAGCAGCGACACGATCGAACTGCCGCCGTTGAAGGTGAAGTAGAGGGACACCAGCGCGAGCGCGGGAACCAGCCACTGTGCCAGGCGGGTCACCTGGCGGTCACTGCTCTGCGGGCGGGCGAGTCGGTAGACGTTCTTCGCCAGGCAGGTCGCGGACGTCATGAGGAGCAGCGATCCGGGGACCAGCGCGGTGAGCAGCCCCGCGCCGCCGACGATGCCCACGAACCACGAGGGGAACGTGGCGGTGGTGATGCGCAGCAGCGAGAGGTCCGCGTCGGCGCCCTTGAGGCCGGGCACGACGAGGATGGCGGCGAAGCCTACGAAGAAGACGAAGAGCAGGATGAGCTGGTAGAGCGGCATGAAGATGGCGTTGCGGCGGAAGACACGCTCGTTCTGCGCGCTGTAGGCGGCGCTGAAGGTGTGCGGCCACATGTAGAAGCCGAGCGCCGAGAGGAACACGGTGGAGGAGAACCACGAGGTGCTCATGCCGCTGGAAGGCAGGGTGAGGAAGCCCGCCTGGCTCTTGTCGACCGCCTGGAACATGTTCTCGAAGCCGCCGAAGTAGTGGATCGGCAGATAGATGCCCAGGATCAGGACGACCGCGAGGATGGTCACGTCCTTCATGACAGCGGTCCACGCGGAACCGTGGATGCCCGAGATGGTGACGTAGACGGTCAGGGCGACCGTGCCGATCACGATGGCCCAGTGGGAGGGGATGCGTCCGTCGGAGGAGACGGACACAATGATCCCGAGCCCCTTCAGCTGCAGGACGAGGTACGGCACCATCGCGATGACACCGACGAGGGCCACGAGGGCGCCGAGCAGCGGGCTCTCGAACTTGGCCACGAAGAAGTCGGACTGCGAGATCAGCCGGTGCTGCTTGGCGTACCGCCACACGGCCGGGAGCAGCCAGTAGGACAGCACATAGGCGAGTGAGGCGTAACAGAGGATGTAGTACGCCGGGGCGCCCTTGCCGTACGCCCAGCCCGAGGCGCCGAGGAAGGTGAAGGTCGTGTAGATCTCGCCGGCCAGCAGCAGGAAGACGAAGATCGTACCGAAGCCGCGGCCGCCGACCGACCACTGTTCGAGGTCCATGTCCCTGCCGCGGCGGGCGCGCAGCCCCAGCAGCAGCGAGGCGGCGAGGAAGAGGCCGATGACGGCGAGGGCGATCACGAGGTGGTCTCCTCACGGTTGGCGGGGTCGAGCCGGTAGATGACGGCCATGGTCACCGAGATCAGCACGACCCACAGGACCAGCCAGAAGAGGATGAACGGCATACCGAGGACGTAGGGCGTCACCCGGTTGACGAAGAAGATCCCCCCGAGGATCCCGAGAAACGGGATCGCGCCGAGCAGATGGATGGGTTTCACGTCAAGAACCTCCTGGGGCGGGCCGCACTCCACAGACGGGGCGGGGCTCCTCTGGGGATGACACGAGCGTGGGACGGTCCCGCCGGGGTGCTGGGGGTGCTGCCACCGGGGGACGGCTCGGCCCATGGGAGGGGGTGGTCACCTCTCCCCATCCAGGCCATTCCACTTCGCGGAAAACTTTTTTCAACTTGGGAGATGTATAGGTCCGCCGCGAAGCCATGTCAACGCTTCGCACGGACCGGATGGATCAAACATTTTGTTGAAGCGGGCCCATCGCCATCAACCGCCGCCAGGGGCTTGACGCCAGCGCACCTCGCGGGTTGTTATTCCGCTAAGCAAAAAACACTATCCGCATCGTGGAAGTTGCGGAGCACTCTCCTTCCTGGGATGTGAGACATGAGCGACCACCGCCTCCCGTACACGGTCAACCTGTCGATCCTGTTCACCGAGCTGCCGCTGCTGGAGCGCCCGGCCGCGGCGAAGGCCGCCGGGTTCGACGCCGTCGAGTTCTGGTGGCCCCACACCGTGGCGGTGCCGGAGGACAAGGACATCGACGCCTTCATCCGGGCGGTGCGGGACGCCGGGGTCCGGCTGACCGGGCTGAACTTCTTCGCCGGGGACATGCCCGGCGGCGACCGCGGCCTGGTGTCCTGGCCCGCCCGCGGCACGGAGTTCCGCGACAACATCGACGTGACCGTGGCCATCGGCGAACAGCTGGGCTGCCGCGCGTTCAACGCCCTCTACGGCAACCGCGTCGAGGGAGCCGACCCGGCCGAGCAGGACGCCCTCGCCACCGAGAACCTGGCGCTCGCCGCCGAGGCCGCCGGGCGCATCGGCGGCACGGTCCTGGTGGAGCCGGTCAGCGGCGCCCCCGCGTATCCGCTGCTCACCGCGGCGGACGCGCTCGGCGTCATCGACCGGGTCGAGCGCGCGTCCGGCGCCCGCAACCTCCGCCTCCTCGCCGACCTCTACCACCTGGCCGTCAACGGCGACGACGTGGCGCGGGTGATCGCCGACCACGCCGGACGCGTCGGCCACGTCCAGATCGCGGACGCGCCCGGCAGGGGCGCCCCGGGCACCGGCGGGCTGGACCTCGACGGGCAGCTGACCGCGCTGGAGAAGGCGGGCTACGACGGCTGGGTGGGCCTGGAGTACAAGGCCCAGGGCCCGGGCGCCGACAGCTTCGACTGGCTCCCGCGCGAGCGGCGCGGCAGCTCCGCCCAGGCCTGACCCGGTGTCCGAACAACCGCCACGATACGAAGGAGCGCCACGATGACCGCCACACCACGGAAGATCGCCTTCATCGGCCTGGGCATCATGGGCGGCCCGATGGCCGCCAACCTGGTCAGGGCCGGGCACACCGTCACCGGCTACAACCGCGGCCGCCCCGCCGTCGACAAGCTCATCGCGGCCGGTGGCCACGGCGCGGACAGCATCGCCCAGGCGGTGCGCGACGCCGAGGTCGTCATCACCATGGTCCCTGCCGACCCGCAGGTGAAGGAGGTCGTCCTCGGCGAGGACGGCGTCCTGGCCCACGCCACGCCGGGCACCCTGCTGATCGACATGAGCAGCATCACCCCGCAGACCTCCCTGGAGGTCGAGGCCGCCGCCAAGGAGAAGGGCGTCCGCACGCTGGACGCCCCGGTCTCCGGCGGTGAGGCCGGAGCGGTCGAGGGCGTGCTGTCCATCATGGTCGGCGGCGAGCCGGACGACTTCGCCGAGGCGGGGCCGGTGTTCGAGGCGCTGGGCACCACCCTCGTGCACGTCGGCCCGCACGGCTCCGGCCAGACGGTCAAGGCCGCCAACCAGCTGATGGTCGCCGTCCACCTCGAGGCGCTGGCCGAGGCCGTGGTGTTCCTGGAGAACGCCGGGGTGGACCTGGGGGCGGCGCTGGAGGTGCTGGGCGGCGGCCTGGCCGGGTCGACCGTGCTGGCCCGCAAGCGGGACGCCGTACTGAACCGTACGTTCCAGCCCGGTTTCCGCATCGATCTGCACCACAAGGACATGGGCATCGTCACCGACGCCGCCCGGGCGGTCGGCGCACCGCTGCCCGTCGGCTCCGTCGTCGCCCAGCTGGTCGCCTCCGCCCGCGCCTGCGGCGACGGCGGCCTGGACCACTCCGCACTGCTGCGCGGCGTCGAGCGCCTGGCCGGCCGCGACATCCACTGAACCCCCGGAACCACAGGAGCAACCCCATGGCGCGTATGACAGCGGCCCAGGCGGCGGTGGAAATCCTCAAGCGCGAGGGCACCACCCACGTCTTCGGTCTCCCCGGAGCGGCGATCAACCCCTTCTACGCCGCGATGCGCGGCGACGGCGGCCTCACCCACGTCCTGGCCCGGCACGTCGAGGGCGCCTCGCACATGGCCGAGGGCTACACCCGGGCCAGGGCCGGGAACATCGGGGTCTGCGTGGGCACCAGCGGCCCCGCGGGCACCGACATGATCACCGGTCTGTACTCGGCGAGCGCCGATTCGATCCCGATCCTGTGCATCACCGGCCAGGCGGCGGTGGCCAAGCTGCACAAGGAGGACTTCCAGGCGGTCGACATCGCCTCGATCGCGGCGCCGCTGACCAAGATGGCGATGACCGTGCTGGAGCCCGCCCAGGTGCCGGGCGCGTTCCAGCAGGCGTTCCACCTCATGCGGTCCGGCCGCCCCGGGCCGGTCCTGATCGACCTGCCCATCGACGTCCAGATGGCCGAGATCGAGTTCGACCCGGACACCTACGAGCCGCTGCCGATCCACAAACCGGCCGCCACCCGGGCGCAGATCGACAAGGCGATCGGGCTGCTCCAGGCCGCCGAGCGGCCGCTGCTGGTGGCGGGCGGCGGCATCATCAACGCCGACGCGGCCGATCTGCTGGTGGAGTTCGCCGAGCTGACCGGGGTGCCCGTGGTGCCCACGCTGATGGGCTGGGGCTCCATCCCCGACGACCATCCGCTGATGGCGGGCATGGTCGGTCTCCAGACCTCCCACCGCTACGGCAACGCCACCCTGCTGGAGTCGGACTTCGTCCTCGGCGTCGGCAACCGCTGGGCCAACCGCCACACCGGCGGCGTCGACACGTACACCAAGGACCGCACCTTCGTCCACGTCGACATCGAGCCCACCCAGATCGGCCGGGTGTTCGCGCCCGACTACGGCATCGTCTCCGACGCCGGGGCCGCCCTGCGGCTGTTCGTCGAGGCCGCCCGGGAACTCAAGGCCGCGGGCACCCTCAAGGACCGCGCCGACTGGGCCGACAGCTGCCGCCGCCGCAAGGGCTCGATGCTGCGCAAGACCCACTTCGACCAGGTGCCGGTCAAACCGCAGCGGGTCTACGAGGAGATGAACCGGGCGTTCGGGCCGGACACCCGCTATGTCTCCACGATCGGCCTCTCCCAGATCCAGGCCGCCCAGATGCTGCACGTCTACCGCCCCCGGCACTGGATCAACGCCGGGCAGGCCGGGCCGCTGGGCTGGACCGTCCCGGCCGCGCTGGGCGTGGCGACGGCCGACCCGGAGGCCACCGTCGTCGCCCTCTCCGGCGACTACGACTTCCAGTTCATGATCGAAGAACTCGCGGTCGGGGCCCAGTTCCAGATCCCCTACCTCCATGTCGTCGTCAACAACGCCTATCTGGGGCTGATCCGCCAGGCCCAGCGCGGTTTCGACATGGACTACTGCGTCCAGCTCTCCTTCGACAACATCAACGCCCCCGAGGTCGGCGGCTACGGCGTCGACCACGTGAAGGTCGCCGAAGGGCTCGGTTGCAAGGCCATCCGGGTCTTCGAACCCGACCGCATCGCGCCCGCCCTGGAAGAGGCCAGGAAGCTCATGGCCGAACACCGGGTGCCGGTCATCGTCGAGGTCATCCTGGAGCGCGTCACCAACGTGTCCATGGGCACCGAACTCGACAACGTCAACGAGTTCGAGGAGCTGGCCACCAGCCCCGAACACGCCCCCACGGCGGTCCGCACCGCCATCGGATGACACCCCGGGCGGCCCCGCCCGGCACCCTCACACTCCTCCCGGCGGCGTGATCCACGCGGTCGAAGCCGCGCCGCCGGGAGGCTTCAGGCAACGGCTCCCGAGCCGAGGAGAGACATGACGGACTTCACCCTGCTGCCCGACCTCGCCGCCCGCGCGCTCGGCGGCGGCGTCATCGCGGCCAACGACGAGTTCTTCGCCGAGAAGGAGAACCTGCTCCGCCCCGCGGCACCGGTCTTCCAGCCCCACACCTTCGGCCACAAGGGCCAGATCATGGACGGCTGGGAGACCCGGCGACGCCGCCCCGAGTTCGAGGACGGGGACCACGACTGGGCCATCGTCCGCCTCGGCACCCCCGGCGTGATCCACGGCGTCGTCGTCGACACGGCCCACTTCACCGGCAACTACCCCGAACACTGCTCTCTCGAGGCGTGCGCGGTCGAAGGCCATCCCACGCCCGAGGAGATCGCGGACGCCGCGTGGGTGAGCATCGTCCCCAAGAGCGCCCTGGGCGGTGACAGCGAGCACCGCTTCGCCGTGGACGTGGAACAGCGCTTCACCCATGTCCGGCTGAACATCCACCCGGACGGAGGGGTGGCGCGGCTGCGCGTCCACGGACAGGTGGTGCCGGATCCGCGCTTCCTTAACCCCGCCGCCTTCGACCTGGCGGCCGTGGAGAACGGCGGCGAGGTCATCGACGCCAGCAACCGGTTCTACTCCCCGCCCAACAACGTCCTCGCCCCCGGGCTGCCCCGGGTCATGGGCGACGGCTGGGAGACCCGCAGGCGCCGCGACGACGGCAACGACTGGATCGTGGCGCAGCTCGCCACCCGCGGCCGTATCACCCACGCGACCATCGACACCTCGTACTTCATCGGCAACTCCCCCGGCTCGGCCCGGCTGCGCGGCATCGACGCCACCGCCGGGGACCTGGACGCCGCCGGCGCGTGGTTCGATCTGCTGCCGCGCACCCGGTTGCAGCGGGACACCCCGCACCGCTTCCGGATCACCACCACCCAGCCGGTCACCCACGTCCGGCTGGACATCCACCCCGACGGCGGGCTGGCCCGCCTCCGGCTCTTCGGCGCGCCCACCCCGGACGGCCTGGCCGCGCTCGGGCTGCGCTGGTTCGACGCGCTGCCCACGGACCAGGCGACGGCCGTCCTCACCGCCGAGTGCGGCGCCCCGGCGGACCGGGCGCGGGAGTTCGCGGCCGCGCGGCCCTTCGCCGACGAGGCCGGGCTGCGGAAGGCCCTGGAGGGGGCCGACCCGCTCTTCGCCGCCCGGGTACGGAGCCTCCTGGGCGTGAACCCGGCCTGAGCCGGGGCGGGTTCACCAGGTCACGGGCAGTTCGTAGACGCCGTAGACCGAACCGTCGTGCTTGAAGGGGATCTTCTCCAGATCGGTGGCCAGCCGGAGGGTGGGGATGCGGCGGTAGAGCGTGCTGTAGACGACCTGCAGCTCCATCCGGGCCAGCGGCTGGCCCAGGCACTGGTGCACCCCGAAGCCGAACGCCACATGGCGGCGGGCGTCGCGCTCGATGTCCAGCCGGTCGGGGTCGGGGAAGACCTCGGGGTCGCGGTTGGCGATGTCGTTGGCCAGGATGATCCCCTCCCCGGCCCGGATCACCTGGCCCGCGACCTCGATGTCGTCCAGCGCCACCCGGCGCCGCCCGCTGTGCGTGATGTTGAGGTAGCGCAGCAGCTCCTCCACCGCCGAGGCGATGAGCTTCGGATCGTCCGACTCCCGCAGCAGGGCGAGCTGTCCGGGATTCTCCAGCAGGGCGAGGGTGCCCAGCGCGATCATGTTCGCGGTGGTCTCGTGGCCCGCGAGCAGGAGCAGTACGCCCGTCTGGGCCGCCTGCTCGCGGGTCAGCTCACCCGCCGTGACCCGTCCGGCCAGCCCGGACAGCAGATCGTCCACGGGTTGGGCGATCTTCTCGCCCATCAGGCCGTCCAGGTAGCCGAGCAGCGCCGCGTGGGCGGCCGACCGCTTTTCGGGCGTCACCTCACGGTTGATGAGGACGTTGCTGTTCTCCTGGAAGAAGTCGTGGTCGTCGTACGGCACCCCCAGCAGCTCGCAGATCACCAGCGAGGGCACCGGCAGGGCGAACGCCCGTACCAGGTCGGTCGGAGCGGGCCCGGCCAGCAGCTCGTCGATCAGCCCGTCCACGATCTTCTGCACGGCCGGACGCATCGCCGCCACCCGCTTGATGGCGAACGGCGCCGTGACCATCCGCCGGAGCCGGGCGTGTTCGGGGTCGTCCATCAGGATGAAGCTGAAGCCCGTACCGCCCGGGGGCAGCGGGGCCGAGCTGGGATAGCCGGGCCGGGCGGCGTCGGCGCTGACCCGCGCGTCGCCCAGCAGGGCCCGCTGCTCGGCGTGCCGGGTCACCAGCCACGGCGTGCTGCCGTCCCACAGCCGGACTCTCGCGAGCGGCCCCTCCTCCGTCGCCTCCCGCAGCGCGGGAGGCGGGTCGAACGGGCAGCCCGCCGCCCTGGCCATCGGAAACTCCGCAAGCGTCATGCCTGTCCCTTCCTCTGCTGTGTCACAGCCTTCCCGGTCCGGTACATTAAGTCAACCAGCTGATTTAAATTTGTCCCAGACGGAGGCTCCGCCATGTCCGACGCCCTGCCCAGACCCGCCGCCGGAGCCTCCGGACCGCCGCGGGCGAACACCGTCGTGGCGGTCCTGGCCTTCGCCGGGATCGTGGTCTCGCTGATGCAGACCCTGGTGATCCCGCTGATCCCCAAGCTCCCCAGCCTGCTGAACGCCTCGGCCTCGGACGCCACCTGGGCGGTGACCGCCACCCTGCTCGCGGCCGCCGTCGCGACACCGGTGATCGGGCGGCTGGGAGACATGTACGGCAAGCGCCGCATGCTCCTGATCAGCCTGGGCCTGCTGGTGGCGGGGTCGGTCGTCGGTGCCCTCAGCGACTCCCTGGCCCCGATGGTCGTCGGACGCGCCCTGCAGGGCCTGGCGGCCGGGGTCATACCGCTCGGCATCAGCATCATGCGCGACGAACTGCCCGCCGAACGGCTCGGCGCGGCCACCGCCCTGATGAGCGCCTCGCTCGGGGTCGGCGGCGCCCTGGGCCTGCCCGCCGCCGCACTGCTGGCCGAACGCGCCGACTGGCATGTGCTGTTCTGGACCGCCGCCGGATTCGGCGTCCTCGCCACCGTGCTCGTCGCCAGGCTCGTCCCGGAATCCGCGGTGCGCAGCGGCGGACGGTTCGACGTGGCGGGGGCGGCGGGTCTGTCGGTCGCGCTGGTCTGCCTGCTGCTGGCGATTTCCAAGGGGGCCGCCTGGGGCTGGTCCAGCGGGCTCACCCTCGGTCTTTTCCTCGCCTCGGCCCTCACGCTGGCGCTGTGGGGCCGGTGGGAACTGCGGTCCGCGCGGCCGCTGGTGGACCTGCGCACCACCGCGCGGCGTCAGGTGCTGCTCACCAACCTCGCCTCCGCGGTGTTCGGCTTCTCCATGTTCGCGATGTCCCTGCTGATGCCGCAGCTGCTCCAGATGCCGAAGGCCACGGGTTTCGGTCTCGGGGAGACGATGCTGACCGTCGGCCTCGTCATGGCGCCGTCGGGTCTGGTGATGATGGCCATGGCGCCGCTGTCGGCCCGTATCTCCAAGAACCAGGGCCCCAAGGTGACGCTGATGATCGGCGCCGTCGTGGTCTCCTCGGGTTACGCCCTCAACATCGTGCTGATGTCGGCCATCTGGCACCTCGTCCTGGTGTCCTGTGTCATCGGCGCCGGTATCGGGCTCGCCTACGGCTCCATGCCCGCGCTCGTCATGGCGGCCGTGCCGGTGACGGAGACGGCCGCGGCCAACAGCCTCAACACCCTGATGCGGTCCATCGGCACCTCGATCTCCAGCGCGGTGGCGGGCGTCGTCCTGGCCGAGATGACCACCACGCTCGGCCCCGTCACCCTCCCCGCCCAGGACGGCTTCCGGGTGGTCATGGCCATCGGTGCCGGAGCGGCCCTGCTCGCCTTCGTCCTCGCCGCCTTCCTGCCCCGGCAGCGCCCTGCCGCACCCGTGGCGGCGGCGCCCGCGACGGCCACGCATGGGGCCACGCGCGCCGGGTAGACGGATCCGCGACCAGCCCCCTGTCCAGCAGTCTCATCACCCGAGGAGAGCCCCCATGCTGATGGCCCACCCCGCCGTGTTGCGCAATCTCGTCGAGCAGTACGAGACCCTGCAGGCCCTGCACGCCGACGTGGGCAGCCCGAAGGTGCGGCAGCGCATGGACGACGTCGCGTACACGCTGTGCGTCTCCACCGGGACCCGGGATGTGGACACCGCCCTGATCGCCGCCCGGCACCAGCTCCCCGGCGCCCGCGTCCAGGACGATTCCGTGCTGAGCATGTGACGCCACGTACGTGACGTGATGCCCCGGGGCGCGATGCGGTACGTCCCGGGGCCGCGTATCGCTAGCGGCCGACGTCGTCCTCGGCGAGGACACGGGACATGGTGCGTTCCGCCAGGGCCGTGATCGTCACAAAGGGATTGACGCCGATGGAGCCCGGGACGAGGGCTCCGTCGGTCACATAGAGCCGCTGGTAACCGGCCACCCGGCCGTAGGTGTCCGTGGCGCGGCCCAGGACGCAGCCACCCAGCGGGTGGTAGCAGAAGTCACCGGCGAAGGCGCGGGTGTCGCCGAAGAGGTCGTAGCGGTAGATGGTGGCGTTGGCCGCGTTGACCCGGTCGAAGAGGGATTTCGCGGCGGCGATACCCGGGGCACTCTGGGTGGCACTCCAGTTCAGTACGGCGGCGTCCTTGGCGGCGTCGTAGGTGAACGTGCCGCGCTGCGGGTTCTTGGTGATGGCCAGGTAGAGGCTGGCCCAGGTCTCGGTTCCGGCGGGCAGCGGGGCGATCTCGGCGAAGACCGGGTTGGCCGCGTTGGACCAGTCGTCGATGGCCGTCACCGGGATCGTGGACTGATGGGCCCCGGTGGGGTTCCAGATGTGGTTGGCGCGGCCCAGCATGACGTTGCCGTTGCCGCCCCAGCCCCGGCCGACCTCCGCGTTCAGCGCGGGCAGCGCGCCGGTCTCGCGGGCGCGCAGCAGGAGTTCGGTCGTCCCGAGGCTCCCCGCGCCGAGGAAGAGCGAGCGGCAGGCGATCTCGTCCGTCGCGGTGACGGCGCCGGTGGTGTCGATGCGGTCGACGGTGACGACGTACGTACCGTCGGCGGCCCGCCGCACCGCCCGGGCGCGGCTGAGGGTGTGGATGGTGACGTTCCCGGTGCCGAGCGCCGCCGCCAGATAGGTCTTGTCGAGGCTGCGCTTGCCGTGGTTGTTGCCGTAGATGACCTCCTGGCCGAGCGCGGACTTGGTGGCGGTCCCGGCGGCCTCGCGCCGCATGTAGTCGAAGTCGTAGACGCTGGGCACGAAGACGGTCTTCAGCCCCGCCGCGCTCGCCTGGGCGCGGGCGACCCGGGCGTACTGGTACCACTCCGTGGTCTCGAACCAGTCGGAGGGGATGGCGGCGGTGCCGAGCATGCGGTTGGCGCGCGGGAAGTACGTGCCGTACATGGCGTCCGCGTCGACGCCCGGCAGCACCTCCTGGAAGTACGCGCGGGGCGGGGTGACCGCGATACCGCCGTTGACCAGCGATCCGCCGCCGACCCCGCGGCCGACGTAGACGGACATGTTCGGGTGCCGGACGCGGTCCAGGACCCCGGGGTAGGGGGTGATGTCCTTGTTGATGACGTCCAGCCACAGGAACGTGGACAGCGGCGCCTCGGTCCTGCGCTTGAACCACATGGAGCGGTGGTCGGGGGCGGTCATCGAGCAGAACACCGAACCGCCTGACCCTGGCGCCTCCCAGAGTCGGCCCATCTCGATGACCAGGGTGCGGATGCCCGCCTCGCCCAGCCGGAGCGCGGCGACCGCCGCGCCGTAGCCGGATCCGATGACGAGGGCGGGGGCGTAGTCGGCGCTCCGGGCGGCGGCCGCCGGGGTGAGGCCGATTCTGGTGAGACCGAGGGCGGCGGCCGTCTGGAGGGCCGCCAGCCCCAGAAAGTGACGACGTGTCAGTTTTCCTTCCATGGCCGCATCATGGGCGGAGTCGGCCACTCCGCCCATCCTGCGCGCACATGGTCTTTTGACGCTACGTCAGATTTTTCGCGGGTGCTTCCTCGGCCGACTCGGGCGCCTCGGGTGTGCACTTCCGCCGGACCTCGCGCACCACGGCGACACCGAGCACCACCGCCGCGGCGAGCAGCGACAGAATCATCTGCTCACGGCCGGTCGGATCGGTGAACATGTAGCCGACCACGAAGACGATCATGCCGATGGTGACCCAGGTCAGATACGGGTATGCCCACATCTTCACCGTCAGCCGCTCCGGCGACTCGCGCTCCAGGATCCTGCGCATCCGCAGCTGGGAGAAACAGATCACCAGCCATACGAAGAGCGCCACCGCGCCGGAGGAGTTCAGCAGGAACTGGAACACGGTGTCGGGGTAGGCGTAGTTGAAGAACACCGCCACGAAGCCGAAGACGACCGAGGCGAGGATCGCCGTGGCCGGGACACCACGCCCGGTGGTGCGGCTGAAGCTCTTCGGCGCGTCCCCGCGACCGCCGAGCGAGAACGCCATCCGGGAGGCCGTGTACAGGCCGGAGTTGAGACAGGAGAGCACGGCGGTCAGCACGATCACGTCCATCAGCTGACCGGCGTGGGCGATACCGATGTGGTCCAGCACGGCCACGTACGGGCTCTTCTTCACCTCGGGGGAATCCCAGGGCAGCAGCGTCACCACGATGGCGATCGAACCGAGGTAGAAGACCGCGATCCGCCAGATCACACTGTTGGTGGCGCGGGCGACCGCCTTGCGCGGATTGGTGGACTCCGCCGCCGCGAGGGTGACGATCTCGCTGCCCATGAAGGAGAACACGACCATCAGCACCCCGGTGAGCACGGCACCGGGACCATTGGGCAGGAAGCCGCCATGGCCGGTCAGATTCGCGGCACCGATCGCACCGTCGGAGCCCCCCGGCAGCAGGCCGAACACCGCCAGCCCGCCGACCACGATGAACACGGCGATCGCGACCACCTTGATGCCCGCGAACCAGAACTCGAACTCCCCGTAGGAACCCACGGAGAACAGGTTCGTCGCGGTCAGCACCACCATCACGATGAGCGCCCACGCCCACTGCGGCACCGCGGGCACCCATCCGGTGAGGATGGCGGCCCCGGCCGTGGCCTCCACCGCCAGCACCACGACCCAGAAGAACCAGTACAGCCAGCCGATCGTGAACCCCGCCCAGCGGCCGAGCGCCCGGTCCGCGTACGACGAGAACGAACCGGAGACCGGATCGGCGGCGGCCATCTCGCCGAGCATCCGCATCACCAGCACGACGAGGGTGCCGACCAGGGCGTACGACAGCAGAATGCCGGGCCCGGCCGCGGCGATCCCCGCCCCGGAGCCGACGAACAGCCCGGCCCCGATCACCCCGCCGATGGCGATCATCGACAGATGGCGGTTCTTCAGCCCGGCCTGCAGACCGGAGCCGGAACCGGAACCGGAACCGCCGGGCGGGGCCGCACCCGGCGGCGAGTCGGCGCCGGGGGCGCGGGCGTCCGTAGTGATCGGCTTATGGGCGCTCATGATCGTTCCTCGTCTCTCATGACGGCGGGATCGGCAGCACGAAAAGCGGCCCTGAGCAGGACCGAAGCCTTGGTGGAGGCGGATGTGGGGTGGGTTGCGGTTCAGTGAAACCTAGGTGTCCGACCACACCCCGACCATCGACAGGTGTCACGCATCGAGGCCCCCGGTTTCATACACATGTAATAACATGAGCCGCTTGGCACACTATTTATCCCGGCGGTCACCACGGCCCAGGTGCTCGGAGAGGACGGTGGCCAGCTCGACGCTGTGCAGATAGCTGTAGCCCTGGGTGCGGACGGTGTCCAGGCCCAGCCCCTCGCACTGGATGTTGACCGAGACGCCCTCGAACCGCTCGGCCAGGTCGCGCGGAGTGGCCAGCGGATCGTCGGTGCCCACGAGGTTCACCCAGCGCCGTACGCCCGGGGGGCGCTGGCCCCGGCCGTCGACGGGCGCGGGTTCCAGCCGGTTGAAGACCAGGTCGAGGCCGAACGGCGCGCCCAGGGTCACCAGCAGGTCCACCGAGAGGTCGGGCCGTTCGCACAGCGCCTCGTAGGCGACCACGCAGCCCAGGGAGTGGGCGATGACGACGTCCGGCCGCCGTGCGGCGATGGCCTCGGCGACGATGTGCCGCGCCTGGGCCCGCTGCGCGGGGTCGTGCAGATAGACGTACAGCTCCCTGCCCATGCCGGGCAGCAGGGCGTTCGGCATGCCCACGGCCCGTACGAGGGCGTCCGCGAGGCGGCGCAGCCGTCCCCGGCCGTTGCCGTTGCCGCCATTACCGCTGTCGCCGTTGCCGTTGTCGGTCTTCCCGCCCGCGGTGCGCAAGGCGCCGCCGTAGTACGCGACGCGCACGTCGAAGGGCGCCGAGGGCCCGGTGTGGCCGACCCGCTCCGCGCCGTCGCGCAGGGCCAGGAGCCATTGGTGCGACAGCTCCGTGGGGTTGTGCTGACCATGGCCGAAGCCATGGACACCCAGCACCCGGGGGGCGGGGGTGAACGGCTGACCGGCGGGGGTGCGGTCGTCCAGATGCCAGGCCCGGGGAGCGCCCTTCTCGTTCACCGCGACCGCCAGGGGGCGCCCGTCGGCGGTCATGGTGGCGGTGAACGCCTCGATGGGGCCCAGGTCCTCGGGTGTGCGGTTTTCGGGGTGCGTCGGACCGTTCAGCGGCCACACGGTGCAGCGCTGCCGGGAGCTGCGGACCAGCGCCTGGTCGCCTCCCCAGTCGACGAACCGCAGCTGCGGAAGGGGCTGGCCCTCCGATCCCTCCATGACCGACAGCGCCCCCAACACTTCACCCGCGACGACGGGGGTAAGCATCAGCACGGAGCTGCCGGATCCCATGAAACAGAGCGCCGGTCCGGACGGCCCGGCCGTGGCGGCCATTGCCGTGACCGGGCCCGCGCAGAACCCCATCGCAACCGGCTTCGACCACAGCCGCCGGGGCGTCGGCTCGCACGCGGGGTCGAGGCCCTGCGCCTCCAGGATCTGTGCCGCGACGGATGAGGCCGCCAGGCGGTACAGCGTCCGGTCCCGGCCGTCGGTGAGGGAGTCCAGCAGTCCGCGTACGGGCGCCAGGGCCTCCCGTACCTCGTAGAGCGAGGGCGGCCCGCAGCGCCGCTGGATCTCGGTGTCCGTCAGCGCGTCGTTCCCGGCCGCCGCCAGCGTGGTGAGCACCGGCACGGTCCAGGGGTTACGGGCGTCGGCCAGCAGCAGGGCCACGACGTCGGCGCTGGTGCGGGGCACGCCGGAACCCACCCAGCGCGCGTCCTCGGGGTCCTCCAGCGGTTCGCCGCGCGAGGCGATGAATCCGGCGTAGGCGCGGGCGATGAGGACCTGCTCGGCGACCGGGCTCCGCTCGACGAGCGCCCTGGCGGCGGCCTCGCCGAACGCCTCGCGCAGGGGGGCGGCGGAGGCGGCGCGGTAGGCGGGGGCGGTGGCCAGCACGCGGTCGCACATCTCGCGCAGGGTGCGGTGCTGGAGTTCCGGGGAGGGGGTGAGGGTGATGCGGGTGTGCTGTTCGCTGCCCATCAGGGTGAACATCGCGCGGCCCGATCGGGTGGCGACCACCAGTCGGCAGGCCGCGGAGTCGAGGAGCGGGCGCAGCAGTCCGGCCACGACGGCCTCCGGGTCCCGCGCCTCGTCCAGGGCGTCGACCACGACGACGGGCGGGACCGTGAGCTGCTGGAGCCATGCGACCAGCTGGTCGGGCGTGCCCGGCACCGGGGCGCCGGGCATGGTGATCTCCCGTGCGACGGCCCACGCCAGCTCGGCGGCGTCGCGTCCGGCCGCGGAGACCGCCACCGGCGTGGGGCGGCCGGGCAAGCGCCGCATCCGGGTGGCCAGCGCGGCCAGCAGGGTCGTCTTGCCGCTCCAGGGCTCCCCGGTGACCAGGGCGAGCCCGCCCCCGGACCGGTTGTCGATCCAGTGGGTGAGCTGCCGCAGGGCCGGTGTCTCGGGTGGTTCCGCCGGGCCCTGGTCGAGGAGGGGCAGCAGGGACGGGCGGTAGCGGGGGTTGGGCAGGAAGTCGTCGTTGTCCCGCTGCGACAGCACGACGCTGTTCGAGGTGCGGCCGTCGGTGAGTTCGTGGGCGAGGTCCAGCACGTCCCCGAAGGAGATGAACTGCTCGTAGCGGGCGCGCCTGCCGCGACCGGCCGCGAAGTGGCGCAGTGACTCGGCGAGCGCGAGGGTGAGGTCCCAGGCGGGGGCCCGCTCGGGCGGCCCGGAGATGAGGACGGCGTCGAAGCCGAAGACCGGGACGAGGGCGTTCCGTACGGCCGGGCAGTCGTCCGCGATCATCAGGCGCCGCCCCCGCGTCTGATCGGTGGGCAGCGATCTGAACAGCGTCCCGCTTTCCGCCGACTGGCCCGCCACATGGACGATCAGGGCGTCCGCGTCGGTGAGTCCGGCCGAGGTCTCCTCGACCGTACGCCGGAACTCCCGTGCCGTGACGTCCATGGCGAGCCGGGTGCGGCAGCCGAACTCCTCGAAGGCCTCGGCGAGACCGCGGCAGGCGGGCTCCAGCGAGGGGTCCGCGGCGGCGCCGAAGCCGAAGCTGAGCACGTGGCGCCGCCCCGGTGGCCGGGCCGCGCCGGCCGGTGCCTCGCCGCCGCCGACGACCACCTCGGCGGACTCCAGGACCCGGCCGCGCACGACGCCTTCGGCGTCCCCGGTGAGCAGATGGGACCGGCCGCCTTCGGTCAGCAGCGCCAGCGCGCTCACCCGCTCGGCCACCGGGACGGTGGGCAGGAAGGAGGCGCCGCTGTCGAGGTCCAGCAGGTTGATCCCGCCCGGGCCGAGGACCGCCACGACCTGCTGGCCCATGAGTTCATGGCAGGCCAGCACGGGCGGCCGGATCTGGGTGATGTCCCCCCGGAAGAGGCATTCCCAGACGTTCGGGCCCCCCTCGGGCGCCTGGTCCACGGCGGCGCCGAGGTCGGTGGCGGTCAGCGCGCCGTCGGCGGACAGCGTCACGGCGAGGCTGCGGCCGGAGGCCGTGGTGGCGCAGGCGAGGGCGGTGATGCCGAACGCGCCCCGGTGGGTGACCAGACGGCCGTGGCCGGTGGCCAGGTCCCAGATCCACAGCTCGCCGCCGGAGGTCGTCACGGCCACGTCCCGGCCGCCCACCCGGGCGCACTCCACGAAGACCGGCCCGTCGGCCGCTCCCCCGCTCCCGGCCGGGTGGCCGCCGATCAGCGCCGCGTGGATCCGCGCGGCGTACGGGGCGAGTTCGCCGCCAAGACCGCCCAGCACCGACGCGGCCACGGTGGCGAACGCGCGGCCACCGGCCAGTTCGAGCGGGCCTCTCGGGTCGGCGGCCAGCACCCGGAAGTCGAGGGAGCCGCCGAAGGGCACGGCGAGCGCCTCGGGGGCCTGGATGAGGGTGGTGAGCACCTGGTAGGCGTCGGTGCGGGTGAGGCCGGGGGCCAGTTCGTCGCGTACGCCGTCGCGGAACGCGTACACCACCTGGTCCGGGTCCTCCCCCCGGCGGCGGGCGGCGGTGCGCACCAGCAGGTCGGAGAGGAACACCTCGGCGAGGTGGGCGGGTCCGGTGGCGGGCAGCAGATGCTGCTGGAGCCAGCGCATCAGCGGCAGGGTGAGCGGGGCGGCGGACAGCAGGTACGCCAGGTTCAGCGCCTCGGGGGTGGCCCAGGTGCGGAACTCCTCGACCCGTTCCGGGGCCGCGGTGTCGTCCGGCAGGCGGTGCGCGGCGTCGGCGGCCGCCTCGGGGCGTCCGTACCAGGGCTCCCGGCCGAGGTCGACGGCCGAGCCGGGCCGCCAGGTGGTGCGGCTGCCGGACAGCGCCTGGGCCCAGGGGCGTAACCATTCGGGGTCCAGGGTGACCAGCGGCGCGAGGTCGGCGGCCGCTCCGGCGTGGACGGCGGCGGGGCCCTCGGGCCGTACGGTCAGCCGGGCGGGGCCGGTGGCGCGCAGCTCGGCGCGGACCGGGGGCAGCCAGGTGCGGTGCCACAGGTCGGGCGGCAGCATCTGGACGACGGCCAGGGGCGACCGGCGCGCCCACTCCCGTACGGTCGCGGTCATGTCGGGGGTGCCCCACAGGTCGCCGACCCCGTCGGTGAGGACGAGGATCAGCCGACGCCCGGAGGGGTCGTGCAGCTCGGCGGGGTTACGGCCCTCCGCCGCCTGGTCGGCGCCGTCCTCACCGGCGGTGCCGTAGCGCAGGACGAGGGCGGGGTCGTCGGCGTCGAACCGCCACAGGCGTACGTCCCGGAAGGCGCCGTGTCCCTCGACGAGTTCGCGGAAGTCGTCCACGGTACGGCGCCATACGGACATCGACACGCTGTCGTCCACCACCAGGGCCAGCTCCAGCCAGCGTTCGCAGGCGTGGCACAGGGCGGGGACCGGGCGGCGGGCGCGGGCGGAGCGGTCGGCGGTCAGCGGCTCGTCCAGGATGCGCCGCCCGGGCGCCCGGACCCGCCGCTTGAGCGGGCGCAGCGCGCGGGCCAGCTCCAGCCGCCGGGGCAGCGCGGGCGGGCGGCGCACCGGGAGGGCCTTGGCCCGGGTGCCGGGTTCGCCGCGTCCGCCGCGCCCGCCGGGGGTGCTGCCGCCGTCCCCGGAGCCGTCCGTCGCTGCGGCGTCGGGGGTGTGGAGCGGGGTGGGCGGGTCCGGGGGCGGCGGGGGCGGTTCCGGCGCGGCGGCGAAGTCGACCTCCTCCGGCTTGATCCGGGCGTCGTCCAGGGCGAGCCGCATGCAGCGGGCCACGCTGTCCTGGTTGGGGGCGACGGGGTGGTC